>JAFIEK010000001.1 GCA_020832545.1 Pararhodobacter sp. | reverse complement strand
CCGGAACGATGGCGACAAAATCGCGGCTGTCGATGTTGTCGGACCAGTTGATGGTGAAGCGTTCGCCCATCCGCACGCTGTCCGGCCCGCTGATGGATGCGGTAGCTCCGGTAACCTCGATGGCGGCGCTGGCCAAAGTGACGCGACCTTCGTCAAGGACATAGCGCAGCTCATACATCCCCGGCTCGGAGGGTGCACGCAGCTCGGTTGATGAACTGGAACGTACCCGGTTGGAGGTGCCGAGTGTGCCTTCGTCTGCTCCTGCCGGAACGATGGCGACAAAATCGCGGCTGTCGATGTTGTCGGACCAGTTGATGGTGAAACGTTCGCCCATACGCACGCTGTCCGGCCCGCTGATCGAGGTTTCGGCGATCGTCACCTCGATGGGCGCGCTGGCAAGGGTGGCGCGGCCGTCGTTTTGAACATAGCGCAGCTCATACAACCCCGGCGCAGCTGGCGCGCGCAGTTCGGCGGAAGAACCTGTGCGCACGCGGGCTGAGGTGCCAAGGGCGCCTTCATCAGCCCCCATCGGCACAATGGCGACAAAATCACGCTCATCAATGGTCTCTGACCAGTTGATGGTGAAACGCTCGCCCATGCGCACGCTGTCCGGGCCCATGATGGCGGTGGCGGCTTCGATCACCTCGGGTTCGGGTTCCACCATCGCCTCTGGCTCAGGTTCCGGCTCCACAGGCTCGCGTGTTTCCACTGCCGTCATCGCCTCAGCGAGTTCGGCGCCGGAATTCGTGTTGAACAGCATGCCGCCGGTCTGTTCAGGGATGCAGGCGAGCGTGTTGGTCTGTTCCTCGGTCATCCCAAAGGCCACGACATGCGCGCGGATGCTGATCCCCTCGGCGGCGATGTCGGCGGCGGCGGCGCAGGGGTCACCGCCGCAGGTTTCCAGACCATCGGTCACCAGAATGATATCGGCCGATTCTGCGGTGGGCGGGATCTGCTGGCGCGCGAGGATCAGGCTGTCGGTCAGGGGTGTCATGCCCTGCGGGTTCAGCCTGCGAATGCGCTGCGTCAGATCAGCCGCGTCGTGCAGGCCAAGCGGGGCAATCACTTCGATATCGCCACAATCGCCGCGGCGGGTATGGCCATAGGCAATGACCGAGATCGGCGTGGCAGCATCGCGGTTTGAAAAGAACTCTTCCATCACATCGCGCGCCACCTCGATACGGGTGATGTCACCCTCGATCCGGTTCCACATCGAGCCGGAGGCATCAAAGACCATGATCGCGGCGGTGTCGCTGGCCAATGCCGGTGCTGACAGGGCGCTCAGCGCGACTGCCAGTGGGGCAACATATCTGGTAAAACGCATTTTTCTTTTCCATATCCTGCTTGTGAACGGGCGATCTGTGCTGTTGGTCAACATGATGCTGCCACCTCCTTGCCGAAAGCGCACCTGAGCGGTGCCATTACCGGATTATTGCATGTCCGCGATGATTGTGTCGAAGGTTCCTTCCAGCGTCAGTGTGTCTTCGCCGGTTGCGGTCAGTGCGAAACGGCCTGCAAGCGACGCGCCGTCGCGTTCCAGCGTCATTTCGCCATCCACCGTGTCGATGGAGAAGTCAGTAAGGTTTGCGGTGATGTCGCGGTCATCATTGCGGCGACGGTGAATGGGGTGCGCGCCGGGTTCAGGATCTGGCGGCAGGTCGAAATAGATGCCGGGGCCAAGCAACAGCGTGATCCGCCCGTTGCCGCGCTGCCGCGATGTCATGCGGCCGAAATGGGTGAGTGTCTCATCATCGGCGCTCAGCGTATACTGGGCCTCGGGCTGGGGCGAGAAGGGCAGGGATCTTACCGCGCCCGTCACCTCTATCTGGTCGCCGCCACGGCCATGTGCCTCGAATGTCCAAGCAGCGCTGAGCGTGTCACCTATCTCTTCGATCATGATCACGCCGGAAATCCCGCGCGCGAACTGCCAGGCATAGCCATCGCCAGCGACTGACACCTGGGCCTCATTGTCCGAGGAATCAGATACCGAAGCCAAGGCATAGGTGCCGGGGCCTGCGCCTTCAGGCATGACAAAACTTGCCCAGGCGCGGACCACGTTATCGGCGTCTTCGTGGTGAACGGCGTCTGTGTAAATTGTAAAGGCGTAGGGGCCATCCGCATTGCTGCCGCGCCGGGCGTTGGCTGCGCGCCCGCCAGTCGCCGGGCGGAAAACATCATCACCACGGCCAGCATAACGCGGGTCATCGGCGGTAGTGTACGCGCCCGTTGCGGTGACGGCCCCTGCAAAACGAAGGACAGATTGCGTGTCTTCAAGGGCGTCCAGTTCGGACTGAAGGGCTGTGGTATCGGCCGAGACCTGCCCGTTCTCTGCGCTGTCCTCCTTGCATCCGGCCAGAACGCCAGCTGCCAGAAGTGTTGCGCAAATGGTGATGGCTCCGCCCCTGCGTATGGCGGCGTCCGGTCTGGTCGGCGCGGGAATGTTCAGGCGTTTCCGCGCAGTCCGAAGTGGAAGCATTGATATGTCCTTGTTCGCTTTTTTCGTTTGCCAATGGCAGAATGGTCAGACCTCGCGCCTGCCGCGCGGCGCAAGGCTAGCCCGGTGCGCGCGCGGCTGCCCCGTCCGAACGGAGGGGGTGGCCGCTCAGGATGCCACGAAAGCCCCGGAATTGCAGATATGTGCAGCCTATTGCGCGGTCTGCACATCGCGCAGCGCCCGTGCGACATGATCGCGCGCAACGGACATGGATTTCACGATGGCATGCACGCTGTCACCGGGTTGCAGCGCCATCTGCTCGGCGGCGCGCCGGGTGATGCGGGCCAGAACCTCGGGGCCGCCGACATCGATATGCACCATCACGGCAGGCCCGGCCCCCGGCACGATCCGCGTGATCGTGCCCGCAAGGATATTCTGTGCCGACAGCCCCTCAGGGCGCTGGCGCGACAAGATCACCTCATGCGCCATGATCCGCACCCGGACCTGCGTGCCCGGCGCCCCTGTGATCCCCGGCAGAAACAGCGGCCCGGTCGGGGCCTCCAGCCGGGTCAGCCCGTCGGTGCCGTGTTCGGTGATCACGGCGGGCAGCATGGCGGCGACTTCTCGGATACCCATGGCGCGCAGGGCTTCGGTGTCTGACATGACAGTGTCAGTTGGCCCTTCGGCCACCATGCGCCCCCCTTCGATCACCACCATGCGGTCGGCGAGCAGTTGCGCCTCGTTCATGTCATGGGTGACCAGCACCACCGGCATGGCCAGATGGCGGCGCAGCTCGATGATCTCGCCATACAGCCTTTCGCGGGTGGCCCGGTCGACGGCTGAAAACGGCTCATCCAGCAACAAGGCCTCGGGGCGGCGGGCTAATGCGCGGGCCACCGCCACGCGCTGCTGCTGGCCACCTGACAGTTGCGCCGGTTTGCGCCCGCCCAGCCCATGCAGATTGACCAGATCAAGCAGACGCGTGGCCTCGGCCAGCCGCTCTGGCCCCGGCAGATGGTCGATGGCGCTGGCCACATTCTGCGCCGCCGTCATATGCGGAAAGAGCGCGTAATTCTGAAACACCACACCCACCCGGCGCTGATCCGGGCGCAGGTTGACGCGGGCGGCGGTGTCCAGCCAAGTCACACCATTCACCCGCACCCGTGCGCTTTGTGGCTGCCACAGCCCGGCAATGGTGCGCAACAGCGTGGTCTTGCCAGAGCCGGAATGACCGACCAGTGCCAGCAACTCGCCCGGTTCCACCTGAAAGGCGATGTCCAGCGGGATCGGGGATTGCGCCTGAACCCTCACCTCCAGCGCCATCATGACAACCTCCGCCCCACACGGGCTGACAGCGCGTAGGTGACAGTGATGGCCACAAGCGAGATCGCCACCAGCACCGCCGACATGGTCGCAGCGCCCTGGTCATCGAACCCCTGCACACGGTCATAGATGGCGATGGCGATGGTTTTTGTCTCACCGGGGATGGAGCCGCCGACCATCAGCACAATGCCGAATTCGCCCAGAGTATGCGCGAAGGTCAGCACCATGGCGGTCATCAGCCCCGGCCATGCCAGCGGCAGCTCTACCCGCCACAGGCTGCGCAGGGGCGACATGCCGCAACAGGCGGCAGCCTCGCGCACCTCGACAGGCACGGCCTCAAACCCGCGCTGCGCAGGCTGGATGGCGAAGGGCAGGTTGAACAGGATTGAGGCCACCACCAGCCCCTGAAAGCTGAACACAAGCTGGCTGCCGAATAAGCTGTGCCACAGCTCGCCCACCGGCGAATTGCGTCCGAACGCCACCAGCAGATAAAAGCCAAGCACCGTCGGCGGCAGAACCAGCGGCAGCATCACCAGCGCCTCTACCAGCCCCTTGCCCCGGAACCGGCGATAGGCCAGAAACCGCCCCACAAAGACCGAGACCGGCAAGAGGATGAAAACGGTCCACCCCGCAAGCCGCATCGACAGCCAGAGCGCGGTCCAGTCCATGAATTACCCGTCGTCCGGCAGGGCAAAGCCGTAGCGGTCCATGATCTCGCGCGCTGCGGGTGCCATCATGTAGGCATAGAAGGCTTCGGCCACCGGGCCCGCGCCGTGCAGTCGCGCCATGCGCTGGCGCAGCGGTTGGTGCCAGTCCTCTGGGATCATGTCATAGCTGCCACGCTTGCCGACCTCGGGCGCGAGGGCCAGTGACCATGCAATGATGCCCCCTTCGGCATTGCCCGACAGCGCGAATTGCGCGGCCTGACTGACATTTTCGCCCAGCACCATAAAGGGTTGCAACGCGTCCCACAGGCCGCGTGTGATCAGCGCCTCACGCGCGCGCATGCCGTAGGGCGCATGGTCAGGGTTGGCGATGGCAAATCGGGTGATCTGCCCCTCTGCCAACAACGCCGCCAGGGTGTCCAGCGTCGCGTCAGGCAACAAAACCGAGCTGTTGGGCGCCATGAGAACGATGCGCCCGATCGCATAGAGATCGCCTTCATCCGGGGTGAACCCGTCAGCGTGCAGGTCAAGAATGAACTGCTCATCCGCGGACATGAAAATTTCAAACGGCGCGCCTTCCCGGATCTGGCGCGCGAAATTGCCGGTCGAGCCAAAGGACAGCCGCACCTGCATGCCGGTATCCGCGGTAAAGGCCGCAGCGATCTCGGTCAGTGCGAATTGCAGATCCGAGGCGGCGGCCACCACCGGAGCATCCGCGCGCGCCGCCAACGGGCCAGCGGCCAGGGTCAGAAATGTAAGGGCCGCGAAGAAGGATCGACGGGCAATGGCAAGGGGCATGCCGGGCTTCCAGATGATATGTTCCAAAAAACATATCGCAGGAAGGGCGCGGCGCGGTCAACCGTTATTTACCATCGGGAATATCGCGCAGGCGGGCCTGCAACGCGCTCACCTGTGCCGATCCTGCCTGCTCTGCCTCGGCCACAAAGGCGCGGTAGAGCGCCAGCACCTCTTGCCCCGCCTCCGTCAGCACCGCCCCGCCGCCACCCGGCCCGCCACGGGTGCTGTCCACCAGCGGGTCGCGGAACATGGCATTCAGCGTGCCGATCAGCTGCCACGCGCGCTTGTAGCTCATGTTCATCTCACGCCCCGCCGCCGCGATGGAGCCGGTGCGCGCGATGCGTTCCAGCAGTTCGGCCTTGCCGGGGCCAATCATCTCTTCATCGCCAAAGACGATGCGGATGCGCAGGCGGGGGCGTTTGGGGTGCTCGGTCATGGTCAGACTTTCCCGCACGCCTGTGCCCATAGGCAAGACCTATTCGTTACAGGGCGTCCACGGCGGCGGCCATGATCTTGAGCGCGGTGCACAGATCCTCCTCGGCCGTATCCTCGGCAAAGTCATGGCTGATCCCGTCGATGGAGGGTGCAAAGACCATCGCCACCGGCATCAGTCGCGCGACATTCGTGGCATCATGCAGCGCGCCTGAGGACATGGTGCGCCACTTGCCCGGAGCATGCGCCTCGGCAGCGGATTCGAGCGCACTGCGCAACCGCGTGTCCATCGCTACCGGCTCCAGCCCCAGAAGCGGGCCGGTTTCCAGTGTCAGCCCGCGCGCGGTGGCGGTCTCTGACAGCGCTTCGCGGATGATCGCTTCCATTCGGTTCAGCCGGTCACTGTCGCCATCGCGCCATTGCATCGAAAAGCTGACAGTCCCCGGCACGATGGACGAGGCATTCGGGCTGACGCTGACATGTCCGATCGTCCAGACCGTGCTGGGCGTGACGACATTGCGCAACCTGTCATTGAGCAATGTGTTGAACCCGGCCAACCCCTGAAAGGCATCGCGGCGCAGATGCATGGGCGTGGTGCCCGCATGGTTCTGCTGGCCGCGCAGGGTGACGCGCATGTCGCGGATGCCGACGATATCGCGCACCACGCCCACGTTTTCACCGGCCTGATCCAGCCACGGACCCTGTTCGATATGCATCTCGATGAAGCCGCTGAACTGCGCCGGCTCCACGAACGCGCCTGCAAGGTCAGCCATGCGGGCACGGGCGTCGGCGAGGGTGGTGCCGGTGTGGTCGGTCAGGCTGTCGGCCTTGTCCAGTGTCAGGTTGCCGCCCCAGATGGCGCTGCCGGTGGTGACGCCAAAGCGCCCCTCTTCATCCTGAAACGAGACCACCGAGAGGTCGTTGCGCCCGGCCTCGCGCGCGGCGCGGGCGATCTCCAGCCCGGCGATCACGCCAAGCGCGCCGTCCAGCCAGCCGCCCTGTGGCTGGCTGTCGGTATGCGAGCCCAGCAGCAACCCCGGATCGCCCAGCCCGAAGACCGAGCCGACAGGATCAACCTGCACACGCAGCCCCGCCGCTGCCATGCGTGCCATGAGCCAGCGCCGCCCCGCAATGTCGGCATCCGAATAGGCGGGGCGGATGACACCCTTGCCCACGCCAGATGCGCCGATGCCGCGCAACGCGTGCAGGTCCGCCAGAAAGCGGTCAGGGTTCAGGGTGGTCATGAGGGTCATGGCGTGGTCTCTCCATCGCGGTGGCGGTTGAGGGTGGCCACGGCGACCCTACGCTGCCGGGCGATGGCGGATCAAGCGCCACCGGCGCGTGCGTGATGCCGCAATGCCCCGTTTACCAGACCTGTCGCGGCAGAATGGTGCCATTGGCCGGGTCCAGCACGCCGCGCATGCGCAGGCGCATCTCGGCGGCATTGGCCAGTGCCTCGGCCTCGGCCAATGCGCTCAGAAGCCTTGTGCGGGCATGCTCATCCAGCAGCCGCGCGCCCAGCCGCGCTTCACCCTGATCGATCAGAATTTCGGCGCTGCGCAGCACATCGGGCAGTTCAGCTGCCAGCCGCGCCTCTGTCCGTCGCCAGTGGTCCCAGACCTCGGCCAACAGCGGGTCTTGCTGCATAAAGGCCAGATGCATCAATCGCTTGTAGATCTGAAAGGCTGAGCGGGTTACCTCGGCGGCTTGCGGAACATGGCTGACGCTGTCGGGGTTGCGCGCGGCGTGGCGCGGGTCATGAAAGCGTGCGCTCTCGCCCTCGGTCAGGTAGCGGTGTGGGCCAAACTCGGCGGGCACATCGCTCATGCCCAGAAACACCGGCACTAGCGGCGCTGTAGCGGGGCCAACCGGCGCATGCCACATCACCCGCAAGGCATCATGGCGCGGATGTACCAGCGGCACCACCTGCCCATAGCCTGCGGTATCGCCGGTCAGCTTTTCGGTGGCGATGGACCAGATGACATCGGCCAGAGCGATCTTTCCGGGCGTGGCGGCGCGGGCGCGCATCTCGGCCTCAACCCAGCGCACCCCCTCCCACATGCCCTTGCCATCGCCGTAAATCGTGTTGACGTCAAACGGGCCGGTCGCCGGGTCATACCAGCCAAGATCAATGGCGGTCTGGATGAAATGCGCGGGGAACAGGAAATCATCATCCGGCGCGGCAGGGATCACACCGATATACCCGGGACGCGAGGCGCGGATCGTATCCGGCCCCAGCCGCTCGGCCACCCACAGGCCGCGCCCGCCGGAAAATTCGATCACCACCCAGGCCTCATCCGGGTCGGCGATCAGATGCGAATTGCCGCCGTAGCAGGAATAGCCGTGCTCAGCGATCAGCGCGGCAATGATCTCCACACCCTCACGCGCCGTCCGGGCGCGCTCCAGCACAATGCGGGCAAGGTCTGAATAATTGGGGCCGGTCTGATCGGCGGGGGTCATGGCGATCAGGTCAGCGCGCGAGGGCGACCAGACATCTCGCACCGCAACGCCGTGCTCATTCAGGCCACCATTGGTGATCGGTGCAGGCACGCCCAGATAATGGCTGTAGCTGACACGCAGATGCCGCGCGGTCTGCGCGACCTGTGCAATGTCCGAGCGTTTGCCCGGCAGGTCCGCTTTAGGGGACACACCAACCGTGATCATGCTGCCAGGGGCATGGCTGCGGGCGGGTACCACCTCAAGCCAATGGCTTGAGGGTTCGTCGCCATACCCGGCAAGCCAGGCGTGGCCGTCAGAGCTATGATTGCGGCCAATAAAAATCGCGTAACTCATGACTGGTCGATATCCTCGGTCAATGGGTAGTGGCAGGAAACGGCGCCGCCGTTGGGTGACGGTGCCAACACCGGCACCCGTGTGGCGCAATCGGGGCGGGCGACGGGGCAACGTGGGTGAAATTCACACCCTGCCGGGCGCGCTGTCAACGCAGGCGTTTCGCCCTTCAGCACCAGCCGTTCGCGCCGCGCGGTGGGGTCCGGCTCTGGGTTGGCGGCCATCAGGGCGCGGGTGTAGGGATGGGTGGGCGCGCTCAGCAGGCGTTCAACCGGCCCGATCTCGACGATCCGGCCCAGATACATCACCGCGATCCGGTCGGCGATATGGCGCAGGATGTTCAGGTTATGGGTGATGATGAGCGTGGTCAGCCCGTGATCTGCTTTGATCCGGTTCAGAAGGTTCAGGATCTCGCCCTGCACTGACACATCCAGCCCGGCGGTGGGTTCATCGGCCAGTACCAGCGCAGGCGTCAGCGCCAGCGCCCGCGCGACGCCCACCCGGCGCGCCTGCCCACCTGATAACTGATGCGGATAGCGGTTCAGGAAATCCGACCCCAGCCCGGCGGCGGCCAGCAGCGCAACGGCCTTGTCCTCAGGGCGGGCGGGTTTTGAGCCGTGGATGGCGAAGGGCTCCAGCACCAGATCGCGCACCGTCTTGCGCGGGCTGAGCGAGCCGACGGGATCTTGAAACATCATCGCGACACGCTGGCGTACGCTGTGCCAGTCAGGCCGGTCATGCAGCGCCATGCCGTCAAACCAGACCTCACCGGCGACCAGCGGCACCAGCCCGTTGACGGCGCGCGCAAGCGTGGTCTTGCCTGAGCCGGACTCACCGACAATCGCCAGTGTCTCGCCGGGCATGATATCGATCGACACATCATCAATCGCACGGACATGGCGCTTGTCGCGGGGCGTGAGCAGCGCGCGCCAGCCGTGCACGGCGGGAAAATCCACGCGCAGGTTGCGCAAGGACAGGATCGGCGCGCTCATATCTGCACCTCGCGGGCGTGATGGCAGGCCGCCCAGTGCCCGTTGTCCAGTTCAACGCGCGGCGGCTTTTGTGCGCAGGCCGCGGTCGCATGGTCGCAGCGCGCGCGAAAGATGCACCCGGTCGGCGGGTTGGTCAGATCAGGCAGGCTGCCGGCGATGGAGGGCAGTTGCGCCACCTTCTGCTTCAGCCGCCCCGGATCACATTCGATCAGCCGGGCGGTATAGGGATGGGCCGGGCGCAGGAAAACCTCTTCAACCGGGCCTTCCTCGACGGCTTCGCCCGCATACATCACCACCACACGGTGGCACAGTTCGGCGATCACCCCCAGATGGTGCGAAATGAACAGGATTGAACAGCCGATCTCGCGCTGAAGATCTTGCAGCAATTCGATGATCTGCACCTCCAGCGTGGCGTCAAGCGCCGTCGTCGGCTCATCGGCGATCAGCACCTTGGGCTTCATCAGCGCTGCCATGGCAATCGCCACCCGCTGGCGCATACCGCCGGACAATTCATGCGCATAGACATCCAGCTTGGCCACCGGATCAGGAATGCCGACACGCGCCAGCATCGCGGCAGAGCGCCGGTTTTTTTCAGCGCGGCTGACGGGATCACGATACTGGATGTCGCGCATCTGCCGCCCGATGCTGAGCACCGGGTTGAGCGAGGTCATCGGGTCCTGAAACACCACCGAAATCTCGCGCCCGCGCAGATCACGCAAGCGCCGCGATGACGCACCGACAAGGTCTTCGCCGTTCAGCCTGATTGCGCCGTCAGCGATGCGCGCATTCTCAGGCAGTAGTTGCAGCAGCGCGTTGATCAGCGTGGACTTGCCGCAACCGGATTCGCCCACCACCCCCACGATCTGCCCGGCAGGCACCGCCAGCGACACCTCGCGCAGCGCGCGCAGCACCCCTTCGCGCGTGTCGTAATGCACCGACAGGCGCTCCACACTCAGCGTGTCGGTCATCGGCCCTTCCTCAGTTTGGGGTCCAGCTGATCGCGCAAAGCCTCGCCCAGAAAGGTGAAGCCCAGCGTGACAAGGATCAGCGGCAGCCCGCCCGCCAGAATGATCCAGGGCGTGGTGCGGATGTAATCGAACCCGTCCTTGAGCGTGGCGCCCCAGCTTGGCGTGCCCGGCGGAACACCGATGCCCAGAAAGCTCATCCCGGCCTCGATTGTGATCACCACAGGCAGGTTCATGGCCGCCAGAATGAAGAACGGGCCCAACACGTTGGGCAGGATGTGGTGAAAGACAATCCGCCCGAAGGATGCCCCCATCGCCCGCTCAGCCAGAATGAACTCGGCGTTTTTCAGCGACAGGGTCTGCGTGCGCACTACCCGGCCATATTCAGAGAACGAGGTGATCACCACCACGATCACCACCGTGCTCAGCCCGCGTGGTAAAAGCGCGGCCAGCGCCAGCGCCAGAATGATAGTCGGATAGGCGCGCGCCGTGTCGAAGATGAACAGCAGGCTGTTGTCCAGCCAGCGCGGGCCGAACCCGGCGATCATGCCCAGCACAAGGCCGATCGCGCCTGAGATCGTCACCGCCGTCAGCGCCACGTATAGCGCGATCCGGCTGCCCTGCGCGAGCCGGGAAAAGGTATCGCGGCCCAGATTGTCGGTGCCCAGCCAGTAGGTGGCACTGGGCGGCGAGAACCTGTCAACAAGGTTCATGGCCGAGTAATCATGCGGTGAGATGACATCGGCCAGCAGCGCCACCATCACCATCCCGGCGATGATGAGCATTGCCACCACCGCCAGCGGGTCAGCCAGCAAGCGGCCAGTGAGGGTGTGTCTGAACGCCGTCATGATCTGGTCCTGTGGCGGGGGTCGAGGGCTGCGTTGACCAGATCGGCGATCAGCGCGCAGGTGACGAAAAAGCCGATGGCCACCAGCATCGACCCCATGACCACCGGATAGTTGCGCCCTGACACGCTGTCATAGATCAGCGAGCCGATGCCGGGGCGCGAAAAGACGATCTCGGCGAAAACCGCGCTGGACAGCAAACCGCCGATGCCCACGCCCAGCACCTGCACGGCTGGCAGGATGGCGACGCGCAGGGCGTAATTGTAGATTACCGTGCGCCGGGGCAGGCCAAAGGCGCGCGCGGTGCGGATGTAGTTTTCACCCAGCGTTTCCAGCATCGCCGCCCTGACAATCCGCGCCACATAGCCCACCCAGGCCAGCCCGATGGCGAACGAGGGCAGGGCCAGATGATAAAGGCGGTTGAGAATATCGCCCGGCTCGCCCGCGCCGATGGTGGGAAACCAGCGCAGGGTGACGGAAAACAGCAACAGCGAATAGAGCGCCACCACGAACGAGGGCGCAGCCAGAAAGCCCACCGACAGAACCGCGGTGACCCGGTCGATCCAGCTGTTGCGGTTGTCGGCGGAAAAGGCCCCCAGCATGATCCCCAGCACCGCCGACCAGACGATGGCCCCGAACACCAAAGCCATGGTATGCGGCAGGGCGCTGAACACGGCCTCGGCCACGGGGCGGTTGCGGTTGTAATCGGTCCCCAGATCACCGCTGGCGATCCGGCCCCAGAACTGCGCGATCTGAACATGAACCGGGTTGTCCAGCCCCAGATTGGCCCGGAACGCGGCGCGCAGCTCGGGCGTGGCGCGCGGGCCCAGCAGCACCGTCGTCGGATCACCCGGCAGGGTGATCATCACCGTATAAAGGATTGAGATCGCGACAAAAACGATCCCAAGCGCAAGGGCTATGCGTTGGAGGGTATACTGAAGCATTGCAAATGTCCTGGAGCGGCCGGCACACCGAAAAGGCGTGCCGGCGCATGGGACCGCAGATCAGGCGCGGCGGAAGTGCTGCACCAGTGGCAAGCCATCGGGGCGCGTGGCCGGGACGATGCTGTCGGCAAACAGGTTGGCCGTGACGCCATGCGTCAGGAAGCGATAGCCGCCTGATTCCTCCATCAGATCCTGCATCCGACGATACATCTCGTCGCGCCGTGCCGGGTCTGTTTCAGAAAGTGCCTCGTCGTGCAACTGATCAAACTCCTCGGACGAGAACTGCTCCCAGTTCCAGTCACCGATCTGTTCGCTCACAAACCAGGCGGTGGCGTAGTAGGGGTCCGGCGTCATCGAGAAGCGCTTGAGCGTCAGCTCCAGATCCTGCCAGCGGTCGCCATCAGCGGCCACCCCAAGGCTCCAGAATGAGCCGCCTTCATGCACCGAGATATTCAGGTCTATCCCGGCCTGCGCCATCATCGCCTGCATCACCTGCGCCACAGTGGTGTGGGTGACGTTGTTGAGAACGTCGATGTTGATATCCAGCCGGTCGATCCCGGCCTCATCCAGCAGTTCACGGGCGCGCGCGAAATCAGCCTGCGGCGGGATCAGCGTTTCAGGCCGGTGGCCGATCAGTCCGGGCGCGATGATCCCGGTCGCGGGTTCGGCCACATCAAAGAACGCCGCCTGCATGATCGAGGGCACGTCGATGGCGTGCATGATCGCCTGACGCACGCGAATGTCCTCGAACTTCGGGTTCTGCACGTTCAGGCCGACCCAGTGGTAAAACAGCGCCGGATGCACCTTCAGTTGGGTGCCAGCAGGCGGGTTGTCGCCCAGCCGCTGCACCGAGGCCGGGCCGATGGCCGTGAAATCGACATCACCCGCTTCCTTGGCGATCTCGGCGGCGGCCTCGTCAACGATGACGATCAGATCCACACGCTCAAAATCAGCCGGTTCGCCTGAGAATTCAGGGTTGCGATCAAGCACCCAACGCTCGCCCAGCCGGTGCTCACGCACCCGGTAGGGCCCCGAGACGGTGGGCGGCACGGCGGTGGTGATCTTGCCGCCAGCCTCTTCGGTGGCCTGCTTGCAGATCACGGTGCCCGCCAGATAGGGCAGGGCGATGGTCCAGATCGGCGCAAAGGGGCGCTCCATATGGATGATGCCAGAATGACTGCCGGTCACCTCGACATGGGTGAAGGTGCCCAGATCGGGTTTGATGCGCGAATTGTTTTCTTCCACCATATGACGGTCCATCGAGAATTTGACATCCTCGGCGGTGATCTCGCCATACCCGTCTGACCACATCTGCCCTTGCTTGAGGGTGAAGGCGATGGTGGTGGGGCTGGTCTGTTCGATGCTCTCGGCCAGATCATTCTGCCAGGCCCATTCGTCACCGGGCACATACTGGATCAGTTTTCGGTAAATGCAGCCGTAAAGCAGTTCTTCCAGAAAACCCGAAGCATCCAGCGGGTCATAATCATCGGGCTCCAGATAGGCGCGCACATTCAGCCGCGTGCCATCAGCCCAGGCCGCGACAGGCAGCATCGAGACGGTGCCGAGCGCTGCTGCGCCGGCGAACAGCTGGCGGCGGGTCAGCGACGGAAAGAGGCGCTGAAGTTTGAGGTCTGGCATAGGTATCTCCCGGTTTGTGGCAGAGCTGTTGGATGCGGTTTCGGATGCACCAAGGCGTCGCGGAATTTGCATCCGTCTTTTGTGTCTTGCCCCAGCCTTATGGGCCGTCGGGCATTTGGCAATTGCGCAGGTAAGTCGATGGCGATGCTGTCGACGCGCTTAAAGCGTCAAGTCGCGTCAGGTGGTTGTATGGATCAGGCGGGTTCAGACGGGCAGTTCGATCGCCGTCATCATATGCATGCCCGCCCCACCCACCGAGAGCATGCGCGCCACATTGCGCGGCAGATCGGGGCTGTCGGCACCGAACACGCCGGTCTGGCGCATGGCTGCACGGGTGTCAGTGCGGGCGCCCAGATGCTCCAGAAAGACCTGCGCGGCAAAGGGTGCGCGCGCGCTGCGGCCCTGCACGCCCAGGGTCATGCCGGTCAGGTACTGCGGCTCGTCACCGGCGCCGGGAAACAGAATGGTCTGCGAGATCGATCGCAGGGCGCGGGCATTGTGATCGACAATGAAGATCCGCCCGCCCAGCATGGTTGCGACACCGACATAGCGGACGAAATGCGACCGTCCCAGCGGGCTTTCCTCGGGTTGAAGACGTTCAGATAAGTATGTGTAATATATGCCTTTATAGGCGCTGATCCGCAACAGGGACCGCCGGATCATCCCCGGCCTGCTGGGGGTATAGTAGTAGTAGAAGTAATACCCGCAATACGGCTTCAGCCCCTCGGCAGAGCTTGAAAACATCCGGTCGATATGCGCCGCCGCCGGGCCCAGTGCCCGGATCAGATGGCGCGCCCTTGGCCGCAGCGCGACAATCTCGGAAAAGCGGCCTGGAGGCAGAACAAACTCCTCGTCCTCGATCCCGAAATAATCGCAGATCTTGCGCATGTTGCGCGCCGAGGGGCGGGCCGCGCCGTTGAGATACTTGGTGAACTGCTGACGGTTGATGCCGACGCCCCGGCACACCTCGGAGATCGAGGGGGCGTAGCTGCACAGCAGTTTGAGGTTTCGCGCAAGGTTGTCCGGCATGGGCGCAAGGCTATCCGGCCTGTCGCCGATTGCAAGCGGTCACAGTGACGTTTCGCGTCAATCCTGTGCATTTGTCGTTGTACGGTGCAGCAACCAGCGCCAGTTTCTCAGACGCCATCGCGCGGAATCGCGAAATCCCAGTGCTTTTCATGGATCTTCGTATCTGCCTCGAACGCCTCCAGCACCGCGCGGACATGAAACTGTTCTGCGTCACAGGTCATCACGGTGCGGGTTTCGGTGCGTGTCTGCCATGCGCCGCGCCCGACCGTCAGGCTCCACCGGGCCTCGGTGCGCGCCGACAGCGGGTCATCGGGGTGCAGGCTCCAGCTTTCATGGATCACCTTGCCGATTTCCATGCCCGTGCTGTCCAGCCGCACCAGCCCGCCATCGGTGAACAGTTCCAACTGCCGCGTGCCATCGGGCAGCACGCTCTCAACACGCTCAGACGTGGCCGCGCGCAGGATTTCGCTGCGCCCCTCACGCTGCACTTCCGCCGGGCCAAAGGTGGGGGCGGGTTCATCGATTGCCGGGCGCAGCGGAATGTCGAGCGCCGAGCCATCAGGGGCCACCGTCAGTGACAAGGGCGCGGGTGAGGGCCAGAGCATCGGCCAGTAGGCCGTTGACAGCGCCAGCCGCAACCTGTGCCCGGCGGGCAGGCGATAGGCAATGTCGTTGAGCGTAACCGAAACCGGGATCGCCACGCCCGGCTGCATCAGAACCACGCGGTCATGCCCCTCGCGGTGCGTCAGGTTCAGCACGCCAATGGTGATGAAGGCCACAGTGCCGTCGGGCCGGACATCGCACAGCCGCGCGACCACAAAGCCCGTCGCACGGTCCGGCGTGACCCGCAGATCAAGCCGCGCCGCGCCGACAAGATCCATCGGCGCGCGCAAGGGCGCGGTGTCAAAGGTAAGGCTGCGCGCATCATCCTCTGCCTGATCTGCCGCCAACTCATATTCGGTGCGCAGCCCCGCACAAAAGCGTTGCCCGGTCAGGCCGATGTCCTGATGGTTGGGGATGGTCAGGCTGGCGTCGCCCGGGGTCTCACCCAGCCCGGATGATGACAGGAAAAGCCGGTGTCGCTTGATCCGGGGCGAGGGCCAGCTCGGCTCGGACACCCAGTGCCCGGCGCGGGTGGGCATCCGCCGGGCAGGTGGCTCGGACTCCAGCACGAACATCCGGTAGGCAGCCGCGCTGTCCGCGCCGTTCTGCACGCCTTTCAGCCATCGATCGAACCAGCGCCCGCATTCCGCCAGAAAGCCGATGGTCGGCGCAGGCCATGCGAGATTGGGGTATTTGTGCGCCCAGGGGCCATTGATCCCGGCAACCGGTGCGCCCAGCCCGGCAAGGGTGCGGGGCACGGCGTTGGAATAGGCATCGGCCCAGCCGCCCACCGCCAGGATTGCGGCCTTGACCGCGCCGAAATCCTCGCAGACCGAGCCACGACGCCAATACGCATCGCGCCGCTGATGGGCGAGCCAAGTTTGCAGATGCAGCGGCTGGCGCTCAAGCCGTTGCAACCACATCTCGCGCCATCGCTCACCGACAACCGCCGGGTCCGGCGGACGCGACGAATAGGCCAGCATCTGCGAGGACCAACCCATGTTCTCGCTGAGCAGGCAGCCGCCCATGTAATGGATATCATCGGCGTAGCGATCGTCAGAAAAGCAGATTGTCACCGCCGCCTTCAGCGCCGGGGGGGCCAGTTGTGCGATCTGCAACCCGTTGAACCCGCCCCATGAAATGCCGATCATGCCGACGGCACCGGAACACCACGGCTGGCGCGCCAGCCATTCGATCACCTGCACGCCGTCATCCAGTTCGATGTCGGTGTATTCATCGCTCATGATGCCATCCGAGTCCCCGTTGCCCCGGATATCCACCCGCACGCCGGCATAGCCGTGGCGGGCAAACCAGCTGTGCGTCAGTTCATCGCGTTCCAGCGTGGCGTCGCGGCGGCGATAGGGCAGATACTCCAGCACCGCTGGCACCGGGTGGCTGTGGGTACCCGCAGGCAGCCAGATACGGGCCGCCAGCCGGGTGCCGTCACGCATGGTGATCCACACAGGATCAAGGATGTGGATATCGCTCGCTTGGTCGGGGAAGTTTGTGTCAGGCATGTTGGTCATTTCCGGTCAGCGCGGTTACGGTCAGTGAGCCCCGCAACCCGGCCCCGGGGCAAGACAGCGACCTGCGTGTATCTGACGCGACCTGACGCCACCGGTGCCGCGAGTTCAGGTGCGCGTCGGTTTTGCGCCTGCCGTTGTAACTGCCGCACATTGAGCCATATTCTGGCGCGTGCCCCAGCTTGTCTCTGCCCGCAAAGGAAACCGAATGCTGCTGCGCCTGCACGAAGTCACCAAGACCTATCCGGACACCGAAGCGGCGGTGTTGAGAGAGGTGTCGTTTACACTCGCGGGGGGCGAGATGCTGGCGCTGACCGGCGAATCCGGCTCGGGTAAAAGCACGCTTTTGCATCTGATCGGTGGGCTGGACACGGCCGACAGTGGCACGCTGGCCATCGACGGCACCGATCTGAGCGCGCTGGATGACGCCGGGCGCGCGGCGCTCCGGCGCGGCACGGTGGGGGTGATCTTTCAGCAGTTCAACCTGATCCCGTCGCTGAATGTGGCGGCCAATATCGCCTTTCAAGCGCGTCTTGCAGGCCGCCATGACCCGGCGCGCGACCGGGCGCTGACAGATCGGCTGGGTCTGAACGACCATCTGCACAAATACCCTGAGCAATTGTCCGGCGGCCAACAGCAGCGCGTTGCCATCGCGCGCACGCTCGCAGCGCAGCCCAAACTGGTTCTGGCCGATGAACCCACCGGCAATCTGGACGAGGCGACGGCGGACACGGTTCTGAGCGTGCTGACGGAACTGGTGGGTGAGACTGGTGCCGGGCTGATCCTTGTCACGCATTCCGAGCGGCTGGCGGCGCGTCTGCCCCGCCGGTTGCACCTGCGCGCGGGGCGGCTGACGTGACCGGCGCGATCCTGTCTGCGCTGGCCTCGCATTGGTGGCGCAACCCCTTGCAGTTGTTCACGCTGCTGGCGGGTCTGGCACTGGCGACGGCGCTCTGGTCCGGGGTGCAGGCGATCAACGCCGAGGCGCGGTCCAGCTATGACGCTGCCGCAGCCACGCTGGGCGAGGGGCAGTTCGCCCAGATCACAGCGCGCGATGGCGGGCCGATCGCGCATGAGCGCTATATCGCGCTGCGCCGCGCTGGCTGGGCGGTGTCGCCGGTGATCGAGGGGCGGTTGGGCCGGGTGCGGCTGATCGGGCTGGAACCGCTGACCGCGCCCGGCGATCTGGGTCCGGTCAACCCCGAAGGTGGGGCCGATCTGGGGGCGTTTCTGGCGGGTTCGGGCCAGATTTTCGCGCGCACCGAGACACTGGCGCAGCTGTCAGATATCGGCGTGCAAGGCGTGGCTTCCCCTGATGTCGCCCCGAACACGGCGCTGACCGATATCGGCGTGGCGCAGCGCCTTTTGGGGCGTGCCGGTCAGATAGACCGGCTGATCGTCGCCCCTGATCAGCCCCTGACCCGCCCCCCGCTGGCCGAGGTGGCGCCTGATCTGAACCTGAGCACTGCGCAAGACGTCAGCGATGTCGCGCGGCTGACCGACAGCTTTCATCTCAACCTGACAGCCTTTGGCCTTTTGTCATTCGCGGTGGGGCTGTTCATCGTGCATGGCGCCATCGGGCTGGCGTTCGAGCAGCGCCGCGCGATGGTGCGCACATTGCGGGCGCTGGGGGCGCCGCTGGGGCGTCTGATCGCGCTGATGGCGGTGGAACTGGCAGTGCTGGCGCTGGTGGCGGGGGGGATTGGCGTGGCTTTGGGCTACGCGATTGCCGCAGCCCTGTTGCCCGATGTGGCGGCCACGCTGCGCGGGCTTTACGGGGCGGATGTGTCCGGGCAGTTGACCTTGCGCCCGGTCTGGTGGCTGTCCGGGCTGGCCATCGCGCTGGGGGGGACAGCCGTAGCCGCCAGCGGGGCGCTGTTGTCGCTGGCGCGGATGCCACTTCTGAGCGGGGCACACCCGCGCGCCTGGAGCATGGCACGGCGTCAGGGCGGGCAGGCGGTTCTGGCGGCGGCGCTGCTGACGCTGTCTGCCGTTCTTGCGATCCGGGGGCAGGGGCTTGTGGCCGGGTTTGTCATGCTAGGGGCCTTGCTGATCGGGGGCGCGCTGGCCCTGCCACCGCTGCTGGCGCTGATCCTGTCGCGCGCCGAGGGCCTCGCCCGGTCGCCCGTCGCGCAATGGTTCTGGGCCGATACCCGCCAGCAGGTGCCGGGCCTGTCGCTGGCGCTGATGGCCCTGATGCTGGCGATGGCGGCCAATGTCGGCGTGTCCACCATGGTGTCATCCTTCCGGCTGACCTTTACCGGGTTTCTGGATCAGCGACTGGCGTCAGAGCTTTATGTCACCGCCGAAGATGCCGGGCAGGCCGCTGCCATCATCGCGGTCGCCGGGGAACATGCCGATGCGATCCTGCCGATCCTGTCGGCAGAGCGTGAGGTTGCAGGCCAGCCCGCGCAGATCTTCGGTGCACGCGATCACGCCACATATCGCGACAACTGGCAGTTCTTGCGCGCGGCCCCGGATGTCTGGGACCGGCTGGCGCGTGGCGAGGGGGTGTTGATCAATGAGCAGATGTATCGGCGCGGTGGGCTGGATCTGGGGGCGGTCATCGCGCTGGGACCAGATGTCACCCTGCCGGTGCTGGGCATTCATGGCGATTACGGAAACCCGATCGGGCAGGTCATTGTGACCGAGGCGCGCTTTCGCGACCTGTTCCCCGATGTCAGCGCCCGCCAGTTCGGGCTGCGCACCGACCCGGCAGAGGTGCCCGCGCTGCGCGCCCGGCTGCGCGGTGAGGCCGGGGTCGCCGAGGGGGCGATGATCGATCAGTCGGCGATCAAGGCGGCCTCGCTGGCGGTGTTCGAGCGGACATTTGCGGTGACCACGGCGCTGAACATCCTCACGCTGGCGGTGGCGGGCTTTGCCATTCTGATGAGCCTTCTGACGCTGGCTGCGATGCGCGTGCCGCAACTGGCCCCGGTCTGGGCACTGGGGCTGACGCGGCGCAGGCTGGCGTCGCTGGATCTGGTGCGCGCCGTGGTGCTGGCGGCACTGACCGGGGCGCTGGCCCTGCCGCTGGGGTTGGGGCTGGCTTGGGCGCTCTTGGCGGTTGTCAATGTCGAAGCGTTTGGCTGGCGGTTGCCGATGTATCTGTTCCCGCTGGATTATCTGCGGCTGGGGGTGCTGGCGCTGCTGGCGGCGGCGCTTGCGGCCTTGTGGCCTGCCTGGCGGCTGTCGCGCATGCCCCCGGCGCAACTGTTGGGGGTGTTTCGCCATGAGCGTTAAGGCACACATCAAGGTTCTGGTGATCCTGCTGATGCTGCCCATGCAGGCGTTGGCGCAGGGTTTTGCCGGGCTGGGCACGCAGGCCGAGGACTTTGCGACACCTCAGCCGGGCAGGGCGCTGGAGTTTCCTGCCGATCACGGCGCTCACCCGGCCTACCGGATCGAATGGTGGTATCTGACCGCCAACATGACCGGCCCTGATGGCACGCCTTACGGGCTGCAATGGACGTTGTTTCGCTCGGCGCTTGCGCCGCGGGACGGGCAGGGCTGGGATACGCCGCAACTGTGGATGGGCCATGCCGCCGTCACCACGCCTGATGCGCATCATGTGGCGGAACGGCTTGCGCGCGGCGGCATCGGGCAGGCGGGGGTCGAGGCTGATCCGTTTTCCGCATGGATTGACGACTGGGCGCTGGAGGGGCCGGATTTCGATACCCTGCGCCTCACCGCCTCGGGGGTGGATTTTGCCTATGACGTCGATCTGCGCGCGACCGGCCCGCTGGTGATGCACGGGCAGGACGGTTATTCGGTGAAATCGGATGCCGGGCAGGCAAGCTATTATTACTCGCAGCCTTTCTACGCCCTGACCGGCACGCTGATCCTGCCTGAAGGCGATATCCCGGTGACGGGCTCGGCATGGCTGGACCGCGAATGGTCCTCGCAGCCGCTGGCCGGGGATCAGACAGGGTGGGACTGGTTCTCACTTACGTTTGACAGTGGTGACAAGCTGATGGGTTTTGTGTTGCGCGGCACCACCGACTACTCCGCTGCAACATGGATCACGGCAGACGGGCAGGCCACAGCCTTTCCTGACGGTGCCTTTGCCGCCGCGCCGCTGGAGCGCCACAGCGTAGCGGGGCGCGAGGTGCCGGTGGTGTGGCAGGTCAGCTTGCCCGCGCGCGACGTCGAGGTGACGGTCAGCGCCCTCAACCCGGATGCCTGGATGACGACCTCGGTTCCTTACTGGGAAGGGCCGGTCACCGTGACCGGCAGTCATAGCGGTGTCGGATATCTGGAGATGACGGGCTATGACGACTGAGCCGCTGGTTTCGACCACGCGGTGACGTGACCGCGCGCCGATCTGCTGTATTCACCGCGCGCGAACCATTCACCGCGCGCGAACCGCCGTTCACATTTTTTTCAGACCGATGAATGACTTGCCGGGCTTTTCACCGCACGCGCGCCCCGCGTTGCAGTGTCTTGCCAAACCGCGCTGAGGGGATGGAGCCTTGATTTACAGGGTTCTGCGCCCGTCGCGCAGCGCAAAATCGACCATCAGGGCTGGTGCGCGCGGTCCTGTGATGACGCGCCAGGCAGCTTGCGAACATCCGCTATCGGGGCGTTTGCGTCTGGAACGACCTGACGGGCACCGCGTTCTTTGGGCAGGGTATGAGCCCTCGAAAGTGAACGAACCAAGGAGAATGCTCATGAATACCGTATCAGTTTTCGCAATCGCCACGCTTTTCGCAGCGTCGGTGTCTTCCGTTGCCGTGGCGCAGACCGGCGCCGATGTGGATGTCGGTGCTGACGCGAATGTCGGGGTTGAAGGGGATGTCGATGTCGGTGCCGATGGCGAAGTCACCACCCAGACCGGCGTAACCACCCAGCCCACCACCGCCCCTCAGACCGGCGCAGCCACCCAGGTTGAGGCGGGCGTGGAGCGGCCTCACTATGGGGAGATCATGACGTCGCTGCAGGCCGCAGGTGATGCATCAGCTGACATTCAGGCGGTGGAAGCAAGTACGTCTGCACAGGTCGTTCTGTTGAGCGATCTGTACGGTGACGCGGCAGAGAACGCCGGGGCACTGGAACAGGCAATTGAAGCGCATGAAGATCGTATCGATGGGCTGCGCGGTGCTATTCAGACCAACGCAGAGTTGTCGGGCGCCCTTGAGGCTGAAGGCTACACCGTCGACGACGTGGTGGCGGTCAGCACCGGGGCATATGGCGACGTTCTTCTGATCGTCGACGCATAAACCCCTTTGCAACTGGCCATGGCAAGACGTCCATGAGGTAAATTTGTGAAGTGCGCGCCGTAATGGTGCGCACTTCTTTACCGGTCATGCGGATTGTTTCAGTTCGCGTGGCGGGGGAAGTGGAACCTTGCGTTCACATTGTTCATATGTGCCGGTTTTCAACTGGAATGAGTGGACGAATTGTTGCAAGGTTGACCCTAGGTGCGGTAGTGCTTTCACGACATTCAAATCACCTCTTCCTTTGGGCAACATACGAAAAATGAAGCAGATTCTGTTGGTCGATGATGATGAACGCATTCGTGAAACGGTTGCAGGTTTTTTTGAACGCTCCGACGTTGATCTCGTGTCAGTGTCAAACGGCAACGATGCTCTGGCGATCATGGCCGGTGGCCGGATCGATCTGATCATCACGGATCTGTTCATGGCGACTTTGAACGGGATTGAGCTGATTGGCCGCATCAGACGGCTTGACCCCGCGGTACCCGTGGTCCTGATCACTGGCGGTGCCGAGGATTATCCCTTCGGCAGCACCGGTTTGCAAAGTCTGACCGAGATCGCCAAGGTGCTTGGCGTGTGCCATGTCCTTTACAAGCCGTTCCGGCGGGCCGAGCTGTTGTCGCTGATCAACGGGGTTCTGGATCCCGGGGGGCAGGCTGAGCAGGGCACCCCCGCCGTCGCCGCCGCGGCCATGTCTGCAAAGCCACACAGAAGCGGCTGACCATCCGCCTGCCCGGGTTCAGGTGCCCGGCAGCATTCTGGCCAGCCGGTCCGCAAGATCATGTTTGCGAAACGGTTTGCGCAGAAAGGCGATGTGCGGCGCAAGCTGCGGATCCAGCGCCAGCAGTTCGTCCGTATGGCCTGACACCAGAAGAACCGGCAGATCCGGCCACTCTGTATGCACCGTTTCAGCCAGATTTCGCCCGCTCATCCCGCCGGGCATGACAACATCCGACAGCAGAATATCGAACCTCTCGCCCGCCCGTAACCGAGCCAGCGCGCGCACCGCATCAGGTTCGGCCACCACTTCAAAACCCATGGAGCGCACAAGCGCGCAGGTGTAATCGCGCACCTGTGCATGATCCTCGACCACCAGAATACGGCCACGAAAGGTTATCTGCACAGTGTCGGCTTCAGGGGGGGGTGGGGCATCGGCAAGGGGCGGGCTGGCATGCGCGGGCAGCAAGAGGGTGACCGTGGTGCCTGCGCCCGGTTCGCTGTCGATGCGGATTTCGCCGCCTGACTGGTTCACAAAACCATAGACCATGCTCATGCCCAGCCCGTTGCCTTCGCCCGGTGGCTTGGTGGTGAAGAACGGCTCAAAGACCCGCAGCAAGGTGTCATCATCCATGCCGGTCCCGGTGTCCGATACGACGATCCGGACCTGATCTCCGGCCAGCCCGGCTTTGATCCGCAGGCGCCCCCCCTCGGGCATGGCGTCGCGCGCGTTCAGGCACAGGTTCAGCAAGGCGCTTTCAAACATCGCGCGATCGACATGCACGCAGCCGGTCTCGGCGGCCAGATCGACCTCCAGCGCGATGGCCGGGGTGATCGAGCGTTCGATCAGAATGCGCATGCCGTCGATGATCACACCGGCATCATGGACACCGGGCGCAAGGGGCTGTTTGCGCGCGAACGCCAGCAGGCGCTGAGTCAACTCGGCCGCGCGCTCGGACGCGCTGATGATCTGCCCGGCCCGTGCGGCCGCGGGCAGGTCTGCAGGCAGGTCATCGATCAGCATTTCGGCATTGCCGAGGATCACGGTCAAGAGGTTGTTGAAGTCATGCGCAATACCACCCGTCAACTGGCCGATCGCATCAAGGCGTTGGGACTGGCGCAATTGTGCCTCCAGCGCCTTTTGTTCGGACAAATCGACGATATTGCCGATCATCCGCACCGGTACACCGTCGTCATTGCGCAGGATGCTGGCCCGTTCGCGCACCGGAATGAAATCGCCATCGCGCATACGCAGGCGGTATTCCCCTTCCCAAAACGTCTCACCGTTCTCAATCGCGGTCTCGACACCTTTGAGAATTCTGTCGCTGTCTTCGGGGTGAACGCTATCCACCCAGGCCCCGCGCGGCACCACACTGGGGCCGGCTGGCAGATCAGGATGCCACGAGGCGCCGTCGTTGACCCAGGTCGTTTCGCTTACAAAGTCGCGGTCAAAGATGTAGTCGCTCGATGCCTGCGCGACATGGCGGAAGCGTTCTTCGGCGCGGTGCTGCTCGGTCACATCAAGTTCGCTGACCAGCAAGCGGCCGCTGCCTGACTCCGGCAGCAACATCTGAACCTGGATGTCGATCTTGCTGCCATCCGGGCGCAGGAGCGTCGAATCAACGGTGATCGATTTCGTCCCGTTCCATGCGGCGAAAAGCATCCTGCGCAACGATTCGCGGAACCTGGCTTCCCGCGCATGGCGGGCAAGCGATTGTGACAGGATGTCCCGCGCGTCTGGTGCGTCAGGGTCATGTTTTGTGATCCCGTGCAGGATGCGGGCTGCGCGGTTGGCCCCCAGCACCCGGATCGATGCCAGCGCGCGGTCGATGAAGGCCGGGTTCTCGTCCAGCCATGCACCCAGATCGGTGACGCCTGAGCGTTTCAATGCCTCCAGCAGCGCCAGAACATCGCTGATGTCTTCTTCCCAGATCGCGATTGGCAGAAAATCGAACAGGGTGCGATACCGCCACTCGCTCGCCGCCAGCCGCTCACGACTCGCAAGCTGCTCTGCGCTGGTGCCAGCGCTCTCTGGCGGGGAAGGTTGCTGCGGCACCGGGGCAGGTGTGCGCAGCGCGCGCGTCAGGGTGGTGGCCTCTTCTGCGGCCTGAAGGGCGTTGGCCAGCAGTTTGAGATCCGAATCCTCGGTCAGTCTTTCCGCAAGGACATCCAGATTTCCAAGGATGACGGTCAGCACATTGTTGAATTCATGCGACAAGGCGCGCAAGCGATGCGGGTCTTCGTCCCCGCCCGGTGCGGAACCTCGCGGGTGCTGAGGCATTGCCGTGCCGGTGGTTTGGGTCGCGATCGACATGACCCCGATGACCTTGCCGTTCAGCGCCCTGATCGCGCTCAAGGACAGATCGAACGACCGCCCTTCAGACGCACCGTTCACTGCGGGAGGTGCAATGTCGCGCAGCACCAGCGGCGCCCCGGTGCGGTGCACCTGATCCAGTGCCGCGTGCAGCGCCGGCCAGTTGTCAGGCCAGCAATCCCCGAGCGGGGCACCAAAGGACGCGGGGTGGCGGAGGCCAAAGACCTGACTGAAGCCATCGTTATAGATCTGAATGCGCTCCGTGCCCCAAGCTGTGCAGATCGCCACCTCCGCCGCCATGATCGTCTGGATCAGGCTTCGCATTTCCGGCGGCCAGCCTTCTGGCGGGCCGAGCGATGTATTTACCCAAGGGAAGGCCTCCAGACGCGCGCGATTGTATGACGACATGGAGAGCCTTGTTGCGATGAGATGAGCAGCCGGGGCGGACATTACGCCAGTCAAAGGGGCGTTGGCGAATTGATGGATTATCTGCTGCGCGGCGTTGTTCAGCAATCCCTCAGGATCGCATATCCGCACCCCGGCGGTTTGCGCAACCCCGCGCGCGGTCAGTGGAGGGCAGGGCGCGCCCCAAGACTGCGCCGCCCGCGCACCTGCATATACCGCCTGCGCGGTCACGGCGCAGGCGGTATGGGCCTAAATCGGTGGACGCTTCTCCCGTCAGTCTACGGGTGCAGGTGGTTCCGTCTGAGCAGGCGCTTGCTCTGTCTGCGCGGGCTCTTCCGGTACCATGGTGGGTGGCGTGTCGGTGACTTCCTGTGTCCAGAACCCGGAAAATACCAGGATCAGGATGATCAGCAGGAACCCGGCAGGGATCATCGCGAAGATCAGACTGCGGGGCATGCCTCTGGTCGGCTTGGGGTCTTTCGTCATCTCGGGCTCCTTCGCGTGTTATGAACTCAACGCAGAACCCGGGCCCGGCGTTCCCGCCGGTTGCGACGTGAGCGTACCCTATACCGCCATGCGCTCGTTGCATCGTGCCACCCAGTCCCGGATTGCCTGATGATCGGGGGTCATGTCAGGGAACCACTGGAAGGGCGAACAGCACAGCATATCCGCCGCCGAGAACGCCTCGCCCAGAAGGTAGGGGCTATTCTCAAGCGCCTCGGCCAGACGGTCGGACATCGTGGCAAAATCGCGCAATGCGTCGGTGAAGGCCGGATGCGAAAGCCCGGTCCAATGCAGCAGGATTACCGGCTCCATGACGCCCTGATAATAAAACAGCCAAGACAGATAAGCCCCCCGCCCCGGCGCGCCGGGCAAGGGGCCAAGACCGGCCTCGGGGTATTTGTCGGTCAGATAGGTGATGATCGCCCCGCGTTCGCGCACCGTCTCATCGCCATCCACCAGATAGGGCACCTTCTTTTCCGGATGCGGGTTTGCGGGGTCCGCGCCGCCAGAGCCATCCTGCCGGGGAACGGTGACCTCGCGGATTTCAATATCGGGGCTGAGCATGCGCACCAGCGCCGCCACGGTGTCAGAGCGCGATTGCGGGGAATGATAGAGCACGGGCATCAGATGCCTCCTTTCGATTCGGTTCATCGCAGCATAACGTGTCGCTGCTGACAGAAAGCGGCAGCAGGAAACGGCAGGCATTCCATGGCCCGACAAGACCGATTGATGCGCCTCATGGCGGCGCTGCGGCGGCTGCCCGCGCCGGTGACAGCGGCACGTCTGGCTGCCGAGACCGAGATATCGCGCCGCCAGCTATACCGCGACATCGCCACACTGCGCGCCGGGGGGGCGTTGATCGACGGGGCGGCGGGGCTGGGCTATTCGCTGACCGAAGACCCGGTTCTGCCGCCGCAAAGTTTTTCGCGCATCGAGATCGAGGCGCTGATGCTGGGGCTGAGCAGTCTTGATCATCTGGGCGATACCCGGCTTTCGCGCGCCGGTCGTGATGCGATGGCGCGGATCATCGCGACCTTGCCTGACCGGCAGGCGCGTCAGGCGATGCACACGGTCATGCGTGTCTGGCGGCCCACGGAAACCCGCCCCGAGGTGGCCATCGACATGGAACTGCTGCTGCGGTCCTGCTGGGAAGAGCAGAGTTTGCAGATATGCTACCGTGATCTGAGCGGCAACCGGACCGCGCGCGAGATCTGGCCTTTGGGACTGTCCTACAGCCCAGAGTCGGTGTTGCTTCTGGCCTTGTGCCAGCTACGGCAGGATTACCGGGTCTTTCACGCCGCGCGGATCGAGGCGGTGCAGCCGGGGGGCACCACATTCCGACCGCAGCGTGTGGCGCTGTTGCGCGACTACGTGGCGCAGGCAAAGGCGCAGGGGCAGACGGGTTGACGTGCAGCCCCCGCAGCCTTCAGCTTTCCGGCCAGACAAGCGAGCGATGCAGTTGCGCCCCCGCCCAGGCCCCGTCGCCGACCGCCAGTGACACCGAATGCGGCGCACGGGCGACATCGCCACAGGCGAAAATGCCGGGAACGCTGGTTTCCTTGCTCTCGCTCGTCATGATCTGGGTGCCCATCGGTGTCTCGGTCAGCGTGCAGCCTGCCGCCCCGGCCACCGGGCTTGCAGGCGTGGTGCGGGTGGCGATGAAAAGGCCCGCAAAGGGCAGGGTGCGGCCATCGCGCAGCTCCACCTCGGCTCGCCCCGTAATCCGTGCAACCGGTTCCTCCTCGATCGTCACACCGCGCCGTATCAGATCCGTGCGCTGCTCGGACTCAAGGCTCAGGGCTGCGTTGGTCAGAAACGTGACCGTGCCCCATTCCGGTAACATCTGCGCCTGATGAAGCGACATCGGGCCGCTGGCGATGACGCCGATACGCCCCTGATCAAGCTCATAGCCGTGGCAATAGGGGCAGTGAAACACCGATTTTCCCCAACGCTCAGTCAAGCCCGGAATATCGGCAAGTTGATCAACGACCCCGGTTGCCAGCAGAACACGGCGTCCGGTGTGGTCTGCGCCGCTGTCGGTGCTTACCCGGAAATCATCCTTATGGCCCGAAATCACGCTGGCGTTGCCCTCAACCCAACGCAGTGTCGGATAAGCTTCCAACTGGCTGCGGGCCTCGGCCCAGATGCGGGCAGGTTCAACCCCGTCCTGGCCCAGAAAGCCGTGCGAATGGCCTGCGAAACGGTTGCGCCGTTGCCCGGCATCGATCACCAGAACCCTGCGCCGCGCGCGCGCCAGTTGCAGGGCGGCGGCCATTCCGGCGTAGCTACCCCCGATTATGATTACATCCTGCATTACCTACTCCATTGTATCCCGCCGTCCCGCGTGGCGGCGGGCGAAATCCTTGGCCAGATCTGCCAGCGTCACATCGGCGAAACGTTCCAGCAGCAGGGCCTCGGCCTCGGCAAAGGCGCCTTCAAGGGCAGCGTTGACCGATTGCTCGACCAGACATTCCGGGGTCTCATTGCGGTTGCCGATGGCAAAGATCGCCGGTTCGCCCAAGGCTTCATGCAACCGGCGCAGGCTGACCGTTTCCAGATCGACCGAGATGCGCCACCCGCCCGCATGCCCGCGTTCAGCCGTCACCAGCCCTGCCTCGCGCAGCAATCCCATGGTGCGGCGCACCACGACCGGGTTGGTGCGCAGGCACTGGCCAAGCACCTCGGACGTCATGGGGCCATCCTGCTCGGCCATATGCAGCAGGGCATGGAGAACGGAGGAGAGGCGGCTGTCACGTTTCATGTAACACCATATGTTACGAAAATGATTGGCCGTCAAGAACCCCGCGCAAGCAGATTTCCGCCGCGCGGGTCTGACGACAGGGGCACAGGCTGACATTGATCACGCGCCGGAAAGGCCGCACTCTGCGGCGAAAAAGAAGCATGGGGAGCGAGAGCACGATGAACGCGATCGGCTATACAATGGTTGGAACCCAGGACCTTGCGCGCGCGCTGAGGTTCTATGATCCCTTGTTCGCGGCGATGGGTCTGGATCAGTGCTGGCGCGACGAACACTCGGCGTCCTGGGGCAAACGCGATGATGAGGCCTTTCCGCGTTTCTTCACCGGCTATCCGTTTGATGGCAGGCAGGCAAATGTAGGAAATGGTGCGATGACGGCGTTCCTGTGCGATGCCGGGATCATTGACGCGCTCTATGAACTGGCGTTGCAAAACGGGGGATGCTGTGAGGGCGCGCCGGGGCGGAGGCCGCAGTATGGTGATGGCTTTTATGGTGCGTATGTTCGCGACCCTGACGGCAACAAACTGGCGTTCGTGTGCTATGACGCGCCGTAGCGCCAGCCTTGTCTACAGAACAGGCGGCAATCCCGACGCGAGATTGCCGCCTGATAAAGTGCCGGGTCAGCCGTGGATCACAGACCGATCAGCGGTGTGATCCGGCGGATGGCCACGCGCCGGTTGCGTTCTTCTGCCGCAAGGGTCCGGATGCGCAGGTAGCGTTCGCCATAGCCTTGCACCACCAGATTTTCCGGCGGAATGTCGAAGTACTCGGTCAGGGCAAGCGCCACAGATTCCGCGCGCCGGTCTGACAAGCCCAGATTGAACGCGGCAGGCCCCGTGGCATCGGTATGGCCTTCGATCAGGAAGATCTCGCGCGGGTTATTGGCCAGCAACCGCTCCATCAGACGCCCGACCTGCAACAGTTTTGACACCTCGTCGGCGCGCACATTCGCGCGGTTGGTTTCAAACGTGATCGGGTCCGGGCTGAGCAGCGGCAAAAGCTCGCGCAGCTCGCGGGTTTCGCGGATCTGGCGCAGCGAGAAGCTGCGGTCCATCGCGCGTGCGTCGGCTTCGGCTTCACGCAGCATGGCCAGCGCCAGTTCAGGATCGGTGCGCTGCGTGATCCGCAATTCGCGGGTGCGCAGGGGCGGAAGTTCGGACACGATGATCGGCGTGTAGTCGCGCGTGTCGTCGATCAGTTGAAAGACTGTGCCATCACTCAGCATGCGCTCGCGCCGCAAGACCCGGCCTGTTGCATCGCGAACCGTGATGATCTGGGTGCCATCCGTGCGCTCCCAGCGGGTGCGGGTAGAGCCGTCGCTGTAGCGCTCGATCCGGCGGGTTGAGCCGTCTTGAAGCAAGATCGCATCATCGTCGCGCCAAAGCTCAAGCTCGCCATCGCCCTGATCGACGACGACCCGCTCATCCGAGCGTGCGACAACGCGGTTCTGGTTGACGATCATGCCGACGGCCAGCGCTCCAAGGGCGACAAGGCCGGCGCGTTCCAGATCCCGGCGCTCGCTTCTGGCGCGTTGCTGGGTGGCGTCGGTGTCGTAATCCATCGACAGGCGCGAGCCGAAGTCTTCGCGGCTGCTGCGCAACTGATCAAGGGTGACCGCCTCTTCGATCACTTCTTCAGCTTCCTCCTCGGCCATGTCGTCCTGCGCCTCAGTGTCCTCGGCCCGTTCCCGCCGCGCCGCGCGGGCGGCAGCGGAGCGCCGGGCGGGGGCGGCTTCGGCCTCGTCCGTCGCGCCCAGCTCAATGCCGAGCGCGGCACCCAGTACGCTCACAGCCGAGGCGACTTCGGGGTCTGCCAGCATCTGATCGATGGTGGCGCGTTCCTGCTGATCAGGTTCACGGATCTCATCGGCGGGGGCGACGAATTCTTCTTCCGGGGCTTCTTCGATAACCAGTTCGGGGGCCTCTTCGGCCATGTCGCCGGAGTCACTTTGCAGCCTTTCGCGTTCTTCTTCGATAATCCGCAAAATATCATCGCGCGCAGTCCGCGCGTCTTCCTCGGACGTCGGCTGCTCTGCGGCTTCTGCTTCGGCAGCTTCAAGCTCTGCGGCCTCAAGCGCCTCTGCTTCCGCCGCCGCTTCTGCTTCCGCCGCTGCCTCAGCCTCAGCCGCTGCCTCTGCTTCCGCCGCAGCTTCAGCCGCTGCTTCCGCCTCAGCCTCAGCTTCGGCAGCCTCTGTCTCTTGCTCAGCCGCGTCTTCGGTTTCTGCCGTGGCGGGACGGGTCACTGTTTCAAGCAACTCCCGCGCCTCATCATCAAGCGCTTCTGACAGATCGTCCTGCGCGGATGATGCCAGATCTTCTGTCGGCTCGTCAGCAGGCTCATCGGTGGTGATATCGTCAATTTCCTCTGCCTCGGGGGCATCCGAACTTTCATCCAGTTCGCCCCGAACGGCCCGCATGATCGCCTGCGCCCGCGCACTGAGTTCGGGATCATCCACCACAGCATCGGCATCTGCAAAGAGAACCTCGCACTGGCTGCCGCTCAGGTCATCCATACAGACGGAAAATGGAATGATCACATCTGCGCAAGCTTCGCCGCTGGGTGCGATGATACAGGGCTGCACCTGAGGTGCGAACATCTGAAGGTCTTCATCAGTGACGGTGGGCATGTCTGCCGCAGCGTAACCGGGGTGCACGACAAGACACAGGCCAAGCGCGGTGCTTGCATAGAGATTGGCGCGATGCATTCTTATTTCCTTCCGTTCTTTTTTGTGAGGATCACTCGAACCAGTCCCGGCACAACGGCGCAGGATGGGACTTATGTACGCTCAAGGGGGTCGACCGCGCCGCGACCAAGAAGGCCGCTGGCACGGGTCAGATTCTGGTTGGCAGGATGGTCAGGCCGTACGGTCATTTGCCACTTGCCGATGATCGACTGCAAAAAGAGCAGTGTCATCGCAGATGCAGGCAACGCCCAGGTTATATCCATGTCGAACTCGTTTCCTTGCTTAGCACAAGAACGCGCATGGTATGTATTTAGTTCCCAATGATGTGGCGCGCCGCTGTAACGTTTACGGCAGACGGGCACGCGCCGGCATCGGGGGATGAGCAGAAATGCGCGCCTGTCAGGGCGCTTGCCTGCGAGACGCCGTCACAGCCCGCAGCGCCCGCCACGGCCGCCCGTCAATCGCCGCCAACCCGGCACCGATCAGCGCCATACCCGCGATATGTCGGGGCAGCAGGACCTCGCCTAGAAAGAGCGTGCCAAGCATGATCGCGCTTGCCGGGATCAGGAATGTGACCAGCAGCAGATTGGTTGCTCCCGCCGTGGCGAGAATGCGAAAATACAGGACATAGGCCAGCGCGGTGGATATCGCGGCCACGCCTATCAGCGCACCGAGAGCGCTCAGGCTGGGGGCAGGCAGGGTCCATGGCTGGTCCAGAACCATCACCAGCGGCGTCATGATCAGGCTTGATGCGATCACCTGTCCGGTTGCCGTGCCCATCGGGCTGATGCCCATGGCGCGGAACCTGCGCCCGTAAAGGCCCGCAAAAGCGTAAGAGAGTGCACCGGCAAGGCACAGGATCTGCGCGATCACATGCACCCCCAGATCGCGCAGCGCCTCTGCGCCGATCATCACCGTCACCCCACCAAAGCCGATCAGGACCCCGGCGAACTTGGCCCCGGTCATGCGTTCATCGCGCGTCAGGACATGCGCCAGCAGGACGGTGAAAAGCGGGGTCGCGGCATTCAGGATCGAGGCCACGCCCGAGGCGATATGCTGCTGGCCCCAGACGATCAACGTGAAGGGAATGGCGTTGTTCAAAAGCCCCATGACAAAAAACGCGCCCCACACCCAGCGCTCGCGCGGCATTCGCTCGCCACGCAGGCGCAGGATGACCAGCAAGATGATCGCGGCCAGCGCCACACGCGACACAACAACGGTGAACACCGGAAGCTCGCGCACCGCGATTTCGTTGAAAAAAAATGACCCGCCCCACACGATCGACAGGGCAAGCAGCATGGCCCATTCTGGCAAGGTCATGGGGCGCTGGGTTGAATGCGGCATCGTCTCTCCCTCGTTTTATTGGGACGATGGACCGCATGCGCAACGGGCGGTCGCGCATAACGGGGTATCTTGTTCCCGGCCATGACCATGCCAGCAAGCGCGCGCATCGCGCGACCCGGTTCCTGCGCTAAAGGTTTCGGCGAAGCTGGATCTGGGCGAAACGGGGTATCCGGGCAGCGGGGTCGATTGCCGCGCGGCCCGGTCTGCGTCAACCGCCCTTCAGGCGTGCCAGCAGCACAACCTCGCTGTCATCGCGGATCGGGGTGAACCAGTCATCGTTATAGATCACCCCGTCAATCGCCACCGAGACACCCCGGTCCAGCTGGGGCCGCAGCGCCGGATACTCCTGCTTCAGCGTGTCGAGCAGTTCACGCAGCGTCCGGGCGCGAACCTCCACTTCGCTCTGTCCGTCGATGGACGCGGCAAGCGAGCCCCAGAGCTTGACCCGTGGCATGGCGCGCGCGCCCCTACTTCGCCCTGATCGCCGCCAGCAATCTTGGCGGTGAAATGGGCAGATGCGTCAACCGCACGCCGGTGGCATGCGAAACCGCGTTGGCAACAGCGGCCAGCGGCGGAACGATCGGTGTTTCGCCAACACCGCGCACGCCGTAAGGATGTCCGGGATTGGGGATTTCAAGGATTACGGTGTCGATCATCGGCAAATCTGATGCAACGGGAATGCGGTAGTCAAGAAAGCCCGCGTTCTGCAACCTGCCGTCGTCGCCATAGATATACTCCTCGTTCAGCGCCCAGCCGATGCCCTGCACCGCGCCGCCCTGAAACTGGCCCTCCACATAGTCCGGGTGCACCGCCTTTCCGGCGTCCTGCAACACCGTGTAACGCAGGATCTTAACCGCGCCGGTTTCCGGGTCTACCTCGGTATCGGCGATATGGGTGCCAAAGCTGACGCCCGCGCCCTCGGCATTGACCTCGCAATGCCCGGCGATGGGGCCGCCGGTGTTTGACGCAATCGCAGCGATCTCGGCCAGTGTCATGGGCGGGTGCTTGCCCGCGTTCGGGCTGACCGGGCGCACCGCGCCGTCCTCCCAGATCACGGCATCAGCGTCGATTCCCCAGACCTGCGCGGCGCGTTTGCACATTTCGCGTTTGGCGGCGCGGGCGGCCTCGATTGTGGCAAGGCCCACGGCAAAGGTCACGCGGCTGCCATCTGTCACATCGTTCTGACCCAGCGAGCCGGTATCGGCGATGATGGTGCGCACCTTCTCATAGGGGATGCCCAGCTCCTCGGCGGCCATCATCGACATCGAGGCGCGCGAACCACCGATATCCGGGTTGCCCTCGGACACGGTCACCGTGCCGTCCGGGGTAATGTTGAGGCTGACGCAGGTGTCACCGCCAAAGTTGAACCAGAACCCGCAGGCCACGCCGCGGCCCTGATTGGGGCCAAGCGGTGCCGACCAGTGCGGATGGTCCTTTGCGGCCCGCAGCGTCGCCTCCAGCCCGATTGCCGGGAAGGTGGGCCCATAGGAGGCCCGCGTGCCCTCGCGCGCCGCGTTCTTCAGCCGAACCTCAAGCGGATCAAGGCCAAAGCCGCGCGCCAGCTCATCAATCGCGCTTTCGACAGCAAAAGCCGCCATCGGCGCCCCCGGGGCACGGTAGGCCGCTTGTTTGGGGCGGTTGGTGACCACATCCCAGCCGATGGTTTTCACATGCTCCAGATCATAGGGCGCGAAAGCAGACATCGACCCCATATCAACCGGCGAGCCCGGGTATGCACCGCCCTGATAGCGCAACTCGGCAAATCCGGCGGTGATGCGCCCGTCCTTTGTCATGCCGATGCGCACGTCAATCGAGGTGGAGGCCGTGGGGCCAGAGGCGCGAAACACCTCATCCCGGCTCATCACCATCTTGACCGGGCGACCGGCCTTTTTTGACAGCAACAGCGCGACGGGTTCCAGAAACACGGTCGTCTTGCCACCAAACCCGCCGCCGATCTCTGATGGTGTGACGCGCAGGCTGCCCTGCTCCATCCCAAGGATTGCGGCGCAGGTGTTGCGCACCATGTACTGGCCCTGCGTGCAGCACCACAGATCCGCCTTTCCGTCAGGGCCGACTGAAGCCAGACAGGCATGCGGCTCGATATAGCCCTGATGCGTGGCCTCGGTGCGGTAACTGCGTTCAAGCACCCGGTCGGCTGCAGCCAACCCGGCCTCGATATCGCCATGACCGAACTGATGGCGCGCCATGACATTGGCCGAAAGGCCCGGCGGTACGGTCTCGTCCGCACGGCTTGGATGCAGGGCGGGCGCGTCCGGTTTCATCGCCGCATCCACATCGGTGACAAAGGGCAGGGGCGCGTAATCAACCGCGATCAGTTCAAGCGCGTGGCGTGCAACTGCGCCCGAGGCGGCTGCGACCGCCGCGACCGCATGGCCGTCATAAAGCGCCTTGTCGCCCGCCATGCAGTTGTCAAGGATATCGGCGATGGCGGCGTCATCGACTGTCGGGAAATCAGCACGGGTGACCACGGCATGGACACCGGGCAGCGCCCGGGCGCGCGTGGTGTCGATCGATCTGATCTGCGCGTGGGGATGCGGGCTGCGCAGAACTGCGCCCACCAGCATCCCGGGGGCTGACATGTCGGCCCCGAACCGCGCGCGGCCCGTGACCTTGTCAACGCCGTCTGGCCGCAAGGGCCGGGTGCCGACGATCTTGAACTGGCGCTTGCCCGCGTCTGTCTTGTTGTCGAGTGCCATCAGCCAGCCTCCCGCATCTCAGCTGCCGCATCCAGCACGGCTCGAATGATCTTGTCATACCCGGTGCAGCGGCACAGGTTCCCGGCCAGCCAGTAGCGCGCCTCTTCCTCTGTCGGGTCGGGGTGGCGCTCCAGCAGGGCCTTGGCGGCGATCAGAAAGCCCGGCGTGCAGATCCCGCATTGCAGCGCGGCATGTTCAAGAAACTTGCGCTGCAAGGGGTGGAGGGTTTCGCCCACAGCCATCCCCTCGATGGTGGCGACCGTCCGCCCCTCGGCTTCCGCCCCCAGCACAAGGCAGGCGCAGACCAGCCGCCCGTCCAGCATGACCGAGCACGCGCCGCAATCGCCCGAGCCGCAGCCCTCTTTCGATCCGGTCAGGCCCAGCCGGTCGCGCAACACATCGAGCAGGGTCTCATCAGGGGCGCACAGAAATTCGGTGGCATCGTTGTTGATGGTCGTCGTGACGTGTATCGCGCTCATGCTGGACCTCCGGCACGGGTTTGGGCAATCAGGGTGGCGCGGCGGGCCAGAACGCCAGCGACCTGCGTGCGAAATTCGACAGTGCCGCGCTTGTCGGCGATGGGCTTTGCCGCCGCTGAACAGGCCTCGGCGAGGGCGTCGAGGGCAGGGGCGTCAAGCCGGCTGCCAATCAGCGCCCGGGCCGCAGCCTCCACCAGCAGCACCTTTGGCGCAACGGCCCCCAGCGCCACACGCGCAGCGGTGCAGATGCCGTCTGCGTCCAGCGTCAGCGAGACGGCAGCGCCGACCACGGCGATATCCATCTCGGTGCGCGGGATAAAGCGGAGATAGGCATCAGCGCTGCGCGCACCCCGCGCGGGCAGGTAGGTTGACGCGACAAACTCGCCCGGCTCCAGCGTGGTTTTGCCGGGCCCGGACGGAATATCCAGCACCGCGACATCGCGCTGGCCGTGTGGCCCCACCACCCGCGCCACCGCATTGGCGGCAACCAGCGCAGGCACGCTGTCAGCGGCAGGCGAGGCGTTGCAAAGGTTTCCGGCCATCGTGGCGCGGCCCTGAATCTGTGTCGAGCCGATCAGGTTCACAGCCTCGACAACGCCCGGCCAGTCAGAAACCAGCGCGGCATGCTCGCCCATCTCGGCCCCGCTGACCGCCGCCCCGATGCGCCAGCCGCCATCCTCGGCGGTGATCTGGTGCAATGCGTCGATGCGCTTGATGTCCAGCAGTGTATCGGGCCTTTTCATGCCGGCGCGCATCTGGACCAGCAGATCGGTCCCGCCCGCCAGTATCCGGCATGCGCCCGTCGCGGATGACAAGGCATGGACAGCTTCGTCCACGGTTGTTGGTGAAATGTATTGCATGATCTGGCCCCGAGCCTTTCAGTATCGCACGATGCAGCAGGTTGCCTACAGCGTCAGGTGTCCTTTTGGGATGCTATGCAATCGCGCGCAGAGGGTCCAGAGCACATCAGCGAACCCGGACCTCGGTGTGCTTGAGAACATCCCAGATCGGTTGCGTCGCTGCGGCCCGGTCAAGCGGCCCGTCCCATCGCGCGGCGCGCAGCCACACGCCATCGCTCATGATTGTCAGAATACGGGCGAGTGTTCGTGCCTGATCGCATGGCATGATCTTGCGCAGGTCATGGGTCAGATTGCTGGTCAGCCTTCGTTCGATCATGTTCATGATCCGCGCGAAACGCGGGTTGAACGCCGCTTCCCCTGAACATGACGCCCAGGCCTGCGCCGTTTCCTTGCTGAAGATGGTCGCGGCGAAGTTCGCCTCAAGAACCGACAGGATCCGCTCTTGCGGCGTTCTGGCCTGCTTCAGCCGTGAAAGCACTTCCTCGGTGATCAACTGATTGGTCAGCTTCACCGCGGCTTCCAGCAGGTCGGCCTTGGTCTTGAAATGATAATGGACCAGTCCATGCGAGATCCCCGCCTCTTCGCTCACGCGCTGCACGGTCGCCCCCTTGACGCCATGCGTCTCGATCACCCGCAGCGCGGCCTGCGCCAGTTCCCGGCGCCGGATATCGGCAATGGATGATCGCTTGCGTGTGCCCGCGGGACGCTTCGGTTTGGTTCCTGCCAAGTCGCGGCTCCTTCACGATAGTGCTGATCGTTCGTTGGATACAAAAACGATCCTGGGCGGGGCATCGTCACGCTATTGCAGCACTGGTCGGCTGTCCAGTTAAGTGGTCGGAAGTAGCGGGATTGACTGATAAACCAAAAAACTGGATAAACAACCAGTGCCCCACAAATTGCTGCGCGCAAACCGATACGCGAACGAGGAGCAAGTATGACGACATTGAAAAGAGCGGTCTCGACTATCCAGCATGAAATGTCTGTCGGCCGCAAAAATACGCCTGATTTCGCATGGCCCACGGTTTTTCTTGCGCTGGGGCTGCTGAGCGCATTTGCCGGTGCGGTCTTTCTGGCGATGAACGGGGCAATTCCATATCTGGCGGCGGCGGCGATCAACACCATCGTCATCTACGCCATCTATACGGTGATGCATGAAGCCGTTCACATGAACATCAGTTCGCGGCGCAAGGGTCTTCAATGGGTGGACTACACGCTCGGCAGCCTTGCGGGTGTGCTGTTATGGCAATTCTTCGATCATCACCGCGCCGATCATCTGGTGCACCATCGCATCACCAATCATGATGATGACCCCGACATCTCGGCCCGGGCCGGGCTTTTCGGTTACCTGTTTATAAAACTTCCGGTCGTCTTGCTGAGCTATTTCAACCCGCTTGCCCTGTATCGCCGGTGTCAGGAGTTGCAGATGTCGCGCGGGCGCACGCAGCGCAGCATGGCGGGTTTTGCCGTAAATTCGGCGCTTGTGCTTGCTATTGTCGCGTTGGGTTATGGCTATGAGTTGCTGACACTCTGGCTGGTTCCGTGGTGGATTGGCCAAAGCGTCATGCTGTTGATGTTCACCTGGTCACCGCACCATGACCACCAGGAAACCAGCCGCTACAGAAATACGCGTGTGGTCGAGATGCCCGGGGGCAATGCGTTGTTGCTGGGGCAGGGGTATCACCTCATTCATCACATGATGCCGGGGATTCCCTGGTATCGCTACAAGAAAACCTTTCAGGATCTGCGCCCGGTCCTTGAACAGCACGATGTGCGGATCGAGGGTGTGGTGCCGAACCCCAATCCGCGCGCTGCAGAGAAGGCGTCATGACACGCGGACGGGATTTGCGATGTTTCGCTGCGCTCGGTGATCACCGCGCCTTGTCGAGCGCCTCCTGAACAAGCGCCTCGATCTGAGCAACGTCAGCCGCGCGCGGGTTGGTACCCGCCGCCGGGTCCCCGTGTGCCTTTTGCGCAATCTCGGCGATGCGGTCGCGCCCGACACCGATATCGGCAAGCGAGCGGGGGATCTCCAGATCGTCAAGAATGGCGCAGATCGCGTTGTAAAAGCTGTCAAAATCGCGGGATTGCAAACCAAGCGCATGCGACATGGCCGGGACATGCTGTTCAATCGCCGGGCGGTTGAAGCGCAGGACGGTCGGCAGAAGGATCGCATTGGTCAGCCCGTGTTGGGTGTCATAGAGCGCGCCGACCATATGGCTGATGGCATGCACCATCCCCAACCCCTTCAGAAAGGCCACCCCGGCCAGACAAGAGCCTGAGAGCATCGCCATGCGCGCCGCCAGATCATCGGGCTTGTTCACCACTTGCCGGATCGATCGGTTGATCAGGCGCAACCCTTCCAGCGCGGCACCATCGCACATCGGATGGAACATATCGACGCAATACGCCTCGATCGCGTGGGTCAGGGCGTCGCAACCGGTCCAGGCCGTCAGGTTGCGCGGCAGGCTGAGCGTCAGTTCGGGGTCAAGTATCGTCAGAACCGGCCGATGATCGGGGTGCCAGACGCATCCTTTGATCCCGCGGGTGGTATCGGTTATCATCGCGGTGCTGTCGGTCTCGGCCCCGGTGCCTGCGGTCGTGGGAATGCAGATCAGCGGGGCAAAGCGGTGCGCGGCAGGTGGGGGGACATCAAAATCAAATGACCAAAGCGGCGTGTCATGGCCGGCGATCAGGCTGATGGCCTTGGCCGCATCCATGGCCGAGCCGCCGCCGATTGCGATGACCATGTCATGCCCACCGGCATCAAACACCTGTTTACCCTTTTCGGCGTCCTGATCCGTGGGGTTGGGGCTGACATCGGCAAAGATCTGCGGGCGCAGCCCTTCGGCCGTCAGGATGTCAAACGCCTGCCCGATGAACGCCAGTTCGCGCGAGCCACGATCGGTGACAATCAGCGGCGCAGTGGAACCGGCAGCCCGGCAATACGGCCCGATCTCATGCAACCGTCCGGGGCCAAGCCGAACGGGGACAGGAAAGCTCCAGTCGACGGGTTGCAGAATATTCATTGGCTTCTCCGGGTTGGCAGTGGCGCGTGTATCGATCACGGGTATTGTGACGGGTCGGGGGCTGTCAATGCCGGGGCCGGACAGTCACGCCAGATCACCGTTGGGCGTATCGCCGGACAGCCAGCTGTCGGCATCCGTGATCCGGCGCCCGCCTGCCAGATATTCGTCGATGATCTCGATCATGCGGGCGTGGTCGAAAGACTGAAAATGCCCGCCGTGAATCACCGAGACCGGCAGTTCCTTCAGGCGCGCCATTGACGCGGCCAGTTGCGCGGGGTCGGAGTGATAGAGGTTGTCGATCAGATCCCCGTCATAGACGACATCCCCGCTGAACAGCAGCCCGGTCTGCGCCTCAAAAAGCGCGATGGAGCCGGGGGAGTGGCCGGGCAGGTGAAAGACCTTGAACACCCTGTCGCCAAGATCCAGCACATCACCCTCATCCAGAAGCTGCGTCAGCGGTGCAGGCTTGACTGCGAAATCAGTGTGGCGAAACCCTTCATACGGCAGCGCCGAAAATGTCTCGGCGCGTACATAGCCGATATCTGCGACCGTATTCTGCGCGTCCGGGGCGGCCATGATCGCGGCCTCCTTTGCGTGACCGGCGCGATGGTCGAACTGATGCAACCCGCCGGAGTGATCGAAATGGGAATGTGTGACGATGCCAAGCGCCGGGCGGGCCTCGGCCAGACCGGGCAAGGCCTCGGCCAGCGGGCGCAGGCCCATGCCGGTATCGATCACCAGATCGCGGTCACGCCCGCGAATGTGCCAAATATTGCACCGCAGCCATGGAGCGACATGTGCCTCACGGATCAAGGTCACACCATCGGTAAACTTTTCTGTTTGATACCAACGACTTGCAACTTTGAGGCACATGCGGGCCTTCCTTTCTGTCCGGTTCTCAGTCCATTTTAGCAACTCTGGCTGGCTAAATTTGCACGGCTCAATTGCCTGATTATCAGTAAATCCGGTCGGTTGTGTTGAATCCAATTAAATCAGGACGTAGAACCTTAAGAGCAACAGGGGGCCCGAAAGGAAAAAGAATGTCAAACAACTCCATCACCATCGCCGCTGCATTGGGTTTGGCATTTGCCGCGACCAGTGCACAAGCAGACACGATCAGGATTCCGCTGAACGATTGGACAGGTCAGAACCTGACCGCGCAGATCGCCGGAAAACTGCTGGAACGTATTGGCCATGACGTCGAATACGTGACAGCGGGGGCAGTGCCGCAACTGGCGGCCATTGCGCAGGGTTCGCTGCATTTCCAGCCAGAATTCTGGGACAATAACGTCGGCGACATCTATTATGATGCTCTTGACCGTGGCGATATTGTGCTTGTTGGTCCGCTTGGCATTGAATCCTCTGAAGGCTGGATCTACCCGCCCTATATGGAGGAAAGCTGCCCCGGACTGCCGTCCTATCAGGCGCTTTATGATTGCGCGCAGGCGTTTGCGGCCGCCGACACCTTTCCCAATGGCCGCCTGATCACCTATCCCGCAGACTGGGGCACCCGGTCGCGCGACCTTGTGGCGCAGATTGATCTGCCGTTCCAGCCTGTTGCAGGCGGTAGCGAAGGCGCCATGATCGCCGAGCTGCGCAGCGCGGTCGCTTCACAGCAACCCATCCTGATGATGTTCTGGCAGCCGCATTGGCTGTTTGCCGAATTTGACTTCAACTGGGTTGAGTTCGACGAAGTGGACGGAACCTGCGATGAGGGCAACCAGTCACGCGGCAACGCCTGCGGGTTCAATCAGGCAAATGTCGGTAAACTGGTCAACCGTGATTTTCAGGCGACCTGGCCCGATGCCTATGTTCTGGTCGAGGCCCTTCAGATGGACAACGCCTCGCAAAACGCGATGATCCTTCAGGTCGATCAGGACGGCATGTCGGTCGATGAAGCCGCCGAAGGCTGGCTTGCCGACAATGAGGCGGTCTGGGCACCCTGGGTCGAAGCTGCGATGGCCGCTCAGGACTGACCGCGCGCCCTTTCCAACAACGGGGGCGCTATCTGCGCCTCCGGCTTTTTTACGATTTTTCGTGCGGCACCACCGTATCGGGGCGATTTCGGTGCACGCATGGTTCCCTGACCCCGCTGAGGACACACTATGCCGACAGCCGCGCCTGAGCCTGCTGATGCAACCCCCGCCGCGTCTTTGGTGCCAAAGCTTTCCTGCAAGAACCTCTGGAAAGTCTACGGATCGAACCCGCAACACTGGTTTCGCGACAATGCAGTGACAACTGATCCGGTGGCGCTGGCGCAAGGGATGCGTGCAAAGGGGCTTATTCCGGCGGCGGTAAATGTCAGTTTCGACGTTGCCAAGGGTGAGATCTTCGTCATCATGGGGCTGTCCGGCTCGGGCAAATCGACCGTGGTGCGCTGCCTTTCGCGTCTGGTCGAACCCACCTATGGCGAGATCTTGCTGGATGGCGAGGACCTGTTGCGCAAATCCGCGCGCGAGTTGATCGAAATCCGGCGCCACAAGATCGGTATGGTGTTTCAGAATTTCGGACTGATGCCGCACCTGAGCGTCATCGAGAACATCGCCTTTCCGCTGCGCCTTCAGGGGCTTGCGGAACGAGAACGGCGCAGCCGGGTTGAAAAGGTCATTGCCCTTGTCGGCCTGGAAGGGCGCGAGAAAAGCTACCCGCACCAGCTTTCAGGTGGTCAGCAACAGCGCGTCGGTATTGCGCGCTCCCTGGCGACCGAGCCTGAGCTGTGGTTGCTGGATGAGCCGTTCTCGGCGCTGGATCCGATGATCCGGCGGCAAATGCAGGATGAGTTTCTGAGCATCCAGCGCAAGCTCAGAAAATCGATCGTCTTTATCACCCATGATTTCCTTGAGGCCCTGCGCATCGCTGACCGGATCATGCTCATGCGGGATGGCCAGATCGTGCAGATCGGGCGGCCGGTCGATCTGATCATCAACCCCGCCGATGAATATGTCGCCGAATTCACCCGCGATGTGCCGCTGGTACGGGTGCTGAAAGCGGCGGATGTTCTTGCCGAAAAGGTGCCTGAGGGCAGCGCCGCCTTGCCGGGCGTCGATGCCGAGACAACGATCGAAGACCTGTTGCCAATGCTGGCCGGTCGTCATGACGGCCTGAGCGTGACGCGTTCAGGCCAGCATATCGGTTGTGTCACGCCGACAAGCCTGATCGATGCGCTCGCCCGGCGTGCCGATCTGCATGGCGCGGCCATGCGCGGCACGAAAAGCCCGGCTGTCGGGGACGCCGGATGAACGGGTTGCGGCACTGGTTTTCAGGGGTTCACGCCTGGGCTGCACTGATCGCGCTGACCCTTGCGCTGCTGATCTTTCGGGATGCGCTGGCCTGGTCGGTCCGTTACCCGAATGAATGGGTGGTTCCGCTGACGCCCTGGCTGAATTCGGGGATGAACTGGGTTATCGACCATTTTGGTGCCTATTTCCGCGCCTTCTCGGACACGCTCGCAGTTGTCATGCGGCTGGTGCGCAACCTGATCAACGCCTTGCCCTGGTCGGTGGTGCTGGCGCTTGTTACCGTCGCCGCCTTTGCGCTGGCGGGGTGGCGGCTGGCGCTGTTTTCCTTTGCTGCCGTGCTCTACATGGTTGTCATCGGCTTCTGGACGCAAGCCATGAATTCGCTGGCGCTGGTGGTGCTGTCTGTGCCGATTGCGGTGATCATCGGCTTTGCCATCGGCACTCTCGGTTTCGCCTCTGAGCGCGCTGACCGGGCCATCCGCCCGACAATGGACCTTTTGCAGACCGTCCCGGCCTTTGCCTATCTGCTGCCGATCCTTTTGCTGTTCGGCTTTGGCCCGGTGGTGGGGCTGATTGCAAGCCTGCTCTATGCCGTCCCGCCCATGGTGCGCAATACCACGCTGGGCCTGCGTTCGGTCAATGCCGAGACGGTCGAGGCCGGGCGGATGTCAGGGGCGACAACGGCGCAGCTTTTCTGGCGCGTACAGGTGCCTTGTGCCAAACGCCAGATCCTGCTGGGGATCAACCAGACAACCATGGCCGCCTTTTCCATGGTGATCATCGCCTCGATCATCGGTGGTACGGCGGATATCGGCTGGGAGGTTCTGACCGCCATTCGCCGCGCCCTGTTTGGCGAAAGCCTGCTGCTGGGGCTGGTGATCGCGCTGATGGCGATGGTCATGGACCGGCTGACCGCCCGGATCGCCGTTCGTGAAATCACCGACCGCCAAGATCAGAGCTTTGCACAGCGTTACCGGTACTGGATCATCGCGCTCATCCTGGCGCTCGGCCTGTCACTGCTGGCGCAGGTGATGCCGTTTCTGAGCGATTACCCAAGAGAGTGGCGGTATTACCCGGCGGCGCAGCTGAATGCGGCTGTTACCTATATCGTTGCCGAATTCTCCACCAGCATCGACCTGATCAAGCGCGTCGCGTTCTTCTATGTGATGCTGCCGGTCAAGATGGGGCTGGAGCGCACGATCAGCCCGTTCTCATGGGGCTTTACCTTCACCGATACCCTCAAGGTGGCCTATGCCGTGGCGATCGTGGCGCTGACGGGCGTGGCATGGTTGCGGCGGGGCTGGCGCATTGCCACGCTGAGCGCCTTTATCGGCATCCTGCTGTTCGTCGGCATAACCGGCATGCCCTGGCCGACGATGGCGGGCATGGCCGTCTTGCTGGCTTATCAGGTCGGCGGCAGGCGGATGGCGCTGGGGATGGCTGCGGGCATGGGGTTTCTGCTGCTGACCGGCATCTGGCAAGAGGCGATGCTGTCGGTTTATCTATGCGGTATCGCCGTGCTTTTGTCCTTTGTGATCGGCGGCACGCTGGGGGTGCTTGCGGCAGAGTTCCGGCCGGTCTCGGCCGTTTTGCGGCCGATCAACGATACGCTTCAGACCATGCCGCTGTTCGTGATCCTCATTCCCTTCGTGATGATCTTCAAGATCGGTGAATTCACAGCACTTCTGGCGATCATTGCCTATGCGATCGTGCCGTCGATCCGCTACACCGAACTTGGCATTCGCGGTGTCTCGCCTGAGGCGATCGAGGCCGGGCGCATCTGCGGGTGCACGCCCTGGCAGTTGTTGTGGCGGGTCAAACTGCCGCTGGCGTCCCCCGTCATCATGCTGGGGCTGAACCAGACGATCATGTATGCCATTGTCATGCTGGTGATCGCCGCGCTTGTCGGTACCAGCGATCTGGGCCAGATGGTCTATATCGGCCTTGGTGACGGCGATTTCGGGGTCGGTATCATAGCCGGGGTTGGCATGGCTGTGATTGCCATGCTGGCCGACCGGATGATGCAGACGATCAGCCGGAAACAGGCCCGCAACTGACGCCACAGCGAAAGGGAACGCCGTGCTGAACCCGGACGAATACCGCGCCCATGATGCGCTTGGCCTTGCCGCCCTTGTCCGTGATGGTGAGGTCACAAGTGCTGAACTTGTGGAGTGCGCACTTGCCGCGATTGACCACCATGATCCGGTGCTGAATGCCGTGATCCTGCGCGATGACGCGCTTGCGCGCGAAGATGCCCTTACCCCGCCCGCGAACGCACCGCTGGCGGGCGTGCCGTTTCTGGTCAAGGATATCAACGTGGATGTGGCGGGCTGGCCCCTGACCCATGCCTGCCGCTTCTTTGCCGGTGCCGCCCCCGCCCGCGCTGACAGCCAGCTTGCCCGGCGCTGGCGTGAGGCCGGGCTGATCACCGTCGGGCGCACCAATACGCCGGAATTCGCCACCGATTTCGCCTGCGAGCCAGAGCTTTACGGCCCCACCCTGAACCCATGGGACACCAGCCGCACGCCCGGCGGATCCAGTGGCGGGGCGGCGGCGGCGGTGGCGGCGGGCATGGTGCCGATGGCGCATGCGTCAGATTCCGGCGGCTCCATCCGTGTGCCTGCCTCTTGCTGCGGGCTGTTTGGCTTCAAGCCGACCTCAGGGCTGGTCGCCAGTGGTGCCGATATCGGCCCGCTTGTCGGTGGGTTGAACTGCGACCATGTTATAAGCTGGAGCGTGCGCGATTGTGCGGCCATGCTGGACTACACAGCCGGGCCCGCAGACGGGGCACCCACGGCATGGGCACGGCCCGGCGACGGGTTTCTGCGTGCCATCGATCTGCCGCCGCAGGGTCTGCGTATTGGCCTGTGCGCGACCGCACCGTCAGGCCAGAAACCCACGGCAGAAATAGCCGCGATGCTGATGCAGACCGGCGCGCTGCTCGAAAGTATGGGGCATGACATTATCCCGTTCGACTGGCCCGAAAATATCGATCCGATAGATGTCGCCGCTGCCATCTGGACAAGCGAAATTGCGCTGGCAATGGAGCAGCGGGCAAAACTTCTGGGCCGCGCGCCGCGCGCAGACGAGGTTGGGCCGCTGGTGCGGTATTCGCTTGATCAGGCGGCATACCACAGTGCGCTGGACATGGCGCGGATGCGTTTGCAGCGCTGGGACATCCGCCGCCGTGTCGCGCAGGCGACAGCGTCGTTTGACATGGTGCTGACCCCGGTCACGGCGGAAACCGCAGTGCCGTCGGGGTTGCTGGGCGGGTTGTCAGAGCGCAGCTTTGACGATTGGGCCGCCCGTAGCGCTGCCTTCGCACCCTATACCGAGATCTTCAACCTGACCGGGCAGCCCGCCATGTCAGTGCCGTTGCATCAGGGCGCAGACGGTTTGCCTGTGGGCATGCAACTGGCGGCGCGGGTTGGCGAGGATGCCTTGCTTTTGCGCCTTGCACGCCAGCTGGAACAGGCCAGCCCGTGGGCCAGTCGCCGCCCCCCGCAAAACCGGCTGGTTCAGTCGGGTATGCATTGACGGAGGGCGCCATGCATCCCCTGATTGCCCTGTGGTGCCATCCACGATCCATGTCTACGGCGATGGAGCGCATGATGCGCGCGCGTGGCGACGTGACCTGCTTTCATGAGCCCTTCATGTATCACTACTACCTTGACGAAGGGCGGGGCCGGTTTCCACATTTTGACCCCGACCCGGCGCAGCCGCGACGCTATGATGATATCTGCGCCATGCTTTTGGAGAAAGCCAGAGCCGGGCCCGTGTTCTTCAAGGACATGAGCTACTATGTCGTGCCGCGCGTCTTTTCCGACACATCGATGCAAAGCGTGCTGAGAAATGTCTTTCTGGTGCGCGATCCGCGCCGCTCCATCGCGTCCTACTTCAAGCTGGACCCGGAACTGACCCTTGCGGAAGTGGGGCTGGAAGCGCTTTATCTGCACGCAGCGCATGTCGCCGAACGCGACGGGCGCTGGCCACTGGTGCTGGAAGCCGAGCGCGTGCAGGCTAATCCGGCCCTTGCGGCCGGGGCTTTGTTCGCGGCCTCGGGCCTGCCGCCTGCGAAGCATGCGCTGAAGCTTGACCGCGCGGGGACGCCCGAAGACTGGAAGCAGGTCGCAGACTGGCACACCGAGGCGTTGTCAAATGACGCAATCCGCCCTGCCGGGACGCTGCCGGATGCCGACGAGGTCTTTGAAGCCGCCACCCGCAAAGCGCCCCGGTTGCGCGAAATTCTGGACTATCATTGGCCGTTCTACGAGAAACTGCGCGACAAGGCCCACCGCCCGGCAGACCAGTGACCGGCGCCGGGCGGGGTGGGCAGGGATTGGCCTAATGCGCTGACACCAGTGCGATACCGCCCAGAACGAACCCCGCACCCAGCATTCCCCGCAGGTTGAGCCCTTCGCCGATAAAAGCCGCGAAACTGAGAACCAGAAGCGTTTCAACACCGATGATGGTGATGTAAACGACGCCCAGATCAGCGTTGCGAAGCAAGATGATCTCGGCGACTGTCGCGGCCATGAAGCCCGATAGTATCAAGGCCAAAGCGATGGCGGAAAGCCCTGTTGTTGCAAACTTCATTCCGATGGTGGCGACGGAGTATCCAATCGCTGAAACAACTATGAGCGCAATGAGAGGCAGACTCCAGCTTGCGCCCGGGATGTCTGGGAAAAGTCCTCCGGCAGGCATGTAATGCTCCATCTTGATCCACACATTTGCCCGGCGGGTTGCAGCCGCAGGCAGGCCGCCGGGAACATGCAGATCGTATGAAAGCAGGCCGCGCGCGTCATACCCCATATGGGGTAGAGGGGGCGCATCAGGGCATGTGATCTTCGATCAAGTCAAGAACCATGCGCCATTCCTTGAAAAGCACCAACTGCCCCGCCTCTTCAATAATGCGATAGTCGATCCAGTCGAAATCCTGCTGAAACTCGGTCAGGGTATCGGGATGGACCTGCTGATCCTGCAAGCCGTTCATAAAGATTACCGGAATCTGGTCTTTCAGACGTATCGCATCAGCGGACCAGTCCTCTGTCTTCCCGCCAATCAGCGAACGGGTATAGGCCTCATGCGCCGCGAATGTGTCCGTCAGCATGATCTCAGAGCCAACGATCATCGCTTCACGGACCTCAGGATCGGCAAAGGTGGCAAGGTCGGCGGGACTGGAGGCGAAAACGGTTTCGACGAATTTTTCCTTGCCGATCTTCCTGACAAACCAGTTGCCGAGTTTGGCGAAGAACATCATCAGATGCGGGGTGTATTTGGCCGTTGCGACAACGTTGCGGTGCCATTTCTCCATCCGGGCGAACTGTTCGTGGCGTGTGATCGGCAAGACGCCCGCACAGGCGATGAGCGCGCTGAACCGTGCTGGCTGCGCACCCGCAAGACGGAAGCCATAGAATGCATCATCGCCCAGCGTCAGGATCGGGCAGCGGGCAACCTTCTCAGCGTCGAGGATGCGCAAGGCATCATCGATCAGCGCCGCGTCATAATCCACAGTGCGGGGCACGGGCGATGTAACGCCATAGCCCGGGCGCACGGGCACGATAACACAGATCCCGCGCCGCGCGGCCTCGCGCTCGGCCGAAGCGGGCCATCGGGAGAGGCCAAGATCCAACGACAGATAGACGACCGGACGCCCGGCCGGATCACCCAGCTTGAGATACGAGATCTGACGGCCATCCGCCTGCATCAGGCGATTGTACTCAAGCGTTGCAAGGGTTTTCTGCCCGCGACTGAGTGGCGCGCCGTCGTCGGTTTCAGATACGGCAGGCGAGCGGATCATATCCAGAGCAGACCAGATCAGGCGCATCAGTTCCGTTTGCGAATGGGTTTCGGTCTTGAACAGGATTGATTTCAACTGCGCACGGATCGTATCTACCGAGCGCCCGCGATGACGGGCGATCTCGGCGATTGAACCTTGCTCTGTCAGCCCGCGAACGATTTCAATTTCGGTCGGTGTTAGATCGAAAGCGTCTTCGAGCACCTCGTTGAAACCGTCCCTCCAGGCAATGCGATTGGTTGCAACAACGACAAGCGACTCACCTGTGTTGCTGGTGCAGCACTGCAACCGAAACAGCATTGCGCCACTTCGTGCATCGTCTGCATGCAGGCGCAGCATCGCCGTGTCACCCTTTTTGCCGGACAACAGCTCTCTCACCGTGCGCCCAACCTGCCGGATATCGTCAGCCGCCAGGGGCAGATCTGCAATCGCGCCCCCCACGGCGACCCCCAACACTTTCGTGGCATCGGAATTAACCGCGCGCAGGCGCAACTGCCCATCCACCAACAGCGCTGGCACACTTCCAAAAGGCTGAAGCGCGGCAGCGGCGTCATTAGTGGCGGCGCTGGTGTTGACACGATCAAGGATCGTCATCGCGCGATCGAAATGACGCTGAGTGACCGTGTCGTCCAACAGCCGGGGGGCACCGAAATCCAATCGGCTGCGCAGCGGCGCGAGCGCGCGCTCCCAGGTCTCTACAAAACTGCGATAGCGGGCCGGGTCCAGAGCAACATCATAAACTTCATCGAAACTGCTGCTCAATCCCTCGTCCTGCGGATTGTCGCTGTCGCTCTTGTCAACTGACACTCGGGACCATTTCCACTTGCTACGCTTGCATGCTGGCGGTGCGCGGACAGTTTTACGCACGATCAGTGAGAGACAGATTATTGTGCCCCCGTATGCAAGTCTAGGCCGTTCCTATCCGCGGGTTGCGAAGCTGTCTGGTCAACAAGCCCCTCAACGCATATGCAGGCAAGGCGTTGGCCGCTGACATCATCTGTCCGGCCATGCTGTTTCTCTTCGATCACGCCGAAGGCTTTCGCGTGGGTGAAGCCCAAAGGACAAACAATGACCCAGAACACACTTTTCGCACCCTTTATGATGGGCGACATTCCCCTTGCCAACCGGATCGTCATGGCACCGCTGACGCGCAACCGCGCCGTCGCGGGGCTCGTGCCCGGCCCGCTTGCCGTTGAGTACTACACGCAGCGTGCCTCTGCCGGGTTGCTGATCGCCGAGGCGACACAGATCTCTAGGCAGGGGCAGGGTTATCAGGACACCCCGGGTATCTATTCGGATGCCCAGATTGCGGGTTGGCGCGTGGTGACAGAGGCCGTGCACAAGGCGGGTGGCAAAATTTTCCTGCAACTCTGGCATGTCGGCCGGATCTCGCATGTTGACCTTCAGGCCGGTGGGGCCGCGCCGGTCGCGCCTTCGGCGATCCGGGCCAAGGCAAAGACCTTTGTGAACGACGCCTTTGTCGAAACCTCCGAGCCGCGCGCGCTGACGGCGGATGAACTGCCGGGGATCGTTGATGATTTTCGCAAAGGGGCAGCCAACGCCATCGCCGCCGGGTTCGACGGGGTCGAGATCCACGGCGCAAACGGCTATCTGCTCGATCAGTTTGCCAAGGATGGTGCCAACCAGCGAAACGATGCCTATGGCGGCTCGATAGAGAACCGGGCGCGGCTGATGCTGGAGGTGACCGCCGCCGTGGCCGATGAAATCGGCGCGGGGCGCACGGGTATCCGGCTGTCACCGGCCTCGCCTTCCAATGGAATCACATGCAGCGATCCGCAGGCGCAGTTCGACTATCTCGTCCGCGAACTCGATAAGCTGGGGCTGGTCTATCTGCATGTGGTCGAGGGTGCGACCGGCGGGCCGCGTGACGCCGTCCCGTTCGACTATGACGCCTTGCGCGGTGCATTCCGCAACACCTATATTGCCAACAACGGCTATGATCTGAACCTGGCCACAGAGCATCTGAGCGCCGGCAAAGCCGACCTTATCGCCTTTGGCCGCCCGTTCATCGCCAACCCTGATCTGGTCGCCCGACTGCAAACTGGCGCGCCGCTGGCCGAGATGGACCGCGCGACGCTCTATGGTGGCGGGGCAGGGGGGTATACGGATTATCCCGCGTTCAGCTGACCCGGCCATTGCGCCCTTCATCGCGACAGGAGAGCCCCCTTGACCACCGATCCCACAGTCCGCGCGACCGATCCGGCGCGGATGCTTGGCGCGCAACGCGCAGCCTTTCGCCGGGACGGCGCGCCGTCGCTTGCCGCGCGACGTGCTGACCTGTCGAAGCTGCGCGCAGCGGTGATTGCCAGCCGCGCCCGGATCGAACAGGCCGTCGACGCTGATTTCGGCCATCGTTCGCGCCATGAGACCAGCATGATGGAACTCGCCAGTCTGATCGGCGGGATCGACTATCTGCACAAGAACCTGCGGCGCATGATGCGCCCTGAGAAACGCCGCGTTGCGCTTCACTTTCGTATGGGCGCGGCCCGGGTAGAATACCAGCCACTTGGTGTCGTGGGGGTGATGTCGCCGTGGAACTACCCAGTTGTGCTGGCCTTGTTGCCGCTGGCGACGGCCCTGGCGACTGGCAACCGGGTGATGCTGAAGCCGTCAGAGTTCACGCCAGCGACCAACGCGCTGCTGGAAGAAATCCTGACCGGTCTGTTTACGCCAGAGCAGATATCCGTCGTCAACGGCGATGCGGCGGTCGGCGCGGCCTTTTCGGCCCTGCCGTTCGATCATCTGGTCTTCACCGGCAGCACGGCTGTCGGACGCAAGGTGATGCAGGCAGCCAGCGCGCATCTTGTCCCGGTCACGCTTGAGTTGGGCGGCAAGTCACCGGTCATCATTGAGAAGGGTCATCCGCTTGATCATGCCAGCGCGGGCATCGTCTTTGGCAAGCTGATGAGCGCCGGGCAAACATGTATCGCGCCGGACTACGCGCTTGTTCACGGTGACGATCTTCAGGCATTCCTGCGAAGCTACGACAGTGCCGTCAAACAGGCATATCCCGAGGGTCCGGCAGGCAGGGATTACACATGGGTCTTCAACGACCGCCACCTGTCACGCCTGAAAGGGCTGCTCGATGATGCCCGCACCAAGGGCGCAACGATCCTCGATATCGGCCATGAGGGCAATAGCGCACCCCCGCGTGCCATGCGGCCCACCGTGGTGCTTGGTGTCACCGACGACATGGATATCGCACATGAGGAAATTTTTGGCCCGGTCCTGCCGGTCTTTACTTACACCACAACCGCAGAGGCCATCGCCTTTGTCGATGCCCGCCCGCGCCCGCTTGCGCTCTACTATTTCGGGCACGACAAGGCGGCACAGCGGCAGGTGCTGGACGGCACCACATCCGGCAATGTCACCATCAACGGTACGATCATGCATGTCGCACAGGACGATCTGCCGTTCGGCGGGGTCGGTGCAAGCGGGATCGGTGCCTATCATGGCATCGAGGGGTTCCGCCGACTGAGCCATGCCAAAGGCATCTTTGTGCAGGGTCGCTGGAACGCTACCGCCTTGCTCCGCGCGCCGTTTGGCAAGATGGCCGAACGGATCATTGCCGTCTTTCTGCGCTGAGCAAAGTCATGCCTGGCGATGAACGCGAAGTCGTGGATCGGACTAGCGGCAACCTTGTGGTTCACGCCTGGGCTTCTTCCTGCCGCATGGTTCCTTGAGAATGATGTGCTGACTGGCAAGGTGATTGGGCACAAACATGCTGTGGGCAAGACTGCAGTTTTTGCCAATTGCGCAGAAGGCCAGTTCGCCCTCCTTAGGTATCCGTCGTCTGCGCGGAACAGAAACTGATCAGAGCAGCGCGCGCCCGGTGCGCGACACAGTGGCATTTTGGTCTTGATGTGGGTCAAGGCCGGGCAGCGCGGTTCTTGATAGCCAAACCTGTGCCGCATCTTGTGCGGGCCAACTGACACAGGAGGCGTGAGTGCCCCGGAATCCCATGCTGCTCCGTCCAGGCTTTCGTGGGGTCGCGGCCCTGTTTTGCGTCATGTTGACCGGCGTGGCATGTGCGGGCGGCCCGGCGCAAAGCCAGACGGCACCGGGTAGCGCAGTGACCGAACCCACCGCGTCGGTCGAGCTGGTCTTTTGGCAAAGCATTATGCAGAGCACCAGCCCGGACGAGTTTCGCGCCTATCTGGAACGCTGGCCAGACGGCATTTTCGCCGATCTGGCGCGGCTGCGGTTGGCCGCGTTGTCCAGCCCCCCGCCACCTATGATGCCGCCAGAGGGAGAGTGGTCGCCCTATGTAAACGCCCGCTTTGGCACAAGCCTGCGCTTTCCCGCCAATCAGTTCGTGGCCCAGCCGCCGCCTGACAACGATGACGGACGCAGTTTTCTGACACCTGACGGCACGGCCGGGTTTCTGGTTTTCGGCCAGCATGATATGTTTGGCCAATCGCCTGATGTGGCGCTGGATGCCGCCCTGCGCGACGGTGAGTACGATCAGGTCCGCCTGCAACGTGTTCTACCGGGCGAATACGAATTCACTGCACTGCAGGGCAGTCGCCTGCTCCATCGCCGGGTGCTGATCGACCGCGCGCAGGGGCTGATCCATGTGTTCGAGGGGTTCTACCCGCTCGCACGTGAGGCCGAGTTCGCAGCCCTCATGGAGCGGATCGCGCTCAGCCTTGAGGGCGCTTCAGCCCCGGCCCCGACCATTGAACCGTCGCCGCAAACCGCGTTTCCGCCTGTGCCGCCGTCGCATCCCTCGGTCTTTCAATCCCCGGCGCGCGACACTGCCCTGCGCCGCGATCTGATGGATGCCGCGCGGGTGCCGGTTCAGGCCGATCTGGGGCGGCCCCTGTTGTTTGTGGTGAACACGCTGCGCACCGCGGGCGACTGGGCCTTTCTGATGGGCACGCCCGTCGAACCCGATGGCCGCCGTTTTGACTGGATGCGCACGCCCTTCGCGCGCGACTGGCAGGCCGACATGATGAGCGATCTGGTGATGGTGCTGCTGGTGCGACAGGGCGGGCAATGGCGCGCACTGGAGTATGTGATCGGTCCGACGGATGTCTACTGGATTGACTGGGTACAAACTTACGGTCTGCCCGAGGCATTGTTCTACGCGCCGTGATCGCGCAGGAGGGGGAAGGCCATGAATATGGTGCGTGGGTTTGTGTCCGCCTTCGCGGCGGTGGCCCTTTTGGCTGGGACCTTGGAGGCGCAGGGCCTTCGGACTGGCGGTGCCTTGCCGGTTGATGACGGGCGGTTCCGGCCAATCCTGATCGAAACCGAAGGCGCTGGCCCCGCGCAGCGAGTCAATGCTTTCACCCTCAACCCCGATATCCGTGAAGACTGGGCCATGCGCGGGCACTTCGCTTCGGACTGGGTGATGCAGGCGATCGGCGAGGGGTTTGCGGCCCATCAGGACGCTCAGGCCGATGCAATGTTTCGCAATGCAGCCTGGGAAGAGTTCTCGTTCGCCTTTGATGTGGCGGGCGAGTTTCTGACACAGGCTGAGAACCTGGGCCAGCTAAGCCTGACCAACATCAACAACGCCATGACGGAACTGGGCCTGTTCATGACCGTCTGGCGGGTCACGCTGGATCTGAGCGCGGGTGACAACCGGGCCGCCGGGCTGACGGCGTTTCGCGGCATGTTGAACTATGCGCGCGGCAAGCTGGGCTGGCCGGAATTGAACCTGTTCAACCCGGCCATCTTCATCATCAATCACGCCGTGACCAGCTTTGGCGAGCAGGCATGGCTGGCGCGCACCGATGCCTGGCGCATTGCCTACACGTCATACTACACTGAGTACGACCGCGCCGCCGAGGCCGCGCAATGGGGGGCGCAGGCCAGCCATCTGTCACCCACCGACCATGAGCGGCTGGAGGCCATGCGACACCGTGTCGAGGGCGGGCGCAGCCGCAACGAATGGGCGCTCTTTCTCTATCACGCGCAGCGCCATGCCCGCACGCCAGAGCGTTTCATGGCCATGATTGAGACCGAGATCCGCAATTATGTGACCCGGTTCTGGGACAGCCCGCAGTTCGATCTGTACAGCCGCGATATTGCGGGGGGCTCAGGCACCTGGGGTTTTGCGCGCGGCGCCAGCCTGACACAGGCGATCCGCGACAAGCTGGAGGAAGAGCATACCGCATCGCTGATGGGCATGTTCACCCGCGAGATCCTCCCCCGGATCACGCATCGCAACTGGATTGAGGCCACCACGGCCGAGGTGGCGCGCCTGAACGCTGATCTGCGCCCGGCACTGAACGCACCGCTGGAAATCAGCCTGTCGGCGCTGGATATCGACAGCCCCACCCAATTCGAGATCCCGTTGGGTGGTGGGCGTGCCTGGCGGGGCACCCTTGAGCCGGGGCAGGACCGGGTGATCCGGGCCACGAAATACGCCTGGCTGACGAACGGCGCGCCCAACCGGATCGTGCTGTTGCGCCCCGAGGGGCCGGAAGAACAACGCATCTTCTTCGAGCAGACCGACCGGGCTGAGGTTCTGTTCGGGCGGCCTCAGGCCCGGGTGATCTCGCAGTTTCGCGTCAGTGAGGGCGCGGGGCGTTGCGACATTGTTCATGAAGGGCCGATGGCCCCCGCGCCCTATAGCGACAGCATGCCCGCGCGCGACGACTGGGTTATGAACTTTTCCGTTGCCGCGCCGGGTTCGGTTCTGCTGGGGCGGTATGTGCAAGATGATGGTTGGCAGCAGGTGTCGACCGGTCGGCTGGAGGGCGAGAGGCTGGTCATGGCCGAGCCCCGGTTCGACGACATCCTCAGCCTGTCAGCCTGTAGCGGCGGTTTTCTGAGCGGCCAGCACCTTGCGCAATCGGACTGCACCCTGTCGCGCCAGCGCAGCGACATCGACAACGGGCTGATCCGGCGCACCACCTGCCACGGCCCGGCGCAACTGACCCTGACCGGGGTGCATCTGCTGACCGGCGAAGAGGCGCAATTTTATGATTTTTCCGGCCCGGCAGGCAGGCAGATGCGCGATGCGATTCTGCAATCGCTCAACCGCATTCAGAGCATAGATCCAGACCCATCCGGAGGCGTACGATGACACGATTTTCACAGGCCAGGCTGGTCGCCTTGTCGTTGACCCTGTCGCTGGCCCTGCCGCTTCCGGGCCTTTCGCAAGAGCGCGATGATTTCCTTGATGACTTCCTGCCCGATGCGCCGCTTCAGCCTCTCGATCACATCCTGACCGACCCCGACCCGCAGGACTGGGGCCGTGATGTCTTTGGCGACCCCGGTGAACTGCCGTCGCTCGATTCAGTGACCGAAGCCCCGCAGCCTGAGGCGACGCCAGACAGCCCTTTGCCAGAATCCATCACCGCTCAGGCAGGAACCGGATACGTTCTGCCCGAGGGTTGGGCATGGCATGAGATTGTGCTCACCCAGCGGCACGTAGAAATCTCCTACCCCGTGCGGATCGGATTTCCGGGTGATTTCTTCATGATAGACGAAGAAACCTTGCCGGATTTCGTTGGTGAAGAGGGCTCGGTTGCGTTCACCGATACCGATCTTGAAGCGATGGGCGCGGCGGTCATGGCGGGGGAAAGCGCACCCTACGGCATCATGGCGACCGTTGGCTTAACCCACCGCCCGCACTTGCCCGAGTTCGAGCGTGATCGCTCGTTTACCGAGGTATCACGCCGCACCCTGACGCTGGAAAGCGGAATTGTCATGACCTGGCTTTCCGGCGTGATCGAGGAGGGTGGTTTTGGCATGAAGATCGAGATGATTGAAAGCCAGTTGCCGATCGACGGGACCGTGTATCTGACGCTCGTGTTTGTCGGCTATGATGGTCAGCGGGAAATCAGTGATCTGGCCGAGAACGCGACGCAAAGCCTGTCCATTGCGCCCGTATCCGCAGAGACCACGCATGACGAGGACCCTGCAGGCCCGCTGATGTTTCTGGATGGCGCGCTGGTCCTCACCGAGTTGCCCGAGGGCTGGAGCGGGTTCAATGAACGAAGGGAGGCAGTAAGCTTCAGCTCCACAGGCGGCTATCAAGGGTTCATCATCTTCGAGACCGGACGTCGCGCCGCAAGTGCCGCTGATCTGTCGACCTCGTTCACCGGCACACCGAGCGAGCGCTTGGGCGAGGTCATGGGCGTGCCCGCGCGGCTGTTCGAGGGGCGACAGAGTTACGACGCCTTCCTGCATGGCTTCAACTTGGTGGCGGGCCCACGCGTTATGGCACTGCCCGATCATTGCTTGCCGGATGGATCGCCCCTGGCGATTACCTGGGCGGGCTCGCCGCATTGGTTCGAGCAGGGCGCGTTCGAGCGGTTCTTTGCGGCGGCGCGATTCGACGGGTTGGTGCCATGTCCGTCGGAGCCGGGAACCCTGTCAGTCAGCCCTCCGGCTACCGAAACTGTCGCACCAGAGTCGCCGCCGCAGGTCGCGCAACCGGAACCCGATACGACGCCCACCAAACCGGACCGCACAGATGCGCAACCGCCAGTTGCGCCAGAACCTGTTGCCCCGCAGCCCCCGGTGCCTCCGGTCGCCGCAGGCGATGCGACAGCGGCAGACCTTCCGGCAGAAATCCTGTTTTGGGAAAGCGTGCGCGACATGGATGCGCCCGCCGCCTACGAGGCTTATCTGGGCCGCTGGCCGGATGGCCAGTTCGCAGCCCTCGCACAAATGCGGCTGTCTCGGTTGAGCGCGGCAGCCCCCCCGCAAGGCCCGCAAACCGCACCTCGCCCGGATGATGTGGCAAGCTCGGCGGCCTGCGAAGCGCTGACTGGTGCCACCATCAACGACCCTTTCGCCGCGATCACGGCCTGTCGCAGCGCCCTGGCCGGTCATCCCGGCGACCCCGGCTTGCACTATCGCCTTGCCCGCAGTCTGCAAGCAGGCGGGTCTGACGCCGAGGCGATTGACCATCTGCGACAGGCTGCCGAAGGTGGGGTTGCACTGGCCATGACGGCGCTGGCGTTGGCCTACCGGCAGGGGCAGGGCGTTGCACCCGATGACGCCCTTGCCGCGCGCTGGTATCGGGCCGGGGCCGAGGCGGGCGATGCGCAGGCGATGAACAATCTGGGCTATATGTATGGGCAGGGTCTGGGCGGATTGCGGCCTGACCCGGCGGAAGCGGCACGCTGGTATCTGCGCGCGGCTGAGGCCGGTTCGGCCTTTGCGATGAACAATATCGGCCGGTTCTACATCGACGGGCGCGGCATGGTGCAAGACTACGCGCAGGCGCGCTACTGGCTGCAACGCGGGGCCGAGGCGGGGCATCATCCAGCTATGAACAACCTGGGCGGGATGCATGCAATGGGGCAGGGTGGCCCCATTGATCACCATCAGGCGTTGGTCTGGTTTCGCCGCGCTGCCGACGAGGGGCATGCACCTGCCATGGCAAATCTCGCGCTGGCCTACAGCAACGGACAGGGCGTGGCGCGCGATCCCGAACAGGCCGCCCATTGGTTCGAACAATCGATCCGGGGCGGCGCCGGGGCATCAGTTCTGAGCGTGCTGGACGGCTTGCCCCGCCCGGTGATCCGCGCCTTGCAGCACCGGCTGCATGCGGCGGGTGTCTATGCTGGCGTAGTCGATGGCGTGGTTGGCCCGCAGACCCGCAACGCGATACGCGCGCTCGACAGTGCGGGGCGGTAAGCGGTTTTCGCTCAAAGGCCAACTGCCAGATGTCCGCCAGCCGACCGTGCCGATAGCTGACGGCCAGATCGCCAGATCAGCGTCGATTACCTGTATGGGCACCGACAATCGCCTTGGCACGGGCGTAGCGATCCGCCTCGTGACAATGGAACCTCAGGTTGATTTCCCTCAATTTCAGCAAGATCTGGTGCGCCTCGGGCAGATAACGCACGCGCGTGACGTCGGCCCAGGGCACAAACGACTGCGGCACGGCCTGACCTGCCATCGTTCCTGTCGCCAGATCGGCAATCAGGTTGACCGCAGCGTCGACCTTTTCCTGCGCCGTGCGCTTGCGGATCTCTGCATGATCGGGGGCCAGCACAAAGACTACCTTGCGACTGCGGAAAGGGCCACGAAGCAAGAAAATGATCAGCGTTGTCAGAATTGCACCGAACCCCCCGATGCCTGCAACATAGGCAAGCGGGTTGTCCGCCAGAATTGACTGATCAGCCAGAACAGCCCAGATGATGCCAGCGACACTGATTGCAATGATGGCGATGTGCGTCATGGCGCGACCCGGCCCCCCCTCGCGCAGGGGTGCGAAGAGTTCCAGCCGTCCCTGCCAGGACAGTTCGTCCTGTTTCGGATCAACCGCCCCGGTTGCAGCTGATTGATCTGTTTCGGCAGTTTGTGTCCGGTCAGTCATGGCCATGCCACCCTTTTGCTAACATCTTACCCATTGTGAGCCAGATGGCCTGCCATCGGTGGGCAGCTCATCGCGCCCGTTCACTCGTCTGCAAGTACTGCGACCACTGCCCGCAAGGCGGTGGCGCGGAAATAGGGGGTGGCAATCGTCAGCGCCGTATCGAAGGCTGCCTCTGGTGCACCGGCGCGCGATTGTGCGTCCACGATCGCGCTGAGTTGCTGATCACGGGTGAAGCTGTCTGTCGAGGCGCGGATGATCGCTACCGCTTGCGAAAAATCCTGCTGATTGATCAGTAGCCCCACCATGGCTGTGTCAAGGATTGCCCGGTCAGGCTGGTTGGCGATTTCCAGTCGGGTGTTCAGAGCATCCGCGAACAGGCCGGCCTGTGCCTGCGCAATGGCAATGTCGCGCAGCTCCACCGACAGGAAATGTCCGCTTTGCACCTCACGGGCGAGGGTCAGCGCCGCATCGAACACATCGCGCCGGGCGGTCACAGCGCCGATCCCTCTGAGCGCGCGCAACCGCCAGCTGGGGCCCTCGATCTGTTCCGCGAAATCCAGTGCAAGCGCCTCCAGTCCCGCACGCGCTGCGTCAATCGCAACGTCGCCGAGCGCCTCGCCGCCTGCGAAGGGTGATTCAATTGCCCTCGCGTCGGCCCAGGCGGCAGCAAAGGCGGCTTCGTCGGCGGCCCTGACGGCAAGGGCCCGCCGGATCTGCGCGCGCGCTGCCGGATCAACCATGACTTCGAGCAAGGCGACCGCTTGGGTGCTGTGGCCCTGGGCCAGCGCACGGGCAGCCAGATCGGCCAACGCTCCGTCGCGTCCGGTGCTGGCGGGCTGCGCAAGGGCAAACTCGGTAAGCGCTGCGGCGAAATCATCCGCTGCTTCCAGCGATGCAATCGCGCGCAGGGCGCGGGCGCGGGCGGCTTCAGTCTGTACGGCGCGCAAAGTTTCCAGCGCGGCCCGCGTTTCGCCACCGGCCACCTGTGCGAGGGCGACGCGTTCGCGCTGGCTGTCTGCCTCGGCCGGGTCGTCGATTTGGGCGCAGGTCAGCAATGCACCATCAAGCGCCCCGGCGTCGATCTGGCGCCCCACGATCCCGCGAAAGGCCTGAACCCGGCTGTTCGCCGCCCCGATCAGCTGCGCGGTGGTCGCCGCATCGGCAAACAGGCCTGCCTTCGCCTGCCGGCCTGCGACCCACTCCAGCGCCCCGTCACGCAACCCGCGCACCCTTGCGCGACCCAGCAGTCCGATGGCCTCGTCGAACAAGGCGGCATCGGCGGTTTCCGCGCCGATCGCAGCGAGGTGCAGCGCGCGGTCGGTCCGGGTTTCGGCCCCCCATGCCGAGATGTCGCGGGCGATGGCCAGCGCGTCCTCCACATGCCCGGCGCTGCCTGTGCGCACGCCGATTCCTGCCAGCGCGGATGCGCGCAGCAGGCTGTCGGTCAGCCCGCTTGCCACCTCAAGCGCGCGCGCCTCCTGCCCAGTGGCGGCCATACCGATGGCAATTCGGCTCAGCACGCGCTCGGCATCATCGCGCTGCAAGTCACCGGCCAGATCAATCGCCATGTCAAACTGCGCACCGGCGAGCGCGAGATCGATCAGCGCGTTCAACTCATGCCCGCGGGATTGCTCCTGTGGGATCGTCCGAGTCGTTTCGATGGCCTGCGCGAGCACGCAGGCGGTGTCCAGTGGGGCAGGGCAGGGGCGGGCAGTGTCTCCGGCCAGGGCGCCAGGGGCCAGGAACAGCAGACCGATCAGGGCACCGACACGCGTGACATACATGGACATGATCAAAGCTCCTGCCGGGAAAGGACGCCCCAACCTATGCAGCACTCCGCCCGCCGCGATTTGATCTGGCGCAAGCGACGGGAAATGATCACTCCCAGTGTAAATTGTTGGCATAGAGGCTCCGCCGTCGGCCAACCCTGCGGCTGTCAGGACAGAGCCATGCCAGTTCTCTTCAGGAACCGTGTCCGGATTGCACCGCGAGGTCACGCTGAACCTGCCCAAAAGGCAAAGGCGACGATACGCACGGGCGCGCACTTGCACCAGTTGGCCCACTCGGGCAACACTTTGCTCAGGTTGTGTCCTTTGCCAAGTCGAGCAAAACGCTTATGTGTCCCTCGGTCCAGGAAAAGCCCTGTATCTTCAGTATCGCGATATGGTTAGTCACATGACGAAACGAGAAGTCATTCCCTGCACCATTTTCAAGGTGGATCAAATCTTACCGATATCCTGCCGGAAAAGTGATGCGATGGGGAGTTCAATGTGCCGCCCGGTCAGCAGTATTCTGTGCGCGAGATCCCTCTTCGGCCAGCAAAAGATTCGAATCGCTGCGCTGGGTGAAAGTGAAGGGGCTGGAGTTTCTGTTGCTGCGTAATGTACAGATGCGCAATGATGATTCTGAAAATACGGTTCCTTGGTCAATGTCAAAAAAATTGAACAGCGACATGGATTGCCTAGAATGAAATCTGATGGAAAAGCATATGGTCGATAAGATTGATGAAATTATTCTAATTACCGGGGCAAGCGGCTCTGGTAAATCATATATTTGTCGTAAAATGAAGCAAATGGGCAAGAATGTCATCGATGCGGACAAATTGATCGCGCGCCATTTCAGATTGGACACGAAGGACTTTGTGTCTAAAGAGGAGGCGAAGGAAATTACAAAGAGAGACCCCGGCATTATAACTTGGAAATGGGATCAGAACGCCTTAAAAGCTGCGCTGATTAATTTTCCAGAACGACCGGTCTACATATTTGGATCGGAAGAGGACACCCGGCGTTTTTTCACAATGTTTGACAGAGTGTACATCCTATTTGTTCCGGATGATGATGCTTTGAGGCAACGGCTTTCATCCAGAAATCCGAACAAGTATTATGATGGATCTCATTTGCTTGATCGGATAGTTCGTTTTAATAATATAAACATGTCTTGCGGAGACTATGAACCAAATGTTGTTCTAGTGAACTCATTGCGAAGCGAGCATGAAATTGTCGCAGATATACTGGACACAAAGATCAGGCCCCGTTAATCTTTCTCGAACCCATCTGTCCTGCTTGATTCAGTCGCCTGACCTGACGTGGATGACGCCGATCAGCCGCAGTCCCTGAACGGGCCCTGTGGTATCGGTCGCAGATGCGCCGCAAGAGGCGATAGTTGAATCTTTCAATCAAATCATAAATAAAGCTGCAATCCGATTGAATTTCAAGAAAGGCGGCAAGGGCCTTCACCGCCCGTTCCCATGAGCCACCTGTTTGAAGAACTCGACTACTGTGTGACGCCGATTGGCGCGCTGAGCCTTCGACGGCGGCGCGATCTGAGGCTTGGCGTGGATGTCTTTGAGATCAAGCTCGGCGACGAATTCCTTATGACCAGTTATTTCACCGCGTCCGAGGTCGCGCTTGGGCGGCTGGGGGTTGCGGCCTGTGATGGCACGGCATTGGATGTCGTGGTCGGTGGGCTGGGGTTGGGCTACACTGCGCAAGCGGTGCTTGAGCATGGTGCGGTGAGTGAGCTACTGGTCGTCGAATTCTTGGGGCCAGTCATCGAATGGCATGAATCTGGTGTCCTGCCGATGGGCCGAAAGCTGACTGACAATCCGCGCTGCCGGTTGTTGCAGGGCGACTTTTTCGCCATGGCCGCCAGCAAGACCGGGTTTGATGTGAACAGACCAGGCCGGCTTTTCGATGCGGTGCTGGTGGAGATCGACCACACGCCGGAATTTCTGCTCGACGAGCGTAGCGACAGTTTCTACCAACTCGATGGCCTGATGTTCCTTCGCATGCACCTCAAGCCCAAAGGCATTTTCGGCCTCTGGTCGAACGACCCGACCGACCAGCGGTTTCTGGACCGTCTTGCCCAGGCTTTCCCCGAGGCCTGGGCAGAGCCCGTGATCTTCCACAATCCGCTGACGGACCGTCCTTTTACCCAAACGGTCTATCTGGCACGCAATGGCAGCAGTGCCGGGGCATGACGGCAGTAGCGGCGACCCTGCGCGACGCCCATGACGGTATTGCCTGCCCGGTTTGCGGCGCGCCGCGTTCCGAGTGGTTCATGGTTGTGGGTGGCCGGGAATACTGGCGCTGCATTGAGTGCGAGGCGCGCTATCTGACGCCTGCACAGCATCCGTCGCGTGAAGAGGCATACGCTCATTACCTGCAACACGAAAATGACCCAAACGATTCTCGCTATCGCCGCTTCCTGTCGAAACTGAGCGATCCGCTTCTGGCACGTCTGGCAGCCGGTGCGCGTGGCCTCGATTATGGCTGCGGGCCGGGCCCGGCACTGGCGGCGATGCTGCGCGAGGCGGGGCATGCGGTGGCGCTGTATGATCCGTTCTTCCACCCTGATCCCGCTCCGCTTAGCGAGACATATGATTTTGTCACCTGCACCGAGGTGGCGGAGCATTTTCATAACCCGAACGCAGAATTCGCCCGGTTGCGCGCGCTGATCCGCCCCAACGGGTGGCTGGCAGTGATGACCTGCTTTCAGACCGATGATGCGCGTTTCAAGGACTGGCACTATCGCAAGGATCCGACGCATGTGGTTTTCTACCGCGCGGCTACTTTCATGTATCTTGCACGCAGCTGGGGCTGGCGGTGCGAGGTGCCGGTCAAGGATGTCGTCCTTATGCAGCGACCAGGCACACAGGGGCGTGCATGACAACGTGGCTGCACGAACAACGGATTGAGGCTGCACGCGCGATGGTCTGTGTTGGTCGACATGTCTGCCAACAATCAACAAAAATGTCCGGTCGTTGTCGTGACAGATCGCGGCTTATTTGCTCCACACAGTTTTGAAAAATCGATGAGGCAAGGGAAGTCTGCGGCAAAGTTCCGCAAATTGAGCCAACATTTCCAGACTTCATGCGAATGACTCATCGCAATCCGGGCAAAATCGCAACTTTGAGGAACAGGTTCAGACCTGCCGCGTCGTAATTGCCACGGGGAGTGGCGAGGCGGGTTTTGGCGGGATGGCTTCTGGCTTGCTTCGCGTGAACGGTCCATGCGGGATCATCGGCGGCGCGAAGGTTTGCGCCGTTGCGCGATCCCAGCGATCATGCCATTCGGGCAGATCAGGGTGCGGATCGGGCGCAAGCAAAAACCCTTCGGGCACATAGGCAAACACCTCGTTGCCATCCATGAAAGTGCCCGCTTCCTGGCGGAACATCAGGTGATACGGCAGAAAATCAGTTGGATGATCGAGCCCGGCGGCGCTGGCCAGCTCTCCCAGCGCATGCAGGGTGTTGCGATGAAACCGCGCGACGCGCTGGCTTTTGTCGTCAGGATCGAGCGCGCGTTGACGCAGCGTGTCCTGAGTGGCGATTCCGACCGGGCATTTGTTGGTGTGACAGGCCTGCGCCTGAATGCAGCCGATCGCAAACATGAACCCGCGGGCCGAGTTGCACCAGTCAGCCCCGAGCGCGAGCACCCGCGCGATATCGAACGCGCTGACGATCTTGCCGGCAGCGCCGATCCTGACCTGATCACGCAATCCCGCGCCGCGCAGCGTATTGTGAACGAAATGCAGCCCCTCGCGCATTGGCATGCCGACCCGGTTGGCAAACTCCAGCGGGGCCGAGCCGGTGCCGCCCTCCTTGCCGTCCACGACGATGAAGTCGGGCACGATTCCGGTTTCCAGCATGGCCTTGACGATGCACATGAATTCTCGGCGATGGCCGATGCAGAGCTTGAAACCGACAGGCTTGCCACCGGACAGCTCGCGCAATTGTCCGATCATCTGCACCAGACCCATCGGTGTGGAAAATTCGCTGTGCGCAGCGGGCGAGAGGCAATCCACCCCCATCGGAATACCGCGCGCCAGCGCGATCTCTGGCGTGATCTTGGCGGCGGGAAGCATGCCGCCGTGTCCGGGCTTTGCCCCCTGACTGAGCTTGATCTCGATCATCCTGACCTGTGGATCGGCCGCCTGGACCGCAAAAGCCTCCGGATCAAACTTTCCATCCGCCGTGCGGCACCCAAAATAGCCTGACGCGATCTGATAGATCAGATCGCCGCCACCAGCGCGGTGATACTGGCTGATGCCGCCCTCGCCCGTGTCATGGGCAAAACCACCAAGCTTCGCGCCACGGTTCAGCGCGGAAATCGCATTGCCCGACAGCGCGCCAAAGCTCATGGCAGAGATATTGTAAAGCGAGGCATCATAGGGCTGTGTGCAGCTTGCGTTGCCGATTCTGACCCTGAAATCGGTGTCGGTGATCTGGCGTGGCACAACTGAATGGGTGATCCAGGCATAGCCCGCCTCATAAACCTTTTGCGTGGTGCCGAACGGGCGTTTGTCTTCGACACCCTTGGCACGCTGATAGACGAGGCTGCGGGCCTCACGGCTGAACGGCTCCTCATCATGCGTGCCTTCCAGCAGGTATTGCCGGATTTCGGGGCGTATACCCTCCAGAATGTAGCGGATGTGGCCGACGATCGGATAATTGCGCAGAACCGCATGCCGCGTCTGGGTGATATCCCACAGGCCGACAAGGCTGAGGCCAGCGAACACCAACGCCGGGAATGCCAGCCATGGCGCGACAAGGATCGCGAGAAGCGCCAGAACAGTCGTGCCGATGATCGCGGCCGCGAGGATGGAGAAGCGTCCGAGGGACGACCGGCGAGACATGCAGGGCGATCTTTCTGTCTTGGGCAGGGTGAATGCAGGTCCGCAATCGGCTGCGCGATAAACACTCGATGGACATCGCCAATACCATGCGACGACACGCGTGGCGAGAGCGTCGACAACAGTTTCAGGATCCGCACGCTCCCCCTATATCGAAGTTGCGCAGGAGATGGAGAGAGGCATGGCGATCAGTGCTCTGCCCGTGGCGCTGCAAAGGTCGCTTCGGTAAAATGCTGTGGATACGATGCTGTTCTGGCGCATGTCGTGGGAAACCCTTTGCCAGGTCGAAACGTCCATCTTTCAATGCATCAACGCCTTTCATAACCCGCGCCGCCGACGCACAGAACCGGGCTGGAAAAGCCCGGTCGCTTTTGAACGGAAGGTGGCTTAAATGAGCATGGGAGCGGCACATACACGTGACAGGCTCAGAGGGACTGGGGTTGCTTGAGGCGGGGATCGCCCCAGTCATGTGGGCCATCGCGGCGAAGCTGATCATGAGCGCCTGAGCGCACGAGAAACGGAGACACGCATGTATCTGCCCGACCATTTCCACGAGGTCGACCAAGCCGAGATCTACGGGCTCATCTCGGCCCATCCACTGGCGTGCATCGCTGCCCAGACGGAGGCGGGGCTCATTGCCAACCACCTGCCCCTGATTTCCGGCAAAGAGGGCGAACTGATCGGGCATGTGGCGCTGGCCAACGACATGCACCGGCTGATCGCCAACGGGCAGCAGGTGTTGGCAATATTCCGGGGCGCAGACGGTTATATCTCTCCGAACTATTATCCGAGCAAGCCCGAGCATCACCGCCATGTGCCGACATGGAACTACCAGGTTGTCCATGTCCATGGTGAGATCAACTTCCAGCACGATGCCCGTTCAAAGCGTGCCGCTGTCGGCGTGCTTACCAGCCATCATGAGCGCCGCCTTCATGGCGATGCAGCCTGGCGGATGTCCGACGCTCCGGCCGACTACATGGAGGCCATGCTGGATGCGATCGTAGCATTCCGCATCACTGTCACCCGGACCATCTCCAAGTCGAAGCTCAGCCAGAACCGTGAGCCGCGTGATTATCGCGGTGCCATCGCAGGCCTGCAGGCCGCAGGAAACGCTGGTTTGGTAGACAAGATGGCGCGACGGTCTCCCAAAGCCGGTTGACTATGTGACTACGACACGAGAGCGGGCGATATCAACGCCGCCCCGGTATTCATGCGGTTGGCGACCCCGACCTTAAGCATCGCAAATTCCGCGATGCCAATGGATTTCCGCCATCCGCGCTCTGCGCCCCGGTCGCCGCGCAGGCGATTGGCAACCATGCGCTCGCGGCGAGTGACCGGTTAGTCCACATCATCGAAATCGCCCGTTCAGAAGCGCTGCGGCAAGTATAAGAGGCCGGCTTCGGGTAGCAGCAATGCGGCATGCTCTGGGGGGCACTGTCGGCAATAGGGCCGACGGGCACGGGTAGGTGCCGGACGGGGCAGTCCGTCGCAGGTCGATCCCCACCGACAGCGACAGCGCGCCCTCGATTTCGACGCCGAGGGAACGCACAGTGCCGTCCATTTTCATGTGCCCCAGCAGCAACTGAACCGCGCGCAGGTTACCGGTCTTTTTGTAGGTCTGTGCCACTTGGTCCGGCGCATGGAATGCAAGCCGTAGGTTCTCGGCTCAAGGCCGATCGACAAGACCCAACCCCTTGCGATCCCGGCAAAGCGGCCGTTCGTCGCCCAAAGCTGGAAGGGCTGGGAAGCGCGAGGTGCTGCCGGAGGCGTCGTTGCTGCAGGAGCCGCACCTGTTGCTCGGTCTCTGGAATGCCTGAGACAGTCATGCCTCCAAAGCATTCTCCGATGGCCGCGTGTCTTCGGTCTTGTGCGGTTGATTCCGGCGCAGCCGTGCAGGACTGTGTGTTGACCGCAAAGCAATCGGCCGACATGCTTTCAGCACCGCCGCAGGAAGGACAGGGATGAGTTATCGGACGCTTCTGCGCTTCGCCCGCCCAGTGCAGGTAAGATTGGACCTGGCCGAGCCTGGGCGCGAGCCCCGCCACGTTGAGGGGCGCCTGGCGGGGTTCGGGCGGGACGGGATGGTCCATTTCGTAGAGATGGCGGCCGACAACGGCCAGCCGGCGCAGCGACTGCGGCTGGAGGATGTCAGCCGTGCGATCAGGCGGCGCGGGCAGGAGGTGGATCTACGCTGGGTAATCTTGAACCGTGCCGAGCGCGATGCGTTCCGAACCGGTCGGCGTGTCCAGCTCCCCTCGGGGTGGCACCCGCGGGCGAAGTTGCGCAACTTATGGGTGGCCGCATTGGTGCTGGCAATTCTGTGGGTGCCTGGCTTCTTTCTGTTGCAGATCACCGGCCGCGAGGAGGCCTTTATCATTGTGATGTTCGGGGGCGCTTCCGCCTGGGCTGTGGGATCGATGCTCCTGCTTATCCCGTCCGTGGCGCGGCGATGGGCTGATTTGCGGCTGTTGCTGGGCCTGTGGCGCTGATGCGCAGTGCGATCCATATTGCAGAAAGATCGCTGACCTGTCTGCCACTCACGAACAGGTTCAGAGGCCGCCCCTGGCTGTCGCAAATGGCGTGCAACTAGGTGTTCATGCCGCCGTTGGGCCGTAAAGCCCCCCTTTTTCGCGGCCAGCCCGGCCATTGTCTGTGCGAAGATGCCCTTATCGCTTCGTCGCTTCCAGCGGTTGTCTAGCCTTTCCGGGGCTTGCGCGGCTCCACTGGGGCCACTGTCCCCTTCAAGTGTGCCGGGGCCGTATTCCGCAGGCGCGTCGGACAGCCAGAAGAGATCAGACATGTTCACCGCTCGTTTTCTGAACCGTGAATTACGCAGCCCAACGGAAATCAATGGGTCATGTCCCTCGCGTTTCGCGTCATTGCCTCTGTTCTTGAAACTGTTCGCCTGCCTTCCTTGTGGGTTTGCCGTTGCGATGGGAGAATACCAGACAAAAGACCGGCTCAGCTTGTCGCTCTGAGCGTAATGCCAATTGCCCCCAATAGAAAACGAACACGTCTGGAGAACGGGCGCCGTTTCTGTGCGCCTGTGTGCCGTTCGGCCAAGAACCATGCGTGGCTTGACAGGTTGAAGTGAAAGGGTAACCAAGCGCAGGATGGAAACGCAACTGGCACAGATCGGTCTTGTAGCCCTTGGTGGGGCCGTCGGTGGCATGGGGCGCTATGCCGTTTCGGGGTTTGTTGCGCGCCGATGGGGGGAGACCTTTCCATGGGGAACGCTGGTGGTGAACATAACCGGTGCATGCATGATCGGTGTACTGGCCGCGCTGATCCTTTCGCCAGGTGATCATGCTGTGGTGCGGCCAGTCCTCTGGCTGGGGTTTGTCATCGGCGTTCTGGGAAGTTACACCACCGTCTCTTCGTTTTCGCTTCAGACATTGACACTGCTGCGCAATGGCGAGACCAGTCGGGCGCTCGCCAACATCGTGGCATCGGTCGTGCTCTGCCTTGTGGCCGCCGGGCTGGCCATGGCCGCCACCCTCGCGGCAATAGGAAACTGAGATGCGCTGGGAAGCCCGCATCTATGTCGCGGTTGCGCTCGGCAGCGCGCTGGGGGCGGTTGCCCGCTATCTCGGTTCGCTCTGGCTGCTGCAGCTGACCGGGCCGGGATTTCCGTGGGGAACGCTGGCGGTGAATGTTGTGGGTTCTTTCCTGATCGGGCTCTACGCCACACTCAGCGGACCAGACGGGCGCCGGTTGGCCAGCCCGGCAGAGCGGCATTTCGTCATGACCGGCTTCTGCGGGGGGTTCACCACCTTTTCGATCTTCAGCCTTGAAACCGTTTTGCTGCTGGAACAACAGGATTTTTTTCTCGCCGGACTAAACCTTGGTCTGTCTGTCATTTTGTGGCTTTGTGCCGTCTGGTTTGGCAGCCGTATCGGCGCAAAGCTGAACCGATTGAGAGGAACCTGACCATGCGCGAGACAACTGATGCAGTGCGCCTGCGGCTGATGATCGGCGAAAGCGACGAATTCGAGGGCCGGCCGCTTTACGAGGCGTTGGTCTTCAAGGCTCGCGAACTCGGGATGGCCGGTGCCACCGTTCTGCGGGGCGCTATGGGCTTTGGCCGAACGAGCCGGATGCACACGACGAAGATCCTGCGTCTGTCCGACGATCTGCCGCTGGTCGTCGAAGTCATCGACACAGAAGAAAACGTGGACCGCCTTTTGTCCGAGGCCGAAGCCATGCTGGGCAGCTGCCTTGTGACCGTAGAGAACATCCGCGTTGTCCGCTACGGCCATGACGCCGGCCTCAGTTGATGCGCTGGTCTGGCCGCCCAAGAGGTTGACCAGATGCGTGATCCACGCGCGCAATCCGCTCAGCGTGGTGATCCAAGGCGGGCATGCATTCCTGGGTGTTGCGGTTGAGGACTAGGCGCGCGACATGCGTCTGCATGTCCAGCGCTACCCCGCAAACTGGCGTGCATTCGGCAATCGGGCCGAGGCCATCCGCAACGACTTCATGCTGACCGACAGCCGCCCCGATCTGGTGTTGGCTTTTGCGGGCGGCAACGACACCCGCGCGCTTGTGCTGGGTGCGCTGGAGGCGGTGACCGGCAACCGCGAAGGGCTGATCGCCGAGAGCGTCGATCTGCTCTACCACCTTGCCGTCCTCTGGCATGACCGGGGTGCAGCTTCAGTTGCCCGGTGCCGCAGCGGGCGATTTCAGCGGGCGAGAATTTTGGCCAGTGCCAAAGCATGTCCTGCATGCCACGGAAGTGACGGATTCTGCGGATGGGATTTGGCAAGAGTGTTTCCTCATCGCGCAATGGCATCACCATTACAACATAATCAGTCTGCACAGCTCCCAGGTATACCTCCCGACGGGTCCTGAAACCTTTCTTCCAATGGACCAAAGGCCGACAATGCACTAAATCAATTTGGACCACTCGTTGTGAGCACACCATAAACAAATCGACGCAAACGGAACCACAAGGAAAACCAACATGACGTTGAAGGTCTATCTCTCGGGCGAGATCCATACCGATTGGCGCGAACAGATCATCGAAGGTGCAAGCAGTCTGGATGTCAGCTTTGACGGGCCGGTAACTGACCATAGTGCAAGCGACGATTGTGGTGTGGCGATCCTTGGACAGGAAGACAACAAGTTCTGGCATGACCACAAGGGTGCCCAGATCAATGCGATCCGAACCCGGCGTGGTATCAGCCAGGCAGATGTGGTGGTTGTCCGCTTTGGTGAGAAATACCGGCAATGGAACGCCGCTTTTGATGCAGGGGCAGCCGCCGCATTGGGAAAATCGCTGATCGTGCTGCACGGGCCAGAGCATCAGCATGCTCTGAAAGAGATTGATGCGGCAGCCCTAGCTGTAGCTGAGCGCCCAGAGCAAGTCGTCCAGATCCTGCGTTATGTTCTGACCGGCAAGCTGCCATAATCGATCATGTCTTTGTATTGTGGGGCTGGCACCCGGAACTGGCGGTTCACCTTGTCCAGCGTGCAGTGATCAGAGACCTCGGGTTTATAGACAACCTCGAGGCGACGAACGGTTTCTCTGATGGGTTGTCATCATTCACCGGTACCACCATCGTCTTGGCCCTCAAGATCGCGTGCGGCTGCTTCTTGCGCCGCTGCTATTGAATCGAACGCACGTGCGATCAGCATCAGATCCTCGGTTCCGAATGCGGCGTAGACCCCGTCCAGCCGCTTCATGAAAGGTCCGAAGACTTTCTGCTGGAAGGTCTCCACCCTCTCAGGGACGACTGTCAGCAGGACGCGACGACCGTCCTCGTCCGAGCGTTGGCGCCTCACCCATCCCTTTGCCTCAAGCCGGTCGAGGATATTGGTCACCGAGGCAGGTTTCAGGCCGATCCGCTCTGTGAGGTCACGATGCGTGATCGGCCCGAAACGCTGAATGAATCCCAGCGCCTTGGTCTCACTCGCTCCCAAGCCAAAGGCTTCGGCGGCTTTGGTGTGGAACAAAACAGTGGCATCGCTAAGCCGTCGCCCGGAAACGGTCAGTTGCCGGATGGCGTCGGTGCGTTGTCCTGCTTGATCTTCATCGTGGCTTGACACTAGAGAGCGCTCCATTCTATTCGTTTAATCTAACGAATCATAGAGCAAGCAGAGGGGCCAGTCCATCATGAAAATGATTGTTTCCGGTGCCGAAACTGCCCGTTCTGTTGCCGCCCCCGTGCACTGCGAAGCGCGCAACGCGGCAGAGGTTCTCGGTTCTTCCGGCGCCACCGGAGAGGGGCAGGGGCTCTTCCCCAGTTTTGCCGCCAGCGATCCGGCCCGACCGCAGACGCGCAAGGCTTGAAACATTCCCCCGACGACGCCTGCGGGCGTGAGATCATGGGCGCAAAACGAAAGGCACGATGTCGATGACGATCACCCAAAGCTTGGCGGCTGACGCCCGACCTGATCCGCTCCGCTGGCGTGCCCTGTTTGTTCTGCTTCTCGCCAACTTCATGAACCTGACCGATGTCACCACTGTCAATGTCGCCTTGCCGTCGATCCAGGAGAGCCTGGGGGTGAGTACCTCGACCCTGCAATGGGTTATCGCTAGCTATTTACTCGTCTTCGCGATCGGACTTCTGCCTGCAGGGCGGCTCGGAGACCGGTACGGTCATCGCATTGTTTTCCTGATTGGCGCGGCAGTATTCACCCTCGCGTCCGCCTGGTGCGCCGTTGCACTCACTGGCACTGCGCTAATCGGCGGGAGGCTTCTGCAGGGCGCGGGCACGGCGCTCATGATTCCGCAGGTCCTGGCAATTATTCACACCAACTTCGCCGAAAACGAGCGTGCCGCAGCGTTCGGCCTTGCCGGCGCCGTTACAGGTCTCGCGGTAATCGTCGGGCCCGTACTCAGCGGTGGTCTCATTGCGCTCGATCTTTTCGGTGCTGGGTGGCGCTGGATATTTGTCATTAACCTGCCGATGGGGCTGTTTGTGCTTGTGCGGGGCCGGACCGTCCTCCCCCGTGAACGCGGTGTCAGCCGGGGACACTTTGATTGGCGCGGTGTTGCGCTGGCGGCCGTCGGCACGGCGCTCGTTCTCTATCCGACAATCGAGGGCACCGAAGCGGGTTGGTCTTCTGAACACATCGCACTGGTCCTGATCGCCGGGTTGGTGTGGGCTTTGTTCGCGTGGCTTCAGAGCCGCCAGGCTTTCCGTGGTGAGCCAACCCTCATGCCGCCGCGACTACTTCGACGGCGCAGCTATGCAATCGGTGTCATCCTCGCGTTCGGTTTCTTCTCCGGTGTCGCTGGTTTCTTCATGTTCTTCGCCGTCTATCTGCAGCAGGGGCTTGGCCATTCCGCGCTCGAAGCAGGCCTTGTGATGCTTCCCTTTGCTCTCGGCTCCTTTGCCGCTTCGGCTGCTTCTGCCATGCGCAAGGGACCTGCCAGTCAATGGATGCTGGCCGCGGGCTCGGCTGTCATGGGCGGAGGCATGTGGGCTTTGCTGGTCATGCTTGGCGGCGCAGAGACAGCACTCGTTTGGCCCGTACTTGCATCCCTTGCACTGGCAGGTGCGGGTATGGGCCTGTTTGTGGTCAACATGTTCGACTTCGCGCTCAGCGAGGTGCCTGACGCGGATGCAGGCGCGGCATCAGGTCTGCTGCATACGGCGCAACAACTCGGCAATGCGATCGGCATCGCCCTACTCGGTGCGATCTTCTTCGGTACGTTGAACCTTGCGACCGGAGCCTGGGAAGCGGCCATCTCCCGCGCGCTCTGGTACCAAACGGGCCTCTATCTCGTATGCACCGCCCTTGCCGTCTTCGTGCCTCGGCGCGAATACCGTTCGATCTCCACCTGATCTCAACAACCGAAAGGAATGACCATGCAGAAGAATGGAAACCACATTGAAACGGACAATCTGGATGACGCAAGCCACAGCCGACTGGCGCTTCATTGGTATGGGTTCGGATCGCCTGTTGGTCTTGGAATCCTGGCGATCTCGATCGGCATAGCGGCGGTGCTTCTCCGCGTGGCGCTGATCGGTTTCAACTGAGCATGCCTTTGTAGCCGACCGTCCGCCTCTCGTTGTTGCTGGTGGGGTTAGGCCTCTACTTCGCGCCCAGTCCAGTTTTGGGGTAACGCCCGCAGCGCGGCAGCCGTTCCTTGAACACCCAGCGGGGCACGATGGGAGCTGTTCGATTTCTGTTCCTTCCTTGCAGCCGTCCCTGAAATCGATTTGAGAAGGCCCGCATTCACAAAAGGATTTATTATCAATGCTTTGAGAAGCAATTTTCCAATACTGCGCAGTCCTCAGGTTCAGAGCACAAAGGACCAAAGAAATCTACTGTTAGTATCGAGGCGCCGAGGCCAATGTTCAGCGCGTCCCGCAAAGCATCTGAAAACAATGTTAAATCCGTCCGTAACCGGATCAAGAAAACGCTTTTGCGGGGGCAAGTGGCGGATGGGGAGGGGCCTGACGTCGAACCTTTTTCATGTGGCGATCTGTAGCTCTACTGCACAGGTGCGCGGAGAATGGTCAGAACAGACCAGAAATGGCGGGAGGGGATCGGCGTCGCGCTTACTGCAGTCTGGGGAGAGCGGCATCTGCGCCATCTCTGGCGTTCAGGGCGTACCTCCTCAGGTCAGGATCGCAGTAGACGCAATGAACTGCAAACCATACCGACAATAGCAAACAGAACCGCCACGGTGATGGCCAGCATGGTGCTTGAGGCCGCCGCCAACCCAAAGATTGCCGCTGCACCTGCAGCTCCGACGGTCTGGCCGACCAATCGCGAGGAGGACTGCAGCGCACTGGCTGCAGCGATGCGTGCGGGCGGTGATCCGGAAATAATCGCCATGGTGTTGGGGCTCTGAAACAACCCGAATCCAAAACCGCAGGCGAACATGCCCGCCACCAGCACCGGGAGCGAGCGCAGCGGGATCGACCACAGGATGAAGCACACGCCGCCGACCAGCAGCGCAAGGCCCAGCGTGCCGAGCAGACTGGCCGAATGACGATCGATCAGCCGTCCTACGAGCACCGAGGCGAGCATGATTCCGACAGGCCACGGCGCCATCGAAAGCCCTACAACCGCTGCTGGCAGGCCCATCGTGTCATGTAAGTGGAAAGGCAAGGAGACATAGCATAGCCCCTGCACCACATAGGCGCATATGGCGGTCAGAGCCGAAAGCCTAATAACCGGGATGCGCAGGAGGTCAACCGCCAGCACCGGTGCCGGGCTGCGGTTCTGATGCCGGATCATCGTCCAGCCCAGCCCCCCGGCTGCCAGCACGCCAATGGCAAGCAGGCCGAGGGGATAGCCGCGTCCAAGCCCGTCGATCGTCATGACCGCGACACCGATGGACAATGCGATCAGCGACGCTCCGGCAAAGTCGAACCGGCGACCGGTGGGTGGTACCCGGGGCAGGGCGAGGATCGCCACGGGCAGGATTGACAGCCCGATCGGCAGGTTGATGAGAAACAGCCATTGCCAATCGGCGATTGACAGGATCGCCCCGGCGATCACTGGCCCCGCAGCAGCCGACACCGCCACGACGAGCGTGTTGTAGGCGATACCACGCCCGAGACTGGCCTTGGGGAAAATGAAGCGGACGAGAGCAAGGTTTACGGTCATCACAGCAGAGCCGCCCAACCCCTGAACTGCGCGCGCCGCGATCATCAGATCCAGGCGCTCGGCATATGCGCAAACCACCGACGCGGCTACGAAGACGATGAGGCCGCCACAGTAAACCTCGCGGTAGCCAAGCCTGTCGCCCAGCGCCGCCAACGGAAAAAGCGAGATGGTGACGGCAAGCTGATATGCTGTCACCACCCAGATCGCCGAAGACTCGGCCACCCCGAAATCAGCTGCAATTGTAGGCAATGCGACGTTGACGCTGACGCCGTCGATCACCGCCATGAAAAGGCCGATGGTTATCGCGAGGACGGCCCAGTAGCGCCTGGGAACTGGCAGACCATCCGTGCTGTTCATGCGGGTGCTGTTATCGCCGCCAAGACAGAAGGCGCCGTCAGCACGCAGAGCCTATGCCTGATGCGGCGTAGGTTTGACGGGCGAGAGTGGAAATCGAATGTTGAGCAACAATTCAAGGCTGTCACTTCCGGGTTCATCTTGAAGTAACAAGAATGGTACGATTTTGGCATCCGAAAAGGCTACACCACTGCTGTGCCCTGCTCAAGCGCAGTCCTCTGACACTGCCAAGTCCACAAAAGGGGGCTCACGGCCGGGCCAAGGAGTGTTCAAAGATCGGCCTGACGATCATGATTTTGGCTCTGGCGGATGCGCTTGGAAGACTGGTCCACGCCCTGCGGCGGCGTATTCAATCCGGGTAAGTTCTGAAGAACCGGTCGTTGGAGGCGCAACCGCTGTGATTGCGCCGAGATCAAACCGCAAGTGCCGATCCGACAAGGCAGTCAGTGGCATTGTGACACGCTTTGACAAGACCGATTGCAGCCACGCTGCCAACTGGAACTTTGTCATCGCCCTCATGGCATCAAGATGAATGTCCACAGGTCTTAACTCTTGTCTGAAATTTTGGGGTCAATCTCAATATGCTCTGATTTTTCCGAGACTTGTCGAAGTAGTTCTTCGATTGAACGCACAACAAGCTGGGTCACTGGTGGTATGGATCTACCCACCCGAGTGATCTTCCACACATGGCGCCACGCCGCAGGCTCAACAAGAACGGCGAAAGCGATGCCTTTGGCTTCGGAGTTCCGCGCGGCGAGTGCGGGCGCTGTCGAGACAGCAAAGCCCTTTTCGACAAGGGCCCACATCATATGATAGGAATCGACCTCATACCGCGGCAAGGAGACCGTTTCAGGCAGATAGGGTAGCGATGAGAGGATTGGTGCGGTTGCTGTGTTGTCCGTCAGCCCGACGAACCTTCGGTTGTTCAGTTGTTCCCAACGAAGCGTGCCGTTCTGGGTTTCTGACAGCAACTCGTCGCTGGATCGCATGATGACCCCAAGCCTGTCGCGAAAGAGCGGTTCGAAGTTCAGTTCCGCCTCGTCGTCGCTTTTGCTCGCGAAGCCGATGTCCACTACATTCCGGCGCACAAGGCGCCGGACCTGATTGGAATTTCCCTCGCGGATCTGCACACGAATTCCCGGATGGGTCTCGCCCAGTCGCTGGAGTATGCCCGGCACAATCTGTGTCGCAACCGAGCTGACGGCGGCGAGACGGACGCAGCTGTTCCGGCTGGCTGCCGTGAGGCGGATGTCACTGATCGCGAAATCAAAATCCGAGATGAGCCGCTGTGCGACAGGAAGGAGATCAGTGCCCTCGGGTGTCAGAACCACTTTACGCGTTGTCCGGTCAAAGAGTGAGGCACCCACGATATCTTCAAGCTGCTTGATCGTCATTGTCAGGGAGGGCTGTGAAAGGTGCAGCTCCATCGCCGCGCGCGTGAAGTTCTGGTGCTGACACACGGCAATGAAAGCCCGGAGGTGCCGGATGGTCGCGTTATAGGAGGGAGTGGTGAGGGCAACGTTCAAAGCGCTTGATGGGGTCTGAGACATCTTCCCTCCTGAATTATACGATCAGACTATGTATACCCTAAATATTTTTATTTGAACTATTAAATTTTCAAGTGCTTGATGGTGCAAGACAACAAGCACCAATCCAACCCCGAGTTTCTGCGCCTCGCTGAGGCCGGAGAAGAGGGGAGCGGAAGGGGCGGCGAGCGGAATGGCAAAAGGCGTCTGGCCGCTCAGCAACCCAGGATTATGAAGGGGATATCGTTATGAACACTGCGGCGCAATTTTCGGCTGAATGCAGGTTCACGTCATTTGTTGACGGGGCCAACTGGCCTGAGACGGGGCGCGGTGTAACACTTATCAATCCGGCCAACGGTCAGGCTTGGGGGCTGTCTGACACGGACCCGGATGTGGTTGATGCGGCTGTCGGATCGGCCCGTGCTGCGTTCGATTCCGGTGTCTGGTCTGATCTTACGCCGTATCAGCGCGCGGGGTTCCTTCGCAGGTTGGGTGACCTGATACGGGAAAATGCCGGTGCGCTTTCGCAACTTGAGAGCCTGGCAAACGGCAAGGTCCATGCCGCAACAACCGCCGAGATGTCCGTCGCCGCTGACTGGTACCACTACTACGCCAGCGCGCTGGAAACGATGGATGACAAGCGGCGCGTGCTGACACCGACTTCGGACGCGGTGATCATCCGCGAGCCGTTCGGCGTGGTCGTTGCCATCACACCCTTCAACGGCGCGCTGTCGCTTGGTTCATGGAAGCTGGCGCCCGCGCTGGCCATGGGGAATGCCGTCATCCTGAAGCCACCGGTTGATGCCGCGGGCTCCAGCATCCGGCTGGCGCAACTGGCGCTTGAGGCCGGTATTCCCGAGGGAATTGTGAACACGGTTGTCGCTGACAGTGCTGACAGCGAGCGGCTAGCGACGCATCCCGGCGTTGATATGGTCTCATTCACAGGCAGCACCCAGGTTGCGCGGCACCTTGGCGGCAAGGTCACGGGAAATCTGAAAAAATTCATCTGTGAAGCGGGTGGTAAATCAGCCCATATCGTTTTCGAGGATGGCGATGTTGAGTCGGCGGCGATTGCTGCCACGCACGGAGCGTTTTCCGGGACAGGCCAGACCTGCGTCGCCGGATCAAGGTTGCTGATCCAGCGCAGCGTCTTTGATCGGTTTGTCCAGAAATACCTGGCTTCGGTTTCGCGTATCCGGCTTGGCGCTCCGGATATGCCGGGTGCACATCTTGGCCCGCTGGCGAGCGAGCGGCAGTTCCGCAAGGTGCTGTCCTATATTCAGGACGCACGGGATTCAGGCGCCACCATCCTTGCCGGCGGGGACGTTCCGGCAATGGAGGATGGCCTTGCCGGGGGGTACTGGATTAACCCGACGATCATTTCCGATGTCAAACCAGACATGCGGGTGTGCCGCGAAGAGATTTTCGGGCCTGTCGTCACCCTCCATCCCTTCGATACCGAGGAAGAGGCGATCGACATGGCCAACAGCCTTGAATATGGGCTGGCGGCTGGCTTCTGGTCCTGCGATCCGATGCGCATTCGCAGGGTATCGCGCAAGTTGCAGGCCGGAAGCGTCTGGGTGAACACCTACCGGGCCATCAACCTGCGTGCCCCGTTCGGTGGCTACAAGCAGTCTGGGTTGGGCCGCGAAAACGGCGTTGAGGCCCTCGATGAATTCTCGCAAATCAAAACGATCGTTCAGGAATACGGCCCCCCTGCCGACCCTTTTGCAAACTGATCGTCAGTCTGCCCTGATTGAAAACAAGGAAAACACCATGCTGATCATTGATGCACTTCAATACAACAACCCCCATCGCGACCGCTTCGAGGAATGGCGGGCAGGGGGCGTGGGTTGCGTTCATGTGACTCTGGCGATCTGGGAGAACGCCCGCGAAACACTGTCCGTGATCGGGCAATGGAACCGGCTTTTTGAACAGAATGCCGATCTGATCGCGTTGGCAAAGACCGGGCAGGATATCGAGGCGATTGCCGCATCGGGGCGCACGGCCGTGGTATTCGGTTTTCAGGATACCTCGCCGTTTGAAGACGATATCGAACTGATCGAAGTCTTTCATCAACTCGGCGTACGGATAGCGCAGTTGACCTACAATGTGCAGAACCGGGTCGGTGCCGGGTGTTGGGAAGACGACACGATTGGCGTTTCGAAATTTTTCGGCCGCAATGTGATTGCCGAGATGAACCGGGTCGGAATGCTTGTTGATGTATCGCACTGCACCGAGCGCACCTGCTTCGACGCAATCGAGTATTCCACGCGACCCATCGCCATTACTCATGCCAATCCGCAAGAATTTGTCGGCACGGATATCGAGCTGAACCGGCGCAACATGTCCACTGACCTGATCCGCAAGCTGGCCGAAAGCGGCGGTGTGATCGGCCTGAGCAATTATCCGAAGATCATGAAAGGTGGATCAGATTGCACGCTTGAGACCTTCCTCGATATGGTCGCCTGGACCGTCGATCTGGTCGGTGCGGATGCCGTCGGACTGGGCACCGATTTCTACGATGGTTGGCCGGTGTCGCAGATCAAATGGTGGCGAGCAGGGCGTTGGGCACGCGAAAGCGCAGTTCCGATCACCGGCTTTTCGGATTGGCCAAGCTGGTTCCAGTCCTCAAGGGATTTTCCGCAAGTGCTTGAAGGCATGAAGAACCGCGGGTTCTCGGCAGAGGAGATCGCAAAAATCGCGGGTGGCAACTGGCTCAGGCTTTTCGACGAAAGCTTCAAGCCTGCGGGTGGAAGCTGACATGGTCATCGGGCAATTGCGCGCACCCCTGAACCGGGAGAGCTGACATGTCGTCAACAGGCGCTGCAGATCACGATGTCATCGTGGTGGGCGGAGGGCACAACGGGCTGATCGCCGCGGGTTTTCTTGCGAAGGCAGGATTGCGCGTACATGTCCTTGAGGCACGCGCAAGTTTTGGGGGCCTTTGTGGCTCCTATGAATTCATGCCGGGCTACAAGACCGCGATTACCAACTCACCGGGTAGTCTGGAGTTCAAGTTCATCCGTGAACTGAAGCTTGAGAAATACGGCCTGAGGTTCCTGCGCACTGATCCGACGGTGCTGCATGCTTTTCCCGGTGGTGCCTTTGTCGGCTGGCGGGACCGTGAGCGCATCGCCGCGCAGTTGGACAGCTATGCTGCTGGTGAAGCGAAACGCTATTTCGGCCTGATTGCTGATCTGGAAAACCTGGCACGCCATCTAAAGGTATCGGTTTTCGAACCGTCGCCGCAGATCGCGGAACTGGCAAGTCAGGTACCGGCAGAGCTTGCCGATCTGTTTGAGCGCGTCTTCTTTGGAAGCCTGCGTCAGTTGCTGGACGAGCGCCTCAGATCAGATCAGGCCAAGGCGCTGCTGGGCATGCTGGCGTTGAATGCGTCACTGGTGCCGCCTTCGGCGCCGGGTTCCGCAATCGGCCTGATGTTGCGTCCGATCTCGCTGGCCTCCAATCCGCCGACAGACCCCAATGACCCGCGCTCGGTTCCGCTGCGCGGATCGACCGGGTTGCCGGTGGGCGGCATGGGCGCGATCATTGATGCGCTGGTTGCAAGCGTGCGCGCCCATGGCGGAACGGTCGAGGCCAACGCGCCTGTGTTGCGGCTGCTTCGTCAGGACGGTCGGATCAGCGGCGTTACGCTGAAAGACGGGCGCACTTTGCACGCTCAGGCCGTGCTGACTGCGATCAACCCGAAAACCGTCTTCTGTGACCTGCTGGATGCCGAGGCCGCGGAAACGGATCTTGTGGAGGAAATGCAGGCGCTGCCGATGCGCGGATCGGCCTTCAAGCTGGTACTGGCGCTTGATGGCCTGCCCAGCTACCGGGGCCTTCCCTCTGATCTTACTGCGCGGGATGCCGCGCAGGTCCAGTTCAGGGTCGCGCCGTCGCTCGACTACATCGAAAAGGCGGTTTCGGAAGGCCTCGCTGGCCAGCTTGCGCAGTCTCCGATCATGTGGGGGCTCATCGTTTCGGAAAGCTCTCCTGCGCTGGCGCCCAAGGGGCGAAAGCTGCTGAGCGTCAACGCATGGCACGCGCCCTATACCCTGTCCGAGGGGCAGTGGCCTGAGCAGGGCGACGTTTTCGCGGATCGCTGCGTCAAGGCGCTGTCTGACTTTCTGCCCGATATCGCAGACCGGATTGTTGCGCGATCCTATCTGAACCCCCGGCAACTGGAGGCCGAGTTCGGGTTGATCGGCTCGAACATCACGCATGGTGAAATGATGCCCGGCGCGCTGTTCGGTGCACGTCCAAGCCGCCGCACGAATGATTACAGATCGACCGTGCCCGGGCTTTACCTGTCTGGCGCCGGTACCTGGCCGGGTGGGTATGTCACCGGGCTGCCCGGCTTCAATGCCGCCAATGTCGTCATCAATGACTTCAACAAATCTCGCTGAAGGAGAGAAAATGGAATTTCTGGTCAACATCAAGCTCAAATGGTCTGACGACATGGAGCCCGAGTTCAGGGAAAAGATCATCCGGGAAGAGCGCGAGCATGCTGCGGAACTGGTTAAAAGCGGAACTCTTGTCCGTATGTGGCGTGTTCCATGTCGATTTGAGAACTGGGGTGTGTGGCGTGCCGGAGATGCCACCGAACTGCACCAGATCATCACTGGCCTGCCCGCAAATCCCTGGATGTACGACATCACGGTTCTGCCACTGGCGCGCCATCCGGTCGACCCGGTCACACCCGCGGGCCAACAGGCGCAGAGCTGATCCCGCCCGGTACCCGTGGCAAAACGCGAATGTTATATTAGGAATGGCTATCAATAGGGCAAATTATCAGAATTGTTAATTTTTCGTTCTCGGATAGCCTCAATCTCACCTAGCGTAAGGGCATCGACAGAAATGCCAACCGCAGAAGCACACAACATCGATCAAACGGGAGAGTACGACATGACGTCAACACACCTCAAAGGAAGTCTGTATCGCACTGTCGCCACCGCTGCATTCATTGCCGCAACGGCTTCGGTGACTTCAAGTGCGGTTTTTGCGCAATCCATCACCATCGGTTCAGAGGGCGCAATCCCGCCTCTTGATCCGCACCGGGTCAGTGGAACGGTTGCACTTCGTGTCATCGACGCAATCTACGAGCCGCTGGTGCGCGAAGATCTGTCCGAGGCAACGGGCACCGCCCCTGAGATCATTCCAGCTCTTGCGGAAGATTTCTCGATCTCGGACGACGGGCTTACCTATCGCTTTCAGATCCGTGAGGGGGTAACCTTTCATGACGGTTCAGAGCTGTCAGCTGAGGCCGTTCAGGCAAATTTTGATCGTCTCATGGACCGTGAATCGTCTTTTTTTGATGAACGCGCCAGCGGTAACCTCGCCTTCATCACCAACTGGATCGACTATACCGAGGTTGATGCCGATGGCAGTTTCGTCATGGTCCTCAAACAGCCATTCTCAGGCATGACCAGACTGCTGACCGACCGGCGTATGTCCATCATCAGCCCAGCGGCGATGGACGCCAACCCCGGTGATCAGCTTGGCTTCGCCCCCGCCGGAACCGGCCCGTTCATGCTGGACGAGTTCGAGCAAGGGCAATCGGTTTCCCTGCAAAGAAACGAAGGCTACTGGGGCGGGATGCCCGGTCTGGAGGCGATCGAATTCCGCCCGATCTCGGACCCCAGCGCGATGGCGTTTGCCATGATCACTGATCAGATTGACGTGATCCCCAGCGCGAGTGCCGAGCAGGTCGCCCAACTGAGCAGGGAGGACAATCTTGAGGTTCAGTATACTGACCCGGCCAATTCGTACTTCATTCGCCTGAACACGCGGGCAGATTACACCGACAATGTAGAATTTCGTCAGGCACTGAACTATGCCGTCAACAGAGAGGCGATCGGCGCATTGTTCGGCGGCCAGGCCTCGCCGCTGGGCTCTCCGGTGCCGATTGCCAACGAAGTGCGGGCAGGGTCCGAGAGCTATATCACGGAATATCGCTATAACCTTGAGCGGGCGCAGGAACTGCTGGCGGAAAGCGGCGTGTCGCTTCCTGTCACGCTGAACATGCTGTCGCCCAACAGCGGCCCGGGCTTTGGTCTGGCGACCCAGCTCATGACACTGGTTCAACAAGATCTGGCGGCCATCGGCGTCAATCTTCAGGTTCAGTACATGGAGTTTTCGGCTTTGCTGTCAGCGACGCGGGCAGGACTCGCGGATGATGTGCATGGCGATTACAACGGCTGGACCACCGGTGCGGATGCGGGCTACTGGCTTGAGCGGATGTTCGGTGGCAACCATCAACCCCCCAACGGCGTGAACCGTGGTTGGTATCAGAACGCTCAGGTGGATGATCTGTTCACCCAGGGGCGTGCTGCCGTCGTGCCCGAGGAAATCCTGGCGACCTATGCCGAAGCTTCGGGATTGATCGCTGAAGATGCGCCTTGGATCTTTCTCTATCAGGACAGGCTGCCGCGCGTCATTCGTAGCTCAATCAGCGGTATTGAGCCCGCAGGGTCGGTGTATTTCAACTATGCCAACATCACGTTGGACTGAGCCCCAGGGCTCAGTTCACGGCCACTCTCCCCAGACCGAAGGAAAAGGATCAAAGACATGATGCAAGGATGGCGAGCACGGATCGGCCAGATGCGGCCGGCAACAGCAATCGAGGGCGCCGAGGAATGGCGCTCTGTCGCCCCGGTCGGTGTGGCATTCGCGGATGCACGGACGATTGTTCGGCGCGTTGACAATGATGGGCTCAAGGAAATGATGTCTCAGGTTCTTGAGGCCTCACGTCAACTGGCTACCGCCAAGGTCGATCTGATCGTGCAATGCGGCGCACCCGGAACCTTTCTGCGTGGCCCCGGCCATGACGAGCAGGTGGTGAAGGAGATCGAGAACGAAACCGGCATCAAGGCGATCACCATGATGCAGGCGATGATGGAAGGCCTCAAGGCGCTTGACGCCAAGAAGATCGCCGTGGCGACGATCTATTCTGACGAGGTCAACAAGCAGATGACGTCGTATATGGAGGCAATGGGATTCGAGATCGTTGCCATGGAAGGGCTTCAGATCACCGATCCGTTCGAGGCCAGCCTCCACGATGCCGACAGCGCCTATCGGCTGGGACGTGATGCATTCCGCAAGGCCGGGAACGCCGATACGATCCTGATCTCTTGCGGCACCTACCGCTCCTTTCCCATAATTCCGTATCTGGAAATGGATACGGGCGTCCCCGTGGTTTCCAGCAATCAGGCGACGCTCTGGCATGCGTTGCGGTCGCTGGGTCTGCCGGACGAGATCCCGAACCTCGGAAAACTCTGGCGCGTTGCCTGAAGTAGCTTTCAGCGGATGGATGAATAAATGTCACAGTTTGCGACATCACCAGAAACAGGAAGGGGCGTTTTCGTGTCAAATCTCCGGAATATTGCCACGAACACCAGCCTATTGATTGGTCTGGTTCTGGTCTCGATGGTGGTATTCTCTGCCTTGCTGGCAGATTTCATATCTCCCCATGATCCGAATTTCGCAAACCCGATAATCCGCTATCTCCCTCCGTTGAGCGAAGGATATATCCTGGGCACCGATGAACTGGGGCGCGATGTACTGAGCCGCCTTATTCACGGTGCCCGGATAGCCCTCTTTGTTGCCATTATTCCAACCGTGATCTCGCTTCTGATCGGTGGCATTCTGGGGCTGATTGCAGGCTACGTTGGTTCGTTTGTCGATACCTTCGTCATGCGTTATTTCGACATCATGTTCGCGTTTCCCGGTATTCTGCTGGCACTGGGTATCTCTGCGGCAATCGGACCAGGCCTGAACTCGATGATCATCGCGATGGTTGTCGTCACAATCCCCGAGTTTGGCCGCATCATCCGCGGCGTTGTTCTGGGGGTGCGCGAGGAGTTGTATGTCGAGGCCGCGAGGGTTCTTGGCTACAGTCATACCCGTATCATTCTGTTCCATATCCTGCCGAACGTTGTGGCGCCTGCGTTGATCTACGGAACGCTGCAGACGGGGCGGAACGTCATTCTGGCGGCGAGCCTGAGCTTTCTGGGGCTTGGCATTCAACCGCCGACACCGGACTGGGGGCAGATGCTGAGTGGCGGCAGGACATCACTGGTGATGGCGCCCCATGTGGCCACCATTCCCGGTCTGGCCATCGTGTTTCTGGCGGTTGGCTTCAATCTGTTAGGCGATGGCATCCGCGATCTGCTGGACCCCCGTTCACGCCAGTCCGCAAAGTAGAGAAAGCTGACCATGATTCCCTTTATCCTGAGACGCTTGATTCAGATTATCCCGGTGATCATAGGCGTCACGCTGGCGACATTCCTGTTGACCTGGTTGATTCCCGGAGATCCGACAAACGTTCTGCTTGGGCCGGATGCGTCAGAAGAGGCGCGTGAACGTCTGCGTCAGTCGCTGGGCTTGGACCGGTCGATGGTTGCTCAGTATCTGATTTACATGTCCAACCTCCTGTCCGGAAATCTTGGGCAATCTCTCTCATTCTCCAGACCTGTGGCCGACGTTCTTGTCAGCCGCATGGCGAACACAGCGCTTCTGGCTTTTGCGGCAATTGTCCTGGCCTCTGTCGCTGGGGTTGCCGCAGGTACATGGGCGGCACTGCGCCCGGGTTCGCTGCGCGACAGGGGGCTGACGATCGTGGTTCTGTTTCTCAACAGCATGCCGTCGTTCTGGCTGGGTCTGGTGCTGATCCTGATCTTTGGCCTGCATCTGCGGCTGCTACCGGTCAGCGGCATGCCGCCGTCCGGCGCGGGCATTCTGTCGCTTGCCGCACATATGATACTGCCCACAATCACCCTCGCCGCTTGGTCGCTGGCTTCCATTGCCCGGATGACCAGATCCGCCGTGCTGGAAGTGATTAACAACGATTTTATCCGAACCGCCCGCAGCCGGGGCCTGAGCGAATGGCGCATCGTACTCTTTCACGTCCTTCCCAATGCCATCCCGGCAGTGCTGACGGTGATCGGTATGCAAATGGGTTTCCTGTTCAGCGGCGCGGTACTGACAGAGACGGTGTTCTCCTGGCCAGGTATCGGGCTGGCGATGTTTCAGGCGATCGCAATTCGTGACATCCCGCTTATTCAGGGCGGAATATTGATGCTTGCACTCATCTTTGTTCTGATAAACCTGATTGTTGACGTGCTGTATGTCTACTTCAATCCCAAGATCAAACTGAATTGAACAGGATCATGCAGAACATTGAGGAAGATAAAATGCCCTCTTCCATTCTATCGGTGGAAAGCCTGAGTGTGTGCTACGGATCACGAAAAAATCCAATCAAGGTTGTCGAGGATGTGTCCTTTGACGTCTCTTCTGGTGAATCTTTGGGCATCGTCGGGGAATCTGGCAGTGGGAAAAGCCAGACAATGCTGGCGGTTCTGAGACTGCTGGGGCAGGGTGGTGAAATCACCTCCGGGGAAATTTTGTTTGACGGAAAAGATCTCCGTAGCCTGAGCAATCGTGAAATGAAGCTGATCAGGGGAAACGGCATTTCCTTGATTTCCCAGGACGCCCTTTCCGCCTTGAATCCGGCCATGAAGGTCGGCCGCCAGATGGCTGAGCCGCTTATCGTCTGCGATGGCATGTCGGCTGAGGCTGCGCGCAGGAAATGTATCGAACTTCTTGATCTGGTTGGCATTCATGGCGCAGCCAGCAGGATGGAATGCTATCCTCATGAACTATCCGGGGGCATGCGGCAACGTGTGTTGATTGCCATGGCAATCAGCCGTGATCCCAAGGTCTTGATCGCGGATGAACCGACGACAGCTCTGGATGTGACCATCCAAGCCCAGATTCTCAACCTAATTGATGACCTTCGCAAGGAACTGGGTATGGCCCTTGTTCTCATTACCCATGATCTGGGTGTGGTTGCCGGGATCGCTGATCGTGTTTCAGTTATGTATGGGGGAAGAATCGTTGAAACCGGGGAAACTGAACAGATATTTGGTTGTCCGCGGCACCCATATACACGTGCGCTTTTGAAATCCATTCCAAAGATCGATCAATCCAGATCCGAAAGATTATCTCCAATTCCCGGTTTGCCTGTTGATCCTCGCGCTCCGCTTCAAGGCTGTTCATTCCATACCCGCTGTGAATACACAAAAACTTCCTGCACCCGGACACGCCCCGCGCTGCTGTCGGCGGATGCCAATGGCGTTCACCGGTTTCGTTGCCCGGTAGACCCCTTCGGCCCGCGCAGCAATATAGCCCCGGGAGATATTATAAGAAGCGAAGGACGCAGATGACAATGCTGAATCCTGTACAAGCACAGACCGGCGAAAAAGCAAATGCCATTGAGGTCCGTGATCTGGTGGTGCGTTTTCCGGTTCGAGGCGGTTTGCTCAGGCGCGAGATTGATGTCGTGCGGGCCGTTGACGGTGTGAGCTTCGATGTCAGGGAAGGCGAAACCGTCGGGCTGGTCGGCGAAAGCGGAAGCGGCAAGACAACGACAGGGCGCGCCCTGCTTGGGCTTTCACCCGCCAACCCCGGATCGGTGCGGTTGTTTGGCCGGTCGCTGGAGGCGTTGAAAACCTCCGGGCATGATCTGCAGAAGCTGGGTCAACTTGTCTTTCAGGACCCGTTCGCCAGCCTCAACCCGCGGCTGGCCATAGGAGCGGCAATATCCGAGGCCTTGTATGTTCATGGCATGAAGGACAAGTCCGCGCGCCAGGCGCGCATGATTGAGCTGCTTGATCAGGTCGGCCTCCGCCCGGAAATCGCCGCGCGTTACCCCGTTGCTTTATCTGGTGGACAAAGGCAGCGCGTCGCAATCGCACGCGCGCTTGCGGTCGAGCCACGGATCATGATTTTGGATGAAGTGGTGTCGGCGCTCGACGTCAGTATTCAGGGCCAGATCCTGAACCTGTTGATGGATCTTCAGGAAGCTCAGAACCTCAGCTTTCTCTTCATCACACATGATTTGAGTGTTGTCAGATATGTCTCTCATAGAGTGGTAGTGATGTATCGCGGATGCCTGATGGAAGAGGGCGAGACTGAATCTGTTTTTCAGAATCCAAAACATCCATACACACATTCGTTGCTATCCGCGGTGCCCGTTCCTGATCCTGTTTTGCAGCGGGAAAAAAGAAAAAAACAGATTCAAGTGGAAACACAAAACCTGACCTTGCTCTCAACCGGATGCAGATTTCAAGGTTCTTGTCCGCATGCTGACGACATGTGCAGAGTTCAGGAACCAGAAATGCGTGAAGTTTCAGAAAATCACCGGGTAGCTTGCCATCATTATGCCAAGATTCCTGATTTTGTCTCAAGTTAAATTTATTAGTGCAAATACATTAATCAGCGGGATGCTGTCGTGGTTTCTTGAGCCAAGGCTTCGCTCTGAATTGTAGATGATGGGCAATCTTTTCTGGCTGACAGACGAGAAAATGGAGTGGTTGCGACCGTTCTTCCATAGGTGTCACGGTATTTCGCGTGCTGATGACCGCTGGCCAAGTCAGTGACTATCCCCACGACACGGCTTTCCTGCCTGGAGCAGCCCCTCCGCCGCCAACAAAGCTGATCGCAGATCTGGGATATGACGCCGACAGGTTCAGCGACATGCTGAAAGAAAAGGAATACGCTCCGTAAGCGTTAGCTGGGCATCACTTGTTGCGTAGCTTTATGGCTTGAAGTTTCTGGGGAGGAGATGGTCGAGGCGGCTTTGGGGATGGCCGTTGGCGATCGCAGTCAGGATAGCGCGGAAATGCAGACCATGCGACCCGATACGAACCAAGTATTCCGATCTTTCATGTGGGGCGGAATGCCACTTGTATCTGATATTATTAAATTAAATCAATGTATTATGAGGGTAATTGGCGGAGAGAGAGGGATTCGAACCCTCGAGACGGTTTCCCGCCTACACACTTTCCAGGCGTGCGCCTTCGACCACTCGGCCACCTCTCCGTCGGCGCAGACATAGCCTTTGCGGCCGCTGGGGTGCAAGAGCGATTGCCGTGCGTGGATGCAAAAAAAACTGGCGCTCAGGGAATGATGCGCCGATACCGCACGCCTGCCAGCGCGGCCCCGGCGATCAGGCCGGACTGGCCGAACACCACTGCGATCACCGGCGAGAACATCGTCGTGGTCTGTACCCCCGCTGACCCGCCCTGTTCGGGCACCGCGTAGCGGATGTCGGCGCTGGCGGCCCAGCCCTCGGAGGCGCGGAAATCGGCCAAGGCCTGCGCCGTCATGAAAAACAGAACATGCGCATATTGCTGTGCACCGACCTGAAAGCCGAAACTTGCGCGCGTGGCCGAATAATAGTCAACGGTGACATTGTTGATCCTGAGCGCACCTTCGCCATAGGACCCGCCGACAAACAACCCGGCCTCGCTTACCAGCGGCATGTAGAGGATGCCGTGGGCGTTACGAAACAGATCTTCGGTTTCCGGGTGGTTTTGCCGCAGGTAGTCGCGAGTGGCCTCGACCCGGGCCTCCAGCCTGTCGGCGTTGAAACTGCCCACCGGATTGCCACAGGCGGTCAAAAGCGCAGCGGATGCAGCCCCGCCCGCCAGAAGCGCTCTGCGCGTGATCTTGCTCATGCTCTGCCTCATCAACTCATGACCGACGGGTCTGATGCCCGCTCATGGCCTGTTCCTGTATGCGCGCCAAAATCGGGCGCGTTAGGCAGTATACCACAGCCCCCCCGCTTGTCACGCCTCATGCGCGCTCAGGGCAGGTCGCAGGCGGTCAGTCGCGCAGGCAGCGCGCGGCCTCGGGGGCGAAATAGGTCAGGATGCCATCGCAACCGGCACGCTTGAAGGCCAGCAGGCTTTCCAGCATCACCGCCTCGCCATCCAGCCAACCGTTCTGCGCGGCGGCCTGAAGCATCGCATACTCGCCGGACACCTGATAGGCAAAGGTCGGCACGCCGAAACGGTCCTTCACTGTGCTGCAGATGTCCAGATAGGGCATGCCCGGCTTGATCATGACCATATCCGCGCCCTCATCCAGATCGCGGGCGACGCAGCGCAGTGCCTCATCGCGGTTGGCGGGGTTGATCTGATAGGTCTTCTTGTCGCCCACCAGCCGCCCCGAGGCGCCCACCGCATCGCGGAACGGGCCATAAAATCCGCTGGCGAATTTTGCCGCATAGGACAGGATCGCCACGTCGCGTTGGCCCGCTGCTTCCAGCGCCGAACGCATCGCACCAATGCGGCCATCCATCATGTCCGAGGGGCCCAGAATGTCGGCCCCGGATTCGGCCTGTGCCAGCGCCATTTTCACCAACGCGGCGACCGTTTCATCGTTGACGATCTCGCCATCCACCACAAACCCGTCATGGCCATTGGCGTTATACGGATCAAGCGCGATATCGGTCATCACACTCAGGCCGGGCAGTTCGGCCTTGAGCGCGCGAATTGCGCGGTTGGTGATGTTGTCGGGGTTCCACGCTTCATCACAGGTCTCGGTGCGCAAGGCGGGGTCGGTATAGGGGAACAGGCAGATCGTGGTGATACCCAGTTCCACCGCCTCGGTGGCCTTGCTCAGCAGCCGGTCAACCGACAGCCGGACGACACCGGGCATTGACGCAATGGGCTCTTCCACACGCGCGCCTTCACGGATGAACACCGGCCAGATCAGATCGGCGGCGGACAGCCGGTTCTCGGCCACCAGATCGCGCAGGGCAGGGGTCCGGCGCAGGCGGCGCAAGCGGGCGGCGGGGTAGGGGGCGGGGGCGTGAACCGGCATGGCACTCTCCTGATCGGGCTAAGGCTCTCAGTGCCACGCAGGCGCAACGATCTCAAGCCCCGCGCCCCCTTGGCCTGCGCCGGACTTGGCGCTAACTAGGGGGGGCAAACGCGGGAGCGCCCTTTGGATTGGTATAACAGTGTTTTCACGCTGATCGACATGCGGTCGTTCTCGAACCTGTGGTTCTGGATCGTGCTGGCGGTGATGTGGTCCAGCGTATCGCATTACATTCTGGGCGTGCCCTTTGACATGGTGGTGCGCGCGCGTCGTCAGGGCGGCGAGGCGATGCACGATCTTGAGGCACTGGTCGCCATCCAGACACGCCGCCGCCTGCATCTGCTGCACGCCAGCGGGATCTGGATCACACTGTTCATGGCCACGCTGCTCAGCGCGCTGGTCGTGATGGGGTTCGGCTATGGCATCGAGTTCGCGCAGGCGCTGGCCTTTCTTGGCATCCCGGCGACGCTGGTTTTCGCCCTCGGGTTTCGCCTTGCGTTGCGGCTGGAGCGCGAGGAACCGCAGGGCGAGGGGCTGACGCGCCTGCTGACATGGCACCGCTTCACCATCCAGTGCATCGGCTTGCTGTCGGTGCTGTTCACGGCGCTGTGGGGGATGTGGCACAACCTTTCCCTGAGCGTTCTGAGCAGATAGCAAGGGCCCGCCATGACAATGCAACATCTGCTTCTGGGCGGCGCGCCTGAGGGTTTTGACGCCGAGCTGCTGCGCCGCGAACTTGCGCAGCGCAAGGCCCCGGTGATCCATATCGCGCGCGACGACAAACGCATGGAGGCGATGCGTCAGGCGCTGGCCTTTTTTGCCCCGGCGCTGCCGGTTCTCACGCTGCCCGCATGGGATTGCCTGCCCTATGACCGCGTCTCGCCCAACCCAGAGCTGACCGCCCGCCGCATGGCCACGCTGGCCGCGCTGGCGCAGGGGATAGAGGGGCCATTTGTGGTGCTGACCACGATCAGCGCCGCCATGCAGCGCCTGCCGTCCCGCCAGACCATCGGCGGGGCGTCCTTTGTGGCGGTGGTGGGCCAGCGGGTGAATGAGGCCGGGTTGCGCGATTATCTGTCGCGCATGGGGTTTTCGCCCAGCCCCACCGTGTCCGAGCCCGGCGATTTTGCTATTCGCGGCGGCATCATCGATATCTTCCCCCCCGGTGAGCGCGAGCCGGTGCGGCTGGATTTCTTCGGCGATGTGCTTGACGGGCTGCGCCGGTTTGATCCGGTCACCCAGCGCACCACCGGCAAGCTGGACAGGCTGGAACTCGCCCCGGCCTCCGAGGTCATTCTGGACGAGGCGGCGATCACCCGGTTCCGGCAGGCCTATCGCGCCGAGTTCGGCGCGGCGGGCAATGATGATCCGCTCTATGAGGCGATCAGCGCCGGGCGCAAGCATCAGGGGATGGAGCATTGGCTAGGCTTCTTCCACGACCAGCTGGAGACGCTGTTTGCCTATCTGCCAAAGGCCAGCGTTATGTTGGACGATCAGGCCGATGCCGTGCGCGATGCGCGCTGGGAGGCGATCGCCGATCAATACGACAACCGACGCGAGGCGATGACGGCCCGCGGGCGGGTTGATACCGTCTACAAGCCAGCGCCGCCGGATCTGTTGTATCTGGATCAGGACCAGTGGCAGGCCGCGCTCGCACCCCTGCGGGTGATACAACTGTCGCCCTTGCAGCAGCCGCCGGGGCCGAAGGTGCTGGATGCCGGGGGGCGGGCCGGGCGTACGTTCTCGCTGGAGCGGCAGCAAGATAATATAAACATATTCAAAGCACTATGCGATCATATTGCGGCAGAGCGCAGTGCGCGCGAAGTGGTTCTGGCGTCATGGTCGGAGGGTGCGCGCGAACGGTTGGCGGGGCTGTTGACGGAGCACGGCCTGAACGACGCCACCTTGCTGGATGATGCCCGCGGACTGGGCCGGAAAGGCGCGGTGCATCTTGCCGTCTGGCCGTTGGATCAGGGTTTTGTCACGCCCGAACTGGCTGTGATTTCTGAGCAGGATGTGTTGGGCGAACGGCTGGTGCGCGCGCCCACCCGCAAGCGCAAGGCCGAGAACTTTCTGTCCGAGGCGCAAAGCCTGAGCGCGGGTGATCTGGTGGTTCATGTCGATCACGGTGTGGGCCGCTACACGGGGCTGGAGATGATCACCGCCATGGGCGCGCCGCATGAATGTCTGGCGCTGGAATATGCGGGCGGTGACCGTCTGTATCTACCCGTTGAAAACATTGAACTTCTCAGCCGGTTCGGGCATGAAGAGGGGCTGTTGGACAAGCTGGGCGGCGGTGCCTGGCAGGCCAAGAAGGCCAAGCTGAAACAACGCATCCGCGAGATTGCCGACAAGCTGATCCGCATCGCCGCCGAGCGTGAATTGCGCAAGGCCCCCGTTCTGAACCCGCCCGAGGGCTTGTGGGAAGCCTTTGCCGCGCGCTTTCCCTATGCCGAAACCGATGATCAGCTCAAAGCCATCGAGGATGTGATCGATGACTTTGATCGCGGTCGCCCGATGGACCGGCTGGTGGTGGGCGATGTCGGCTTTGGCAAGACCGAAGTGGCGATGCGCGCCGCCTTCATCGCCGCCATGTCCGGCCTTCAGGTGGCGATCATCGCCCCGACAACCCTGCTCTCGCGCCAGCATTTTCACAGCTTTAACAACCGCTTCCGTGGCTTTCCTCTGGTGGTGCGTCAGCTCTCGCGTTTTGTGCCCGCCAAAGAGGCCAGTGCCACCCGCGCCGGGCTGACCGATGGCACCGTGGATATTGTCATCGGCACCCATGCGCTGTTGGCCAAGGGCGTCAAGTTTCGCAACCTCGGGCTGTTAGTCATTGATGAAGAACAGCATTTCGGCGTTCAGCATAAGGAACGCCTCAAGGAAATGCGCTCAGACATCCACGTCCTGACGCTCACCGCCACGCCGATCCCGCGCACCCTGCAACTGTCGCTGACCGGCGTGCGCGATCTCTCGCTGATTTCCACGCCGCCCGTGGACCGCCTCGCCATCCGCACCTATGTCAGCGAGTTCGACACTGTCACCCTGCGCGAGGCGCTCTTGCGTGAGCGGTTCCGGGGCGGGCAAAGTTTCTTCGTGGTGCCGCGCATCAAGGACCTGCCTGAGATCGAGGCCTTCCTGCGCGATCATGTGCCTGAAGTCTCGGTTCTGGTCGCCCATGGCCAGATGGCGGCGGGCGAGCTGGACGCGCGTATGAACGCGTTTTATGACGGCAAGCATGACGTGCTGCTGGCCACCTCGATCGTCGAATCCGGCCTCGATATTCCGCGCGCCAACACCATGATCGTGCACCGGGCCGATATGTTCGGACTGGCGCAGCTTTACCAAATCCGGGGCAGGGTAGGGCGCTCGAAAACCCGTGCCTATTGCTACCTCACCACCCGCCCCCGCGTACCGTTGACCCCGCAGGCGCTGCGGCGGTTGAAGCTGCTGGGCAATATCGACAGCCTTGGTGCAGGCTTCACCATCGCCAGTCAGGACATGGATCTGCGCGGCGCGGGGAACATTCTGGGCGAGGAACAATCCGGCCATATCCGTGAAGTGGGCTATGAACTTTACCAACAGATGCTCGAAGAAACCATCGCCCGGCTGCGCGCAGGCGATCTGTCGGATCTGGATGGCGGGCAATGGGCGCCACAGATCAATCTCGGCGTTCCGGTGCTGATCCCGGAAGACTATGTCAGCGATCTGGATGTGCGCCTGGGTCTCTACCGCCGCCTCGCCACACTGGAAAAGAAAGTCGAATTCGAGGGCTTTGCCGCCGAACTGATCGACCGTTTCGGCCCCCTCCCGCGTGAGGTGAACACGCTCCTTGTGGTGGTGCGCATCAAGGCAATGTGCAAACGCGCCCATATCGCACGCCTTGACGCCGGGCCCAAGGGTGCCACCATCCAGTTCCATCAGGATAAATACCCCAATCCCAAGGGCTTGGTAGAGTTTCTTCATGCACCCGAAAACCTGGCAAAGATCCGCGACAACAAGATCGTCATCCGCCGCGACTGGGTGGATGAGAAGGACAAACTGCGCGGCGCCTTTGCCATCGCCCGCGATCTGGCCGAAAAGGCAAAATCCGCCTGAGGCTTGCAATCTGCGCTGCCGCATGGCCTGATGGGGCCGAAAAATCGCCCCTTCATCTACTTGAAAATATCTTCCAAGGGGTGAATTCGGCGAAGCCGAAGAGGGGGGCTGGAAAAGCCCCCCTGCGCCCTGACCACACACTCAGCCGAAAGACATACACGCCATGGCCCGCGCCGGTATCCCACTTCTCGCCGTCCTGATCGACGCCGACAATTCCTCTCCCAAATGGGCCGAGGCCATCTTTGACGAGATCGCCGCCCTTGGCGAAGCCTCGGTGCGCCGCATCTATGGCGATTTCTCACGCCCGCAGATGAACGGCTGGCAGGCGATCCTGCCTACCCTTGCGCTGGTGCCGCATCATCAGCCGGCCAATACCGTGGGCAAGAACTCGTCCGATATCGCGCTGGTGATTGATGCGATGGACCTGTTGCATTCTGGCCGGTTTGACGGTTTCGTGCTGATCTCATCGGACAGCGATTTCACGCGCCTAGCCTCGCGGATCCGCGAACAGGGGCTTGATGTCTATGGCATCGGCCAGCAAAAAACGCCCGAGGCTTTCCGCAAAGCCTGCAAGCGCTTCATCTTCGTCGAGAATCTTCTGCCCGAGCCAGAGCGCGACGCCCGCGACACCCCGCGCGATGCCCCTAAGCGCATGACCCCGCCCGATGCCCGCCCGTTGCTGGCCGCCGCGATGCAGGCGCTGGACAAAGATCAGGAATGGTTTGCGTTGGGGGTATTGGGTCAGACGATCCAGGCCACGCATCCGGATTTTGACAGCCGCACTTACGGCTGTGCCAAGCTCAGCGAGTTGGTGCAGAAGGCCGGCGGGTTTGAGATGCGCAAGATCGGCAACAACCCCGAGGTGCGGCTCAAGCCGTGAGCGGTCAATCGCGCGGGATCGAATAGGTCAGCCCGGCGCGCGCCACAGGGGCGTTCTGGCCTTCCGAGTAGAGCATCACATCGCCCACCGCCAGCACGCGGCCCAGTTTCAACAGCCGCGCCCGCCCGATCATGTCGCGGTCGGGCGCGGGTTTGCGCATGAAATCGATCGCGCAATTTGTGGTGACCGTCATCGCCTTGGGGCCGATCATTGCCAGCGTGACCGCATACATCCCCAGATCGGCCAAGGCGAACATCGTCGGACCTGACACTGTGCCCCCCGGCCTGAGATGCCGCTCGGCGGTGAGAAGCCGGATATCGGCTTCCATCGGCGCCACGCGCTCAATACGGAAGTCATCGGCGATCTGCGGATAGGCTTGCAGCAAAAACGCATTGAGCGCTGCGGCATCCATCTTTACATCCATCGGCCTCTCCCTCCCCGGATACCCCGCCATGCCCCGCAATCTCGTTTGCATTTGCGGTGGCGGCCTCTAAAGTCACCGCAAACGCGAAGGAGGACAAGATGAGTGATGCGCTGGTCGGATATGACGTGACGGAACATGTGGCAGTTCTGTCACTGCAAAACCCGCAAAAACTCAATGCCTTGTCTGATGCGATGCTGGCAGCGCTTAAGGCGGCGCTGACCCGGGCAGGGGCGGATGCGCAGGTGCGGGTGGTGGTGATCAAGGGCACGGGCAAGGCGTTCTGTGCGGGCCATGATCTGAAGGAAATGCAGGCCGGGCGCGCAGCCCCGGACAAGGGCGCGGCCTATTTTGCGGACCTGTTCAACCGCTGTGCCGAGGTGATGCAACTGATCCCGGCGCTGCCGCAACCGGTGATCGCGCAGGTCCACGGCATCGCCACGGCGGCGGGCTGCCAGTTGGTCGCAAGCTGCGACATGGCGGTGGCGGCCTCGGACGCGCGCTTTGGGGTGAACGGTGTGAATATCGGGCTTTTCTGCTCAACGCCCATGGTGGCGCTGACCCGCAACCTGTCGCGCAAGGCCGCGTTCGAGATGCTGACCACCGGCCAGTTCATCCCGGCGACCCGCGCGCTGGAGCTGGGGCTGATCAACCGCACCGCGCCGCCCGAGGATCTGGAGGCCGAGACCATGGCCCTGGCGCAGACGGTGGCGGCCAAGCTGGGGGCGGCGGTGCGCATCGGCAAACGCGCGTTCTATGACCAGATCAACCTGCCGTTGGATCAGGCCTATGCCCTGACCGGACAGGTGATGGTTGAAAACATGCTGGAGCGCGACACCGATGAGGGGATTCAGGCGTTTATCGAAAAGCGCGCGCCGGATTGGGCATAGGGCAGGGCAGGGCTGCTGTCAGCTCAGGAAGGGCGCGGCTTTCATCGTGGGTGGCACGGGGCAACCCATACGTTTCAGGATTGTCGGTGCCAGCGCCAGCTGGTCCAGCACCACGTCACCCTTTGGTCCCTCGCCATCACCGAAATAATATAGCGCGAAATCGCGCTGATCTTCGCCCGTACCGCCGTGATGTCCGCGCAGCGACTGACCGTGATCGGCGGTAACAATCACCTCATACCCCATCGCACGCCAGCGCGGCAGAAAGCCCGCCAGCATCGCATCCATCAGCGCGCAGGCATGATCCATTTCGCTGCAATCATGGCCAAAGCGATGCCCCATGCTGTCCAGCGTGCAGGTGTGCAGCATGCCGTAGTTCAGATCAAACCGCTGACACAGGTTGGTCAGCGTGGCAAAAAGATCGGCATCACAAGGGGTTGCCTGATTGTGCCGGTCATATCCCGTCATCGTATGGAAGCGGCCATGATTGATGCTGGCGCTGTCTGGTTCATCATATTCGATGTCGCGCACGATATCGAAGGGCGAGCGGTTGAAGAACTCCGACCACCAGGAATGCGCAACCGCGCCAGTCACGCCACCGGCCTTGCGCACTTCGGAAAAGACATCGGGCAGGTCTACGCGCTTGATGATCCCGTTTGACAAGACGCCGTGCACCTGCGGTGGATTGCCCGAACCGATTGAGGCATAACAAGGCCCCGACATCGACGGCAGCGAGGCCCGCATTTTCCACACCCGCGCCTCGCCCGTGGCAACCCAGCCCTCTAGGCAGCCAAAGTAGCGCCGCCAATTCGCATGGGGCACGCCATCCAGAATGATCAACAGCAGTTTGGCGGGCATGCTTTGCTCCATCGTTGTGCTTTGCGGCCAGCATAGCGGCCGTCGCGGTGAACGCCAGAGGGCAACGCCGAAGTCCCGCGCGTTTTCTGTGGATTACGGGTCGTTTTTACCGGGTTTGCGTGACATGGAGAATGCTTGACTGAGCTGAAACCGACAGGAGAGCCCATGACTGCCGCCCCCAATATCCTGATCCTGATGGCCGACCAGTTGACCGGCACGCTGTTTTCTGACGGGCCGGCCGATTTTCTGCATGTGCCGAACCTGCGCAAGCTGGCCGCGCATTCGAAGCGGTTCGCACGGGCTTATACCGCCAGCCCGCTGTGCGCGCCGGGGCGGGCCAGTTTCATGTCCGGCCAGTTGCCGCGCCGCACCCGGGTTTATGACAACGCCGCCGAGTTCTGCTCGGACGTGCCGACCTATGCCCACCACCTGCGCCGGGCGGGCTATCGCACCTGTCTTTCGGGCAAGATGCATTTTGTTGGCCCTGACCAGTTGCACGGGTTTGAGGAGCGGCTGACCACCGATGTCTATCCCGCCGATTTTGGCTGGACGCCGGATTACCGCAAGCCGGATGAGCGGATTGACTGGTGGTACCACAACCTGGGATCGGTGACCGGGGCAGGGGTGGCCGAGATCACCAACCAGCTGGAATACGATGACGAGGTGGCGCATCTGGCCGTCCAGAAGCTTTATGATCTGGCGCGCGGGCATGATGCGCGGCCCTGGTGCCTGACGGTCAGCTTTACCCATCCGCATGACCCGTTCGTGGCGCGGCGCAAATACTGGGATCTTTATGAGGGCTGCGCGCAGCTGGAGCCGCCGGAAGCCATCGATTATGACGCGCAGGACCCGCATTCAAAGCGCATCATGGACAGTTGTGACTGGCGCGCGTTTGATATCACAGCGGATCAGGTTCGCCGCGCAAGGCGCGGATATTTCGCAAACATTTCTTATGTCGATGACAAGATCGGCGAGGTTCTGGCGGTGTTGGAGGCCACGCGGCAAGAGGCGATCATTGTCGTGGTGTCTGATCACGGCGAAATGCTGGGCGAGCGTGGCCTGTGGTTCAAGATGAATTTTTTCGAGGGTTCGGCGCGCGTGCCGATGATGATTTCGATACCCGGGCAGCCCGGTGGGCGGGTCGATACGCCGGTCTCTACCATCGATCTGCTGCCAACGCTTGCGGGGCTGGCCGGGATCGATCTGTCGGCGGTGGCGCCCTGGACCGATGGCGAGTCGCTGTTGCCGCTGATGCAGGGCACTGGCGGGCGCGGGCCGGTGGCCATGGAATACGCCGCCGAAGGTTCAATCACGCCGTTGGTGGCACTGGTGGACGGACCCTGGAAATACATCCGGTGCCCGGCGGATCCGGAGCAGTTGTTCAACCTCGACACTGACCCGGACGAGCGGACCAATCTGGCGGGCGATCCGACCTGTTTGCCAGTTCTGGAGCGGTTGCGCGCAATGGCCACGGCGCGCTGGGATCTGACAGCCTATGACGCCGAAGTGCGCGAAAGCCAGGCGCGTCGCTGGGTGGTTTATGAGGCGCTGCGCAACGGTGCGTTCTTCCCTTGGGATTTTCAACCGTTACAGCGCGCGTCCGAGCGCTACATGCGCAATCACATGGATCTGAACGTGCTAGAGGATGCGCAACGCTATCCGCGTGGCGAATGATCTGGGGAAGCGCGGTTGGCGCACACAAAACTGGACCGGACTCAGGCGGTCTCTATCAGCTTGATCGTCAATGTCGGGCAGCAGCCCCGCAACTCACGCAACACCAATTCTGCGCGCGGCAACGGCCGCGTGAGAATGTAGAACGTACCCTCATATCCCAGTTCTTCAAGTGCGATACCCAGATCGAGGCTATCCCAACCAGGCCCGATCAGCGGGCCGATCACGGCATCGGGGGCGATCTGTGCCAGCATATGCAGATTCAGCATCCGCATATGGGTCATCACCACGCCTTGCTGCATCGGATTGCGTTCCAAAAAGCGCAACGCGCCCGCAGCTTCGACAACAAGGACGGTTCGCGCCTGGCGCAGCGCATCAGGCAGCGGCGGAACTGGGCGCAGGTTTGTAGTCTGGGCGATGGACCGGATCATGCGGTTCTCGTTACATTATATGAGGTTACATGCAGAAAGATCGAAAAGCAGTCGAGTTGCGACTCATTGATGACAAGCGCGATCATCCGGTGCAGCCCTTAACATCTGATTAAGGCTGGGCGGAACTGGTGGTTTTTCTCTGACTTTCATCATTGCTTAGATTGGAGGCGTAAGTAACCGGTATACATAGATATAATGAAATTTGGGCAGTTCAACGCATCGCATATATATTACATAATACTGATTATAGGCATTATATCTGATCCCAAATCCTCGCCACCCGTTCAGGTTTCTGGTGGACGATTCTGTCGCAATGACTTAGGTCGCGCGCATTGCCTCCTCCTCGTGTCCAGGACCCCTGTCATGACGCCCATGCCATTCGACCGCCGGATCAAGATTGCCCCCTCCATCCTTTCGGCTGACTTTGCCCGCTTTGGTGCGGAATGTCGCGCGATTGAAGATCAGGGTGCGGACTGGGTGCATGTGGATGTCATGGACGGCCATTTTGTGCCCAATCTCACCTTCGGCCCGGCGATGTGCGCGGCGATCCGGCCGCATATTGCGGGCGTGATGGATGTTCATCTGATGATCGCCCCGGTGGACCCGTATATTCAGGCTTTCGCGGATGCCGGTGCGGATATCATCACCGCCCATCTGGAGGCTGGTCCGCATATCCACCGCACCCTGCAAGCCATTCGCGCGACGGGGAAGAAAGCCGGTCTGGCCATCAACCCCGGCACCGGGATTGATGGCGTTGAACACCTACTCGATATGGTCGATCTGATCTGCGTGATGACGGTCAACCCTGGTTTCGGTGGTCAGAAGTTTATTCACAGCCAGATCGCCAAGGTGAGAAGTTTACGCGCGATGATCGGCGACCGGCCCATCCATATCGAGATCGATGGCGGCATTACAACCGAGACCGCGCCCCTGATGGCGCGTGCAGGCGCCGATGTGCTGGTGGCGGGGTCTGCAGTGTTCAAGGGCGGCTCTGTCGATGCGCCGGACGTGTATGGCGCGAATATCCGCGCAATCCGGCAGTCGGCTGAAAGCGCCCTGCCCGGCACTATGGCCTGATATATATTCAAGTCTTGCAATATATCATTCTGCGCGTATATAGACCCATGAAGCCGTCACTCGGCGTCGTTTGAATCAAGGGTCTTCATCATGTCTGTCCGTCGCTTGCCCCTGCTGGACTGGGGTCGCAGCTATTCGCGTGAAAACCTCTCTGGCGACCTGGTCGCGGCGCTGGTGGTCACGATCATGCTGATTCCACAGGGCATGGCCTATGCCATGCTGGCGGGCCTGCCGCCGCAGGCCGGGCTTTACGGGGCGATCCTGCCGCTCCTGATCTATGCGCTCCTCGGGTCATCCTCGGCACTGGCGGTCGGGCCGGTGGCGGTGGTGGCTTTGATGACGGCGGCCACCGCAGGGTCGATCGCCGAGATTGGCACACCGGGGTATCATCTGGCTGCGCTGTGGATCGCGCTGATCTCGGGCGCGCTGATGCTGGTCATGGGGCTTTTTCGGCTGGGGTTTGTCGCGAATTTCCTCAGCCATCCGGTGATTTCGGGTTTCATCACCGCCGCCGGTATCCTGATCGCCGCCAGCCAGATACGGCATTTGCTGGGCATCCAGACTACCGGCAAGACCCTGCCCGAGGTGATCCCTTCGATTGTCGCCAATATTGGCGGTGTAAACTGGCCCACGCTGGTGATGTCGGCGCTGGTGCTGGCCTTTTTGTTCTGGTCACGTAAGGGTCTGGCCCCTGCCCTGCGCGCGCTGGGTCTGGGCGCAGGCGCGGCCACCCTTCTGGCGCGGGGCGGGCTGTTTGTAGCGGTGCTGGTGTCCACTCTGGCGGTCTGGCTATTGGGGTTGGATGCGCAGGGGCTGCGGATTGTTGGGGATATCCCGCGCGGGCTGCCGCCGCTGGAGTTGCCGGCCTTCGATGTCGATCTGATCACCTATCTTCTGCTGCCCTCGGCACTGATCGCACTGGTCGGATATGTCGAATCAATCTCCATTGCGCAGACGCTGGCGGCCAAGCGGCGTCAAAGCATCAACCCTGACCGCGAACTGGTGGCGCTTGGCGCGGCCAATCTGGGGGCCGGGCTGGTGCAGGCGATGCCGGTCACCGGGGGGCTGTCACGCTCAATTGTCAATTTCGATGCCGGGGCGCAGACGCCAGCCGCCGGGGCCTTCACGGCGCTGATGATTGCGGCCGCCCTGCTGGCACTGACGCCGCTGTTGTATTTCCTGCCCAATGCCACGCTGGCGGCAATCATCATCGTGGCGGTGCTGTCGTTGCTGGATTTCCGCGCCCTGCCGCGCGCCTGGGCCTATAGCCGGGCCGATGGCGCTGCGATGGCGGCGACCATGGCAGTGACGCTGTTGTGGGGCGTGGAACAGGGGCTGGCGGCGGGCGTGGGCCTGTCGCTGGTGCTTCACCTCTACCGCACCTCGCGCCCGCATGTGGCTGAGGTGGGGCAGGTTCCGGGCACCGGGCATTTTCGCAACATCAACCGCTATGAGGTGGTCACCACGCCGGAGGTGGTGACATTACGGGTGGACGAGAGCCTGTATTTCCCCAATGCGCGCTACCTTGAAGAACTGGTGCAGTCCAAGATCGCCGAGAACACAGCGCTGAAGCATCTGGTTTTGATGTTCTCGGCTGTGAATGAGGTCGATGCTTCGGCGCTGGAAAGCCTTGAGATGATTCAGGCCAAACTGCGCGATGCCGGGGTCAGGCTGCACCTGTCCGAGGTCAAGGGTCCGGTGATGGACCGGTTGCGGCGATCAGATTTTCTGGAGCATCTGGATGGGCTGTATCTGACCCAGCTTGACGCGATGGAGGCGCTGGCCCCCGCGCTGACGCGCGCCACGCTGGAGCGCACGCGCCATGAGGTGCGCAAGCCCGGCGCTTGAAACCCCTGCCTTCGGCCCCGGTCAGGCGGGCGGGTCAGGCGGGACGAAAAAAACCGGCGTGGCTCGCGGGCCACGCCGGTTCTTCCAGCGACACCGGGTTGGGTAAAAGACACCGCTGGAAAACTGATACGCGTTCCGTTTCAGCGAGTAAAAAATACTGCACTGAACGGAAACCAATCACCCCGGGCAAGAATTTCTACCGCAACCCCGATTGAAACTAAAGTGTGCGAATCCATACCTTTGTAGCACATTTCGCAACACACAATGCGGTTTTAAGACTGATTAGAACCCTTTGCCGGGTGTCATGATGAACATCTGGTTCAGGAAGGTGGCCTTGGTGACAGCATGCGCGGTGGTGTCAACGCCCAGGGTTTCGCGTGCAAGCTTCAAATGCTTTTCAACCGTGGGCTGTGCAAGGTTAAGGATCCGGGCGATATCGGCCACGGACTTGCCTTCTGCGACCCATTCCAGAACCTCGCGTTGGCGGTGTGTCAGGGTACGTCCGTTACCTAGATACGGCAGAGCGATCATCGCCCTGTGCGCCACGGTTGCCACCACGAACAGCGCATTTGAAAGGCTGTTCAGGGCCACATCTACATCCTGCTGCGACAGGCCGGGCGCGGCGATCAGCGCCATCACGGCCCGACCGCGCGTGCTGGCCGTGGGAAAGCCGATGGTGCAGCCAGCCACCATGCCAAACTGCCCGAAGAAATCCAGCGCCTCGCCAGAGGACACAAAATTGTCCATACCCACATCTTTGGCATCCATCGACCAACTGGCCACACCGGCATTCGACAGTGCCCAGTTAAACGTGACGCTTTCGCGATAATAGGCATTGTCCACGAGCGAGGTCAGAAATCGCCGATCAAGCGAGGACAGCAGAAGGAAATCTTCGCGTGCGCCCAGGTCGTCGCCGCGTGAATTTGGTGAATATCCATAGATGATGCCGGAAAAGCCGTGGCCTTGCATGAACTGACGCAGCACAGCCCAAATTGTCTCTATTTCATTGGCGCGCAAAATGGCGTTAAGACAAGAAACCAGTTGTTCACAGGGGGCTTCAGGGTTTTGGAAATCCGTGTCCTGCTGGAATGTCTGGTCAGTTGGCTGGTCCTCCACTCGCATCCCCCAAGTTTGGCATAAATTCACATACACCGAAGCTTGGCGGAAAACATATCCCCTGTCGAGTATCTGTGGACTACATACGGTCAGAACGATCGCCAGGACAGAAAAAGGCGGCGCCCAACGGGGCACCGCCTGTCAATGCAATCGCAGCCTTTCGGACCGACTTAGCCTGCCAGCGTCTTGGCAACCTCGGCGGCGAAGTCTTCCTGCTTCTTTTCGATCCCTTCACCCACCGCCATGCGGATGAAGCCCGTGATCTCGACACCGGCTTCTTTCGCCGCCTGCTCAACCGTCAGATCGGGGTTGATCACAAACTTCTGGCCCAGCAGTGTGACTTCTTCCAGGAACTTCTTCATCCGACCGGGGATGATGTTGTTGTGGATCACGGCATCAGGCTTCGGCTTGGCGGCTGAGGCGTTCTCGTCGAGCGCTTTCTGGGTCTGAACTTCGCGCTCACGCTCCAGAACCTCGGGGTCAAGATCGGCTTCGCCAAGCGCCATCGGTGAGCTGGCAGCGATATGCATGGCCAGTTGCTTGCCGATGCCGTTGTCGGTGCCCTTCAGTGCGACCAGCACACCGATCTTGCCCAGACCGTCGGCGGCCGCGTTGTGGACATAGGCAGCCACCGCATCGCCGTCGATGGTCGCCATGCGGCGCAGCGTCAGGTTCTCGCCGATGGTGGCGATCGCGCCGTTCAGCGTGTCCTCGACCGATTTGCCGCCCAGATCGGCGGCCCTCAGGGCCTCCAGATCGCTGACGTTCAGCGCGGCCCCGGTGATCGAGCGGACCAGCGCCTGAAAATCGGCGTTTTTGGCAACGAAATCGGTTTCCGAGTTCACTTCGACGGCGACGCCCTTGCCGCCCTCGACAGCCACGCCCACCAGACCTTCGGCGGCCACACGGCCAGCTTTCTTGGCGGCCTTGGCCAGGCCTTTGGTGCGCAGCCAGTCCACGGCGGCTTCCATGTCGCCGTTGGTTTCGGTCAGTGCCTTCTTGGCGTCCATCATGCCTGCGCCGGTGCTCTCGCGCAGTTCTTTCACCATACTCGCGGTAATCGCCATGGCGGTTCTCCTGTCTATGGGGTGCGGGCAGGGGTTACCCCTGCCCGGTGTCAAACGGATGACAAGCGCTTGCGCCGCCGGTCTCAGGCCTGCGTTTCGGTCTCGGCCGGGGCTTCAGCTTCGGCTTTAGTTTCGGCGGCAGGCTCGGCTGCGGCGGGGGCTTCTTCGGCCAGCGCCTCTTCAGCGGGGGCCTCGTCCATCGCGCCGATGTCTACGCCCGCGGCACCCAGCTGGGCCGACATGCCGTCAAGCGCTGCACGGCTGACAAGATCGCAGTAAAGCGCAATGGCGCGCGCTGCGTCATCGTTGCCGGGGATGATGTAATCCACGCCATCGGGCGAGCAGTTGGTATCGACCACGGCCACAACCGGGATGCCCAGTTTCTTGGCTTCCAGAATCGCCAGATCTTCCTTGTTCACGTCGATGACGAACAGCAGGTCCGGCAGGCTGCCCATGTCACGGATGCCGCCCAGCGAGGCTTGCAGTTTGGTCTGCTCGCGCTCCATGCCAAGACGCTCTTTCTTGGTCAGGCCCTCGGCGCCGCGCTCCATCAGCTCGTCGATCTGCTTGAGACGCTGGATCGACTGGGAAACGGTTTTCCAGTTGGTCAGCGTGCCACCCAGCCAGCGGTGGTTCATGTAATACTGCGCGCATTTCTCGGCAGCCTCGGCGATCGGCTTGGCCGCCTGACGCTTGGTGCCGACGAACAGAACCCGCCCGCCCTTGGCGACGGTTTCGCGCACGGCGTTCAGCGCCGCGTCCAGCATCGGCACGGTCTGCGTCAGATCGACGATGTGGATGCCGTTGCGGTCCCCGTAGATATAGGGGCCCATGCGGGGGTTCCAGCGCTGGGTCTGGTGGCCGTAGTGAACGCCAGCTTCAAGAAGCTGACGCAGATTGAAATCGGGAAGCGCCATTGCGTGTTCCTTTCCGGTTTGCGCCTGAGCGGGGCATCAGGGCTTGCGCCCCAACCGGTGGACCATGCGGGATTTCTCCCCGCAAGGCCCGGCCCCGCCTGTGAAGTGTGCGCCCATTACCGTGAACGCCCGCCAATGGCAAGGGCTCTGCGCGATGGAAACCGCCGGAAGGGTCAGCGCCCTTCGAACCTGGCCGGGCGCTTTTCCAGAAACGCCATCACCCCTTCGCGGAAATCGCGCGAATGGCCGCACTCACCCTGCAACTCGGCCTCCAGCGAAAGCTGGTCTTCCAGCGAATTGTCGAGGCTCTGGCGCAGCGCACGCTTGACCGCGCCGTAAGCCAGCGTCGGCCCATTGGCAAGCTGCGCAGCGCGGCGCTGCCATTCGGCGGCGAACTGATCATCAGGCACCGATGCCCAGATCATGCCCATCGCCGCCGCGTCGTCCGCGGTCACCTTTTCGGCAAAGAGCGCCTGCCCCATCGCCCGGGCAAAGCCCACCTTGCGTGGCAACCAGTAGGTTCCACCTGCATCAGGGATCAGGCCGATCCGGCTGAAGGCCTGCAGGAAGATGGCCGATTGCGTGGCGATCACCACATCTGCAGCCAGCGCCAGATTGGCCCCTGCCCCGGCGGCTGCGCCATTCACCGCCGAAATCACCGGTAACGGGCACTCATAGATCGCGCGCAGCATCGGCTCGTACTCTTCGCGCAGGATGCGCCCCAGATCCAGATCATCAACCGAAGCCCCATCGCCCAGATCCTGCCCCGAGCAGAATGCCCGCCCTTCGCCGGTCAGCACCAGAACTCGCGCACGGGATTGCAGATCGCGCACCGCATGTAGGATCTCGGCGCGCATCTGTGTATTGAGCGCGTTCATCAGCGTCGGACGGTTGAGGGTGATGGTGCCGACGCCCTCGGCCTCGGTGACGGTCAGGGTGCTGTAGTGCATGGTGTCCTCGCTCCGGTTGCCGTGCGATCATAGACACGCGCGCAGCCGGTGGCAAAGCACCGACCTTGCGTCACTCGCGCAGGATCTCTTTCAGGCGGGCCTTTTCGGCGTCGCTCAATGGCTCCTCGGGGCGGGCGCGGCGGCGCACGGCCATGGCAGCCACCCCCAACCCCAGCAGAAGCAGTACCGGAGCGGCGACCCACAGGATCAGGTTCACCCCGTCACGCTGCGGGTTCAGCAGCACATATTCGCCGTAGCGGTCGACCAGAAACTGCACCGCCTGCGCGTCAGTATCTCCCGCGACCAGCCGCTCGCGCAGAATGATGCGCATGTCACGCGCCAGATCGGCATTGGATTCGTCAATGCTCTCGTTGCGGCAGACCACGCAGCGCAACCCGGTGGAAAGTGCGCGGGCGCGGGCCTCAAGCGCGGGGTCGTCCAGCACCTCATCTGGCTGAACGGCCAGCGCGGGCATGGGGGCCAGAGACACCACCGGGGCAGCGAAAAGCATCAGCAGGAGCAGGAAAACACGCATGCGATCACTCCGCCGGGGTTGCAATGCCGGGCGTACTGCGTGCGCCTGCCGCCACCCGGAACCGCCGGTCACTGAGCGAGATCAGCCCCCCCAGCGCCATCAGGATGCACCCGGCCCAGAGCCAGTTGGCAAAGGGCTTGATATAGGTGCGCAGTGCCCAGCCACCGCCCTCCTGCGGGTCGCCAAGGGCCAGATAGACATCGCGGAAGAAGCCGTAATCGATCGCGGCCTCGGTCGTTGGCATGCCCGCTGCCGGATAGACGCGCTTTTCTGGCGTCAGTTCAGCCACCATACGCCCGTCGCGCGTGACATCGACAAAGCCCATGGTGGAAATGTAGTTCGGCCCCTCCACCCTGCGCACATCGGTCAGGGTCAGCGTATAGCCCTCATGCACAAAGCTCTGGCCGATATGAGCGACGCGGATATCCTCGGTTTCCCAGCCCAGCATGGCAGCGATGGCAAAGATCGTGACGCCCAGACCGGCATGCGACGTGGCTTTTCCCCAGTCGGCGCGTGGCAGCCGGGTTATCCGCCTGATGCGCCCGGTGAACACGCCGCGCCCGGTGCGCTGCCACAGGTCATTAAGCGCACCCACCACAACCCAGACGCCCAGCACCACGCCGATCGGCGCCATGATCGATCCGCCGGTCTGCATCACCCACACAAGCGCGCCCATGACCACCGCCAGCACCGCAACACCCCACATGCTGCGCGCAGCCTTGAGCACATTGCCCCGCTTCCAGGGCAGCACCGCACCTACCGGCAGCACAATCGCCAGTGCCACCATGAAGGGGGTGAAGGCCGCATTGAAAAACGGCGGGCCGACCGACAGCACCCGGTCAAAGAACATCTCGGCGACCAAGGGCCACATCGTACCCACGAAGATCACAAAGCTGGACACCGCCAGCAGCACATTGTTCAGCAACACGGCCGATTCGCGGCTGACGGTGGCGAACACGCCCTTGGATTCCATCGCCGAGCTGCGCCATGCAAAAAGCGTCAGCGCAACCCCCATGAAGAAGGCAAAGATAATCAAAATCCAGACACCGCGCTCTGGGTCTGATGCGAACGCATGCACCGAGGTCAGCAGGCCCGAACGCACGATGAAGGTGCCCAGAAGCGAAAATCCAAAGCCCAGAATGGCCAGCAAAATGGTCCATGCCTTCAGCGTTTCGCGTTTCTCGACCACGATGGCGGAATGCAAAAGCGCGGTGGCAAAGAGCCACGGCATGAACGAGGCATTTTCAACCGGGTCCCAGAACCAGAACCCGCCCCAGCCAAGCTCATAATAGGCCCACCAGGACCCCAGCGCTATACCGATGGTCAGAAACACCCAGGCCGCCAGCGTCCAGGGCCGCACCCAACGGCCCCATGCGGCATCTACCCTGCCCTCGATCAGGGCGGCGACAGCAAAGGAAAACGCCATCGAAAGCCCGACATATCCAAGGTAAAGAAACGGCGGATGGAACGCCAGACCGGGGTCTTGCAGAAGGGGGTTCAGGTCGCTGCCGTCAAAGGGCGGAAATGTCATCCGCGTGAACGGGTTTGAGGTGAAGATCGTGAACGCCATGAAGGCCGCGCCGATCGAGCCTTGCACGGCCAGCACCCGGGCCTGAAGCGTGGCGGGCAGATTGCCACCGAACCACGCCGCGCAGGCGCCAAACAGCACCAGAATCAGCACCCATAGAAGCAGCGAGCCCTCATGGTTGCCCCAGACGCCGGATATCTTGTAAATCATCGGCTTGGCGGTGTGAGAATTGTCCACCACCAGCGCGACCGAGAAATCTGAGGTCACGAAGGCCCATGTCAGCGCCGCGAACGACAGCGCGATCAGCGCGAACTGGGCACTGGCCAGCGGGTTGGCAACTGCCATCCAGTCGCCCCAGCCCTTGTGCGCACCGACCAGCGGCACCACCGACTGGATGAGCGACAGGGCAAATGCGAGGATAAGCGCGTAATGTCCGAGTTCTACGATCATGCCACCCGTATACCCGCATCCCGCGCGCCGGGAAAGCGGAACCGGCGCGCGCGCCTGCGGCCAGGTGGCGCATTCACCTGATTGTTTTCTTCACCGGCGGATCAAGGGGTTTGCCGGGTCTCAACCCGTTCCGTCTGGGCGCTTTCGGCGCGCCATGCAGCGAGCGCAGGGTTGCCGGATGGATTTGTGTCATCCGAGGGCTGAATGCTGGCTGGCGGGCTGGATGGCTGACCATTTGCTGCGGGCAGCACCGGGCGCGTGACGCGCAGATGATGCGCCTCGCGCGCGCCGAAATAGAACGCCACCACCGCGCCCAGCAGCCACCAAAGCGGATCAGGCACCTCTGCCAGCCCGCGCATGCGCAGGCCAAACCCCTCCGGCTCAGCCATCGCATAGATGAACAGCGCCAGCGTCCCCAGCGCCAGAAGCGGCCTCGGCAGGCGGTTGAGGCCGTTGACAAAGGCATCGAACCGCCCGGCGCGGGCATGGGCAAATTCGGCCGTATGGCTGGAATGCGCGGCCATCCAGGCGTCATGGCCCAGCTCCAGCGCGCGGGTGGCATTGGGGCGAAAGACCTCGGCCACACCGCTGACCGACTGTCCAAGCGCTGAGACCCCTGCCCCGCCACGCCCGAAAAGCGCGACCATTCCTGCGCGGATCAACCCCATGATGCAGTCCTTTCCACATGCTGTGCCAGGCTCAGGTGATAGCGTGGTGCGATGAATTCTTCTGCCCGCACGATCCAGCCACCTTTGCCGCCATCGCGGCGGCGCGCGTATTTTCGGCTGGCGGGGCGGCGGTCGGCGAGCGCGTAATAATAGTCGCGCCGGGCGATGCCATAGGCGTCCGCGATATGACCAGGCGCAGAATCCGCCGCCGCCTGCGACGCGCGGATGGTCTGCGGACCAATGACACCATCCACAGCGATGTCATACCCCATGTCCACCAACAGTCGCTGGAGGATGCGCACCGCGTTGCTGCCGGCATTCACATACATGTCGAAAACTGACGCCTGCAGCGCGTCCGGCAACGCCGCGATGCGCGGCCCCTCAAAGTAATGCCGGATGAAGATATCCACCGCCTGTGCCCGGGTCAGTGCGCGCACGTCGCGTGCATCCACCACGCCGTCGCCGTTCAGATCCAGCCCCAGACGGCGCATGGTGTGGATGGTGACGCCGAAATTGGTGGCCCCGCCCGGATCATCGGGGTCGTTCACATAGCCGCCCTCACGGGCGACGATTTCTTCGGCCAACTGCCGCACATAGTGCATCCTGCCCTCCGGTCTGATGGATCGGGGGAAAGGATGCTGAACGACAGGTTAAGGTTACGAGTCGGTCGCGGACGCTGTGTTCATATGCGGGAAAGCGCAATCGGCATCAGGGGCGTTTTCAGGCGCCATTGCATCGAGCGAATTGGCAACTTCGCGCGGCATGTAAGTTTCATCATGCTTGGCGAGGATCTCATGCGCCACAAACACGTCGTCAACCATGCGACCGGTGGCAACCGTGCCCTCATTCTCACCAAAGAGATCAGGCAGGATACCGCGAAAGCGCACCTCGACGACATGGCAGAAATCGGTCACGCGAAAACTGACCTCCTCGCTCTGGCCGCGACGGATGGAGCCAGCCTCGACCATACCGCCCAGCCGGAACACTTCGTTCAGGGCGGGCGGGTCAGCGACGATCTGGCTGGGCGAGCGGAAGAAATTGATCCCGTCGCGCATGGCATAGCCGATCAGGGCCGTCGACAGCGCCAGCGCCACGAAGGCGACAGTGACAATCTGGATACGGCGTTTCTTTTTCAGGCTCTTCATGTCACCTCACGGAAATAGCGGCGGCGCCATCAACCCTTCCGCCTCGTCAAAACCCATCATCAGGTTGGCGTTCTGCAGTGCCTGCCCGGACGACCCTTTGGTCAGGTTGTCCAGCACCACCGCCACCATCGCCCTGCCGGGCTGCCGGTCGCCAACCACACCGATATGCACGTAATTGGAGCCGCGCACATCATGTGTCGAGGGGGTTGTGCCAAAAGGAAGCACCTCTAGGAATGATTCAGCGCAATAACGCTCGGACAAAACTGCGTGAAATTGACGCGCATCGCCCTTCAGCCAGCAACTCGCCAGAATGCCGCGGTTCATTGGCACCAGATGCGGGGTGAACTGGATATGGACAGGGCGACCGGCCACAAGGCTGAATTCCTGATCGAATTCGCCCAGATGCCGGTGCGTGCTGCCCACAGCATAAGCATGCGTGCCCTCGGAAAGCTCGGCATGCAGCAGGTTTTCCTTCAGCGCGCGCCCTGCCCCGGATACTCCGCATTTAAGATCAAGAATGATGTCATCTAGATCAACGACACCGGCCTCGATCAGCGGACGCAGGGCATACTGGCCGGTCGCCGCGTTGCATCCGGTGCCCGCCACCAGCCGCGCGGCCCTGATCTCATCGCGGTAGAATTCGGTCAGGCCATAGACAGCCTCTTTCTGGATCTCGGGTGCGGCATGGGGCTTGCCATACCACTTTTCATAAGCCGCCGGGTCACGCAGCCGGAAATCAGCCGACAGATCGATGATGCGCAGATCGCGCGGCAGAGTGCTGATCACCGCCTGGCTGGTGGCATGCGGCAGCGCACAGAAGGCCAGATCAATGACGGAGAAATCCACTTCATCAATGCGCACCAGATCGGGCAGCGCCATATGCCGCAGGAACGGAAAGACCGAGGCCATGCTCTGGCCTGCCTTGCGCTCACCGGTCAGGGCGGCAATCTCGAATCCGGGATGGGTGGCGATCAGGCGGATCAGCTCGGCGCCGGTATAGCCAGACGCACCAAGGATGGCGATTTTCTTTTTCATGTCAGTCTCTTGTGATCAATCGTTCAGATATCAGCCGGTCGCCGCTTGCACGCGGCGGATGCCTCCGGCGGGCGTATTTGAGGCAAGATGAAAACGCATGTCGCGCTATCAGGCCGGGCGGAAATCGATCTTTCGTCGCAGGAACCAGGTGGCCTTGTGGCCGACGGCGATGGGGTCGCCGGTTGTCAAACAGAGGCTCTTGGTGCCCGTCCCCAGCATATCGGGGCGGCGGTTCAGATAATCCTCAAGGCTGGCGGCAACCAGATCAGGCTGGGAATAGACCGCCACATCGGGGCCGAGGGCCGCGCGGAACGCCTCTTCCATCAGCGGATAATGGGTGCAGCCCAAGACGGCGGCATCGGGGCGCGGCATCCGGCGTTTCAGGGCCGAGACATGGGAATGCACCAGCGCTTCGGCGAGGATCATGTCGCCCTCCTCGATCGCATCGACCACACCGCCGCAAGGCTGCGCCTCGACATCGACACCGATGGCGCGAAAGGCCAGCTCGCGCTGAAAGGCGCGGCTTTGCACGGTGGCGGGGGTGGCGAACAGGGCCACATGCTTGACCGCAACCTCACGCGGGGGGGAATTGTCGCCCCATTGCCGCTCGGTCAGCGCCTCGATCAAGGGCACAAAGACGCCCAGCACGCGCTTGCCCTCAGGTACCCAGTTTTCCTGCATCCGGCGCAGGGCGGCGGCCGAGGCGGTGTTGCAGGCCAGAATCACCAGATCACAGCCCTCAGCCCACAGCCGCTCAACGCCCGCGCAAGTCAGGGTGTAAATGTCATCGGCATCGCGCACACCGTAGGGCGTGTTGGCATTGTCGCCATAGTAAACAAAGGGCACGTCAGGCAGGCGCGTTTGCAGCGCGCCCAGAACGGTCAGCCCGCCAAGCCCCGAATCAAAAACGCCAACCGCCATTCCTCGCGCCTTTCGCCAAGCCCGTCCGGGCCTGTCTTACGCCGCCGGGCCACGGAAATCCATCACCCATATGCGCCTCATTCAGCGGCCATTGGCAGGGGCGCGCCCGGCTTGGCGAGCGCCGCCAACAGTTCTTCGCGCCGTTTGGCTGCGGCTTGCGCATTGGCCTCTTTCACCGGGCCGAAACCACGGATCGACAGCGGTAACAGCGCCAGTTCCAGCACCAGATCGCGGTTCTCAGCCGTCACGCGCGGAAGGATACTGGTCATATCGGCCTCATACTGCGCAATCAGCGCGCGCTCCATCTTGCGCTCGGCGTTGTAGCCGAACAGGTCAAGCGGCGTGCCGCGCAGCCCCTTGAGCCGTGCAAGCAATCCGAACCCCTTGATCATCCACGGCCCGAAGCGGCGCTTTTTCGGGCGCCCGTCCGGCCCTATTCTGCTCAGAAGCGGAGGGGCAAGGTGAAAGCGGGGCGTGAAATCGCCCTCGAATGCCGCGCGCGCCTTGTCCAGCGTGCTCAGATGCAGGCGCGCGACCTCGTATTCATCTTTATAAGACAAGAGCTTGTGATAACCCTTGGCCACGGCCACCCGCAGGCCCGCGTCATCAATGCCATCGACAAAACGACGGTAGCGCGCGGCCAGCTTCTCATTCTGGTACTCAGTCAGATGATGGGTGCGGAACTCAATGGGATCGACAGGGTCATCGGTCTGCGCTGCGGGCCGGATCAGCGCCGCCGCATCAGCGGGGTGCAGCACGGCCCAGCGACCGATCTCGAAGGCGCGCAGATTGCCCTCGACAGCGGCTTTGTTGAGGGTAATCGCCTGCTGAATGGATTCCAAAGAGATGGGGATCAGCCCCATTTGCCAGGCACCGCCAAAGACCATCATGTTTGAATAGATGGAATCGCCCAGCAGAGCGGCCGAAAGCTCAGAGGCATTGAACATCGCCAGACGGTCTTGCAGCCGCGCCTCAAGCGAAAGACGCAAGTCTTTGACAGGTAGCTGGAATTCGGTGTTGTGGGTGAACTCGCCGGTAATGATTTCATGGGCGTTGACCGCAGCACCGGTCTGCCCACTGCGCATCAGGCCCAGCGTGCGCGCGCCTGCCGTGACCACAAGATCACCGCCGATGACGCAATGCGCTTCGCCTACAGCGACCCGCACAGCGCTGATATCACTAGGTTTTTCGGCAATCCGGCAGTGAATATGCACGGCGCCGCCCTTTTGTGCCAACCCGGCCATTTCCATCATGCCCGCGCCCTTGCCATCGACATGCGCGGCCATCGCCAGAATGGCACCCACGGTAACCACACCGGTGCCGCCCACGCCGGTGATCACCACGTTATGTGTGCCCGCGATCTTCGGCAGATCGGGCAAGGGCAGGTCCGGCAGTTCCAGCGCGCGGGTGGCGGCTTTTCGCGGTTTCGCGCCTTCCAGCGTCACAAATGACGGGCAGAACCCCTTGAGGCAGCTGAAATCCTTGTTGCAACTTGACTGATCGATCGAACGCTTGCGCCCCAGTTCGGTTTCCACCGGGACGATGGAAACGCAGTTCGACTGCACCCCGCAATCGCCGCAGCCCTCGCAAACATCGGTGTTGATGAACACCCGTTGATCGGGGTCCGGAAACAGGCCGCGCTTGCGGCGGCGGCGCTTTTCAGCCGCGCAGGTCTGGGCGTAAACAATGGCTGATACACCTTTGTAATCACGAAACTTCTCTTGCACCCGCATCAGTTCCGCACGCTCATGGCGTTCGACGTCACGGGGGTACAGGCTGAAATCGGGCATCTCTTTGTCGTCATAGACCAGCGCGACATGCTCTACGCCCATCGCCTTGAGTTCGCGCACGATCCTGTCAGCCGTCAGCCCGCCCTCGTTCGCCTGCCCGCCGGTCATCGCCACAGCATCGTTGAACAGGATCTTGTAGGTGATGTTTGTGCCTGCGGCCAGCGCGGCGCGGATCGCCTGCACACCGGAGTGGTTATAGGTTCCATCGCCAAGGTTTTGAAATACATGATCTGTTTTGGAGAACGGCGCCTCGCCGATCCAGTTCGCGCCCTCGCCGCCCATATGGGTGAAACCGACGGTCTCGCGGTCCATCCACTGCACCATGTAGTGGCATCCGATCCCGGCATAGGCGCGGCTGTCGTCAGGTAATTTGGTTGAGGTGTTGTGCGGACAGCCTGAGCAGAACCAAGGCAGGCGCGCCGCCAGTTCGGGGGCGTTGTCGGCGCGCCGGGCCTCGGCCAGGCGGGACATGCCGGCGAGGATGCCCTCGGTCTCGCGCCCCTCTTCGATAAAGATCGCGCCCAGCTTCTCGGCGATCATCACCGGGTCCAGCGCATAGCGGGTGGGGAACAGCTCCAGTTGGCGGCCGTTCTCCCATGTGTCGCCCTTGTGCCAGCCATAGACCCGGCGGCCCCGGCGGTCATCAAAGATGGCTTCCTTGACCTGCACTTCGATCAGCTTGCGCTTTTCCTCGACCACGATGATCAGGTCCAGCCCTTCGGCGAATTCGTGAAACCCCGCCATGTCCAGCGGCCAGGTCTGGCCGATCTTGTAGGTGGTGATCCCCAGCCGTTCGCACGCGGCCTCATCCAGCCCCAGCAGACCCAGCGCATGCACCAGATCCAGCCAGTTCTTGCCCGCTGCAACAAGACCGATCTTTGCGCCCGGTTTGCCCCAGATGCGCTTGTCCATCCGGTTGGCGCGGCTGAAGGCCTCGGCGGCGTAGCGCTTGTAGTCGATCATCCGCGCTTCCTGCGCGACAGGCGTGTCGACCACGCGAATGTTCAGCCCGCCTTCAGGCATCTGAAAATCAGGGGTGACAAACTGCAGACGGTGCGGGTCACCATTCACCACGGCTGTGGCCTCGATCGTGTCTTTCATGGTCTTCAGCCCCACCCAGACTCCGGCGAACCGGCTGAGCGCATAGGCATAATGGCCGTAATCCAGAATCTCCTGCACGCCTGCGGGTGAGACAATGGGCATATAGGCATCAACCATCGCCCAGTCGGACTGGTGCAGCACGGTTGAGGATTCACCGGTATGGTCATCGCCCATGGCCATGATCACGCCGCCATGCTTTGAGGTGCCGGCCATGTTGGCGTGTTTCATCACATCGCCAGTGCGGTCTACGCCGGGGCCCTTGCCATACCAAAGCGCGAACACGCCATCATATTTGCCTTCACCGCGCATCTCGGCCTGCTGGGCACCCCAGATGGCGGTGGCGGCCAGATCCTCGTTCAGCCCCTCCTGAAACAGGATGTTCGAGGCTTCCAGTTGCGTCTGCGCGCGCGCCATCTGCAAGTCGACCGCCCCCAGCGGTGAGCCGCGATAGCCCGACACATAGCCCCCTGTGCTCAGGCCCGCCGCTTTGTCGCGCGCCGCCTGCGCCAACATCAGGCGCACCAACGCCTGCGTGCCATTGAGCAGGACCGGTGTTTTGGTCAGATCGAAGCGATCGTTCAGGCTGACAGTTTGCTTTCCCATGTGCACCTCCCCCACAGATGGCTGACTTGGCGGGCAGTATAGGTCAAAATCACTGACCTTTGAAGTCAATTTCAGGAAATCTTCACTTTCTTGGCGGTCAAATGTCGCATACTAGACGTTCACGTAGACACAGGCACACCAAACGCAAAGATATGTCGTCATGGATTGGGACAAGCTCAGAATCTTTCACGCGGTTGCCGATGCCGGTAGCCTGACCCATGCCGGTGATGTTCTGGGGCTAAGCCAGTCCGCGGTCAGCCGACAGGTTCGCGCGCTGGAGGAAGGGCTGGGTACCACGCTGTTTCACCGCCATGCGCGCGGGCTGATTCTCACCGAACAGGGCGAGTTGCTGTTCGATGCCACGCGGCGGATGTCCAAGAACCTTGAAACCGCCTCGGCGCGCATCCGCGACAGCGAGGAAGAGGTGTATGGCGAACTGCGCGTAACCACCACCACAGCGTTCGGCACACTCTGGCTGGCACCGCGCCTGCCCGCGCTCTATTCGCGCTATCCGGACCTGAAGATCGACCTCATGCTGGAAGAACGGGTGCTGGACCTGCCGATGCGCGAGGCTGATGTGGCGATCCGCATGAAAGAACCCAGTCAGGCCGATCTGATCCGCAAGCGGTTGATGAATATCCGCATGCGGCTTTATGCGTCGCCGGATTATCTGCGCGCCAACGGCACCCCGGACACACTGGCAGACATGGTCAACTTCCGGCTTCTGTGCCAGAACGCTTCGGCTGCGCAGGTCTCTGCCGGTGCGGCGATGACACGCGAATTGATGACCTATCCGATCCGCTCTACCTTTACGGTGAACAACTACTTCGGGGTGTTGCAGGCGGTGCTGGCCAATCTTGGCGTGGGCCTGCTGCCGGACTACCTGACCGAAGATTTTCCGACCCTCGTGCGTGTTCTGCCAGAGGTCGAGAGCGCCGATGTGCCGGTGTTCCTTGCCTATCCTGAGGAGTTGCGACACTCCAAGCGCATCGCGGCGTTCCGCGATTTCGTTCTTGAAGAGGTGATCGCCTATCGCCGCAACCGGAGCACCGCCCCGGCGGTCGGCGGCGGGTAGAAAAATTAGGTAGCGCAGGGCACCAGAATACCACGCTTTGCATCAATAAACGCCATATTTTATGCTAAGATGTGCTTTGTATCAGTATGATGCATCAGCTGTGTATTTGCGCGAAGGAGAGCCTGCAATGGTGCCCGTCTACAAGATCGATTCTGAAAGCCTGCTGATTTCCGCCACAGAAGCCCGCGAGGCCGCTGCCCCCTTCGCGGAGTCCTACCAGTCTGCCAAGCCCTATGCGCATGCCGGGTTTGACAATTTCCTGGATCCGGTGATCCTGGACCGGGTGCGCGAAGAACTGCGTGTCCTCCCCGAGGCCGAGACCATGTTCGACCGGCCGCAGGAAAAGCTGAAAACCAGCTATCAGCCAGAGCGGCTTGGCCCCTACACGCGCGCGCTGTTTCAGTCGCTCAACTCCAAACCGTTCCTGGCCTTTCTGGAAGAGCTGACAGGCATCTCCGGGCTGATCCCGGACCCATATTTTGCGGGTGGCGGTATCCATGTTGTTGCCAATGGCGGACATCTGGATATCCACGCCGATTTCAACCACCACGGAAAGATGAATCTTGAGCGCCGTTTGAATGTGCTGATTTACCTTAACCGGGACTGGCGAGAGGAATGGGGCGGCTCGTTTGAAATCTGGAACCCTGAGATGACCGAAAAGGTCGCCAGTTTTGTGCCTGAGTTCAACCGCATGGTCTGCTTCAGCACCGGCTCGGACACTTGGCACGGCAACCCTGAACCGGTCAACCACCCCGACGGTGAGCCGCGTCAGTCGATTGCGCTGTATTATTACACTGCCACCTGGGATTCGACGCGCAAGAGCCACACCACCCTGTTCAAGCCTCGCCCCGGAACCGAGGACAAGAAGGATCGCATGGTCGCGCGCCATGCTCTGCTGCAAGATCTTCTGCCCCCCGTGATCTACCGCCGGCTTGGCCACCGGCTTCAGCGTCTTGGCATCTGAAAACCTTTCTTTCCGGCGATAAGAAGGTCAGTGAACTCTGCAACCCATGGGTGAGGCATACCTGCAACGCATAGCGGATATGATGCAGGTGCAGCGTTGATTTTCTTGCGCATGTGCAATGATTCGAAGTATCAGGATCAGGAAGATACATGGCTTGTTCGTGTATCTTTTACCTCCCTGTTGGACTTGGGCCGAGCAACTGCTCGGCCTTTTTTTTCGCCAGCGTTCCATTTTTTGGTCAGCTTGCGGCTTTTCCGGTCAATTCCTTGGCGGTCCGTCGGCATATGGCTGTCTTTGCGGGGAAAGGCGTTTGCAAAGGCCATGAGCGCCCATCAAAGGCCGTTCGGTTCCGCCAGTGACGCGCTTCGGCCTTTTCCTTCAGCCCCGCTTGCCCTAATGAAGCCCCCAACAGGCTTTTCGTGTGGGACCATGTCATGACCGAACCCGAAATCACCGCAGACCTGATCGCCGCGCACGGCCTCAAGCCGGATGAATATGCGCGCATACTTGAGATCATCGGTCGCGACCCCACGTTCACCGAACTGGGGATATTCTCGGCGATGTGGAACGAGCATTGTTCCTACAAATCCTCAAAGACCTGGCTGCGCACCCTGCCCACCACCGGCCCGCAGGTCATCTGCGGCCCCGGCGAGAATGCAGGTGTTGTCGATATCGGGCTTGATGAGCATGGCAAGCGTCAGGCGCTGATCTTCAAGATGGAAAGCCACAATCACCCCTCGTATATCGAGCCACATCAGGGCGCGGCCACAGGCGTGGGCGGCATTCTGCGCGATGTGTTCACCATGGGTGCGCGCCCGATCGCGGCGATGAATGCGCTGTCCTTTGGCGAGCCGTCGCACCCCAAGACCGCGCATCTGGTCAAGGGCGTGGTCGAAGGCATCGGTGGCTACGGCAACTGCTTTGGCGTGCCAAATGTCGGCGGCGAGGTGCGGTTTCACCCGGCCTACAATGGCAACTGTCTGGTCAACGCCTTCGCCGCCGGTCTTGCCGATGCCGACAGCATTTTCTATTCTGCGGCATCGGGCGTCGGCATGCCGGTGGTCTATCTGGGCGCCAAGACGGGGCGCGACGGGGTTGGCGGGGCGACCATGGCCTCGGCAGAGTTCGACGATACCATTGAAGAAAAACGCCCCACTGTGCAGGTCGGTGACCCGTTCACCGAAAAGCGCCTGCTTGAGGCCTGTCTTGAGTTGATGGCCTCGGGCGCGGTGATCTCCATTCAGGATATGGGTGCAGCCGGGCTGACCTGTTCAGCGGTGGAAATGGGCGACAAGGGCAAGCTGGGCATCCGGCTGGACCTTGATCGCGTGCCCTGTCGTGAAGAGGGCATGACGGCCTATGAGATGATGCTCTCGGAAAGCCAGGAGCGGATGCTCATGGTGCTCAACCCCGCCATGGAAGACGCGGCGCGTGCAATCTTTGAGAAATGGGATCTGGATTTTGCGCTGGTGGGTGAAACCATCGCCGAAGACCGGTTCCTCATCATTCACGGCAATGAAACCAAAGCCGATCTGCCGCTTTCCAAACTGTCGTCCGAGGCACCAGAATATGACCGCCCCTGGGTGGAAACCCCGCCCGCCGAGCCGCTGGCCCCGGTCCCCGGCGTCGATGCGATTGACGCGCTTAAGGCGCTGATCTCCAGCCCCAACTACGCCCACAAAGGCTGGGTGTGGGAGCAGTATGACACCATGGTCATGGGTGACACGGTGCGCGTGCCCGGCCTTGGCGCAGGCGTGGTGCGGGTGCATGGCACCGACAAAGCCATCGCGTTCACCTCGGATGTCACGCCGCGCTATGTAAAGGCTAACCCGTTCGAGGGGGGCAAACAGGCGGTGGCCGAGGCCTATCGCAACCTTACCGCCGTGGGCGCGCGGCCTTTGGCCTCGACCGACAACTTGAACTTCGGCAACCCCGAGAAGCCCGAGATCATGGGCCAGCTTGTGGGGGCCATCAAGGGGATCGGCGCGGCCTGCGAGGCGCTCGACATGCCCATCGTCTCGGGCAATGTCTCGCTTTACAATGAAACCGATGGCCAGCCGATCCTGCCGACACCGACGATCGGCGCGGTGGGGCTGCTGGAATCTCTGGAAGACATGATTGCCGGCCAACCCGAGGCGGGCGATTTTGCGCTGGTGATCGGGGCGACGCGCGGCCATCTGGGCCAGTCGGCGCTGCTGGCCGAGGTGTTCCACCGCGAAGAAGGCGACGCCCCCCCTGTCGATCTGGAGGCCGAGAAACGCAACGGTGAGTTTCTGCGCGCCAATCGCGCCCTGATCCGCGCGGCCAGCGATCTGTCAGATGGCGGATTGGCTTTGGCAGCGTTCGAGATGGCCGAAGGCGCGGGACTGGGCATCACCCTCGACAGCGATGATACGCCCACCCTCTTTGGCGAGGATCAGGCGCGCTATCTGGTGGCGTGCAGCTTTGATCAGGCTGAGGCACTGATGGTGGCGGCGGGTCAGGCGGATGTCATTGTGCACTCGGTGGGCCGGTTCGGCGGCGAGAGCGTGAGGATGGGCGCCAGCACGGCCCCACTGGCCACCCTTTCGGCGATTTACCGCAGCGCCTTTGCGCAGGCGATCGGCGAAGCATGACCCTGCGACCTGCGCAACCGGCTGATATGGCGTCGATTCTGGCGCTTTGGTCGCGGCCTGCGCACAGCCGCTTTCTGCCAGCGCCCGAACCCGGCGAGGCGGAAGACGCGCTGGCAGAGGGTTTGCTTTGGGTCTGGGAGCGGCAGGGAGCGGTTGCGGGTTTCGCGCGGCTGAACCAGTGGAGCGCGCGCGACGGCAACTGGGGGATCAGCCATTTCGCCACCGCCAGTCCCGGACAGGGCGATGGCAAACGGTTTCTGGCAGCGATCCTGACCGAGGTTTTCGGGCCGCTCCAAGCACATCGCCTCAGCCTTGATTCAGTGCCCGACAATACGGCGGCATTAAAGCTGTGGGCCGGGGCCGGGTTTGTGCATGAAGGCACCTTCCGTCAATGTATGCGCCAACCGGACGGTGGCTGGAGCGACAGCCACCTGTTCGCCCTGCTGGCGCATGAATACCAGCCATAACGCCACGCCTGCTGCGCTTGATTTACCCGGCGCGCAGGATTACCTTCACTTCAACCGGTCAAAGGACGAATGATGGCCATAACGGCAGAGCAACTGGAAACTCTACTGCGTGAAAGTTTTCCGCAAGGGCAGATCACCATCACCGATCTTGCGGGCGACGGGAATCATTATGCGGCCGAGGTTATCGACGCCAGCTTTCGCGGTCTGAACCGGGTGCAGCAGCAGCGCGCCGTCTATGCCGCCCTGAAGGGAAAGATGGATGGCAGTCATGGCGAGCTGCATGCCCTTGCGCTGACCACCAAGGCCCCGGATTGATATGATATTTGCCCTTCTCGGCCTTATCGTGCTGGTGGCACTCGTTCTGACCGTGGCACGCACGGGGCCGGACGACGACGACGATGACAACACACCGGGCGGGCGCCGCAGGGTCCGTATTCCGGTTCGTACAAAGGACAGAGGATCAAGATGAGCGCTCAGGACCAGATCCGCGAAACGATCGAAAAGAACGACGTGGTGCTTTACATGAAAGGCACCAAGACCATGCCGCAATGCGGGTTCTCCAGCCGCGTGGCAGGAGTGTTGAATTTCATGGGCGTAGAATTCGCCGATGTAAACGTGCTGGCCGATGAGGGCGTGCGTCAGGGGATCAAGGAGTTCTCGGACTGGCCGACCATCCCGCAGCTTTACGTCAAGGGCGAGTTCGTGGGCGGCTGTGACATCATCACCGAGATGACGCTTTCGGGCGAGCTGGATCAGCTGTTCGAGGCCAAGGGCGTGACCTATGACAAGGACGCCGCCGAAAAGATCCGCGAAGCCAACGCCTGAGATCAGGTGGCGCTGTAGAAAAAAAGACCCCGGCAGTTTGCCCGGGGTCTTTTTCAGTTTTCCGCCCTGCCCGGCCGACCGGCATGAGCACGGGCACCGCGCAGTGATCAGGTCTGCTTTTCTTCGATCTGTTCGGCCAGCGCCTCGGCACGGGCAGCCAGTTCGGCCATGGATTCGGCCACTTCATCGGGGATCACCGGTACTTCCACCCGCGCAGGCTCCGCGCTGCGCAGGCGCACGATCTCGGCGCGCGCCGCTTCCAGTTCCTGTTCCTGAACGCGCAACCGGTCCTCGGTTCCGGCAGTCTTGTCGGCCAGCATAAGCCCCGCCATCAAAAGCATGCGCGCTTCCGGCAAACGGCCGATCTGGTCCATCAAGGTGCGTGCCTCGGTATCCAGCATTTTTGCAGCGGAATGCAGGAAATGCTCTTCCCCCTCCTGGCACGCAACTTCGAACTCTTTGCCGCCAATGGTGATTGTTTCTTCGGGCATCGCTTGCTCCTCAGTTACCGTCGCCAGCCAAAAGCGGCTTCAGCTCGGTCAGGATTTCTTCCATCTCAGCCATTTCAGCCCGGCGCTCGGCCTGTAGCGCGTCCAGTTCCGCCGAGATGGATTTGTTGACCAGCGTGGTGTCGGGGAACGCTTCGGCCTGTGCCTCGCGCAGCGCCGAGTTTGCTTCCATCAACCGCGCATTGGCCTTCTTCAGCCGCAACATCTCAAGGCTTTGCAGGTCAAGCTGCTCAGTCAGCCGGGCCAATCGGCGCTCCAGCTGGGCTATGGTGGTTTCCTGGCGCTGCTTGACCTGATGGACCCGGTCGCTCAGTTGCGCATTGGCGGCACGCTCTTTCTCAAGCGCCTCGCGCAAGCTGTCGATCGTGGCGCTGGTCTCGGCGTCCTGGGCAGGCGCGGCCTTGGCGCCAAGGCCGAACAGCTGAGCTTTCGCCGGGGCCGCGGCAGGGCGCGGCGCGGCGCTCTCTATCCGGCGGGCGATCCGGTCCAACGCCGCCGAAATGCGGCGCTCATAGGCAGCGATGTCGCTCATCGTAAACCCTCCAGTCAGGCGATGCGGACCGGGCAGCGCGAATCATATCCCGCACACCGTTGCCGCAATTTCACACAAGAATACGGCGATTGGCCCGCCTTTCCAACCAATGGCTTGCGTCATGCGCAGAAGGGCGCGCTTGAACTTGGGGGAAAGCCTGTTAAGACGCGCGCAACGCTGCCATGAGAAGGACCACCGCCTTGGACATCGCCACGCTGCGCGCACAAGCGCCTGATCACTGGAATAAAGCCTGCGCCATCCGCGTGCTGGCTCTGGACGCCGTCGCCGCCGCCAATTCGGGCCATTCCGGCATGCCGATGGGCATGGCCGATGTCGCTACGGTCCTGTTTGAGAAACATCTGAAATTCGACGCGTCCAACCCTGACTGGCCGGACCGTGACCGTTTCATCCTGTCGGCGGGTCATGGCTCAATGCTGCTTTATGCGCTTTTGCATCTGACCGGCTATCAGGACATGACGCTGGATCAGATCAAGAACTTCCGCCAGTGGGGTTCGATCACGGCAGGTCACCCGGAGTATGGCCATGCCAAAGGGATCGAGACAACCACCGGCCCGCTGGGGCAAGGCCTTGCCAATGCCGTCGGCTTTGCGTTGGCAGAGGAGAGCTTGCGCGCGCGCTGGGGCGCCAAAGTGCAGGACCACTACACCTGGGTCATCGCCGGCGACGGCTGCCTGATGGAGGGCATCAGCCAGGAGGCGATCGGGCTGGCGGGCAAGCACCAGCTGTCGCGGTTGATTGTGCTTTGGGATGACAATGGCATCACCATCGACGGGCGGGTTGATCTGTCCTGTGTGACCGACCAGAAAGCGCGATTCAAAGCCTCTGGCTGGGATGTGTTTGAATGCGACGGGCATGACCCGGCAGATATCGACCGCGCGCTGAGTGCCGCCAAGGCCTCGACCCGCCCTGCCATGGTGGCGTGCAAGACCCATATCGCGCTGGGGTCCTCGGCACAGGACACGTCCAAGGGTCATGGCGCGCTGACCGACCCTCAACTGATCAAGGACACTCGCGCGGCCTATGGCTGGGAGCATGGGCCCTTTGTGATCCCCGCTGACATCAAATCCGCCTGGGAAGCCATTGGCGCCCGGGGAAGCAATGCGCGCAAGGACTGGGAAGCCCGGCTGGCCGCTCTGTCCCCCGCCAAGCAAGCTGAATTCAAGCGCATCTTCGCGCTTGAGGTGCCCGCCAAACTGGGTGTGGCGATCCGCAAGCTGAAGAAAGAGGCGGTCGAAAGTCAGCCCAAATTGGCGACCCGCGCCGCCAGCGAGGCGGTGCTGAAGATCGCCAATCCGATCCTGGGCGAAACCATCGGCGGATCGGCCGATCTGACGGGGTCGAACAACACCAAGACCGCCGATCTGGGCGTGTTCGAGCCCACCAACCGCAAGGGCCGCTATGTCTATTATGGCATCCGCGAGCACGGCATGGCGGCGGCGATGAACGGCATGGCGCTGCATGGCGGCGTGCGGCCCTATTCGGGCACCTTCATGGCCTTCACTGACTATGCACGCCCCTCAATGCGGCTGTCGGCGCTGATGGGTGTCCCGGTGGTCTATGTCATGACCCATGACAGCATCGGTCTGGGCGAGGATGGCCCCACCCACCAGCCGGTCGAACATCTGGCGATCAGCCGCGCCACGCCCAACACGCTGGTTTTCCGCCCCGCCGATCTGGTGGAAACTGCCGAAGCATGGGAAATCGCGCTGAACCAGAAAGCGACGCCTTCGGTGCTGTCGCTCAGCCGTCAGAACCTGCCTGCGGTGCGCAAGGCCTATACGGCAAAGAACCTGTCGGCGCAGGGGGCCTATGTGCTGGCTGAGGCCGATGGCAAGCGGCAGGTGATCATCATCGCCACCGGCTCTGAAGTGGAGGTGGCGCTGAAAGCGCGCGATCTGTTGCAGGCCGAGGGGATCGGCACGCGGGTGGTGTCAATGCCGTGCATGGAGCTGTTCGCCGCGCAGGACGAGGCCTATCGCAAACGGGTGCTGCCTGCGGGGCCGGTGCGGATCGGGGTGGAGGCGGCGGTGCGCGCGGGCGGCTGGGATCGCTGGCTGCTGGGCGAGCGGGCGAAGAAGTCCGACTTCGTGGGCATGGAAAGCTTTGGCGCTTCGGCCCCCGCGGATGAACTGTTCAAGCAATTCGGCATCACCGGCGAAGTTGTGGCGGCAAAAGCCCGGGCGCTGCTGTAACAACCGGCAGAAGCGGCCGTACAATCATTTCACTGAAGCGCCTTCAATGGCGCTTCAGGCACTCCTGGGTCAGGATTGCTAAGATACTGTTTCAGAGCAATTTGCGCTCGTCCAGCGCCCGGGCAACCTCAGAGCGCACCAGTTTGCGCACCTGATGGGTGATCCGTTCGCCCAACTGGCCATGCAACTCCTCGCGGACGATCTGGGCGACCAGCGCGCGCAACGTGGCCTCGTCGATCACCGTTTCAAACAGCGCGTCGTCATCTTCGTCGTCGTCATCTGCGACCTCAACCTCGGGGGGGGGCAACGCGGCATCGGCTCGCGGGGTCGGGGCTGTGACCGGGGCCGCGCGGTCGTCTGCGACCGGGTTGTGGATGAAGCTGGGTTTTGCATAGAGCGCCGTCACGTTCGAGGTCTGCCCCGCCGTCGCGTCGCCTTCATCGGGTTCGAACACCGAACCGCTGGCAGAAACTGCGGCTTCCAGTTCAGCAATCGTTGCCTCAAGCCTGCGGAAATCCGGTGCGGGCGGAAGCGCACTGACGTCGGGCGCAGCCCGGGGCGGAGTGTCAGGGGCAGGTGCAGGGGTGGGTGTGGCAGGTGCGATGGTGGGTGAAATTGCGGGTTTTGGGGGCGCGGCGGTCTGGTTGTCGGCCACAACCTCGTCCGGCGCGTCGATACGCTGCGCAGGCGTCAGCACCAGCCGCGTATGTGATGGCCGTGCAGTCAGCCCCGGCTGTGACGCCGACGCATCAACCGTGCGCCCTTCCTGCCCCACCAGCCTGCGGATGGAGGTCAGGACATCCTCAATCTCGCGGTTGGTCAATGCGTCTGACATGCCCGTACCTCTTCTTGTTTTTTCGACAGGATAGCGCCAAGACGGGTTCAAAACAACCGCCTTGACCGGCACCTCCGGTCGTCAAAACAGCAACAATCCGTTTGCACGTGTGGTTCAGGGGGTCTGACGGGACCCGGGCGCGCGATGCATGATGCGGTCCAGCCGTTGCCCTTGCTCGGACGGCTGGGCGCGGCTGGCGGGCTGTACAGTCCGCAATCCGCGGCGCGAGAAGCCTGCGGAATAGGCTTCGACATCATAGGTGGGTATGCCAAGGTTCAGCGCATCCACGGTCAGCTGGCCCATCGATTCCAATAACGCATAGCTGGCCAGTTGCACCGAAGCCCGGGCAAAAATGCGGTTGGCCTGAGCATCCAGCAACTCCTGCTCGGCGTTAAGTACATCTAGCGTGGTGCGCGATCCGAACTCGGCTTCGGCGCGCACGGCCTCATACGCAGTGCCTGCGGCCTCGATCTGGGTTTCGCTGGCCGACAGCTGCGCCCGTGCGACGGCCAGTTGTGCCCAGTTCTCGGCTACTGCCTGATGGACCTCTGCGACCGTCTGATGCAGGCCGGAACGCTGCGCATCCTGACGCGCGACCGCCTGCCGCTCGCCCGAGATCTGGCCACCGCCGCTGTAGAGCGGCACGCCCCAGTTGATCGAAGCCGTGACATCACCAGTTGTCGCACCCGGGTTCGCCACCACCCCCGCCGATACTGAGCCGGTCACTGTGCCCATCCGACCCAACCGCGTTGCTTCCAGCGTCAGATCTGCGGCGGCGACCTGATGCTGGGCCTGTATGATCGCAGGATGATTGCGCCGCCCGGCATCAAGCGCGACCTGAAGGCTGGACGGCAGGCTTGGCAGGCGCGGTGCGGCGACCAGCGCCCCCGGATACCGGCCCACCGCCAGGTTGAATGATTCGCGCGAGACCTGAAAATCACCTTCTGCCGCCGAAAGGGCCGATTGCGCAGCCGCCAGCCGTGCCTCGGCAATGGCGACATCGGTGCGCGTGGAATCCCCCAGCTCAAAGCGTTCCCGTGCAGCGCGCAGCTCTTGCTGGATGAGCGACACGTTGTTGCGCCGCAACGCCACCGTGTCGCGGGTGCTGATCACATTGAGATAGGTCTGCACCGCGCGCAAAAGCACCCCCTGCTCCACCGCGATCAGCCCGGCCCGCGCCGACAAGACCTGCTCATGTGCGAACCGGATGCCCAGTTGGCCGCGTCCGAAATCAACCAGCGGCATTTCAGCGCTCAGTGAGAAATTCATCTGCCGCGACGAGGTGGTATCCACAACCAGACCGCCACCGGGCAAACGCATCTCGGTCCGGCGCTGGTTGGCCTGCGCGCCGGTGATGAAACGGATCACCGGCAAAAGCGCGGCCTGCGCCTGCACCACATCTTCATCGGTGGCGCGCAGCAATGCGCGATTTTGCTCCAGCAGGTTGGAATTGCGATAGGCCGCGACCAGCGTATCGGCCAGTGTTTCAGCCTGCGCACGCCCCGGCGCGACGGCCAGCAGCGCGGCCATCACGGCCATCACCCCAAAAGCAAGACGAATACGCATTCCAAACCTCCGAGGCGCCTGCCGCGCGTTAATTTCGTGCTGTCCGGGGCCTTGACGGCCTGCCGGTCAAAGCGCGAAAACGCGCTCTTTCGCAAATCCGTCCAGCACCGGGGCGGCTGCGTTGAACGAATCGCGCCAGCGGATCACGCCCTGCCGCTTGACGCCCACGCGCACCACACCCAGCGCGCCATCCATGAACAAGGCACCCGCGCGACCGCCTTCCTTAAGCTGATCGGCCAGCGCCTGCGGGATGGTTTCAACCCCGCCCTGCACCACGATCACATCATAGGGCCCGTGGCGCGGCGCGCCCTCGGTCAGCGGCTGGCGCTCAACCACCACATTGCTGGCCCCGACCGATTCCAGTGCGGCCTCGGCATCTTCGGCCAGCGATTCGTCGGGTTCGACCGCGATCACCGCCTCAGCCAGCCGCGCCATCACGGCGCTGGAATAGCCCAGCCCCGCGCCGATATCGAGCACCAGTTCGTTGCCGTGCAGATCCAGCGCATCGAGCATCTTGGCCAGCGTCCGCGCCTCCAACAACACGCGCCCCGGCGCGAAGGTCATCGTTTCACCGACATAGGCCGCCTCTACCATTGCCGCCGGGACAAAGGCCTCACGCGGGATCAGGAGCATGGCTTCGATGATCGGAAATTTCGTGACATCCGAGGGGCGCACCTGTGTGTCGACCATCACAGTGCGGCGGGCAGCGAAATCGGTCATCCTGAGGGCTCTTTCCGGCTGAAAGGTTCGGCCTTGTCTTGCCACAGGTTCACCGGGCTTGGCAACCTTTCGCGGCCAGTTCCCGGAGGGGTACGGCAGTGGATCGCACAGGATGTGCACAAAGCACTTCTGCACTGAGGAATGCGGCGCTAAACTGGCTCAGCCGGGCCGCAACGTGCCTGCAGAGGGAAACGAAAGGGACAGGGAATGCTCAAGGAATTCCGGGAATTCATTGCCCGTGGCAATGTCATGGACATGGCTGTGGGGATCATTATTGGCGCCGCCTTCACCGCCATCGTCACCTCGATGGTGGACGATCTGGTTAATCCGTTCATCGGGCTGTTCATTGGGGGTGTGGATTTCAGCGAAATGAGTGTCGGGCTGGGCGATGCGCAGTTTATGTATGGCAACTTCATCAATGCAGTGATCAAGTTCGCGATCATCGCCTGGGTGGTGTTTCTGCTGGTACGGACCATGAATCGTATCAAGGAAGCCTCGGCGCGCAAGCAACCGCCTCCGGCCCCTGAAGTCCCGGCGGGGCCCAGCCAGGAAGAACTGCTGGTCGAGATCCGCGATCTGCTCAGAGCACGCTGAACACTGTTCAGGACAGAAAGAAACCGTCGCTGGTGTGCCAGTAGGCCACCAGATCAGCGATGCTCCGGCCACCGTTGCCCTGGCCCTCCATTGCCATGACATCGGTGGCCACCAGCGCCGCCATCCGCCACAGACCCGTCGCCGAAGACCTGGGTGATGCGCTGTCGTTCAGGGTTTCATCCAGCCCGTTAGCAACGATGGCAAGCACCAGAACTGGTGCCAATGCCCGGGTATCTGGGCATTGTTTGGCCATTGTGAACACCAGATCGCGCACCGCGCCACGTGGTGTGCTGCCCGGCACCATAACGCGTTCCAGCACAAATTCACCCAGTGCATCAATTTGGGCAGGACTAAGCGCATGAGGCATTAATATTTCCTGCGTGAGCACGGCCGCCCAAGGCAGGGCCTGACAGGCCTTACAAATACATGACTATCCGCGCTTCGGCAAAACCCCGATTGACAGGTTGCTTAACCCGCGCCCTGCCCGGCACCTGATCGCCCGCGTCAGTCGGCAGGCGTGTCCGGCGTGGCGCGGCGCACGCCGCGCGCCGGGGTCTTGGCGGCAAAACTGGCCCAGTCGGTGCCGACCGACGGCTCTGGCAGCGACTTCGGGCGCTCATGCAGATGCACATGCACCTTGGCAATGAAATGTGCCACGATCGGTGCAGTCAGGAACAAAAACAGCGAAATCATCAGCTCATGCGCCGAAATTTGCCCCTGAGCCGTCACGAAATACAGCATCGAGGCGATCAGCACGCTTCCCACCCCCAGCGTGGTGGCCTTGGTCGGCGCATGCAGGCGCGACATGGCGTCTTTCAGCCGGATCAGCCCGAACGAGCCGACGAAGCCGAAGAACCCGGCGATGACCAGCAAGAGCGAGATCGTGATTTCAGCCCAGAGTGCCATGACGTTCCCCTTATTCGATGATCCCGCCGCGCAGCAGGTAGCGGCAATAGGCCACAGTCGAGATGAAGCCGACCATGGCAAACAGCATCGATGCTTCAAAATACACCGCCGTGCTGCGAAGGATTCCATACAGGATCAACAGCGCGATGGCGTTGATCACCATGGTATCGAGCGCCAGAATCCGGTCGCTCAGTTCCGGGCCGGTCATCACCCGGTAGAGGTTGAGTAACAGCGCAAGGCCGTAGCAGGCGAAGGCAAAAATCAGCGCATAGGTGATCATTCGAAAATCTCCATCAGGCGGCGCTCATAGCGGCTTTTGATCTGGTCGCGCACGGCGTCAGGGTCGGGCGCGTGCAGGCAATGGACCAGAATGGCATGCCCGTCTGCCGACAGATCGCTTGAAACGGTGCCCGGCGTCATGGTGATGGTGCCCGCGAGCACGGTAATCGCCTCGGGCGTGCGCAGCTCCAGCGGCACGGTGATCCAGCAGGGGCGGCGCGCGGCGTCGGACTTGAAGAGAATGATAACCGCCACCTGCACATTGGCGACCACGATATCCCACAAGACTACCAGCAGGTACTCGGCGATCATCAGCGGGTTGCGCAGGCGCGGGGCATCGGGCCAGTAGGCCCGGGTAAGCCAGGGCACCACCAGCCCCAGAATGGCGCCAAACACCACCGCGTTCAGCGTCAGTGTGTTGACCAGCAGCACCCAGACCACCGCCAGCACCACCGACAGAAGCGGGTGCGGGAAGATCCTGTGAAAGAGCGTCATCTCAGCCCTCCTCTTCTTCGTCGGCGGGGTCTTCCGTGGTTTCATCTGTGGCAGCCGCAGGCTCAGATGGCTCGGACACCGGATCGTCACCCGTGTCTCTTTGCAACCCCGTCACCGGGTCCGGCACCGCATTCGCGCCCAGAACCGCCACGATATACGCCTCACGCTCGTGCAACTGATCTGCTGCGGCTTCCGCCGCGCGCATCGCGGGCCCGGCCAGCACCGTCAGCGCAATGATCAGACCCAGCATCGCGCCAATGCTGGCCAGCGCCGCACCGGGATGCACATGCGCATCCAGCTCATTGATCCGTGCCTCAGGTGGTGGGGCATCTGCCTGCGTAGTGGCGTCATGCGCTTTCCAGAACATGGTCGAACCGGCGCGCGCGAACCCGACAATGGCGATCAACGAGGTCACCAGGATCGCCCCCCAAATCCAGCCCCAGAGCGCATGATCGCGCAAGGCATCCATCACCAGCAGTTTGCCGACAAAGCCAGACAGCGGCGGCATCCCGGCCATGGCAATCGCCCCGCCAAAGAACAGCGCGGCGATCAGCCCGTTCTGCGCCATTGGCGGCAGCGGCACCAATGCAGTGTTCCCTCTCCGCGCACGGATCTGATCAACGATCAGGAACAGCACGGCGGCGGCCAGCGTGGAGTGGACCAGATAATAGATCGCAGCGGCGGTGCCCTGCGGCGTGAAGGCCCCGATGGCCAGAAACAAAGTCCCCATCGAGCCAATGGCGGCAAAAGCCACGATTCGCGCCACCGTGCCGCCTGCCAGCACGCCGATCATCCCCACCACCAGCGTCACCAGCGCCGCCGGGATGATCGCATCGCCGGCCATGCTGCCCGTGGCTTCAAGGTCAGGGTGGAACACCAGCGTATAGACCCGGATCACCGCATAGGCGCCCACTTTGGTCATGATCGCAAAGAGTGCGGCCACCGGTGCAGGGGCCAGTGCATAGGTGTTGGGCAGCCAGAAATGGAGCGGCAACAGCGCGCCCTTGAGCACGAACACCAGAAGCAGCAGCGCCGCCGCTACCCGCAACAGCGCCCCGTCGCCCTCTGGCAGTTCCGCCGCGCGCACTGCCATATCGGCCATGTTCAGCGTGCCCAGCACCCCGTAAACCGTTCCGAGCGCGAACAGAAAGAGCGTGGAGCCCGCCAGGTTGTAGATCACATACTGCACGCCGCCACGCAGCCGCATCCGCCCGCCACCATGAATCATCAGCCCATAACTGGCGATCAGCAGGATCTCGAAGAACACGAACAGGTTGAACACGTCGCTGGTCAGCATCGCGCCGAACAGGCCCATGAGCTGAAACTGATAGAGCGCGTGAAAATGGCGGCCCCGTGTGTCCCAGCCCGTGGCCACGGCATAGGCCAGCACCACCAGCGCCAGAATGGCGGTCAGCGCCACCATGATCCCTGACAGCCGGTCCAGCACCAGCACAATGCCGAAGGGCGCGGGCCATGAGCCCAGCTCATAAGCTTCGACCACCCCGGTAGCGGCTGATTGATACAGCGCGCCCGCCATGACAACCAGCGCCACCGTTGCGGCCAGCGAGAACACGCGCTGCAACACCAGATCATAGCGCATCACCAGCGCGATGACCGGCGCAACGAGACCGGGAAGAATGACTAGGGCAACTATCCAGTGTGACACCAACGCTCTCCCTCAGCGGTCCGTCTTGATGCGGGGTTCAGGCTTTTCGATATTCAGCGCATCGGTGCCCGAGTTCAGGTAAGCCCCCAACGCCAGAATGACCGCCAGCGCCGTCATGCCAAAGGCAATGACGATGGCCGTCAGCACCAGCGCCTGCGGCAGCGGGTCGGCGTAGGGGGCAGGCTCGATCAGGACGGGCGGTGCGTTCAGGGTCAGCCGCCCGCTGGCAAAGAGGAAGGTATTGACCGCATAGGTCAGAAGCGAAATGCCCAGCACCACCGGGAATGTGCGCAGTCGCAGCATCAGATAGACGCCACCTGCGGTCATGGTGCCGATGGCGCAGGCTACCAGCAGTTCCATCAGCGGGCCTCCTTTGCGCTGTCGCCCGCTTCGCGCGGGTCTACATCCATGGGGGTGATGTTAACCCCCTCGCCCGCGCGCCGTCCGATCCGGCTGAGCGAGGCCAAGGCCAGCATCACAGAGCCGACGACGGTCAGGAACACGCCCAGATCGAACGGGATGGCGCTGGCCAGATGGACTGGCGACAAGGGCGGCAGAGTCACATATTCATTGGCCGAGGTCAGGAATGGCGCGCCAAAGAACCAAGACCCCACCCCCGTCAGCACCGCAAACAGCACGCCCACCGAGATGATCGCGTGATAGTCAAAGCGCTGGCGTTCCTGGCTCCAGGCAAAGCCCGAGGCCATGTATTGCATCAACAGCGCAATCGCCACCACCAGCCCGGCGATGAAGCCGCCACCCGGCTCGTTATGGCCGCGCAGGAAAATATAGACACCGACAGTCAGCGCGATCGGCAGCGCCACCCGGGCCGCCACCACCATCATCAGCGGGTGGCGGTCATGCGCGACCGGCAGATCAGGCTTGAAATTGGCCAACCGGCGTGAAGCCGGGCCATGCAGCACCCCTTCCACCAGCGCGAAGATGGCAAAGGCGGCGATGCCCAGCACGATGATTTCGCCCATCGTGTCAAAGCCGCGGAAATCCACCAGGATCACGTTCACCGCATTGGTGCCGCCACCCCCGGTATAGGAGTTCTCAAGGTGGTAGCCTGAAATCGCCGGGATCGCCAGATCACGCGCCAGAATCGCATAGGTCAGCGCGGTAGCCCCCAGCCCGGCCACCACCGCAATCGCCCCGTCCCGCGCGCGGCGGAACACAGAGCTTTCAACGGGCGTGTCCTTGGGCAGATAATTCAGCGCCAGCAGAAGCAGGATGATCGTCACCACTTCTACCGTCAGCTGCGTCATTGCCAGATCGGGGGCCGAGAAATAGATGAACCCCAGCGCGATCACGATGCCGATGATCGAAATGACGATCAGCGACACATACCGCTGCCGGTGCAGCACCACCAGCGCCACTGTCGCCGCCGTCAGCAGGAAGAAGCCGATCACCGGCAGCGTGCTCATCGGCAGCATCTCGCGCGTGCCTGCAGCATGCGGCGCGCCCATAAAGGCCCAAAGGCCAAAGGCCACCACCGCGACCGTCAGGATCGCCAGATAGCGCGTCATCGCCCCGTCATGCAGCGCCAGCGTGAAACGCTGGGCCTGCCGCGCGGCAAAGCTTTCGACAATGGCATCAAAGATCACCTTGGCCTCGGGGCGCCGCGCATTGTCCCAGCGCCGGGCCAGCGGGGAATGGGTCTTCAGCACCGCCAGCCCCACACCCACCGCAATGATCGACATGAAGAGCGCGGGCGTCACGCCGTGCCAGATCGTCAGCGAATAATAGGGCAGTTCGGCACTGCCGATCACCGCGCCCGAAACCGTCGCCACCAGCGGGCCAACCATGGTCTGCGGGAACAGGCCGATCAGCACCACCAGCACGGCCAGCAGCGCGGGCGCAGCCCACATGCCGAAGCCGGGGTCATGCGGCTTTGCCGGATAGTCGTCACGCTTGGCGCCCAGAAACACATGGGTCACAAAGCGGAACGAATAGGCCACCGAGAAAAGCGCGCCCAGCGTGGCCAGTATTGCCACGACAGGGCCGGTGTTCCACGCCTCTTCCAGCATCATTTCCTTGGACAGAAAGCCGTTGAACAGCGGGATGCCCGCCATCGACAGCGCCGCCACCGTAGCGATGGTGAAGGTGATCGGCATCAGATGCCGCAAGCCGCCCAGTCGCTTGATGTCGCGGGTATGCGCCTCATGGTCGACAATTCCGGCGGTCATGAAGAGGGCGGCCTTGAAGGTTGCATGGTTGATGATGTGAAACACCGCCACCACGGCCGCAATCTGTGTGCCCAGCCCCAGAAGCATGGTGATCAGCCCCAGATGGCTGACCGTGGAAAACGCCAGAAGGGCCTTCAGATCATCCTTGAAGAGCGCAATCACCGCCCCCAGAACCATGGTGATCAGCCCCGCCCCGGTGACGAGGTAAAACCATGCATCCGTCCCCGACAGCACCGGCCACAGCCGTGCCATCAGGAACAGCCCGGCCTTTACCATCGTGGCCGAGTGCAGATAGGCCGAAACCGGGGTGGGCGCGGCCATCGCGTGTGGCAGCCAGAAATGGAACGGGAACTGCGCCGATTTGGTGAAGGCGCCCAGCAGGATCAGGATCAGCGCGGGCAGATAGAGAGGCGAGGCCTGAATGACATCTTTCTGCGTCAGAATGACCGAGATGTCGTAGCTGCCCGCGATATTGCCCAGCAGCAGCATCCCCCCGATCAGGGCCAGCCCCCCCATGCCGGTGACAGCCAGCGCCATCCGCGCGCCCTGCCGACCCTCGGGCAGGTGCTTCCAGTAGCCGATCAGCAGGAAGGACGACAAAGAGGTCAGCTCCCAGAAGATCAGCAAAAGCAAGATGTTGTCGGACAGAACGATGCCCACCATCGCGCCCTGAAAGAGCAGCAGATAGGTGTAGAACTGGCCCATCGGGTCAGCCTTGGCCAGATAAAAGCGCGCATAGAGGATGATCAGCAGGCCAATCCCCAGAATCAGGATCGCAAACAGCATCCCCAGCCCGTCGAGCATGAAATTCGCGTTCAGTCCCAGCCCCGGCAGCCAGTCAAACCCCTCGGTGATCACCTCGCCGCGCATCACGGCCGGGGCGTGAAACAGGATGCCCAGAAGGGCCAGCGCCGAGACAGTGAAAGTGGCGCTGGCGCAGGCGTTGCGGCCTGCGCGGATCATGAGGCCGGGCAGCAGCGCCCCCAGAAAGGGAAGGGCTGCGATCAGGGCAAGGGACATACCGATAGGGTTCCGTTCATTGGGCCCGCTGGAAGGCGCTTGGACTGTCGTTTGTCGTGATCATCCGGCCGCTGACGCACCGGGGGTCGAGCGGCATAAATTTTGCACAAGCGGCTGGAAGTCAAGCGAAACCGGCCCAAAACCGGCCAAAATCGCGCCAGAACCGGCCCGATACCGTCTGGAAATCAATTGGCGCAACGAAAAAGGGCGGCCCTGAAGGCCGCCCCGGTCACGCGTTTCGAGCCTGGATCAGGCCAGCGCGAGATTGGTCGCCGACTGGCGGCCATCACGGCTGGTTTCCAGATCGAAGGTCACTTTCTGACCATCGTCAAGACCGCGCAGGCCCGCGCGCTCCAGCGCGGTGATGTGAACGAAAACGTCCTTGGAACCGCCATCGGGCTGGATAAAGCCGAAACCCTTGGTGGCGTTGAACCATTTCACGGTGCCATTGGCCATCGTGTTTACTCCTGTCAGATGCTGCCCGCGAGATTGCGACAGCCCGGCGTAGTCAGTCAAAGATCGAACGCGCGGGATGTCGGAAAAGACAGTTCAGCAGGGTCGATAGAGATAACGTCGCTTGGCTTGTTTGCCAGATTTTCGTGCTGAGCGCAAGAAATTTCGCGCGGCCTGGGCGTCGCTTACGCATTGTAAACCATTTCGCCCCTAGGCTGGCCACGACCCACTGAAGGTATGCGATGAAGAACTCTCGCCTGTGGTCAGCGCTTCTGGCGTTGATGCTATTTCCACCTCCCGCCACGGCGGGGCCGCAGCTGTGCGAAGCTGCCGCGCGGCGCGCCGCAGCCGAAACCGGTGTGCCGGCCGATGTGCTTCTGGCCATAGCGCTGACTGAAACAGGGCGGATGCAGGGCGGCGTAATGCGCCCGTGGCCCTGGGCGGCCAACCGCGATGGACAGGGCTTGTGGTTCGACACTCCGGCCCAGGCACTCGATTTTGCAACCCGTTCGCTGGCAGACGGACGCACCGGGTTCGATCTGGGGTGCTTTCAGATCAACTGGCACTGGCACGGGGCGCATTTCGCCTCGCCGCGCGCCCTGCTTGACCCGCTTGAGGGCGCGCGCTATGCGGCACGCTTTCTGACCCGTTTGCGGGAGGAATTCGGCAGTTGGGCGGCTGCGGCAGGGGCCTATCATTCGCGCACACCACAGCTGGCGGCCCGCTACCGTGCCCGGTTTGAGCGTCTGCGCGCCGGGCTTTCGTCCGCAGTGCCTTCGCCCGCAGTGCCTTCGCCCGCGCCTGCCCCCCTGCCCCGCGTGAATACCTTCCCGCTGCTCGTCGCCACCAATCAGACCGCAGATCAGAACGCCGGGCAACATATCACTCAGCCCGGATCACTCCAGCCTGCCGCGGCACCCCCCCCCCGTTCCGGCCACGGCGCGGTGGCGTCGCTGGTTCCGTCCCCTGCCACCGGCGGCCCGGCCTTCCTGCCCGCCCTGCACGAGGCGCGGCCATGATCCTCACTCTCAGCCAGATCTTCCGCCCCACCGTTCTGCTGGCCGTGGCGCTGATGGCGGTGATCGTGATGATGATCCTGCCAGTACCTGCCTGGATGCTGGACCTTGGCCTCGCCGCCTCCTTCGCGCTGGCGATCCTGATGTTCACGGTCACCCTGTTCATCGAACGCCCGCTCGATTTCTCTATCTTTCCCACGGTCCTGCTGGCTTCACTGATGCTGCGGCTGTCGCTCAATGTCTCGTCGACAAAACTGATTATCGGCGAGGGGCATACCGGGCCACATGCAGCGGGGGCGGTCATTCAGGGCTTTGCCAGCTTCGTCATGGGCGGCAGCGTCTTTCTGGGCGTGGTGGTGTTCTGTGTACTCCTGATCGTCAATTTCATCGTCATCACCAAAGGTGCAGGCCGCATGGCCGAGGTTGGCGCGCGCTTCGCGCTTGACGGCATGCCGGGAAAGCAGATGGCCATCGACAGCGATATGTCAGCAGGTGCCATCGACCATACCGAGGCCCGGGCCCGGCGCGAACGTGAACAGCAGGAGACCACGTTCTTCGGCTCGCTCGACGGTGCCTCGAAATTCGTCAAGGGCGATGCCATCGCGGGCCTGCTGATCACCATTCTCAACATCGTCTTCGGGCTGATCATCGGCACGCTCATGCATGGCATGCCGCTTGGACAGGCCTTTGAAACCTATGCAATTCTGACTGTCGGCGACGGGCTGGTCAGCCAGATTCCGGCGGTGATCATCTCGATTGCGGCAGCCCTGCTGCTGGCGCGCGGCGGCGCGACAGGGGCCACCGATCTGGCGCTCTTCACCCAACTTGGCCGCTACCCGCCCGCGCTGATGACGGTGGGTCTGTTGATGGCGCTGTTCGCACTGGTGCCGGGAATGCCGTTCATACCCTTCGTTCTGGGCGCGGCGGGGTTGATCACGGGCGCGTGGTTTGCACAGCGCGGCGCGCGCGCCCGTGAACAGGCGCCCCCGGCCGATGAGGTGCCGGATCTCAAACCGATGTCGCTGGGGGATGTCCTCGATCTGGACGACATCCATGTCAAATTCGCGCCTGATCTGGTGCCGATGGTGCTGGACCCGGGCGAAGGGCTGGATGCGCGCGTCACCAACATGCGCAACCATGTGATGCGCAACTTCGGGCTGATCCTGCCCGAAATCCGCCTGACCGACGATGTCGCGCTCGCTGCGGGCGAATATGCCATTCTCATACAGGGTGTCGAACAGGGGCGCGACCGACTGTTTGCTGAAAAAAGGTTGGCGCTGCTGGCCGGGCACCCCGATGATCTGCCCGACGGGACGGATGTGCGCGAACCGGTCTACGCCGCCCCCGCCCGCTGGATCGCCCCGGATGATGAGGAGCGGGCGGCCCTGCTGGGTCTCACCGTCGTCAGCCCGACCGAGGTGCTGGCCACCCATCTGCTGGAGGTGCTGAAGGCCAACTTTGGCCGTCTGCTCAGCCTGCGCGGTCTGCGGCGGCTGCTGGATGAGTTGTGCAACCTCTCGGACCCCAAACGCGCCGAGGCCAACCGCCGGCTGATTGATGAGCTTATCCCTGACCGGGTGCCGGTCGATCTGTTGCTGGCGGTGCTGCGCATGTTGCTTGATGAGCGGGTGTCGGTCCGCAACCTGCCACTGATTCTGGAAGCGATCGCCGAGCTTCGGCCCCAGAACGCCCCGCCCGAACTGGTCTGCGAACATGTCCGCCAGCGGATGGGGTTTCAGCTGGTGGCAGACCTGCGCCGCCCGGACGGCACGATTGCACTGGTGCAACTGGCCCCGGAATGGGACAGCCTGTTCACCAACTACCAGATCGAGGGGGAACGCGGCGGCGGCGACATCGCCCTGCCCCCGAGTGAATTCACCGCGCTGACCAACGCCCTTGCCGAGAAATTTCAGCACCTCGCGGAAACCGGTACCCAGGCGGCGCTGGTCTGCACCGCCCGGCGACGGCGTTTTCTGCGCACGGTGATGGCCTCGCGCGATATTCAGGCCCCCGTGCTGTCGTTCGAAGAAATCGGAATGGAGGCGCGGCCCGCCCTTGTTGGCCAGATTGCACCTCCCGGCGTGGCCGCCAGCGATGCTGCCGCCGAGACTGCCGCATGAGCGCGCCGCCATGACCCCCGACATGCTCGTCACGCTTGACCTTCTGGCTGCGGAGATCCGCTTGGCCCTGATGCAGGGCTTTGTGGTCTTTGTGCGTGTGGGTGCGTTCTTCGCCTTGTTGCCCGCCTTTGGCGAACAGGTGATTCCCGCCCGGGTCCGCCTGTTGCTGGCCTTTGCCATGACCTTGATTGTCGCCCCTGCCGTTCTGCCCGAGATTGCCACCCGCCCTGACACCACGGGCGCACTGGCGCGGTTCATGTTCATCGAAACGGCGATCGGGCTGGCGCTGGGGGCGGGGTTGCGGCTGATGGTGCAGGGCTTGCAGATCGCCGGCACGATGGCCGCGCAGGCCACTTCGCTCGCCCAGTTCTTCGGCGGTGCCGGGGTTGATCCGCAGCCTGCCATCTCACAGGTGCTGGTGATGGCCGGGCTGGCGATGGCGGTCTTGGCCGGACTGCCCGAGCGTGCGGCCGAGTTTCTGATCCTTGGCTACACGCTCCTGCCCGCCGGTCAGTGGCCCGATGCAGGTGCGATGACCGCCTGGGGGGTGGGCCGGGTGGCGCATGCCTTCACGCTCGCGTTCGTTCTCGCCGCGCCCTTTGTTATCGGCGCGAGCATCTACAACCTCGCGCTCGGCGCGATCAACCGGGCCATGCCGCAACTGATGGTGGCCTTTATCGGCGCCCCTGCGCTGACCTTTGGTGGTCTGTTGTTGCTGATGCTGGCCGCCCCGTTGATGCTGACCGTCTGGCATGACGCGTTTCAGACGCTTCTGTCGGACCCCGGCACCGGCAATGGTGCCCGATGAGCGGGGAAGATTCTGCGGAGAAGCCGCATGAGGCCACACAGCACAAGCTGAATGAGGCCCGCAAGCGGGGCGAAATCCCAAAGGCGGCGGATCTGACGGCAACTGCATCGCTGGCCGGGCTGTTGTTGCTGGCCCTCATGCCGGGAGGCTGGGCGCCGGTGCGAATCGGCGCAATCGGCGCCGCCATTCTTGAGCGTGCCGATCCGATGTCACGGGCGATGCTCGGCGGCGGGTCGGGGGCACTGGATGCGCTGATGCTGGCGCTGGCAAAGGCGCTTGCGCCGGTTTTCATTCTTCCCCCCCTCGCTGTGGTGGCAACGCTGTTCGCCCTGCGCGGTATCGTCTTTGCCCCTGAAAAGCTGAAACCCAAAGCCTCGCGCATCTCGGTCGTTTCGAATGCCAAGAACAAGTTCGGCCCCACCGGCCTTTTTGAATTCGCGAAAAGCGCGGTCAAGCTGACGATCTATGCCACCGTGCTCTGGCTCTTTCTGGCCGCCCGCCTGCCCCGTCTGATCGCCACAATCCAGCTCAGTGCAGGGCAGGCGGTGGCGGAGATGATGCGCCTGATCGTCGAGTTCCTGATCCTCGTGGTGATCATCATGGCGGCGATCGGCGCGGTGGATTATTTCTGGCAACAGTTCGACCATCGTCGCCGCCAGCGCATGAGCCATCAGGAACTGCGTGATGAGCACAAACAGGCCGAGGGCGATCCGCATATGAAACAGGCGCGCCGCCAGCGCGCGCAGGAGATCGCCGCCAATTCCATGTTGGCCGATGTGCACAAGGCCAGTGTGGTGATCGTCAACCCGACGCATTACGCGGTGGCCCTGCAATGGGAGAACAGCAGCCTTGGCGCGCCAGTGTGTCTGGCCAAGGGGGTCGACGAGATTGCCACGCGCATCCGCGAACGGGCGGCAGAGGCGGGCGTGCCGATCCATTCCGATCCGCCTACCGCGCGCGCGCTTCACGCCGCCACCGAGATCGGACAGGAGATCGCGCCCGAACACTACGCACCCGTCGCTGCCGCGATCCGCTTTGCCGAGTTGATGCGCGTCAAGGCGCGCGAGCGGGGCACGGGCCACAAGAGCGGGCCGCGATGAAACGCCCTGACCCGGTGCGCCTGCAACGCCTGCAAGACATCGCCGCCATGAAACGTGATGCGGAACTGGCAAAACTGGCGGTGGTCGCGCAAAGCCGGGCGCGGCTGCTGGAGGCGCTGGACGGGCTGACGCAGGCCGAAGAGCCGCTGGATGCGGGCAGCGGGCCGGGGCTGAACCGGGCACGGCTGGCACATATGCGCTGGATAGAGGGGCGGCGGCGGGTGCTCAACCAGCGGTTGGCGCTGGTCAATGCCGACTATCTGGCGGGCCGTCCGGCCGCGATGAAAGCCTTTGGCCGCGCGCAGGTGCTTGACGCGTTGGTGACCCGTGAGAAGGCACGGCGCAAACTGCCGTCCTGATGCGTCGGGGCCCTGGCAGCTCTGCGCAGGGCTTGATCGAACGACCGAATTGCGTGACACTGCCTGCGTGCCGATTGACTGCGCGGCTGCGGCTGCATCCCCTGCAAGACATGATCGGCGGCTGGCAGGTATGCGCCAGACCGCGCCTGTCCCCTGCCCGGTCAGCACTATCCCCATACCTGAGCAGCGCGCAAGTTCCCCCGGGCTTGCTGCACATGTTTCTTATATGAGGTCCGCACATGCGGCACGGCATCGTGTCCGGGCCAGCAAGGCCGGATACCCCGGCGACGACGCGTCAAGGAGGATATCATGACCAAGACAATTTTGCGCAGATCAATGCATCTGACGGGCCTTGCAGCGATCTTTTGCGTGATGGCGTTCACCGCACCGGCGGGGGCGCAAACCCCGCCTGACCCCGATGCCATGGCGGCAGAACCTGTGCCAGAACATGACCCTGATGCAACGCAGGCCGGGAAAACGGCGCTCGAACATGCTGAGGATCTGGGCGATGAGCGCTCGCTGCGGCGGCGCATGGCGTTGCAGGCTTTGGCCGAGATGGGGGTGGATGCGCTGCCCGCGCGTGAGGTTGTTCGCTTTGTTGCCGAACATGGCGGAACCCCGGACATGACCGATGCGGCAACCGATGAATTGCGCATCGGGGCCCTGTCTGTCCTCGCCACCATGCGCGCGCCGGAAACCAACGACATGTTGCGGCAGATGATCCTTGATCCTCAGTCCCTCGCGCGCGGTGACTCCTATGCCACACTGTTGCGAGTTGCGGGCGAGTCCGGTGTTGACCATGACACCCTGCGCCATGACCTGCATGGGCTGGTCGAGGCCGCACCGGACCACGCCAGCCACCTCATGGTGTTGGATGCTCTTGACACACCGCTCCAGAGCGACCTGCAGGAAGCCGTTTTCAACACCGACCATGATCCCGCTGCCACCGGGCATTTTCTGGCAAATCTGCCGGTTCTGGACTTTCTGGATGACGCCGACAAAGTGGCCTATGCCGTGGAGCACAGGGCGCATGCCGAGCGCCAGTTCAACCAGACACGGGACGTGCTGGTTGCTATCGGCACCGATGCCGCGCTTGATTTCGCCATGGAACTGGACACCGGGCGCGGCTTTGCCCGCCATCAGACGATCAGCCGCTTTGCCGCCGGTCCGATGCCTGCCGCGCAGGTGGCCGGTCATCTGCTTGACGCGGCACGCGCCGAAGGGGAAGAGCGTGAGATCAGTCAGGTGATGTCATCGTTCGAGGCCATGGTGCGCGATCTGTCCAACGACGCCCCCTCAGGCGAAGCGCGCGCAGACTACCAGCGCCTTTTCACGCGCGCCAACAGCACCCTGATCACCCAAGGCCCGGGCGACGCCCATGCCATCGTCGGTATCCAGCGCCAGATCCTGTTTCTTCAGCGCCATGAGGATTTGCCACTGCAACCGGCGCTTGACCCGGTGTTCGACGTTCTGGAAAGCGGCAGCGTCAGTCCGGCAGTTCACAATGCCGCCGCCCGGTCGCTCCAGCAAACGCCAGCCCGGATCGCTGAGCGTGACCCCGCCTATTTTGTTGATCGCGCGATGGATCTCTTGTGGGCAGGCGACACGCCTGAACTGGCTGAACTGCCGCTGACCCTGTTGACCTCGCTGATGCGCACGCCTGACTATGTGGATCTGGTGGTCGAGGCCGTCGCCGACCAGATCGACCCGCATCTGGAGCGCTGGGTGATGAACCCTGCAACCGCTGTGGCGATGTTCTCGGGCACCCTGCGCGGGTTGGATCACAGCCCGGTGCGTGAAACGGCAGCGGCGGTGATGGGCAAAGCCCTTGCCAGCCCCGAGCTGGACATGGACTATCTGGCGCCTCATTTCGGACGCGGCGGGGCGGCGCTGGCATTTCTGGAGCACAATACGGTAGACGGGGTGGTTGCCGTTTTCACGCCGGTCATCTTTGCCAGCGAAAAGCCGGATAACTACCTGTTCAATATGGACTCGTTCATGCAGCCGATGATGGGCCGCCCGGCATGGCTGCAACGCGACCAGCACTCGCTGGATCTGTGGATCGGGTTTCTTGACCGGGTGGTTGCGCTTGATGATCCTGATTTCAGCCCGGTTGCCCGGCAGGCGTTGACGGCACTTCGTTAGTCTGGCCACGCAAGGTGGCGGGTGATGCGCACCATTTTCGATCCCGCCCGCCCCCTTGCTTTTCGGCCCTCCGCATGGCCTGATAGGGCCATGAGCACACATGATCTGAAGGGCGCCTATGCGCTGTCCGGCCCCGAGGCCTGTCTGCAACTCTATGCCGGTTGGGCCGACAGCTATGACGCCGACTTCGCCGCAGGGATGGATTACCTATTACCCGCCCAGGTGGCCGCGGCATGGATGGATGGGGGCGGCGCGGGGCCGGTGCTTGATATCGGTGCGGGCACCGGGCTTCTGGCGGCGGCGCTGCGCGGGCTGGGCTATGCGGGCGATATCGACGGGGTCGATCTGTCAGCCGAAATGCTGGCGCGCGCGCGCACCAAGGGCCTTTACCGCCAGCTTCACCGTGCCGATATCACCCGCCCTCTTGATCTGACGCCCCGCTATGGCGGGCTGGTCAGTTCCGGCACCTTTACCCATGGCCATGTCGGCCCTGAGGGGCTGGCGCCCTTGCTGACGGTGGCCGCACCCGGCGCGCGTTTTGCGCTGTCGGTCAATGCCAGTGTCTGGGATCAGAAGGGCTTTGCCGCCGCCTTTCAGACGCTGGGCGATGCCATCATCGGGCTTGATCTGCGCGAGGTGCCGATCTATGGCGACAAGGCCAGAGCGCGTGACCCTTCTCATGCCGCTGACCGTGCGCTGATTGTGTGTTTCCGAAAGGCGTGATGCCAAACCATGCAGCCTGATTTCCTGTGCATCGGCTCCGTCCTGTGGGACATGATCGGACGGGCCGGGGGCACGATGCGGATCGGTGCGGACAAGCCGGGCAAGATCACCCGGCTGCCCGGTGGTGTGGCGATGAACATCGCCATGACACTGGTACGGATGGGCCAGCGCCCTGCCCTTCTGAGCGTGATCGGGCGTGACCTTGAAGGCGATGAGCTGCTGGAACGCGCCCGTGCCATGGGCATGATCACCCGCTTTCTGTGTCGCAGCGAAACCCTGCCGACTGACCGCTACATGGCGATCGAGGATGCCAGCGGCCTGATCGCCGCCATCGCCGATGCCCATTCGCTGGAGGCTGCGGGCGATGCCATTCTGGCACCACTGGCCGACGGAAGGCTGGGCTCAACCGACGCGCCCTATGCGGGGCGGATCGTGCTGGACGGCAACCTGACCACCAGCCTCTTGGCCGATATCGCCCGCTCGCCGCTCTTTGCCAGCGCCGATTTGTTGGTGGCGCCTGCCAGCCCCGGCAAGGCCGAACGCCTGCGCCCGCTGATGCACCATCCGCGCGCCACGCTTTATGTCAATCTTGAAGAGGCCGGGATCCTGTGCAACGCCCGCTTCAGCGACAGCCGATCGGCGGCGCTGGGGTTGATTGCAGCGGGGGCGACGCGGGTGCTGGTCACCGACGGACCGCGCGATGCCACCGACGCGCGTGCGGGCGACGTGCCGCTGACGCGCGCAGCCCACCGCGTGGATGTTGCGCGCGTCACCGGGGCGGGCGATACGTTCATGGCGGTGCATATGGTAGCCGAAGCACAGGGAACCAGCCCCGCCGAGGCGCTGGCCCGCGCGCAAGAGGCCGCCGCAGCCCATGTCGCTGGCGCAATTCACGACTGAGGATCACGCCCATGACCTGTCCCCCACACCATCCGCCACTTGTCTTCTCGCCCGAGGTTGCCCGCGCCCAGGACGAAGGACGGGCCATCGTCGCGCTGGAATCCACCATCATCACCCATGGCATGCCATGGCCACAGAATCTGGAAACCGCCCGCTCGGTCGAGGATGCGGTGCGCGCGGCGGGCGCGGTGCCCGCCACGATCGCGGTGATGGCGGGCGCCATCCATATCGGGCTGGACACAGGCCAGCTGGAGGCACTGGCCCGCACACCGGATGCGATGAAGCTTTCACGCGCCGATCTGGCGGTCTGTCTGGCACAGGGCCGCACCGGCGCAACCACGGTGGCCGCGACGATGATCTGCGCGCATCTGGCAGGCATCGCCGTCTTTGCTACCGGCGGGATCGGCGGGGTCCATCGGGGGGCGAGTGACAGTTTTGATATCTCGGCCGATCTTCAGGAACTGGCGCAAACCCCGGTGACCGTGGTCGCCGCCGGGGCCAAGGCGATCCTTGATCTGCCCAAGACGCTGGAAGTGCTGGAAACGCTGGGCGTGCCGGTTATCGCCTACGGCCAGACCGCCCTGCCCGCCTTCTGGTCGCGCGATTCAGGGCTGACGGCCCCGTTGCGGATGGACAGCGCCGCCGAGATCGCCGCCGCTCACCGGATGCGCGCGGTGCTGGGGCTGAAGGGCGGCCAGCTTGTCACCAATCCGATCCCCGAGGCTGACGAGATCCCCCTGCGTGAGGTGTTGCCGGTGATCGAACAGGCGCTGGGTGATGCGCGCGAACAGGGGATCCGTGCCAAGACGGTCACGCCTTTCCTGCTTGATCGGCTGTTTGTGCTGACCGAAGGGCGCTCACTCAGCGCCAATGTGGCGTTGGTGCACAACAACGCCCGACTCGCCGCCGCAATTGCGCGTGCGCTGATCACGGTGTGATCCGTGCAACGCCCTTGTATGCCTGTCAGGTGGCTTTTACATATGGCTTGCGACCAACCGTTGCGGCTTTTGGATGATCGTTCATGACCACGCCTCTCCGTCCCCATAAACGCGGGTTGTTTTCAAGTCTGCGCAACTCGTTCCTGACGGGGCTGGTGGTTGTCGCCCCGGCGGTGCTGACGATCTGGCTGATCGTCTCGGTGGTGGAATTCATCGACAGCAAGGTGGTGCCGCTGATACCCCGCAGCCTGTTGCCGAATGTCTTGCTTGATATCAGCTTTCCCGGCCTGGGGGTGATTGTCTTCATCGCGTTCACGCTGGTGGTGGGGGCGCTGGCCAAGGGGTTTCTCGGTCGCAGCTTGATCGAATGGGGCGAGGTGATCGTGGCGCGCATGCCGGTGGTGCGCTCGATCTATAACGGGCTGAAACAGATCGCCGAGACTGTGCTGGCGCAATCCTCGACCAGCTTCAACCGCGCCTGCCTGCTGCAATACCCGCGCCCGGGCCTCTGGGCGATTGCCTTTGTTTCAACGGACGCACGCGGCGAAGTGGCCGGGCATATCAGTACAGAGGTCAAGCATATCTCGGTCTTCCTGCCGACCACGCCCAACCCCACCTCGGGCTTTCTGCTCTTCGTGCCGGAAACAGATGTGATCATGCTGGAGATGTCGGTTGAAGAGGCCGCGAAACTGGTGATCTCGGCCGGGCTGGTGGTCCCGGACCCGACCAAGCTGAAAACCCGTGGGCGCGTGCCGCACTGAGACCAGATTGCCTGCTGGCGCAGACGCCTTTTTGCTTTGCCGCTGCGCGGCGCGAGGGGGCGCTGCCCCCGCCGCCCGTTCCGGGCGACTCCCCCAGGATATTTCTGGACACAAAATGACATGCTACAGCGGTGCTTCAGGGCCGCGTCCATGTCTGCACGGGGAACCCGTTTTACATCGCCGTCCAGCCGCCATCGACGCTGATTGTCGTGCCGGTGATCTGATCTGCGGCATCCGAACACAGGAAAACTGCCGTTCCGCCCACCTGCCCGGTGGTGGCGAACTCGCCCGAGGGCTGGCGCGACAGCATGACCTCCCTGATCACCGTCTCGCGGTCCATGTTGTGGGTTTTCATCTGGTCGGGGATCTGTTTTTCCACGATCGGGGTCAGCACATAGCCCGGGCAGATGGCATTGCAGGTCACGCCTTTGCCCGCGGCCTCCAGCGCGGTGGTCTTGCTTAGCCCCACCACCCCATGTTTCGCCGCCACATAGGCGGATTTGTAGGGCGAGGCCGTCAGCCCGTGCGCCGAGGCGATGTTGATCACCCGGCCCCAGCCTTTGGCATACATTCCCGCCAATGCGGCGGCGCTGGTATGGAAGGCAGAGCTGAGGTTGATGGCGATGATCGCATCCCATTTCTCAGCTGGAAACTCTTCGATCCGGGCGACGTGCTGGATGCCGGCATTGTTGACCAGAATATCGCAACCGCCCGCCTGTTCGACCAGCCCGCGGCACTGATCCGGGCGCGACATGTCGGCCTGAATGTAGCGCACAGCCACCCCGTGGCTTTCGGCGAGCCGGGCCGCCAGCGCGTGATCTTCAGCCGAATCGGTGAAGGAATTGATCACCACCTCGGCCCCGGCCCCGGCCAGTGCTTCGGCGATCCCCAGCCCGATGCCTGAATTCGAACCTGTAACGATGGCGCGTTTGCCGCGCAGGAACTGAGCGTTCATGCTATTCTCCCTGATATGCTGTTGCGGTGCAGCATAGGGGTTCGCGCGGCAATGACCAGCCTGCCTGACGCCCGGACGAGAGCAAAAAAAACGCCCGCACAAGGCGGGCGTCAGTCGTTGAGGCAGGTTTCATACAGGCAAGAAACCTATCGAGCAGTCCTTACTTTATAGCCAATCCTTGTGAACGTTCCAAGCTAAAAGTTTGAAAAAGCAGCATTGACCGGTTAGCACCGGGGGGAATGCTGCTCAGACCGGGAAAGACAACAGCCATGCCCTTCGCGCCACGCCATGTACAGCGGATCGCCGCCCTGTTGCTGGGGTTTTCCTGCGGTGTCGGCGCAGCACTTGCCCAGCCCGCCCATGGCATAGCTATGTATGGTGAGCCGGCACTTCTACCAGATTTCGTGTCCCTGCCCCATGCTAACCCTGATGCGCCGCCGGGCGGGCGAATCACATTCGCCGAGACCGGCAGCTTTGATTCGCTCAATCCCTTCATTCTGGTCGGCACCGCCCCCTGGGGGGTGAATCTGCTGAGCGTCGAAAGTTTGATGGGGCGCAGCTATGATGAACCCTTCACGCTTTACGGCGTTCTGGCCGAAACGGTGGAGAGCGATGATTCGCGCTCGTTCGTTGAATTCACCTTGCGAGAGGAGGCGCGGTTCTCAGACGGCGCACCGGTCACGGTAGAAGATGTGCTCTGGTCGTTCGAGACACTGGGAACCGAGGGCCACGCCCGTTACCGCGGCGCCTGGACCAAGATCGCCTCGACCGAGGTCACCGGCCCGCGCTCAATCCGCTTCACCTTCACCGAGCCCGATCGCGAGATGCCGCTGATTTTGGGGCTGCGCCCGATCCTGCAGCGCGCGCAATTCGATACCGACGCCGGCGGGCGTCGGTTCGCGCAAAGCTCGCTGGTGCCGGTCATCGGTTCGGGGCCCTATGTGGTGGACCGGTTTGAACCCGGGCGCTTTGTCAGCTTTCGCCGCAACCCGGACTGGTGGGCGCGCGATCTGCCATTTTACGCGGGCCAGCATAATTTTGAGGAAATCCGATACGAGTTTTTCGGCGACAGCGCGGTGGCGTTCGAGGCGTTCAAATCCGGCGCGGTCTCGGTCTGGCGCGAATCAAATGCGGCGCGCTGGGCAGACAGCTACGATTTTCCCGCCATACGCGACGGTCGGGTGCGGCGGGAGGAGATCCCGCATCAGCGGCCCTCGGGGATGAACGGTTTTGTGTTCAACACCCGGCGCACCTTGTTTGCCGACTGGCGGGTGCGTGAGGCGCTGATCCTGGCCTTTGACTTTGAGCGCATTAACGGGTTGATCAACGGCGGGCATGAGCCGCGGATACCGTCTTATTTCGGCAATTCCGTTCTGGGCATGCAGCCCGGGCCCGCCGAGGGGCGGGTGCTTGAGTTGCTGGAACCCTTTGCCGCCGAGCTGCCCCCCGGCGCGTTGGAGGGCTACGCCCTGCCGGTCAGCGACGGTGCGGCCAACCGGCGCAATCTGCGAGCTGCCACCCGGCTGCTGGCAGATGCGGGCTGGGAGCCTGATGCCGCGGGTATCTTGCGCAACGGGCAGGGTCAGGCGTTTGACTTCGAGATTCTGTTGCGTCAGGGGGCCGGCGAGATCATGGCAATCGCCAATACCTATATCCGCGCGCTTGAGGCGCTGGGGATCCGCGCGCGACTGGCGCTGATCGATCCGTCGCAATATGTCGAACGCACCAACGCCTATGATTTCGACATGACCCATTTCGTGCGCCTCATGTCGCTCAGCCCCGGCAACGAGCAGATCCTCTACTGGGGTTCGGACGGGGTGGAGATGCCGGGTTCGCGCAATCTGCCCGGCGTAGATTCGCCCGCCGCCGAGGCGATGATCGCCACGCTGCTGGAAACCGACGATGCTGATGTCTTCGTTGCAGCCACGCGCGCGCTGGACCGTGTGTTGATGGCCGGGCGCTATGCGATCCCGTTCTGGTATGCGCCCGAGGCGCGGCTGGCCGTGGCGCGCGGGTTGCACTTTCCGGAAAGATTGCCGGTTTATGGCGACTGGACAGGCTTCATGCCTGAAGTCTGGTGGTATCAGGAGTAGAGTTTTCGCGCCCCCGGTCAAAAACACGGGTTGAGAAGCCGCGTTCCATGCGCGATCGAAGGCGCTTTCCCGCGGGCCTGTCGCATACCGGATCGCTCACCCCAGCGACGTCACCCACAGGATCGTCGCATCCTCGGGCGAAAGGCTGACCACGTTGTGGCCCATCGAGGCGTCATAATAGGCGCTGTCGCCGCGCTTCATCTCGATGGGCGCGTAGAACTCGGTGTAGAGCCGGATAACCCCTGTCAGAACATAGAGAAATTCCTCACCGTCGTGACGCACCCAGCCGTCGAACTCCTCAAACCGGCGGGCGCGGATACGGGCGCGGTACGGCAGCATGGCCTTTCGCATCAGCCCGCCCGCCAGCAACTCATGCTCATAGGTGGTGGTGACATGACCCTCGCCCTCACCCGCGCGGGTGGTGGTCAGGCGTCCTGCAGGCGCGCCCCCCTTGGGCGGGGTGAAGAGTTGCGGGACCGAGATGCCCAGCCCGACCGCCAGCTTCTTGAGCGCCTCATAGGTCGGTGACATCTGCCCGTTTTCGATCTTGGACAGGGTAGAACGTGCCACGCCCGCGGCCTGTGCCGCGCGTTCCAGCGTCCAGCCGCGCTCCTTGCGCAATTCTCGCACCCGCTCAGCCAGATTGACCGGATCGGCCAGCGCCTCTTCGCCGCTTGCGCGGGCAATACGGATGATGCTGGGGTTGCTCAGGTCGCTCATGATCTGGCCTTGGCGATGGGTATGCGCGCGATACAGGCATGGCTACTGCCTTGCCATCCGCTTGTCGAGCCTGCTGTCGCGCGCCATGCCCGCCTGCTCTTGCCTCCGCTCTGCCCAGAGCGTAGCTCAGGCGCATGCTGTCGATCATCGAACCCACCCCGGCCCTGCCCTGCCCCGCGCCCTTCAATCTGGCCGCGGCGGTGCTGGCGGCCGGGCAGGCACAGCCGGACAAGATCGCGCTTCAGGTTCTGCGCCTGACCGGGGCTGAGCGCTGGTCCTATGCCAAGCTGACGCTGGCGGTGCGCGGCATCGGCACCGGCTTTCTTCAGGCCGGGTTTGCACCCGGCGACCGGGTGTTGCTGCGGCTGGGCAATACGGTCGATTTTCCGCTGGCGTTTCTGGGGGCGATTGCGGTGGGGCTGGTGCCGGTGCCCACCTCGGCGCAACTGACCACGCCCGAAATCACCGCTATGGCCCAGACGCTGGAGCCCGCAGCGGTGGTGGCCGGCCCCTCCGTCGCCCTGCCCGATCACCCCGCCCGGGTGCTTACCGCCGACACATTGCGCGAATGGCACACACTGCCCCCCTGCGACTGGGAAATGGGCAGCCCCGACCGGCTGGCCTATATGATCTTTACCTCGGGCACATCGGGCCGCCCGCGTGCGGTGATGCATGCGCATCGCGCCGTCTGGGCGCGGCGGATGATGTGGCAGGGATGGTATGGACTGACGCCTGCGGACCGGCTGTTGCACGCGGGTGCCTTCAACTGGACCTACACTCTGGGCACCGGTCTCATGGACCCATGGGCAATCGGGGCGACCGCGCTGATCCCCGGTGCCGGGGTGGACCCGGCGCAGCTGCCGCTGCTGCTCAAACGCTTTGACGCCACAATTTTCGCTGCTGCGCCGGGTGTTTACCGGCAGATGCTGAAGTTCCCGCTGCCCGCGCTTCCCCGTCTGCGCCACGGCCTGTCGGCGGGCGAGACGCTGGCGGAACCCTTGCGCGCGTCCTGGGGTCAGGCCACAGGCAAACCGATCTATGAGGCGCTGGGTATGTCCGAGGTGTCGACCTTTGTCTCGGCCAGCCCCGAGCGCCCCGCACCTGACGGCACAGCCGGTTTCGCCCAACCGGGTCGCAGCATCGCCGTGCTGGACCCCGATGGCAGACCCGTGCCGCGCGGCGAGCCCGGCGAACTGGCGGTGGATGCGCGCGATCCCGGCCTCTTTCTGGGCTATTGGCGGGCCGAAGCGGAAACTGCCGCACGGCTGCACGGCGGCTGGTTTCATACCGGCGACACTGTCTTGATGGAGGACAGCGGCGCGATCCGCTATCTGGGGCGCGACGATGACATGCTCAACGCCGGGGGCTTTCGCGTCTCACCGCTGGAGATCGAGCGCGTGTTTGATGCCCATCCCGGCGTGCTGGAAAGCGCCGCTGTGGAATTACCGGTGCGAGAGGGTGTCAGCGTGACGGGTCTGTTCTATATCCCGGTCGGTGACCCCATTGATGAGCGCGCGTTGCAGGCCCATGCCGTCGCCCATCTGGCACGCTACAAACAGCCCCGGCTGTACATCACCGAAACCGCCCTGCCACGCGGGGCCAACAACAAGCTCAATCGGCGCGCGTTGCGCACAGGCTGGAAGGATCGGCATGACCACCCTTGATATCTATTCCGATCCGATCTGCCCGTGGTGCTATATCGGCAAGGCGCGTCTTGATGCGGCGCTGGAAATTCGGCCTGATCATGGCTTTACCGTGCGCTGGCATCCGTTCATGCTGAACCCCGACATGCCCGCTGAGGGCATGGACCGGCTGGAGTATCTGTCGCTGAAATTCGGCAACCAGCAGCAGGTGGTCGCGGCCTATCTGCCCGTCCAGCAACAGGCTGATGCGATGAGCCTGCCGCTGGAACTGGGCCGGATCACGCGCACCCCCTCAACGCTTGATGCCCACCGGCTGATCCATTGGGCGGGGCTGGAAGGGCGGCAGGGCGCGGTGGTCGATGCGCTGTTTCGGGCGTATTTCACTGAAGGCGCGGATATTGGCGATCGCGCCACGCTGGTGGAACTGGCCGGGAACGCGGGGATGGAGGGTGCCATGGTGGCACGGCTTCTGGACACTGACGCCGATGCGGAAAGCATTCGCAGCCGCGACACCGAGATCCGCGCGCGCGGGCTTCAGGGGGTTCCGGCCTTCATCATCGCCGGGCAGCATGTGGTGCCGGGCGCGCAGGACACGCCGTTCTGGCTGCGTATCATGGATGAACTGGCGGGCCGGGCATGAGCGAAAGCACCGGAAAACCCTTGCAACGCATGCCTTTTGGCGAGTTCATCGCCATGTTGGCGCTGCTCTTTGCCACTGTTGCGTTCTCCATCGACGCCATGTTGCCGCTGTTGTCGCAGATCGGGGCCGATCTGTCCCCCGCCTCGCCCGCCGACGCACAGCTGGTGATCACCGTCTTCGTGCTGGGGCTGGGGCTGGGCACATTCGTGGCCGGGCCGTTGTCCGACCGGTTCGGGCGCAAGCCGGTGATCGTGTTCGGGATCGCGCTATACATGGCGGCGGCCTGCATGGCGGCGCTGTCGGGCAGCATGGAGGTGTTGCTGATTGCGCGCTTCTTACAAGGGTTGGGGACCGCTGGGCCGCGCGTGGTGTCGCAGGCACTGGTGCGCGATCTTTATTCGGGGCGTCACATGGCGCGGGTGATGTCGTTTGCCATGACCATCTTTGTGCTGGTGCCTGCCGTGGCGCCGCTGATGGGAGCGCAAATCGGCGGGTTGTTCGGTTGGCGCGCGATCTTCTGGAGCTTTCTGTTCTTCGGTCTGGCCTCGGCGGGCTGGCTGATGATCCGCCAACCTGAAACCCTGCCGCCCGCCGCCCGTCGCCCACTGGACGCCGGCGTGCTGGGGGCCGCATTGCGCGAGGTGTTTGGTCACCGGCTGGTCATGCTGTATCTGGTGGCCCTGTGCTTCACCTTCGCGCCGATGTTTGCCTGGCTGTCCAGCGTGTCGCTGATCTTTGAACAGACCTATGCGCGCGGCCCCGAATTTCCCTACTGGTTCGCCCTGGTGGCGCTGTTGTCGGCCCCGGCGAGCCTGCTCAACGCGCGGTTCGTGCTGAGGTTTGGCATGCAGCGGATAATCCTGATCGCATTGATCGGTCAGATCGCGATGTCGCTGGTGATGCTGGCGCTGCTTCATGCCGGTTTGAGCATGCGGCTGGAGTTTGCGGCCTTCATCGCCTTCATGGTGTTGCAGTTTTTCGGCGTGGGGCTGCTCTTTGGCAATCTCAACGCGCTGGCGCTGGAGCCGTTGGGGCATATCGCGGGAACCGCGGCCTCGGTTCTGGGCGGGATATCGGCCATGGCGGCGGCGGCGATCGCCACGCCGGTGGCGCGCGCCTTTGATGGCACACCGGTGCCGCTGGCGTTCGGTTCGCTGGTCTGCGGTGTGGTGGCGATCACCTGCATGCTGACCGCCCGGCATCTGGGTCGCCATGATGCAGGTTACGCGCCCTAGCCCTGTCGCAGCCGGTCACGATGGCGCGCCAGCCAGTAGGCCGACAGCAAAAGGGGGCCGTTCTGCACCTCGCCACTGTCAACCAACGCCATCAGCCGGGGGAACGGAATGACATGGGCGCGGATATCTTCGGCCTCGCTTTCCAGCCCGCTGACCCCTTCTTTCGCCGGGGTCAGTTCAGCCAGCCCGATATAGGAATACAGATATTCCGTCACCGCGCCGGGGCTGGGATAATGTGCGCCGATGGGATGAAGCGCGCCAAGTTCCAGCCCCGTCTCCTCAAGTGTTTCGCGCCGCACGGCGGCTTCAGGGGTCTCATGCGGGTCGATCCGCCCGGCAATCGGCTCCAGCGACCAGGGGTTGCGATCGCCCCGTGCCATCGGGCCAAAGCGAAACTGCTCCACCACCATCACGCAGTCGCGCCGGGGGTCATAGGGCAGAACCGTCACTGCATCTGACATGATGAAGGCCGCGCGCTTCACTGTCTCGCTCATCGATTCGTCGAAGCGGCGAAACCGCAGATCCCCCTCCTCAACCCCGAAGAAATGCGCGTAGGGCACCGCGTATCCGTCTACCGCAACATCGCCCGGTTGCGGGCTGCGGCGCAGGCTGGCTGGCGCGGGGTCAGTGGCGGCACGCCTGCGACTGGCAACCCGCATCTCCAGCATGGCGTAGCGCGCCATCACGCTTTTGGGCGGCGTATGGGGCAAAAGCGCCATTATCTCGGTGGCCACCTCAACTGTCAGATCGCCCCACTCGCGCGCCCAGTCTGCCAGAGACCATGGGTCCCCGGCGGACCAGAGCGTGTCTTGCGGCAGATAGATTGCGGCCTCAACCGGGCCGTCGGCTGTCTGCACGGTGATCAGGCTGACATCATAGCCAAAGGCGCGCTCATAGGCATCCAGCCGCGCCCGCGCCGCCGCGTCGGGGTGGATCAGCAACCCCGCGGCGCTGGAACCGGGGCGGGTGGTGAACAGCGGAAAGCTCTGCACCACCCCCGCGCGGCTGACGGCATGGGCGATGGCATGGTCAGGCAACAGGGCCGAAACAGAGCGCAGACCCGCCTCGCCCGAGACCGCAGCCAGAAGCGGCGCATGGCGAAGGGTGCCGTAGAGAAAGAGTGGGGTCATGAAAAAACCTAGCAGAAAATCAACGGGTCAGGCGGCGACGTTCCATCATTTGGTTCAGCACGTGCAGCGCCAGACCGATCACCACCCCCCCCACGCCCAGCAAGATCAGGAAATCACGCTCAAACCCGGTGACAAGGAACGACACCAGAATGTCGAAATAGCCGGTAAACGCATCCATCGGCTCACGATACTGCCGCCGGTAGCCCAGAATGAAGACCTGCCGCAGCGCAAAGAGCGCGCTTGTGGCAAGCGCGGCCAGCGCCACAGCCTGCAAACTGGCATAGACCGAAAACCAGAGTTTGCGCCCGATCTGGCTGCCCGGAAACCGCCAGCCCACCGCTGCCGATATCCCCGCCGTCCACAGCGCGAAGGTCACTGAGTCTGACGCCAGAACATTGAGCGGGCGATAGGCTTCTGCGGCAAGCCAGCCCAGAAGGCCAAGCGCCAGCGCAGCCAGAGGTCGGATCAGGGTATACATCGCGCCTCCTTCGGCCCGCCCCGGTATCTGGTCGATCAGGCCGGGCGGCGCAGGGTGATCTGGGTCACGTCACAGATACCCGTCTGGAAACAGGCGGCGCAAGAGGTCAGATAAAATTCCCACATCCGCTTGAACCGCATGTCATATCCCAACTGCTGGATACGCTCCCATTGCGTCAGGAATTCCTGATGCCAGCGCCGCAGCGTCTGGCTGTAACTTTCGCCGAATTCGATCGATCCTTCAGTCATCAGACCAACCTGCGCGGCCTCAAGCCGAAAGCGCGAGGGCGAGATCAGCATACCGCCGGGAAAGATGTATTTCTGTATGAAATCAACATTCTTGCGGTAAACCTCGAAGCGCGCTTCGGGCACGGTGATCACCTGAATGGTGGCTTGCCGGCCGGGTTTGAGCCGCTCGCGCACCGTGGTGAAATAGGATGGCCAGTACTTTTCGCCCACCGCCTCGAACATCTCGATCGAGGCAATGGCATCATACTGGCCAACCTCGTCGCGGTAGTCCTGCAACTTGATGGCAACCTTGTCCGATAACCCGGCGCGATGCATGCGCGCGACCGCGTAGTCATGCTGGGCCTGACTGATCGTCAGCCCGGTCACCCGCAACCCGCGCTGACCCGCCGCATATTCGGCAAACCCACCCCAGCCGCATCCGATCTCCAGCACATGATCGCCTTCCTGAACGCCAAGCGAATCCACCAGGGCTGCGTATTTCTGCTCCTGCGCACGCTCCAGGCTTTCCTGCCCGGTCTGAAACAGCGCTGAAGAATAGGTCATGCTTTCATCCAGCCAGAGGCTGTAGAAATCATTCCCCAGATCATAGTGATAGGCGATGTTCTTTTTCGCCTGTCGGCGAGAGTTGGCGTTCAGCCAGTGGCGGATGCGTTCATACAGGCGCACCAGCGCCATACCGCCAAAGCTGTCATACACCTCGGGGTTGTCCTGGGTGACGACATCCATGAAGGTCTGAAGGTCCGGCGTGGACCACCAGCCTTCCAGATAGGCATCTGAAAAGCCCAGATCCCCTTCACGAATCAACCGCGCGAAGCAATCAGGGTTATGAACCAGCACTTCGCCCACCGGGCCGGGCTTTGACCCCTGTGCGCGGAAGCGGCGGTTGTCCGGCAGCACGAAATCCAGCCGCCCGTAGTTCATTTTGCCGACCTGGGCAAAGACTTGCCGGAAATAGCGCGGAAGGTCGGTTTCGCCTTCGGTGCTGGTCAAGATACGCATCTGTCCCCCCGGGATGGTTTCTTGTTTTACGAAACACTAGCGGCGACGGATGTATTGGTAAAACAAAATAACTCAGATTGTTTGGGGCCTTGCACGCGATTAACCTGTGCGGTCGGCGTAGGCGGCCAGCGCGCGGGCGCGCCCCGTGGGCAGATCGATCAGCGGATCGGGGTAGCGCTGGCTTGGTTTCAGCCCCCAGCGGCGTGGCACGCAGTCGAAATATGACAGCGCCACCGCACCCGGATCAGGGGTAAGTTCGGCGATGAAATGCTGGCGATACCGCGCGTCCGAGTCGAACTTTTCGGCCTGCGTGGCAGGGTTGAAAATGCGAAAATAAGGCGCGGCATCCGGGCCGCAGCCCGCCACCCATTGCCAGCCCATGGCATTGGCGGCCGGGTCCCAGTCAGTCAGGCAGTCGGCAAACCAGTCAAGGCCGACTTTCCAGTGCGTCATCAGATGCTTGGTCAGATAACTTGCGACGATCATGCGGGCGCGGTTATGCATGGTGCCGGTAACATACATCTCACGCATCCCGGCATCGACAAAGGGCTCGCCGGTCATGCCGCGCCGCCAGCGCTCGGCATCCTCGGTGTCGTCGCGCCAGGGAAAGCTGTCCCACTCCGGGCGCCAGTTGCGCGTCAGAATGTCAGGCGTATGGAACATCAGGTGATAGGCAAATTCGCGCCAGACCAGTTCTTTGCAGAAATGCTCGGCTCCTTTGTGGCCCGGCTCGGTCGCCAAAAGCGCCTGTGTGGCGGACCAGATGCGGCGCGGGCCGATCTCGCCATAGGTCAGGTTCTCTGACAGGCCCGAGGTTGCCTCACGCCCCGGCAGATCCCGCGCCGTGCGATAGTCTTCCACCGCGTCGGACAGAAACCAATCGAGCCGTGCCTGCGCCACATCTTCACCAATCCGGGCGTGGCGGGCCAGAACATCTGCACCACGGTTAAGGCCCGCGCCCAGCGACCAATCGGCCAGAAACTCGCTTTTGGGCCAGACACCGGGGGCGCGCAGGCTGTCCGGCGCGGGGCACGGGGCGGGAATATCGCGCGCGCTCAATGCCTTCCAGAACGGAGTATAGACGCGGTAGGGGGTGCCCTGCCCGGTCGCAACCTCCCATGGCTCTACCAGAAGATGGCCGGGAAAGCTGCGCGCCTCGGTCCCGGCGGCGCGCAGGTCGGCCTTGATGTCGCTGTCGCGGGCGCGCGCCTGAGGGTCATACAGCCGGGTCCACCAGACCGCCCCCGCGCCGGTCTGCGCCACCAGATCGCGCAGCGCCGGCAGCGCCGCGCCCCGGCGCAGGATCAGCCGGGACCCCATGCGCTCAAGTCCTGCCGCGAACGCAGCAAGGCTTTCGCCGTAGCGCCAGCGCGCCGCCGCACCAATGGCAAAGAGCGCATCATCACCGATGAACACGGGGATCAAGGGCCGTCCCGTGGCGACGGCGGCGTGCAGCATCGGGTTATCGTCCAGCCGCAAATCGCGGCGCAACCAAAGCAGGATCGGCGTCATGGCGGCCTTTTGTCTGGTGCCCCTACAACACCCGATCTAGCGCGCCGATCAGGTGGTCAAGATCAGCGGGCGAGGTATAGTGCACAAAACTCAGCCGCAGAACCCCGTGATCAGGGTCGGCGCCCTGCGCCTTCAGCGCGCGGTCGGCGTAAAAGCTGCCCCCGCCCGCCATGATCCCCTGCGCCGCCAGATCGCGGGCGATCGCTGCACCGGGGCGTTCAGTCTGAATGGCGACGGTGGGGGCACGGCAGCTGGCGTCACGCGGGCCAAGAACACGCAACTCATTGCGGCTGCTCAGATAATCAAGAAGCGGTTGCAACAGCCGGGTTTCATGGCCGCGCATCAGGTCATGCACCAGTGCCGCGCGCCCCGTCGCCTCCATCCCCGTGCCACCGTGATGGGCGGCGAGCATGTCGATATAATCTGCCATGCCCGCCGAGGCCGCGATCTGCGCATGGTCCGGCCCGGCGGGGGTGAAGCGTTTATACAGCACATCAGCGTTGAAATAATGCGCCTGACTGGGCAGTCGCATTCCCAGATCGCTGCGGATCACCATCAGACCCTGATGCGGGCCATAGGTTTTATAGGCCGAGAACAGATATATATCACTCCCCAGCGCCGCCACATCAGGCAAGCCGTGGGGCGCATAGCTGACGCCATCCACACATGTCACCGCGCCCGCGTCATGCGCCATGGCGACGATCTCGGCCACTGGATTGACCTCGCCCACCACGTTCGAGCAATGCGGAAAACAGACCAGCTTCACCCGGTCATCGAGCAGCGCTTGAAGGCGGTCCAGCGGCAGATGCCCGGTGCTGGGGTCGATCTTCCAGTCGCGCACCTCGATCCCGCTGTCCGCCAGGCGCCGCCAGGGGCCGGAATTGGCTTCATGGTCTTGATCGGTGACGATGATCGCGTCGCCGGGCTTCAGATGCTGGCGAAAGGCCTGCGCAAGCGTATAGGTGTTGGCGGTGGTCGAGGGGCCGAAGGACAGCTCATCCGTCGCCACCCCCATCATCGCGGCCAGACGGGCGCGCGCCTCGTCCATTTCCGCACCCGCAGCCTCGCTGGCCGGATAGGGTGCATAGGGCTGCACCTTGCGGCTGTGATAAAAGCGCATCAATCGGTCGATGACCGGCTTGCAGGTATAGCTGCCGCCCGCATTCTCAAAAAACGCCTGCCCCTGCAACGACGGCTCGGCAAAGGCCGGAAACTGTGCGCGCACGAAATCAATGTCCAGATCCATCCGAATCTCCCTTTTGGCCAGACGATACGCGGCAGGGCAGTCCGGCGACAGCCCCCTGGCAAGGATCATGGGAATTGACAGAAGAACCGAGGCCTGACATCTTAATGACTGACAATAAAAACATCATAACAACAAGTCGTTGAGACCATGAGCGAAAAGTATTCCACAGGGCCTGCAACGGCTGGCGCAAAGCCCACTGATCGGGTGAGTACCATCGCCCGCGTGTTGGAACACAACATCCAAACCGGCCACTATCAGCCCGGCGACCGCCTGCCCTCGGAGGCTGATCTGTGCCGCCATTTCGATGTCTCGCGCCCCACACTACGCGAGGCACTGGGGCGCTTGTCGGCGATGGGGCTGCTTCAGTCACGGCGCGGCGCGGGGGGCGGTGCGTTCGTCACCCGGCCTGACCCGCAGGAGTTGAGCGCACGGATCGCCACGCAGATTGCGCTGGGTACTGACGGCCCCGATCAGGCGCTGGAGATGATGGAGGCGCGGGTGCAGCTGCTGGCCGGCTGCGCCCGGTTGGCCGCGCAACGCCGCGCACCAATCGACGATCTGCGCGCCGAGATTGACCGCCAGTCGGATTTCTCGGTCGATGACGCCGCCTTTCGCGCCTCCTGCCGGCGGATGTATCATGCGCTGTCGATGGCCTCGGGCAATACAGTTCTGGCCGCGCTCACCCGCGCGCTGATCGAGGCCGAGGCCGCGCGCGGGCCCGTGCCCCCCAGCCCCACCCGGGCCCGGGCGCGCTTTTTGTCCTTTCATGTGCGCCTTGCCAATGCCATTGCCGCCGGTCGTGCGGAAGAAAGCGACAGCGCGCTGACCGATCTGCTGGCCTATGAAATGGAAAGCCTGCGCCAGCCCGCCACTGAGGACAGCGACTTTGGGGCTGAACGCCCGCCGCGGATGCGCGACATGCGCATCCCTCCGGTGCAACGGCTGGATGAAACCGACCCCGGCACCTGACCACGCCGCAAACCGGCATCTGCACCGTTGACGGGGCTTGAGACTGCCGGAATGCGCCCCTATATTGAAGGTGTTCCCGGCAACGGGGGCTATGGACATAAACGCGCTCGTAATACGCGGATCGGACCCGGGGGCGGTACCCGGCGGCTCCACCAAAACCCTTCATTGGGGGACAGAGGGGCCGAAACAGGATCGACGAACGTCTAAAGGGGTTTGCTTTGTCCCGGTGAGCTACCACCGTTATCGGTGCGCAAAGTACAGTTGCCAATGACAACCGTGCTCCGGTCGCAGTCGCAGCGTAAGCTGTCACAAGACCGAAACTTAAGCCCTTGCGCTTAGCCGCGTAAGGCGGGGTTCGCAGGCACCTGGCAACAGAAGCCTGCACTTACCTTCTCTATGGCTAAGCATCTGTATTTCCAGTCCTTTCATTTTACAGTTTTCCAGTGTTTTACAGTTTTGTCCTGCTTGCGTTCCTTCAGGTCGCGCAGGACCGCCTGACCGCCCGCCTTCCGGTCAGCATACCGGCTGTAGCGTTCGATCATTTCCACCGACATGCCCACCATGTCGGATATCTGTTGTCCGGTGTATCCAGCCTGCCTAAGTCTGATCACCGCATTAGCGCGCAGGCCATGCCAGACAGCGCCGTCAAGCTCGGGGTGCGCCTCTCGCGCTTTGTCGAATATCTTCCACATCTGGTTTGTGGTGACAGGCTTCCCGGCGTTCTTGCCGGTTTCCTGCAACAGGAACGGGCCGGGCCGCTTCTCCCAGCTCCGCATTTCTGCTTCCAGCTCAGGAAAGATCGGGCACCACGGCTGCACCTTGGTTTTCTTCTGAGGAAGGTTGAACCCGCCATCATCAACATCGGTCCAGCCAAGCCGCACCACATCGCTGATCCGCTGGCCGGTCCAGCGGCCCAGAAGATACGCCCGGCGCAGGGTCCCTGTAAAATTCTCGTCAGCAACTCTCAGTTGCTCAGCCGTCCACGGCTTGTGCCCCTCGCCCTTGTCGAAGTGCCCAACGCCCTGTGTAGGGTCGCGGGCCAGAAGCTCACGCGGCCCCATGGCCCAGCGTGACATTGCGCGCAGTGCGTCCAGAGTGTTGTTTGCCGTGCCCGGTCGGTCAGCGCCTATTTTCTCGATCAGGGCCAGAACATGCGAAGGCCGTAGGCTGGCCGCTGGCAGGTCGCCCCATGCTTTTCTGACGTGTTTCAGGTGGCGTCGGTATTGATCCTGCGTCCCGCTCGACAGCTTGCGCTGCAGGGTCGGCCATGCGGCTTCATAAGCATCGATCAGCGCGCCTATCGTATCGGTCGGAACCGGCCCGCCGAGGCCCTGCGCCTGACGAACAGCATTCCAGAATTCCGGCGTGGTAGGATCGTTTGGCAGCCGGATACGCGGCCCTACATGGTCCGTCCCCCTGCCCGTCTGAAAATAGAAATACTCTCGCCCCCGCGATACAACGCGATGAACATTCCGAGGCAGCGAAATCTTAGGAGACATTGGCAACCCCCTTCATGAACGGATCGCCTTCAGAAGAATCTGACCTCGCACTGAGCGCAGCAACAACAGACTCCCAGTCCCAGCGAACAGATCCTCCCACCCTGATCGGCTTTGGCAGGATGCCGCGCTGAACATAGGAATCAATCGTGGACTCGCTCAATTCCAGTTCAGCCGCCAAGGTGGCCTTGGACACGAACGATGGCGGGCGGTCGCCAAGAATGATTCGCTGCGCCGCCATTACTGGCCTGCAGGTGCGAAGGCGTCTGCCACGAGAGGCAGATCGTCTGCCTTCACAAACCAGCGTTTACCCTGCTTTTCAGCAGGGATACGGCCCTCGGTCGCCGCGAGCCAAATCGCGTTATATGTGACCTCTATGCCACGATTTCGCAGGGCGCGGGGCAGGTCGGTGATGGAAATATTGGACATGGTCGTGTCAAGCCCTCATTTTTGGGCTTGCAAAAAACCGGCGGGACGTGCTTCCCTGTAGTGGTCGATTGGTTGCCGGTTCTCACAAGCCTGTCTCCAGTTAAGCCCCGGTCGGTTGTTCCACGAACCTTCCGGGGCGTTTAATTTACGGCTCTAGATGTTGTGCCGCCGAATCATCATGGCATAGTTAGCGCCGGCCTCAAGCGAAATTTTTATCTATATACATTTGCTTGATTTTCTCGGCCTGACCTTGATGCCGCCCCCCCCTATTTGCCGCCTAAACTCACCCACTCGGCGCGGCGCAGTTCCCACACCTCGGCCATCCGCTCCTGCGCCAGATCGAGAGTCGCATGCAGGGCTTTCACCGCAGCGCTTCCCTGATTGGTGAACTGGATCTGATCCTTGGCCAGATCGATTGCGGCAATCAGGCCGTCCAGAGCGATCAACGCAAGGTCCGTGGCCTCATGGGTTTTGCGCTGGTGGTCGGGAACAGACGGGCCGGTCATGACAGTTCTCCCTTGGGCAGATTCACGCTGTCCAGCGCGGTGTTGAGTTGCGCCGCCAGTTCCTCGGCCAGATAGACCAGCGCCACCCTGCCTTCTTCGCATCTCCCCTCGTTCTCAAGGAAGGCGATGGCGTTCATGATGCCGGAAAGACGGCTAGCGCGGTCTTGCATGTCCTGCAGGTATTCAGGCAAGCCGGGGGTGTTCCCCGCCGAAGGGGTTTCATTGGTCATTGTAGGTTTCTCCTGTTGTGGTATTGTCCCAAATAGGACATAGCATGGTGTCCCAAAGGGGACAAGAGAGAATGACGACACCTGAGCAATTTAGAGCCGCTCGCGCGCTGATCGGCATTTCGCAAGCCGATCTTGCAGCGCTGGTGCAGCTGTCCACAAAGACGATCAAGCGCGCCGAAGGCCAAGGGCCCGTTCCGGCATCAGCCGAAGCGACAGCCGCCATCCGCGCCGCCCTCGAAGCCGCCGGGGTTGTTTTCCTGCCTGAGAACGGGAACGGTCCGGGGGTGGCTTTGAAAAGGGTTGAGCATCGCCGCTAGGGGTTGCGGAATCATACTTTTGCATAAAGGGTTGCCCGGTCAAGTAAATGTGATTGGGAGACAAATAGTGTTAAAAGTATTTCTGATATCCGGTGCCGCAGCGCTTTCTCTTGCCGCTTGTGGCGTTGCCCCCCCCGCGTCGCCGATGGAACGCCACGCTCGGATGGCTGCCGCAGCCGAAATAGCTGCCAGGCAGTGCGCTGGTTTCGCAGGCGGTTATTCAGGCGCGAGGGAATTGCGGGAAGACGCCAACCGAAACATCGTTGCCGCAAGAAACCTCGGGGCCGATGATGCCGTAGTTGAGAAGGCGCGCGAGGATGCCCGAATTGCCTATGAATCAGCGGTAATCTGGATAGGGCGACCAGATGCGTGCAACCATCTTATAAGTGAACTTGCTTGGCAGGTCGGCTAACCCCCGCAAGCTGTTCTCAAAATTAGGAACTTAGGCAGCGGCAAAAGCGATACCCTTGGCGACCAGAAGTCTGGCACAGTTATGCCGATGGTCGTGACACGGGGCAATCGAACTTATTGGCAGGCCGGGGTCAGCGTCTTGCGTAACCCCGGCCCTGTGCGGCCCCGGCTTTCAACCGTGCCGAACTGCGCCGCGCGGGGAAAAGGACGGAAGCCCGCCGCGCCTTGTGGGGGTTTGACGACACTCGCCCACTTGCCGGATTGCTTCGCCCATGGACTAAGCGCGGTGCAATCACTCGCAGCTGTTTCGGGTTCCAAGCTGAAACCCAAGGGACAGCCAGCCCCTATCCCAGCGCCGCATCGAATAGCGCCGGTGACAGCGCTTGTGTTGATCGGTGCGGAATGGCCTTCATCCCGTCCGGTGCTCTCTTGCCCGGGGCGAAGTGTTCCAGAAACACCGCGTCCATCGCCCGGATGATCAGGACGTGGTGCGGCTGCAGGGGCAGGTTCATCAGCCGGATATAGGCCTCGATCTCGGTATAGCTGATCGGGTTGGGGCCGAACTGGTGATAGCTGCGCGCCGCAGACAGGCGCAGGAAGGCATCCCAGAGCGGTGCGCCACCTTCGGGCGGGCGAGGCTTGCCCCCGGCCAGATGGTCGCGCAGGGCGGCGCAGAGCAGGCGTTGCAGCTTGTTCATCCGAGTTTGAATTCCCTTGATGCCTCATAGGTCGCTTGAACGGATTTGCTAACGATCTGAGGGGTTGCTGAACCGACAACCTGTCGCGCGATGGCCGGGGCGTCTTCCTTCACCACCCGCTTGACATAGGCAGTCAGCGCGCCCGCGTTATCGACACTCACCCCCACGTCAACCTTGAACCGCTGTTCACCACCACCCGGCCCCGGCATGGCCCGCGCCGGGGCGACATGCCCGCCGCTGCGATAGCCCCGGTGCATCGATTCCAGTTGGCTCAGGCCGATGCGATCAACAGCGGGTTTCGAGAACACATACTCGCCGCCGTGCACCACCCCGGCCACCTGATCGGCTGGCGCGTTGCCGGTGTATCCGCCGCCGCTCAGACTGAGCATGCCGCCCAGCCAGCCAAAGAACCCGCCGCCACTCTTGGACAGCCCCAGCATGGCCTTTTGCATCTGCACCTGCGCCAGTTGCGCCAGAAGCCTTGCCAGCGCCGCAGTGGCAGCATCGCCCCCCTGAAGCATCGAGCCGAACAAATCAGCCATGGCATGCGCGCCGCGCTCGGCATTATCCTGCGCCCGGCGCATCTGATCTGCGGCCTCGTCTGCCGCATTCCCGGCCCGGGTGTAAGCATCGGCCAGGCTATCGATTGCGGCCTCAAGTTCCGGCGTAATTGCCAGCCCGTCGCGCTGCGCCGCTGTCAGAAGCCGCGCGCGCTCATAGGCATACCTGATCGCCTGCCCATACTCGCGCCCCGATCCCGCTGCGGATGCCAGCGCAACGGCCTCGGCTTCCAGTGCAGCGGTGCGTTCACGGATCGCAGCCACCGCGCGGGCGAATTCATCCTGCCCGCCCCCACGGCCACCACGGCCCCCGCCAGTTGGCGAAGCATCGCCCCTGAGCTGCAGGTTAAGCCGGGCCTGTTCCTCGGCCTGTTCCCGCGTCAGGGTGATCCCCTCGCCCCGTGCGGCCCGCTGCACCGCCTGCAACTCGGCTTCCAGCGCGATCTGTTCACGGGTGCGACCGGCCAGCCTGCCCTGTTCTTCAAGGAAGTCTTGCAGGGCCTCACGGTCGCGCACCAGTTGGGCTTCACGCTCGCGCTGCGCCCCATCCTGCCTGCGCCGTTCCAGCCCGGCCTCGGGAACCGCAGCGTTTGCCGCCGCCGCAAGTTCCCGTGCCGCCCCGACAGCCGCACGCAACAGATCGTGCAGCGCCAGAACGTTGCGGCGCACATGCTCAAAGCCCTGTGCATCCACATCTGCCAGCGCGTTCACCAGCGTGATTGCTTCGCCGCGCGCGCCGTCCATTTCCTCGGTGAACTGGTTGGCCGATATCGAGCCGGAATCAAACCGCTCGATAATCTCGGTCATCCGGTCGGCCAGATCTTCCATCTGATCCGCGCTTTGCTGATCGCCGATCATCGCCAGATTTTCCGCGAAAGCATCGAGGTGCTGGATTGTCGCCTGCGCCTGTGCCCGCATCTGGACAACTGCCCGGTCAAACTCCCCCACCGCTTCGGCAGCGCGTCGGAACCCCTCTTCATCAAGAGCACCTGCCAGCCCTTCGCCGACCGCCTCGCGGGTGCGCCCCTCGCTGGCGCGTAGCAGGTCTTCGAATGCCAGCCGCACATCAGACAGGCGAACCAATGTATCCGCCGCGTTCACCATGATCGTTCTGAAGAACGTGCTGACATTGCGGGTCAGATCATCGAATCGATCATCCAGCTCTTCGGCGCGCTGGATCAGATCGCTGTCAATCACATGGCCCGCTTCCCGCGCCTCGCGGATCATCCGGTCAATCGCATCAGATCCGCCCGCCAGCGTTTGCGCCATGCGCCGCCCCACATCGCCGAAGGCTGCCTGCGCAATCGCCGCGCGTTCCTGCTCAGTGCGTGCCGCGCGGATGGTATTGGCCACCTCGCGCAGCAACTCGCCCTGTGTGCGCAGTTCACCATTGGCATTTCGCAGAACGATTCCATAGCGTTCGACCGTGGTGTTAAGAGGCCCAGATCCGTTGACAGCCTCACCCACGCGCCGGTTGAAGCGTTCCATGGCCGCTGTCAGGTCATCAGTGGATATGCGGGATTCCCGGGCGAAACCGCGCTGGATGCCCTGCAGTTCCTCCACATCAACGGCCACATCGCGCGCCGCCTTGCCCAGATCCGAGAACTCGGAAACCGCGCGTCTGGCCCCGCGAATGAGGCCCGCGAACATGGCTGCGCCGACCACCGGCCCACCCACGCGCATCATCACGCTGTTGAGCGATCCCACCGCCGCCGTTGTGCTGGCCAGCGCCGCGTTGATGCGGTTGCTGGATCGCACCATGTCCGTTTCCATGCGCCGGGTTGCGGTGCGTGATCCGCGCTGCAGGCTGGTGTAGGTCCGGGTGCCGCGCCGCTCGGCCTGCGCCATCTTCTTTTCAAAGTCGGTGATGCGCCCCTCAAGCTGGACAAATAGCCGCTCGGTGTCAGTGCTCATGCTGCCCCCTAGGTCAGAAACATATCGTCATCAAACCACGGCTGATCCGTGATGAACTGGACCTCGCCAGCGGCGCAGCGCGCCACCGCCATGGCCGTGGCAACGGCACCATCGATCTTGTTGCCGCTCTTGCCCTTGTGGAAGGAACGGTTGCCCGCCTGATCGATGTGCAGTTGCACGTTCTCGAAGTTCCAGCGCAGCACCGGGTGCCCGCCATGCCGGAACCGCCCGCCGATGATGGCGCGCTCAAGTTCCTTGACGGCAGGGGCCATGCTGACCCAGCCTTGCCGGAACTCGACCACCGGCAATCCGTCATCGTCAAGATTGCCCATCATGTGCCGCCCATAGGTCGGATCGAACGCGATCTCTTTCACATTGAAGCTGGCGCATAGCTCGCGGATCTGGCTTTCCACCGCGCGCAGATCGACCGTGTTGCCCGGTGTCGGAATGATGAACCCGCGCTCGGCCCAATCCACATAGTTGACGCCGTGCCGGTCGCCCCGGTCGCGCAGGTTTTCTTCTGGACAGAAGAACCACGCCCAGACCTGATAGCCGTCATCGCCATCCGGCCAGCATGCAGACACAACGGTCAGATCTTCATTCTTGGAAAGATCCACCCCAAGCCAGCACGGGGCCTGCACCATTTCAAGTTCATCCAGATCGACCGGATGCGCGCCCCTGTCATAGACGTGCATTTCAACAAAGGGACTGGTGGACTGATCAAGCCAGCGATTGAGGTTGTATTGCAGAAAGCTGTCACGCTCGAAGGGGCTGAACTCGGCCTTGCGCGCCTTGTCCCTGAATCCGGCTATGTCAGGGTATCCATGGGCAAGGCCGGGGTTCACCGCGCGCCAGAGCGCTTCATCCGTCCAGTCGTCTTCTGGCTCGGCCATGAAGATCACAGGCAGGGTGGCCGGATCGTCAATCTCGCCCTTCTGGACCTTGATCGCGTATTCAACGGTTTTCCATGCAAGGCCTTCCTGCCCGCGCCCCGCCGTGGTGGCAACAATCATCATCGTGCCGGGCACCTTCACCAGCGCCGAATCCAGCGCTTCCCATTGGCGCTGCCCCGCCGCGCCCTGCCAGGCATGCAGTTCATCGGCAATCACCACGTTGGGGGTTTTGCCGTGCTGCACCTTCCCATCCGAGGCCACCGCGATATAGCGGCTGCGCTCGGCATTGAAGGCGATCTTGCTCACATACTCGCGCACGCTCAGGTGCCGCGACAGCCGCTTGTCGAACTCCACCAGCATGGCCGCTTCGTTGAACAGTTCCATGGCTTGTTCGCGCGCCGATGCCGCAGACACGATCAGATTGCCGGGGGCGCGCTCGGGGCCGATCAGGTGCAACAGCGTGATGGCTGCCGCCAGTGAGGTTTTCCGGTTGCCACGCGGCAACAGCAACGTCACACGCCGAACAATGCGGCTGCCGTCCTCATGGCGCGGGCCATAGATGCGGCGGATAATCTGTTCCTGCCATGGGTCCAGCTGGAACGGGTGACCGGGCGCCGGGTTCTTCGGATGCTTCAGACGGCGCAGCCATTGCACGGCCTTTTCGCCCCGGCCCAGCGGATCTTCAATCTCTTCCGGGTTGTCGATCCATGAGGGCACCATCATTGCGTCAGGTCATCCTCGTCTTCATCGGCGCGGATCGAGGGGCGCGACCGGCTGACAGGCGTCAGGCCAAGTTCTGCCGCCAGCTGGCGCGCGGTCTGCATCGCGTCTTTCAGCACCAGTGAAGCCGGGTTGCGCTTGTGCACGCCCTCGACCTCATAGACATGGCCATGCTCTTGCAGGTGCCGCTCGGCCTCGCGCGCCGTGGCAATGGCCGTGCAATAGTTTTCAACGCTGCCAAGATCGGCCCGGGTCAGGATGCGCCTTTGCACCAACGCAGGCATGATGCGCCGCCATTCGGTTTTCGCATCGCGGCTCATCCATGCCGGTGCCGGGGGCACGCGGTCCACCGCATCGTTGTCGATCACCAGCTTGGGCTTAGTCCCCTTCATGGCGACGGCCTCCGGGTGACTGTGCGCAACTCCATGTGCCGCCGCATCGGATCGGGCGCGATCTCGCGGATATCGTGCGGATTGCCATCGAACATCACGCGCATGGCGTTCGTGATGCTGTCCAGAAAGCGGGTGCGAAAGATCACCAGTTCATCTTCGACCGCGCCCTGTGCCCGGATGAATTCACTGGCGGATTGCTGGATCAGTTCGGCGCGCAGCGTGGCCACATCCGCCCAGACCAGCGCCGGAACGCCGTATTCGTCAACGGTTTCGGTGAAGGATTGAAGCTTGATCCGATAGCGCAGCTTGCCCGCCCTCATGTCGCCACCTCAAGGATCAGCGCCTCGATTGTGACCACCCCGTGACTGGTTTCGCCGTCAGGGTCGCGCATCACCCGGATATCGGCAACGCGCTGATCTGCGCAGTGGAACCCCGGATCGAGCTGTAACCGCACCGCGCCGAAGGCCTTGCGGATCTCCGAAGTGATCGCCGTTGCGCCGGTCAGCGATGGCTCCTGCTTCCAGACATGCACCGCGTGATAGATGCGCACCCGGTTGCGGCCTATGGCGTTGCCTTCATCGACCTGTTGCGCTTCGCCCAAGATGATCGAAGGGCTTGGCGCAGGCCGCTGATTGCGGTCCAGAATGGACGCTGCAGGCACCAGAGCAATCACCGCTGGCGTTGCCACCAGCCGCGCGCGTATCGCCTTCTGTAGCGCCAGTGCGGCCCCCATCACGTCTCCCATTCATCCTTGATTGCCTTGCTCATCGCCCGCTTGATGCGGTTGGCAGAGCGCTTCCTTAGCATCCGATAGGCGGGCCAGAAGAACGGCTGCGCCGCATGCTTGCGGGTGCCGTATTCCTGCAGGTGCGGGTATCTCACATCGCTGTTGCCTGCCGTGACCACCGATGTTCCCTCGGGCACCAGATAGGCCCCACCGGGCTGCGAATAGGGCGGCGTTGTCTGCCCCGAATGCGTGGCGACAATCGAACCGGCCAAGTCGCCTTCATCCTTGGGGGCAAGCCGTTGCGCCATACCTGCGATTTCCTCGGCACCCTTGGCCGTGGCCGGGGCCAGAGCCTTGCGCACCGCCTCGGGCATGGACCGCATCTTGCGTTGAAAGCTCTTGATCCCGGGCATTTCAGAAGGTCCATTCCCGGTATTCGGCCACGATATCGGGCAGGCTGTGCGGCGGGGTCGTGACGATGGTGCCGGTCAGGCCCGCCTCGCGTTGTTCAAACCACCACGCGGCCAGCTGCAGCACCGCCTCGCGCAGCGGCTCGGGGATTGGCTCCTGATCTTCGCCGCCGAACTGTGCCTCGATCTTGAAGCCCAGAAGCCGCTCGACATGGGCCTGCGCCGCCGCGATTTTCTGCGCCAGCATGGCTTCATGGCCGGTAATCCCCTCAAGGCCCAGCTGTGCGATCAGTTCTGCCTCGGTGACGATGGCCATGTTGAACCCCATTTCCTGCAAATCTTGCGCGCTGTTCCCCACGCCGGTCCCCAAGAGCGGCCCAAAGTCGAAGACCACCCCCGGGGGCTATGCTCAGTCGCCATTCGGGGCAGCGGCCACGCGCACGATGTTGCTGTTGATCCAAAGGCTGGATTGCAGCTTTACGGAGTCGTTCGCGGTGTCGAACACCTCTTCAGCACCACCCACGGCAGCGATGAACATGCGCTCCGAAGGGGTGCCGCCAGCCGGTGCGTCATTGAACACGAGCCTGAACGCATAGTCATGGATGGTCTTTTCAGCGGCGATCAGGGCGATCTGACCTGAATCTGTGCTGTCGAATGAGCAGATCACTTCCATGGCCCCGGCGTTGCGGGTGCCCTTCAGGCGGGTGGTGCGTGTCTGATCGATGTGATCAAGTGCGATCTCGGCAGAGGCATCGCCAGCACGGCCCAAGTTCTCGGTGTGTTTGATCTCCACCCAATCCTGAGAGGTGAAGGTAGCCACATTAAGATCGGCATGCGGGTTGGCGATGGCGCTGCCGATATAGAGCTTTGCGCCTGCGGTTGCGAAAATCATTGTTCAAGTCTCCTGAACTGTGCGCCGCTCCTGTCGTTGCTTGGCGCTGTTGTGGTGGTGCTGGCAAAGGGACTGCCAGTTGCCTTGATCCCAGAAGAGCGCTTGATCGCCCTTGTGCGGGGTGATGTGATCGACCACGCTTGCCCTTGCGCCACAGACCACACAGAGCGGATGGCGGCGCAGGTATGTCGCGCGCGCCTTTTCCCATGTGCCGGTGTAGCCTCGCGCCGAAGAGCTTGGCCGGGTCTTGTCGAACCGGGCCTTGCGCTCGCGGTCGCGCTTTTGCTCACAGGGGCAGCGCACGCCACTGGCCACCCGGTGACCGCATGCGCAGAGCCGTGGGGGCTTGCGTGGCATGGTGCACCTCTATGGATGGCCAGCGGGTTCATCAGGCAACCGGCATGTCAGCGGGATGGCCCTTGATGACCACCGCGCCCAAGGCAATCGAGGTGCCACTGTCGCGGGTCAGCACGAGCCGGATATAGCCCTTCATGCCGATGTAGCCCTGCCGATAGGTGCTGCCCGCTTCCAGCGTTTCGGGCAATTCGCCGATCAGGCGGTTGGCCGGCACATCCTCGAAATCGCCGCCGGTGGTGGTGTCGCTGTGCTGGATCTTGAGCGAGAAATCACCATCACCAGCAATCGCGCCGGTGTTGATCACCACGGTGGCGGATTCAAAGCCGCGCAGGCTGATCGGGTCGCCGGTCTCGGATGCGGTGTTCTTGACCGCAGGGGCGAGGCCCTGTTCAATCCCGATGTTGTTCACAAGGTCACGTTTCATATCTCAATCCTCGTTATGGGGCGCTCAGGTGGTCGCGGTTTGCAGCTTGCGGAACCGCGCGGCCTGCAGAACCCGGCCACCCACGCGGCGGGTTGCGTGAATGCGGGTCATGCCCTTGGTGGCCAGAAGATACGGGTTCACCAGAATCGACAGGGCCAGCCGATCGACAATGCGATAGGCGCTGAAATCGCCGAAGATGATCGGGAAGTTGCCGTTGCCGATATCCGGCATGTCCACGGCCTCGACCACGGGATAGCCCAGAATGCGCTCAGGCTCGCCCATCTGGAAAGACGGCTGCCAGAGGAACCGGCCATCGCCATCCTTGAGCTTGCGAACCTCGCCCAAAGTCTTGCCGTTCATCATCCAGGCACCCCGGCGGCGATAGGCTGCAGGCAGGGCATAAACCATGTCGATCAGCTTGAGCGCATCAAGGTTGGTGGCGTGCCCGTTGACGACATGGCCAATGTCTTCATTCGTCATCAGGCCTTCGGGCTGGCCCACGCCGGTGCCGTTGACGAAACCAATCGCTTCCTTCTGGCCAAAGTCTTCGGCCAGTGCCAGGCGAACTTCAGCATCCGCCGTGCCGCCGCTGTCGGCCAGCAGTTCGTTGGAAATATCGACATAGGTCATCAACTTGCGCGATGGCACCTCAAGCTGACCAAAGGTCATGGTCGATTCTTCGGCCTCGTCGGTTTCGCCTTCCCATTGCGCGTTGGTGATGCCGGTGCGCTTGGGGTATTTCACCGAAGGCGAATTGATCGCGCGCACGCTGGCAAACTGGCGCAGGGGCGAGAACTCCACCAGATCGCGGATGAACTCCTGCGACAGTTCAGCTGGGGCGAGATAGCCGCCTTGTTCGTCATTGCTGACGATCAGGCTTTTCAGCTCTTCGACCGGGGCTTGCTGGCCATAGCGCAGATAGGCGGCGAAGGCCTTGCGCTCGGTCTCGACCTGCGCTTTCTGGCCATCGTCGCTGCCGCCGTTGATGCGGTTGCCTTTGGCTTCCAGCTTGTCCAGCCGCTCGGCAATCTTGGGCAGCGTTTTCAGCTCGCCCTCGATCTCGCCCATTTTCTTCTCAAGTTCGGCAGTGTCCTGCCCTTGGGTTTCGGTGGTCATGTCTTCAATCTCCGAAGTTGCAGATTTTGCGTTGGTGATGCGTGCGCCGGGGTGGCTTGGAACGGCCACAACCGAGACTTCCATCAGCTCGGCCTTGGTGATCTGCCGCCCCCGGCGAAGCGGCGTTGCGGATTTGGTGATGAACCCGATTGACAGGCCGGTGACCGCCTTGCTGGTGACCATGGCGCGCACCTCGCGGGCGCGGGCCACGTCATCGATCAGAAGACGCCCCTTCACCGTCAGGCCTTCCTCGGTCTCGGTGATCTGATCCCAGACGCCAATCACCTGCGCCTGATCATGGCCGAAGAGCATGGGCAGGGTTTCAGGTGCCGCAATCGATCCCTTGGTGAAGATATCCCCCACCCGGTCAGGCGTGGCGAAGGGCCAGGCAATGCCCTCAATCGTGCCGTCTTCCTGCGCCGTGAACTGTGCCTTGAATTCGAGGTGTTCCATCACTCGGCCCCCTCGAAGCCCGCGCGCTCGGATGCGAAGCCGTCAACCTGTGCTTCGATCCATCGGGCAAGGCGCAGAACGCGCACCACGTTGGCGGTGTTGAAGGGAATGGGCTGGCCATCCTCTTCCAGCTGCCAATCCAGCACACAGGCAGCGAGGCAGTTGATCCGGGCCTTGTCGCGCGCCTCGGCACTCACCCGCCCGTCAGGGTCGGCCATCTCGGCCAGATCATCAGCAAGTTTCAGTTCCGCCCGGCGCTGGGTGCCGCTGTCAGGACCGGCCACGCGAAACCGGATGCCGGTTGCCGCGCCCTTCACGGGGTCCAGTATTTCAAACCAGCGGCCCTTTTCCTGATCGGCCACATTTGCGGCCACGTCATTCAGATCCATTCGGTGCCTCGGAAATGTTGGGATTGAGAAATTGTTCGCCGCCCGCGTAGGGTTCCAGATCGAGCCATGCGCGCCCCTCGTTCGGAGACAGCACGCGCGATGCAATCAGGCTGTTGATGGCGGTGGCGCGGGTGGTCAGATCGGCGCGGGTCAGATCGTCGCGGTCGAAATGCACCCGCCAGAACGGGCGCTCTTCCGGCGTGAACAGGGCTTGGCGCAGCGCGCCTTCCAGCGCGACCAACCACGGCTCTAAGCAGTAGCTCAGGAACTCGCGGCCCATCTGTTCCGTGTTCGACCATGTAGCCCGGTCCAGATGAAACAGCATCGAAGGGGGCACCCTGAAGGCGCGGGCGATCTCTTCAATGGCGAACTTGCGGTTCTCAAGGAACTGCGCATCGGTGCTGGTCAGCTGGAAGGCCTGAAATTCGGCGCCGTCATACAGAATTGCCGTGCGCCCGCCGGTGTCGTCGCCTTCATGGACTGAGCGCCATGCCGCGCGCATACGCTTTACCGCTTCCTCGCCCATGCCTTTCGGAAACGACAGCGCGCCGGATGGCTTGGCCCCGCGCCCGAACAGCCGGGCAGCGTGTCTTTCCATGACGATGGCCAGCCCGATGGCCTCGCGCGCCAGTGACAGCGGGCTGCGACCGAAGGGGCTGCGAAGGTGAAGCACATCACGCGCCGCCAGCAGATTGCCTTGCAACCGATAAGACGGCTCGCGGGTCAGTTGGTCATATTCAACCGTGATGCTGCCGCGCGTGTAATGGATCAGCTCAATCGGCCTGCCGTTCACCCGGTTGACCCAAGCCATGCCGCCCGGATCATACGCCAGCGCGTCAATCACCAGATTGCGGATGAAATCAGGCGCGGGGGTGAAATCGTTGGCCTCATGCTTCAGAAGCGAAAGCGCGGGGTGCGTGGTGTCCGGTGTCTCGCGGCCATCTGCGCCGATGCGCCGGATCTCCACATCGAGGGTGGCCACGGCTTCCGAGATAACCCTGATCGCGCTGTTGACCGCTGGCACGCGCAGAGCGGTTTCAACGCCGACCGGCACGCCCGATTGCGTGGGGGCGGAACCGAACATTTCCAGCAACCAGCTGTCAGGCTCGGCAAGGCCTGATTTCTGTTCAACCGGCTGCGGCTTGGTCTTGAATGGCCATATCATGCAGCCAGAATCGCACGGGCGCGATCAGGTGGTAAGCTGACAAGAACTGGCAAAACATTGAAATACCTTGCAGAACCTTGCAGCCGCTATTCCTTGCCGCGCATCCGGTCGATCAGGTCAGCCTTGAATGCGCACCACTTCCCGCCCAGCTTGCGGATCGGCCAGCCCTCACGCGCCCATCGCCGCGCCGTGGCCGGTGATACCCCGATGAACGCGCCGATAGCGTCCAGCCCCCACAGAACCGGCGTGCTGCCGTTGCGGGTCTTCACCATCGCGTCAAAGCGGGAAGGGTCAAGTTCCGGTTGTGTCATTTTGTGCCCCCTCATTCCGCCTCCAGATCACGCCCGGTGAACAGCTCATAGATCCTGCAGGCCCGTTCGGTGACCGCGCGCGCAAGCACTTCGTCAGCGATGCGGGTGTTGATCGCCACGTTGTTGCGGCTCTTGCCCGCTGGCCCTGCCGCCGAAACAGTGCCATCCGCCTTGAGGATCAGCACGCAGCCGGTGATGAACATCCCGGCGATCTCCATGTTGAAGCTGGCCAGAAGCCGATTGCCAGCGGCGTTCGCCTGCCCGTTGATCACTGACAGGGTGCGGATGGTGAATTCAGTGGTGTCGTTCATCGCTCGATCCTTTCATGTTGCCTGTTTTTCCCGGCGGTGTTGTCTGTTCAGTTCGGCTCGTAGCGCTCGCCCTCGCGATGCTTGAAGCGCCCATCTTCAATATTCTGAGCGGCCTCTCTGAAAATGCGCGCGGCCTCTTCGCTGCTCTCATTGACGACATACTGCAGGGCTATGAATGTCAGTATGCGGCTTAATGCGAAGCGCACTGTCACACCCTCGTTCACCATGTTGATAAGGGCTACCTGAAGGTGATTATCCACCGCACTGGTGGTGAGGACGTCCGGGTTATCTGTGTGGCTTGTCATTGGTCGATCCTTTCGATGGTTTCGCGCCGCCGTGGCGCTGTGGGTGTGTCTATGATCATAGAAGAATTAGCCTCTGGGTATGGTAGATAAGGATGTGCCGTTTTTTGGGACTGGGACGGGGGGGGGAACGGTGCCTTTTCGTCCCGCTTTTTGGGACGGTGCGTCCCGTTTTTTGGGACTGGTAATCATCTTTTCGTCCCGTTTATTGGGACGACACGTCCCGTTTTTTGGGACGGGATTCTGTTTATTGACTGGTGAATCAATAACCCATTGCGGCCCGTTGGATTGCTCGGGCTATGCGCGCGCACGGCGAAATCATGGCCCTCCTGCCAGTGCTGATAGAGCCGCTTGCCTGAGTGACTTTCGCCGCCCGGCATTGTGATTTCAGTGATCTCATAGGTTGGTGGCACCCCTTTGCCCTGAGCGCCCATGCGCCCATGCTCTGTCAGGATCAGGAAGCCCTTGGCCTGCAGGTCATGGAAGGCCTTTGCGGCAGTTTTGATGTTGCACCCCAGACGATTGGCTGCCTCACGCACGGGCATGCTGATCTTGCCGTTGTTGTTGGCCTGCGGCCCCCGCCATTCCAGCTTGAGCCAAGGATAGAGCGCCTGCGCACATGGTGACAGCGCCCGCCAAGCGGGGGTTTCCATGGTGTTGCGGATCATCTTGGTGAAGTGTTCAGTGCGGCTTTCGTTGCGCTTGTCCCTGCCCATCACTCACTCCCCGCGATGTTCATCAACGTCTTGCGCTCTTCTTCCTCGACCAGCTTCAGCATTCGAAGTTGATATGCGGGCAGATGATCCTCGATGGCCTCGCGCACCATTTCCCGGATTGTATCGGGCGGAATCGCGTCCAGTTCTGCGGCGAACTCATACGGCCATCGCTGATCAGCGACAGTTGCCCGCTTCGCAGGCCGGGTCGGAAGCCCCAAGTCGATCACCTGCGAATAGGTCAGGCCCAGCTGGTGAAACTCGATCTGAACATCAAATTCACTTCCGAACCGCTCGACCTTCTCCTTGAGCGAAAGGGCAGCATCCTCGCCGGATCGGTCGAAGTCATATAGCGCATAGATCACCAGCGTCTTGCCGGTGCCACGCATGGCGTTGACTGCGCCATAGGCGAAGGTCTCGGAGGAATAGCCGCCGGTCGGCATGAGCGGCACATCGTATTCCGAGGTTACAGGATAGAGCACCCCGGCCAGAGCCGACTTTTCGAGCCAGATTTCAACCTCCTTGTCGCTCTCGGTCCAGAGCGCCTTGCGATAGAAACGCGCGGTGTTCTCCAAGGCAGCTTGCCAGCCGTCATAGGTCCGGGGCTTGCGCATGTATCGCGTTGAATCCGAGATGCTTGAATAACGCAGCCGACCGGCGCGGCGCAGGTCTAGAACCTGCACCTGCACCTTGGCATAACCGCTTTCGGACTTGTCGATGCCCACCACATTGGCCACGGTTGCGGCATAGAAGAGCTGCCGAACCGTGACCGGCCCATGGTCGTGGGCATAGTCGATCAGGAATTGCGCGCGCTCTTCCATCTCGTCACGAGAGGCACGGCGGCGCTTTATAGGGCTAGCCTGATAAGCAACCGGAACGGACAATCCGCCGGGGAATACCGCGCGATAGTCGCCGCTCATGCCGCACCCCCTTTCCGGTAATGCACGGCCCGGTGATGCGCTCGGCAAAGCCAGACGACAAAGAGCGGTCGATCATAGTCAGGGTGATGTGCCTCGGATTTCGGATCGCCGCACACCTCGCAGGGCGCGGGTGACAACAACCCGGATCTGATCGCAGAGCGCGTGGCGCGGTGCGCCCAGTGCTTCTTCGGATTGCGCTTGCGCCAGTGTTCCTGTTTCAGGTGCTTCTTCTTCGCTGGCGTATCCATCAGGCGGCCTCCCCGATGAACAGGGCCTCGGCAGCCATGCGGGTGCCGCTCCTGAACTGCGCCATTTTCGCCGCGCGCCAGCTTTCAGCGTTGGCCGTGTGCCAGTCCAAGCCGCTCAGGCACAGGTCGGCGCGCATCTGGTGGCGGCGGGCGGTTGTCAGCTCGGCATGTTCAGCGAGGGCGCTGGTCAGCTTGCGATCGTGTCTCATGCCGACGCCCTCCCTTGCATAAGGCTAAGGAAGGCTGACTGGTCCGACGGTCGCATCGCGTTGAACGCGGCCACCGCGTAGCATTTCAGTTCGTTGCGGGTGGCGAAGCTGGCCCAGCTCTCGGCTTCCAGCATAATGCTGCGAAACGCCGTGACCGGCCGGCCGGGGCGCAGATCTTCCAGCGCCGCCGCAAGGATCGTCACCGCGTCGTCAGGGTGGCAATCAGCGATGGCGTGGCACAAGGCAGTTGCGTTATCTGCGCGCTGGCGGTATTCTTGGTTCTTGAAGCTGTCCGCTTTGATATTTGCCCCGGTTGCGCCCGCCAGCGCGCCGGGGTTTTCAATTTCGCCCCCCGGCGGATGGTTTGTTTTACAGTAGCTTGTTACGTTCTGCGCCCGTTCGGCTTCTGTCCTTCTGCCGCTGAAAAACGCATCCGATTGAAACCCAACGGAAACGCCCGAATACTGCGGAAGCCTGCACTTAATTTCCCCATTTCCTTCGCACGGGTTTTTCCCCTCAACGGCATGTCGCATCCGGCACGGCGACAGGCTGGTCGCCCATGCCGATTCGGACAGCGTTTTGCGGATCGACGCCCGTGGATGGCGTTTTCGCATGCCTTTTGCCAACGCCACATGTGCTGCCCCCCGCGCCGACATGGGTCTTCGCCCCGTGGCGCGGCGTGATCCATTGTTTTGGGCCACTATTCTTTGCCAGTTTGTCGTTTCACCTTTCTTCGGCCTGCACACCGCTTGTGGCTTGCGGGGTACACTTGCAACTCAAAGCCAACCGATCTTTGCCTACGTTGCTTGACCCGGCGGCAATGCGACGCGCAGGTAGCATCTGTATCTCCGGCGTTTCGCCTTCGGGCCAGTCTTGTTCCCCTTTCTCGGTTTCGTGGGGGCGCCGGGTTTGTTAACGGCGACATTGGTGGGCGGGCATTGCAATCGTCGGTACTAGCGGCGGCGGGGGAGTACCTTTCTGGTCACGTCAGATGACACCCCTCTCATGATTGCTGGCAAAGGAGCATCAGGGCACCAACCAGATTCGGAGGCGACTTTCCTCTGCAACAGCAATATGAAGGTCGTGACAAAATAATCGCATTTTTGCACATTCTTGTTCTGGGCCATCGCATCCCGATAGTGTTCCTTCCCTGCCCAATGTTATCCGGCCCTCAGACTGCGGCTCCTGAAGCCGCTAGCCAACAAGATCGGTAAGAAACCGATCAGAGAAGGATTCCAGCATGCGCTCAGTCGTTCCAGCTCGCACTGCGGCCTTTTTGCTGTTCGCCGTCCTCCTGGCTTTTGCGGCACCGTCGTCGGCGCAAGACTTCAGTGATTTCACGCTGACAACGAACGGCGGAGACGGCGGCGTTACCGAGGTTTCTCCGGCAGCGGGGTACGACCTTGCCTTTGAAATCCGTGGAAACGACGCTGGTGGAGCAAACGTCCACACACGCTTTGAGACAACAGCTTCTGCCGACGTCGAGGTAGAATATTTGTGGAGCTATGAAACGACGGACGGACCTGATTTTGACCCTGCCGGTTTTATGTTTGCCGGGAGCGACGACACGCTGACTGACCCGTCTGGAATGAATACCCAATCAGGTAGCAGCAGTTTCGATGTCACCGTTGGGCAGAGCTACGGTTGGTATGTCAATAGCACAGACGGGTGTTGCGGCGCTGGCTACCTGACAGTTAGCGTTCGTTTCGTCGTTGCCGACACCGAGCCGCCGGTCTTTGAAGATGTGCCCGCCAACATCACCACCAGCACCGACGCGGGCGAAGATACCGCAACGGTTACATGGACCTCCCCCACCGCCACCGACAATGTCGATGGCGCAGTGACGCCCGTGCGGACCGATGGCCCCGAATCCGGTTCGGCCTTCCCGCTGGGTGATACAACCATCACCTACACCGCCACCGATGCAGCCGGAAACGCCGCCACCGCCAGCTTCACCGTCACCGTTTCCGACGACGAAGCCCCGGTTTTCGCAGATGTGCCCGCCAACATCACCACCAGCACCGACGCGGGCGAAGATACCGCAACGGTTACATGGACCTCCCCCACCGCCACCGACAATGTCGATGGCGCAGTGACGCCCGTGCGGACCGATGGCCCCGAATCCGGTTCGGCCTTTCCACTGGGTGACACAACCATCACCTACACTGCGACTGACGCTGCCGGGAACGCAGCCACGGCCAGTTTCACTGTCACTGTTACCGATGATGAAGCACCGGTTCTCGCGGATGTGCCCGCCGACATCACCACCAGCACCGACCCCGGCGGGGACACGGCGGTTATCACATGGACTTCGCCAACCGCCACCGACAACGTTGATGGCGCAGTGACGCCCGTGCGGACCGATGGCCCCGAATCCGGTTCGGCCTTCCCGCTGGGTGATACAACCATCACCTACACCGCCACCGATGCAGCCGGAAACGCCGCCACCGCCAGCTTCACCGTCACCGTTTCCGACGACGAAGCCCCGGTTTTCGCAGATGTGCCCGCCAACATCACCACCAGCACCGACGCGGGCGAAGATACCGCAACGGTTACATGGACCTCCCCCACCGCCACCGACAATGTCGATGGCGCAGTGACGCCCGTGCGGACCGATGGCCCCGAATCCGGTTCGGCCTTCCCGCTGGGTGATACAACCATCACCTACACCGCCACCGATGCAGCCGGAAACGCCGCCACCGCCAGCTTCACCGTCACCGTCACGCAAGACCTGACCACGTTCCCCGAGTTTGACGGCGTTCCCGATGATATCGTTGCCGACACCGAACCGGGCGAGGACACGGCGGTTGTCACCTGGACTTCACCAACCGCCACTGACGCCAATGACGGCGAGATCACCCCGGTGCGGACTGAGGGCCCTGCCCCCGGCTCGGCCTTCCCGCTGGGCGTGACCACGATCACCTATACCGCGACCAACGCCGCCGGGAACGCGGCAACCGCCAGCTTCACTGTCACCGTCGGTGATACCGAGCCACCGGTGCTTGACGGTGTTCCCGCAGATATCGCCACCGAAACCGATCCGGGGCTTGAGACCGCCGAGGTCAGCTGGACACCCCCCACCGCCACCGACAATGTCGATGGCGACATAACCCCGGTTCAGACCGAAGGCCTTGCCCCCGGCGCGGCTTTCCCGGTCGGCGAGACCACCGTCACTTACACGGCGACCGATACGGCCGGAAACATGGCCACCGCCAGCTTCACTGTCACCGTCGGTGATACCGAGCCACCGGTGCTTGACGGTGTTCCCGCAGATATCGCCACCGAAACCGATCCGGGGCTTGAGACCGCCGAGGTCAGCTGGACACCCCCCACCGCCACCGACAATGTCGATGGCGACATAACCCCGGTTCAGACCGAAGGCCTTGCCCCCGGCGCGGCTTTCCCGGTCGGCGAGACCACCATCACCTACACAGCCACAGATACGGCCGGAAACATGGCCACCGCCAGCTTCACTGTCACCGTCACACTGCGGCAATACGATCCTGAACAAACCACAATCGACGTAGCCACAACCACCATCATGGCCAATGGCACCGACACCACGCAGGTGGTGGTCAATCTGCGCGACGCATCGGGCAATCTGCTGGGCCGGGGCGGCATGAATGTCGTTTTGCGCACAACTCTGGGCACAATGGGTCCGGTGATCGATCACGGCGACGGGCGCTATTCGGCCATGCTGAGCGCCGGAACGATTTCAGGCACAGCGACGATCACCGGCGCAGTTGACGGCATGGCGATCCCCGGGTCGGCGATTGTCACGTTTGAGCCGGATCAGGCCTTTATCGCCGAGGTCTTCAACGAGGTTACGGGCGCGTTCCTGCAGCGCAGGATCGACCGGATACTCGCCAGCGAGCCCCGGCTGCACCGCCTTGACCGCCGCCGGGAGGTTCAGCCGGGGACGTATTTCTCACTTGCCGTTGATGGTCAGGGCAGTGACATCGCCGGGCGCATGTTCCTTTCAGGTGAATTCGGCATGCGCCCGACCGGTGGGCTGGATGTCGCCGGCGTTGATGAGGGGATTGCCTCGCGCAACCTGTCGTTCTCACTGCAATCGGTCAGCCATGACCGGCGCTGGCACCTTTGGGCGCAGGGGCAGTACTCGCGCTACGTTGACGCAACAGGGACCCTCGGCGAACGGCAAGGCGAATTCGGCATCATGCACATGGGGGGCGATTACCTGCTGAATGAGCGGCTTGCCGTGGGGATCATGGCCCATTTTGACCATGCGCGCGAACGGATCCATGAGTATTCCACCGTCTCGGGACAGGGCTGGATGATCGGGCCCTATCTGTCATCGGAACTGGTGGACGGCGTGTTCCTGACCGCGCGTGCAGCCTGGGGTGAATCGCGCAACCGGGCGGCGATCGACGTCTATGAGGATGGCAACATCTGGCGCGGCAACTTCCGCGGACAGCGTGCACTGGCCCGCGTGGCGCTCTCGGGTGTACATGAGCGCGCGGGTTTCACCTTCAGGCCTGAACTTGACCTGGCCTGGATGGAAGAACGTCAGCGCGCCTATTCGGTCACGGACGGAAATGCGATCGTTGATGTGGACGGCGTCCGTGCCAGCATCACCCGGCTGTCGCTGTCCGGCGAAACCGAATGGCCTGTCGCGCTGATCGGACACCCGGCGCGTGCCTTTGTGCTGCCGGTGCTGGCATGGGACGTCGGAGGTACGGGGCAGTCAAGGGGACATCCGGACCTTCAGGGCAGTCTGGAACTGGGCCTGAGAACCTCTGAACACGCCGCATGGCGGGGTGAGGCGGCGATCAGATTTGACGGCATAGGCACCAGAAGCTTCCGGGGCTGGTCAGTCCGTCTGGGTGCTGACATGCGCTTCTGACATGCCGTTGGTCAGTGTCTACAACTGGCAAACGGCGGGAAATGGCCTTCGATCTGCCAATACCTGAGAATAGTGCGCGACCGTGTCGACATTGATCGACACGCGCGCGCATTCCCCTTGCCGCGCTCACCGGGGGCAGGCGAATTTCTTGTTCACAGGGGCGCCTCTTCTCTTTTCATCGGCGACGAAAAGCATATGCTGGGCGCGAAAAGACAAGGGAAAGGTGCCGATGGAGCGTGGAATCGACTATGGAAACCTGATGCATCAGGCCATGCGCGGGCTGATCCGGGAGGTGCTGACCAAAGTCGCCGATTCGGGCCTGCCGGGGGCGCATCATTTCTTCATTACGCTGAATACCCACCATCCGGGCCTTGAAATGGCCGAGTGGTTGCGTGCGCGCTATCCTGATGAAATCACCATTGTCATCCAGCACTGGTTCGACAATCTCGAGGTGGGCGAGAACGGGTTTGCCATCACGCTCAACTTCGGCAACCAGCCCGAGCCCCTGATCATCCCCTTCGACGCCATCACCACCTTCGTCGATCCGTCGGTGGAGTTTGGGCTGAAATTCGAAACCCATTCCGACGATGATGACGAGGACGATGACGAGGCCCCTATGGAAGAGGCCGAAGAAGAGGCCCCGAAGGCGGGCGAGGTGGTGAGCCTCGACAAGTTTCGCAAGTAAGGAGCGCGCGGGCATGGGGCGTGGTTGCGAAGTTCGCGACCAAAGGTTCCTGCGGCCTCCGCCGCGAGAGCGGATTTTTGGCAAGATGGCGACACAAGAAGCCACGCGCGGCACGCCGGGGCGCGGGCGCGGGACGGGAGGCGGGCGATGAGCAAGAGCGTGGCACGGGTGGCCGAGGCACTGCAGAGTGCCGGGTTGGCGGCCGAGATCATCGAACCGGGCCCCAGCCGCACCGCCGAAGACGCGGCCAGGGCTTGTGGCTGCGAGCTGGACCAGATTGTCAAGTCGCTGATCTTTCAGGGCGAAAGCGGGCGCATCTATCTGTTCCTGACCGCCGGCGGCAACCGGCTGGACCCGGCATGCGCCGCCGCAGAGGCAGGCGAGGCGCTGGGGCGCGCCGATGCCGAGACAGTGCGCCGTGAGACCGGCTTTGCCATCGGCGGCGTGGCACCGCTTGGCCATCTGAACCCGCTCGTGATTTTTGCCGACCCGCGCCTGCTGGATTTCGTTCAGGTCTTTGCTGCAGCAGGCAGCCCGCGCCATGTCTTTGCCGCCGCACCTCAGGCCCTGATTGCCGCCTGTGGTGCCCGGATTGCAGGGTTTACCGCATGAGCCTGCCGAATCCTGACGATGAACCCGGCCTCTACCGCGACCTGATCCTCAAGCGGTTCGTGGCCTGGTCGGTGGATCTGGTGATTACCCTTGTGATCGTTGCGGCGATCGTGATCATGACCGTGTTTCTGGGCCTCTTTTTCCTGCCGGTCCTGTGGTTCGCCGTGTCGGTGACCTATCGCGCGGTCATGCTGAGCAATTATTCGGCGACGGCGGGTATGATGCTTGCCGCGATCCGGCTGCGCCATCTCGATGGTCGCCGCCCCGATCCGGTGATCTGTGTCCTGCATTCGGTAATCTTTTCGGCGGCAATGGCGAGTGTGGTTGGCCAGATCATATCGGTGGGGCTGATGCTGATCACGCCTTACCGGCAGGGGCTGAACGACGTGTTCCTGCAGACGACCATGATCAACCGGTATCTGGACGACACATAACCGCCCGTCGCGCAAACCTGCCCCTTGGCAGAGTCACACACCCTTGCTAGCTTGGTGTCTGACACCTTAACCTTTCGCCGAAAATTCCTATCTGGGTGACTCAACCGCTTTTCTGTCAGGGGCCGCTTGCTGCCATGCGCCATACACTACCAGTCGCGCCGCAATTTTACGTGACGGCACCACAGCCCTGCCCTTACCTACCGGGGCAGAACGAGCGCAAGCTGTTCACCTCGCTCAGCGGTGAAGGCGCGCGCGCGCTCAATGACACGCTGTCGAAGCAAGGCTTCCGGCGCTCGCAGAATGTGCTCTACCGTCCGGCCTGCTCGGATTGCGCGGCCTGCCTGTCGGCGCGGATCAGGGTGGCCGATCATGCGCCCTCGCGCAGCCAGCGCAAGGTGCTGCGCCGCAATGCGAAGCTGCGGCGCGAAGCCACCAGCCCCTGGGCCACCGAAGATCAGTATGAGCTGTTTCGCCGCTATCTGGACACACGCCATGCCGATGGCGGGATGGCGGACATGGATATCTTCGAATTCGCCGCGATGATCGAGGAGACGCCGATCCGTTCACGGGTGATCGAATACACCGAAAGCGCCAGCCCGCAGACCGAGGGGTTGCGCCGGGCGGCGCGCAAGCTGGTGGCGGTGTGCCTGACAGATGTGCTCGATGACGGGCTGAGCCTGGTTTACTCGTTCTATGAGCCCGACCGAGCCGCTGATAGTCTGGGCACCTATATCATCCTTGATCATGTCGAACTGGCGCGGCAGGTCGGGCTGCCTTATGTCTATCTGGGCTACTGGGTGCCCGGCAGCGCGAAAATGGCCTACAAGGCCCAGTTCGGCGCGCTTGAGGTGTACCGCGACGGCGAATGGCGCGAATTGGGCGATCCGGGCGATTACTGCGCGCCCCCGCACCCGCTGGCCGTGCGGCCGATCACCGAGCAGGTTGCCGCGATCACCCTGCCCGCCCCTGACCCGGTCCGCAATCCGCTGGGCTGAGTTTGCGAAAACTGCGTCAGAACGCCGCGCCACGCAACTTTCGCATCATTTTTCATCCTGCCACCGCAAATAACGCAGCCTTTGGCGTTGACGCTCCGCACAACAGCGCCTAGGGTCCGCAACAGATGGAGCGAAAATCGATGACCATGGTACTTGTAAACGCGGGGGTCCGACACCGGATGGCATGAGCCAGCAACCGGACGACCCCTGACACCACCCCCCAAGCGGGGGTTTTTTGTTGCCCGTCGCACCCATTTGGGGCAAAGCCGGGCGGCGGCTCAGTGAAGACGAGAGAGACTCGGAGAAGATCATGTCACAGCAGATGACCGGCGCGAAAATGGTGGTTCAGGCCCTCAAGGAACAGGGCGTCGAAGTGGTATTCGGCTATCCCGGCGGCGCGGTGCTACCGATCTATGATGAGATCTTCCAGCAAAACGAGATCCGCCACATTCTGGTGCGCCACGAACAGGGCGCCACGCATATGGCCGAGGGCTATGCCCGTGCCACCGGCAAGCCGGGTGTGGTGCTGGTCACCTCTGGCCCCGGGGCCACAAATGCCGTGACCGGGATCACCGATGCGCTGATGGATTCCATTCCGCTGGTGGTGCTGTCGGGTCAGGTACCAACCTTCATGATCGGCAATGATGCCTTTCAGGAGGCCGATACCGTGGGCATCACCCGCCCCTGCACCAAGCACAACTGGCTGGTCAAGGAAACCGACAAGCTGGCCGAGACCATCCATCAGGCCTTTCACGTCGCCATGACCGGCCGCCCCGGGCCGGTGCTGGTGGATATTCCCAAGGATGTGCAATTTGCCACCGGCACCTATGTGCCGCCGCAAAAGGCCCGGACCGACCATTATGCGCCCCGCGTGAAGGGCGATCTGGCGGCCATCACCGCGCTGGTCGAGATGATCGAGAGCGCCGAGCGCCCGGTTCTCTATACCGGCGGCGGGGTCATCAACTCTGGCCCCGGGGCCAGCCAGTTGCTGATCGAACTGGCCGAGGCCACCGGCTTTCCCGTCACCTCCACCCTGATGGGGTTGGGTGCCTATCCGGCCAGCGGCAAAAGCTGGCTGGGGATGCTGGGCATGCACGGCACCTATGAGGCCAATATGGTGATGCATGACTGCGATCTGATGATCAACATCGGCGCGCGGTTCGATGACCGGATCACCGGGCGGCTGAACGCCTTTTCGCCCGGCTCGCGCAAGGCGCATATCGATATCGACCCCTCCTCGGTCAACAAGGTGATCCGGGTTGACGTGCCGATCATCGGCGATGTCGGCCATGTGCTGGAGGATCTGCTGAAGATCTGGAAATCGCGCGGGCGCAAGACCCATCGCGAAGGGCTGGCCGCATGGTGGCAGCAGATCGAGGAGTGGAAGGCCGTCAACTGCCTGTCTTACACGCCGTCGAAAGACACCATCAAACCGCAATACGCGCTCCAACGGCTGGAAGAGCTGACGCGCGGCAAAGACCGCTATGTCACCACCGAAGTGGGCCAGCACCAGATGTGGGCCGCGCAGTTTCTGGGCTTTGATGCGCCCAACCGCTGGATGACATCGGGCGGGCTGGGCACCATGGGTTACGGCCTGCCCGCCTCGATCGGTGTGCAGATCGCGCACCCTGAAGCCTTGGTGATCAACGTCGCCGGTGAGGCCTCATGGCTGATGAACATGCAGGAGATGGGGACAGCGGTGCAGTATCGCGCCCCGGTCAAGCAGTTCATTCTGAATAACGAACGCCTCGGGATGGTGCGCCAGTGGCAGGAACTCTTGCACGGTGAGCGGTATTCGCATTCGTGGTCGGAATCGCTGCCTGATTTCGTCAAACTGGCCGAGGCGTTCGGCTGCAAGGGCATCCGCTGCGACCACCCGGATGAACTGGACGCGGCGATCACCGAGATGCTGGAATATGACGGGCCGGTGATCTTTGACTGCCGGGTGGAAAAACACGAAAACTGCTTCCCCATGATCCCCTCGGGCAACGCACATAACCAGATGCTTTTGGGTGAGGCCGATACCCAGGGCGTCATCGGCGCCTCGGGCGCGGTGCTGGTGTAAGGAGAGAAAACCATGTCAGCCCTCAATATCCAGCAAGGCTCGTCCAAACATTCGGCCTATGACCTGCGCGACCCCTATTCAGAGGTGTTGGAAACCCACACCCTCGCCGTGATCGTCGATAACGAGCCGGGGGTTCTGGCGCGGGTGATCGGCCTGTTTTCCGGGCGCGGGTACAATATCGACAGCCTGACGGTGGCCGAGACCGACCATAAGGGCCACCGCTCGCGCATCACCGTGGTGACGACCGGCACGCCGCAGGTGATCGAGCAGATCAAGGCGCAGCTGGGCCGGATTGTGCCGGTGCACTCGGTCAATGACCTGACGGTCGAGGGGCCGTCGGTGCAGCGTGAACTGGCGTTGCTGAAGGTCTCGGGCAAGGGCGATGCCCGGATCGAGGCGCTGCGTCTGGCCGAGATATTCCGCGCCAATGTGGTGGATTCGACGCTGGAAAGCTTTGTCTTCGAAATGACCGGCGCGCCTGAGAAAATTGACGCCTTCGCCGAGCTGATGCGACCCCTTGGCCTGCTGGAGATCGCCCGGACGGGGGTTGCGGCGCTGGCAAGGGGGGTGTGAAGGGGGCGGACATTGCCCAGAACTCTGTTCGCTTCGAGCCATTGCGGTCGGTTGATCAAGTGTGGCGAGCACGCGAAAGTGTCACTCCACCGCCAACAATAAGGGCGCACCCGATCAATGTTGCCGTGCCGAGACTTTCGCCAAAAGCGAAGAAACCCAGCAAAGCAGCGAAAATCAGCCACGAATAATCCACCGGACCGACGACCGACAATGGCGCTGACCTGTAGCCGCGGATCGTGCAATACTGTGCCAGTATGGCCAACGGTCCCAGACCGACACAGAGCAGCATCGCATAGATGCTGGCGGGCTGCCAGTTCAGCAATGCCGGAACCAGCATCAGGCACAAGCCGAAGAAACAGACATGAAGGATCACTGTCAGGGGCCTTTCCGTCTGTCCCAGAACACGGATCAGCAAGCCCTCGACCGCCATCAGCACTGCGCCGACTACGGCGATCAGTGCGGGCCCGAGGGGTAGCACGCCTTGAAAGGCTCCTTTCCCCACCATCACGACAGCCGCGCCACCAAGCGACAGCGCGCTGCCCCATAGCATCAGGTAACCCGGGCGTTCACCCAGAAAAACAACGCCCAGCAAAACCAGCATGACACCATAGGTCATGCTCAATGCCGTCGCATCGGCCAGAAGCATGTGTGCCGACGACCAAGTGACGGCAACCGCCGCCCCGGACCCACAGACAGCGCGCACGAAATGCGACCCTGTCCGGGTGCTTCGGTGCGCGGCAAGCCCGCCAGTCGCTCTAGCCAGCATCAATGCCGTCAGAAGCGCCCCTATGTAGCGGAGCAGGGTGATCTGGAATGTGCCCATGCTGCCGTCGGCGAACTTCGCAGCCGCAAATATTAACGTCCAGAGCGCGGTACTTAGCAGCACCCAGAGTATGGCAGCCGTGTATCGAGAGCTGTAGGATGACATATGACCTCACAAAAGTTATCCTACAGACAAGCAGGCGCAAGCCTGTGCAAGCAAACGAACATTTATGCTCCTGATTGAGTAATTCTCATGCAACACGTCGACCGCATATCGCTGAACGCACTTCGCGTCTTCGCGGCCGTCGCGGAATGCGGCAGCATGAAGCTTGCAGCCGCCAGACTGGGCGTTACCGCTGGCGCAGTCAGTCATCAGGTTCGCGGGCTTGAGGACGCGCTGGGTGTCCGGCTTCTGCATCGCCTGAACAACAGCATTCGTTTGACCGACGCGGGCGACAATCTTTTTCGCCAAGTGCATCCAGCCATCCGAAACCTGCAGCAAGCCCTTGAGACAACCCTGTCAGGTCTGGCTGACATCTCGGTGCAGGTTCCCGTCACCCTCGCCACGCGCTGGCTGATCCCCCGGTTGGATGCCTTCCGTGCACGCCACCCCGATTTGAGAATCCGTATCGAAACCACAAGCGTGAATGGAATGCCGCCGCACAGCGGAGCCGACATTGTGCTGGCCTATTTCCCCATGTGGACCGCTCCGCCGGATGCAGAGGTACTGCTGGAAGATCTTTCCCGCCCACATTTGTCCCCTGCGCTTCTGCGTCGCGCTGGTACGAAGCCCCGCCTTGATGAGATACCGGCCTTGCAATGTGCTGGCGGAAACTGGGACTGGCAGAACTGGCTGCGCGAAAGCGGCCATACAGAGGCCACGCTGCGCTGGTCTGGCCACTTCGATCTGGATGATGCAGCCTTGCGCGCCGCCGTGGCGGGCCTTGGGATGGTCCTGGCCCCACGCTTCATCATCGCCGACGATCTGGAGGCCGGCACTCTTTGCCCCATTCCTGAAACGGAGGAAGTGCGCCTTGGCGCGTATGTCCTGTTTCGCAAAGCCCCGCAAACGCGATGGGGCGACAGGTTTGTTGAATGGTTAAGAAACCTTGCTTCGAACTGATCAAACACATTAGTCCAAATGGCAGGCGCGGCAATCCGTCTGAACTTGCGCACCGCGAACAAAAGCCCCTGTCAGAAAAACGCCCGCAACCCCGTCTGCGCCCTGCCCAGAATCGGCGCTTGCGCGTCATTCATACCCTCACAGGGTGTTCACCGGAAATCCCGTGGCCACCCTGCACAGCGCGCCGGGCGAGCACCAAGCCCGCCCGCCTGCCAGCTTACTTGCCCTTCTTCTCGCCCAGCGAGAGCGGTTTCCCGACGCCGGAGTTGGCCGTTGCCAACACCTTGGGCTTCTCCTTCTTCGGTTTCTTCGCTTCCTTGTTTCCGCGCTTGCTGTCGCCTTTTCCCATCACGTCCTCGCATGTTGAAAATCCGGTCCGGCGATATGCCGGACGGGCCGAACCTCAGGAGAATCACGGTTGCCTGACCCCTGTCAGGGCGATGACTTCGCAGGTGCGTGCGGTCTTCGATCAAGGACCACCACACACTCCATAAGTAAGCTCTGTTGGCGCTACCGCAAGGCTGGACAACAAGGGCCGATCAAACCCGCTGCGAATGACAGAAAGAAGCTCCCGAAGATCACTTCGGGAGCTTTCGTTTTCACAATCTCGGCAGCAACGGGGCCACAAGCCCGGTCAGAAAAACGCCTGCAACCCCGTCTGCGCCCGACCCAGGATCAGCGCATGCACGTCATGCGTGCCCTCATAGGTGTTCACCGTTTCAAGGTTCAGCATGTGGCGGATCACCTGATATTCCTCGGAAATCCCGTTACCGCCGTGCATATCGCGCGACTGGCGGGCGATATCCAGCGCCTTGCCGCAGTTGTTGCGCTTGATCAGGCTGATCATCTCGGGCGCGGCCTTGGCCTCGTCCATCAACCGGCCCACCTGCAACGCGGCGTGCAGGCCAAGGGTGATTTCAGTCTGCATATCGGCCAGTTTCTTCTGAAACAGCTGCGTCTGCGCCAGCGGCTTGTCGAACTGCTTGCGGTCCAGCCCATACTGCCGCGCGCCGTGCCAGCAGAACTCCGCCGCGCCCATCACGCCCCAGGCAATGCCATAGCGCGCGCGGTTGAGGCAGCCGAATGGCCCCTTCAGCCCCTCAACATGCGGCAACAGCGCGTCTTCGCCAACCTCAACCCCGTCCATGACAATCTCGCCGGTGGTCGAGGCGCGCAGGGACAGCTTGCCCTCGATCTTCGGTGCCGACAGCCCCTTCATGCCCTTTTCCAGCACAAAGCCCCTGATCCGCCCGCCATGCGCGTCCGACTTGGCCCAGACGACGAACACATCGGCAAAGGGCGAATTAGAGATCCACATCTTGGAACCGGTCAGCTTGTAGCCAGTCGCGGTCTTCTCGGCGCGGGTCTTCATGCCCGCAGGGTCTGACCCGGCGTCAGGCTCGGTCAGGCCGAAACAGCCGATCAGTTCGCCCGAGGCCAGACCGGGCAGGAACTTCTTGCGCTGCTCCTCGGTGCCATAGGCATAGATCGGATACATCACCAGCGACGACTGCACCGACATCATCGAGCGGTAGCCCGAATCCACCCGTTCAATCTCACGCGCGACCAGACCATATGTGACATAGCCCGCACCCAGCCCGCCGTACTCCTCAGGGATCGTGGTGCCCAGCAGCCCGGCCTCACCCATCAGGCGAAACACCTCGGGGTCGCTTTTCTCTTCGCGGTAAGCGGCGATGACGCGGGGTTGCAGCGTCGATTGCGCGAATTCCTGCGCGGCATCGCGCAACATGCGCTCATCTTCTGACAGCAGGCTTTCCAGTTGCAGCGCATCGTCCCACTGGAACGTGCTCAGGTTGGGGGCATCCTTGGGTTTCAGGGCGGGGCGTTCGCTCATGGGGGCGGCCTTTCGGTGATTGTTTTGAATTCAAAGCTTGGCGCTGCGATAGCATGAGACATCGGTGCGCAAAACCGATAAATTGGCATAAATCTATTACCAAAGGGAATGCCATGCAACGCCGTCTCCTGCCCTCGATGTCCGCACTTCTGGCGTTTGATGCGGTGGCGCGCACCGGCTCCTTCACCTCTGCCGCGCGCGATCTGTCGCTGACGCAGGGGGCAGTCTCACGGCAGGTGGCCGTGCTGGAAGGGCAGTTGGGCGCAGGGCTGATTGACCGCACGGCACGGCGCGCAACGTTGACCGAGGCCGGGCGCGCCTATGCCCTGCGTGCGCGCGCTGCGTTGGAATTGCTGAGCCAGGGCGCACTGGAGGCGCTGGGACAGGCACCCGAGAAGGGGTTGAAACTGGCGATCCTGCCCACCTTCGGCACCCGCTGGCTGATGCCGCGTATCCCCGGCTTCGTGCGCCGGCACCCCGAGATCACACTGCAGTTCGCCACAAGGATCGGGCAGTTCGATCTGCGCGGTGAGGGGATGGATGCCGCCATCCATTCCGGGCGCGGCGACTGGCCGGGCGCGCGGGTCACGCTGTTGATGCAGGAACGTGTGGTGCCGGTGGCCGCGCCCGTTCTCGCGCGCCAGCTTGCGCAGGGCGGGGCGTTGTCGGATCTGCCGGTGCTGGCCCTGGCCTCGCGCCCACAGGCCTGGACGGACTGGCGCGCGCAGAACCGGTTGCCCGGTCCGGCCCCTGCCCCGGTGATGCGCTTTGAGCAATCGGCCACACTGGCGCAGGCCGCCGCCGCAGGTATGGGCGTGGCACTGATGCCCGCCTTTCTTATCCGGCCAGAACTTGACAGCGGCACGCTGACGGTGCTGGGCGAGGAACTTCCTAGTGGCTTTGGTTATTACTTTGTCGAGCCTGAACCCACGCCCGGCCACCCGGCCAAACGCGCCGTTTCGCAATTTCGCGACTGGCTTCTGACCGAGATCGCGCGCGACACCGTTGTCTGAAACCGGCCTTTGCCGTTGCCTTTCCGCGCCGGGCAACGCACCATCGCCAGGATCGTTGACCCTGACAGAAATCACTGCCCATGACCCCTGCCCTTCAAAGCCATGCCACCCTCGCCCTCTGCCGCCTCGCCCCGGTGATCCCGGTGCTCGTGATCGATGACCCACGCCATGCCGCGAAACTGGCGCAGGCACTGGTGGCAGGCGGGCTGCCGGTGCTGGAAGTGACCCTGCGCACCCCAGATGCGCTGGACGCGATAGCCGAGATGGCCCGCGTACCCGGCGCAAGGGTTGGCGCGGGAACCGTGCTGAGTGCCCATGACGCAGCCCGCGCCAGCGCAGCGGGCGCCGAATTCGCGGTCTCGCCGGGGGCAACACCGGCACTGATCTCGGCCTGCGTGGCCCGGTCCTTGCCGCTACTGCCGGGGGCAGCGACGGCCAGCGAGGTGATGAGCCTGATGGAAACCGGCTATCGCACCCTCAAGTTCTTCCCGGCCGAGGCTGCGGGCGGCGTGGCCATGCTTCAGGCCCTGCGCGGCCCCTTGCCACAAGCCAGCTTCTGCCCCACGGGCGGCATCATCGAAGCCAATGCGCCCGACTATCTGAATCTGCAAAACGTGGCCTGCGTCGGCGGCAGCTGGGTTGCGCCCACCGGCCTGGTCAAGGCCGGCGAGTGGGACGCCATCACCCGACTCGCCCGCGCCGCCGCCGCCCTGCCCCGCGAATAGCGTCGCAATGGGGGCGCTGCCCCCGCCGACCTGCGATCGACTCCCCCGGGATACTTACAGACACAAAATGAACGAAGAAAACATTGTTGCCCAGCCTGGCGCGGCGAACGGACTTTTACATTTTGTGTCTGAAAACATCCCGGGGGTCCGGGGGCAGCGCCCCCGGCCTCGCCAAACGGGATGAGCGTTGCGGCGCAAGCCGCGATGCGAAGACGGGCGGGAGCGGCCTGGGCCGCTCGCCCTCAGGTTTCGGTAGCCGCGCGGGCAGCTGCGATACCTGCGCCGAATTCCGCGGTCAGAAGATTTATATCCTCCACGCCCACCGAGATTCGGAAGAACCCTTCCGATATCCCCAGCGCCTCGCGCGCCTCTGGCGTCAGCGCGCGGTGCGAACTGGAAGCCGGGTGTGACAGCGTGGTGCCGATATCGCCCAGCGTGGGCGCAAAGGCGATATCGGGCGCGGCGCGGGTCAGGGCATTGGCTGCCGCGCGCCCGCCTTCCAGCTCGAATGACACCATATGCCCGCCGCGCGCGCCCAGCATCGCCACGGCGCGGTTGTGGTCAGGGTGGTCATAACGCGTGGGATAAAGGACGCGTTTCACCCCCGGCTGCGCGGCGATAAAGGCCGCCAGCGCTTCGGCATTCGACTCTGAGCGGTCGTAGCGCAGTTCGAACGAATAGAGCCCGCGCTCAGCCAGCCAGCAATCGAAGGGGCTGGGGGTCATGCCTGTGGTGACCGCAAAATCGTAGATCGCCTTGCGCAGCACGGGGTCACGCGTGGCGACATAGCCCAGCGTGGCATCGGAATGCCCGGCGAGGATCTTCGTCACCGAGTGGATGACAATATCCGCGCCATGCTCAAACGGCCGGATGCCACGTGGCGTTGTGAAGGTGTTGTCCACCGCCAGCAGAATACCGCGCGCCTTTGCCATTGCGGCGATCGCAGCCAGGTCGGCCAGGCGCAGGGTGGGGTTTGACACCACCTCCAGCAGTATCAGCTTGGTCTCGGGCCGGATCGCAGCTTCGAACGCCGCCGCATCGGTGGAATCAGCCATCGAGGCATTAATACCAAAGCGCGGCAGGTCCTGGCTCAGCAACCGCAGCGAGCGCCCGTAAAGCTGATCGCCCCCCAGGACATGATCACCTGCCTTCAACACCCCCATCAGCGCCGCTGTCACCGCCGCCATGCCTGAGCCCAGCACCAATCCGCCCTCGGCCCCCTCCAGCCCATCAATCTTCTGCGCCAGAACATCGGCGTTGGGATGGCCTTCGCGCGCATAGGTATACCCGGGCACCGTGCCGCCATACTGCGCATCCAGTGTATCGGGATCGGGCGACGCATAGACAACCGAGGGCTGGATCGGCGTGCCCAGCGGGCGCGAGGCGCTTTGCGGCCACGGGGTGCGGCGGATCAGTGAGGGGGTGTCGGGCATGGCGGTTCTCCGGTTTCTGGCCGTCTTGTTGGCCGCGTTTCTGGCACGCCGCCGGGCCTGCGGCAAGTGGCCCCGGTGCGGCGTGCAGGCTTGCGCTTGGGCAGCGGCGATGGCAAGAGCGCGCCATGACCGAGACATCTTCGCACCCCGAATCGAGCGCCGGATCGTCCGCCGGATTGTCGGCCGAGCGCATCGCCCTGATCACCGGCGCCTCGCGCGGGCTTGGTGCGGCGCTGGCAGAAGTGCTGGCTGCTGACGGCTGGCATGTGATCGCACTGGCGCGCACCACCGGCGCGCTGGAAGAACTGGATGACCGCATTCAGGCCGCTGGCGGCCATGCCACGCTGGCCCCGCTTGATATTACGCAAGACGATGCCATGCGCCATCTGTGCCGCTCGGTCCATGAACGGTGGGGGCGGCTGGATCTGTGGGTTCATGCGGCCGTACATGCGCCGCCGCTTTCGCCTGTGGGCCATGTCGCGATCAAGGACTGGGACAAGACGCTTGCCACCACCCTGCGCGCCACCGGCATGCTGATCCCGATGATCGAGCCCTTGTTACGTGCCAGTGCCCGGGGCACGGCGCTGTTTTTTGACGATGCCGCGCGGCTGGATGATACCGGCGCACCGCGCAAGTTCTTTGGTGCCTATGGCGCGGCAAAGGCTGGCCAGATCGCACTGGCACAAAGCTGGGCGGCGGAATGTGCGGCCCTTGGCCCTGAGCGCGCGCCGCGGGTGATCATCGACACGCCTGCACCGATGCCCACCGCCACGCGCGCGCGCTTCTTCCCCGGCGAGGACCGCAGCAAGCTGTCCCCGCCCGCAACCGAGGCTGCGCGCATTCTGCGCCTGCTGAGCGAGCAGGGCTGAGGCCGGATAAAGGCCCAATGCCACAAGACCGGAAATGCGACCGGCCTTGTGGCATTGGTCTGATCACCGGCTGAATGCACCCAGTTCCGTGATATACAGCACCGAGTTATTCACCCGTGAGCGGTTATAGGTGCCCAGCCAGACATCATACTGCCCCGAGCGCGGGTTATTGAAGACCAGCGCCGGGTTCAGCCCCTGATAGTCGTCATTGCAATACCAGGTGCCCGTGGGGTCATTGATCAGCATCGCGGTATCGCCGGGCGCGCGCACATAGAAGGTCAACGCATAGCCACCGGCGCGGTAGTGCACGCGGTAATCAGGCGCATTGGCAAACCACGCGCCGCCGGGGCAGCCACCGCCGCCCGAGAAGTACTGGTCGCCCCCCGCGCGCATCGACCGGGTGCGCGGGTCGGGCATGAAACCGGCCTGCAGAGTGACCGAGCCGTATGAGGGGCGCAGGTTGTAGTTCTGTGCCGTTGCAATCGTTGCGATAAGGGGTAGGGACAGCGCGGCAGCCAGCGCATATTTCAGATACTTTTTCATGATCGTCTCCCATTTACCATTTACAGCGAATATCCGTCCCGGCATATCCCGCCAGCCCGGTACTTGCCCCAAAAGCAGCGATATGCTGCACCTGTCGCATTTTTCTGTCCAGCGTTTTTTCTTTGGCAACAGTGAATTACCCGGCGGCCACAGGCTGCGGGTTTCGGGGGTGGCCGGAAAGGCGTCTGTAAACAATCGGGGCGGGTGTCAGCCCTCGGAGCGCTCGGCAAGGCTGAGCCATTCCTCTTCGGCAGCCGCCAGGGCCGATTGCCGGGCCGCCATGGCAGACGTCGCCTTGGCAAATTTTGCCGGGTCACGGATGTAGAGGTCAGAGTCAGCCAGCAAGCTGCTCAGTTTCGAAATCTCGGCTTCAAGGCGGGCGATCTCATCGGGCAGCACTTCCAGCCGGTGACGTTCGTTGAAGCTGAGAGCTTTACGCGCGGGTTTGCCGGCGGGCGCGCCGTCAGGTTTTGACCCGGTCTTTCCCGGCTTTGCAACCCCGCTGCGCGGCACGGCGGCATCTGGCGCGGCGGGTTTTTGTGCCTGATAATCCGACCAGCCGCCGGGATAGGCCGTCACACGGCCCTGCCCTTCCATGGCGATGGTCGCGGTGGCGACGCGATCGATGAAATCACGGTCATGGCTGACCAGCAGCACCGTGCCCGGATATTCGCCCAGGAGATCCTGCAACAGATCCAGCGTTTCCACATCCAGATCATTCGTCGGCTCATCCAGCACCAGCAGGTTGGATTCGCGCGCCATGATCCGCGCCAGCAACAGCCGCGCACGCTCTCCGCCCGAGAGCGCGCGCACCGGGGCGCGGGCCTGAGATTCGTCGAACAGAAACTCTTTCAGATAGCCCACCACATGCTTGGGCCGTCCGCGCACCATCACCTGATCGGCCTGGCCTGACACCCGCATCAAGGGATCGCCGGTCAGGTTCTCCCACAGGCTGGCGTTCGGATCGAGCTGCGCGCGCGTCTGGTCAAACACCGCCATATCCAGCTTGGTGCCCAGCCGCACGGTGCCGCTGTCGGGTGCCATCTCGCCGGTGAGCAGCTTCAGAAGCGTGGTCTTGCCCACGCCATTGGGGCCGACCAGCGCAACCCGGTCGCCACGCTGCACCTTCAGCGAAAAATCCTGCAGGATCACCGCATCGCCAAAGGCTTTCGATATGCCATCGGCCTCGACCACCATCTTGCCGGACTGACTGCCCGCATCCAGCGCCATTGCGGCGGTGCCCTGCCGCCGGATCTGGGCATCACGCTCGGCGCGCAGATCGGCCAGCGCGCGCACGCGGCCCTGATTGCGTTTGCGGCGGGCGCTGATGCCCTCGACAGCCCAACGGGCCTCGGCCTTGATCTTGCGGTTCAGCTTGTGGCGGGCTTCATCCTCTTCAGCCCAAAGCGTGTCGCGCCAGTCCTCGAAAGCCGCAAACCCCTGTTCCAGTCGACGGACCTGACCACGATCGATCCAGAGCATGCCGCGGCTGAGCGCGTTGAGGAAGGCGCGGTCATGGCTGATCAGCACATAGGCCGCGCGGGTCTCGCGCAGGCGGGCCTCCAGCCAGGTGATGGCCTGAATGTCCAGATGGTTGGTCGGCTCATCCAGCAGCATCAGCCCCGGCGCATCAGCCAATAGCCGCGCCAGCGCCGCGCGCCGCCGTTCCCCGCCCGAGGCCGTGTCCACCGGCAGCGCCGGATCGAAGCCCAGACCCTCGGCGACGATCTCGACGCGGTAGAACTCGGACGGGTCAAGGTGGTGCATGGCGTAGTCGCCAAGGGTGGCGAAGCCCGCAAAATCAGGGTCCTGATCCATGTAGCCGACGGAAACGCCGGGGCTGAGAACGCGCCCCCCGCGATCAGGCTCCACCAGCCCGGCCATGACCTTCATCAACGTCGATTTGCCCGAGCCGTTGCGCCCGACAAGCGCCAGCCGGTCCCCGGCCTGAACGACAAGGTCGAGGTTGTCAAAGATCGGCGCGCCGCCAAAGGTCAGCGCGATGTCGGAAAGCTGAAGAAGGGGTGCCTGTGCCATGGGCGCGGGCTAGCGGGCGGCGCTCATGGGGTCAAGGGGGGATGGTGACGGGCAGACTGGCTGCTCCGGGATAGCAAGGCTTTTCGAGGATCCTTGACGACGCTCCGCTTGCCCGCGCGGCCTTACCCGGTTCCGGCCAGTGCGCGCAGCAGCTTCTTGCGCGGCTCGGGCATGGTGGCGATCTCGACGCAGGTGAACACATGGCAGGTGCCCAGATCGCGGTCGATCACCAACTGCCCCCCCACCCAGCCGCCCAGCGAAAGATAGCCGCGCAGAAGCGGTGGCATTTGGTTCCGCGCCTCGGGCCCCGGCGGGGCCGCTGGCCGGGCGGCAAAATTGATCGTCTCGGACGCAACTGCGGCGGGGCGCAGCGGCGCAGGCCCCAGATGCCGCGCGGCCAACAGGTTCAGCGCGGCCTCGAATTCCGATGGCTCGGTCCCTGTAAACGAGGTGCAGCCGATCAGCCGCGCCGCACCTGCCCGGTCCGCCACCCGTGTGACCCCCGCCCAGATCATGCGCAAGGCCTGTGGCGTGGCATGGTCCGGATGCACGCAAAGCCTGCCCAGTTCCAGCGCCGCGCCGGGCGCAGCCGCCAGCGCGCGCAGGTCAAAATACTGCGCTGCATAACCGTGCCCCACATCCCCCGGCGGGTGAATCTGAAGCCGTGCCGTGGCCAGCGGCCCGATGTGGCGCGCGCTGCGCTTTTCCACCCACAAATGCAGGCAGCGCGCATCGAACGCGTCGCCATCGCGCCCGCCCCCGCGAAATGCCAGCCCGCGCAGCGCCGCCAGCGACGCGCGCTCGCCCGGCCCGGCGGCGCGCACCAGCCAGTCGCCCTGTCGGACGGGCGGGCCAAAGCCGTCGTTGGGCTGTGTGACATGAGGGCTGGACATAGCGCGATCAATCCCTAGCTTTCAGGCAATCCGGAATGGAGCGAAACAATGAACGAAACTGTGAACAAGAAGATAACCAAATCCGATGCCGAATGGCAGGCCCAACTGTCACCCACGGCCTACAAGGTCACGCGCAAGCATGGCACCGAACGCGCCTTCAGCCATGACGATTTCCCAAAAACGCCCGGCCTGTTCCACTGCGTCTGCTGCGATGCCCCGTTGTTCGAGCAGGCGCGCAAATACGACTCGGGCTCGGGCTGGCCCTCGTTCTGGGCCCCGAGGGAGGATGCACCGATCGCCACGCGCGAAGACCGCAGCCTGTTCATGCGTCGCACCGAAGTTCTTTGTGATCGCTGCGATGCGCATCTGGGCCATGTCTTTCCTGACGGTCCGGAACCCACAGGTCTGCGCTACTGTATCAACGGCGCGGCGCTGCGGTTTGAGCCGGTTGACGGGGGCTGAGCACCCGCCCGAAGACAGCCAAACGAAAAACGGGGGCACGCGCCCCCGTTTTCAATTCCTGCGCTCTCGCGGCGCATCCGGTTCCGGCAGGGCGCGCCTACCCCCCGGTCAGCATCTGTGGCGAGAACTGGCCAAGCACCCCGAAGATCGAGCGCAGCACGGTCATGCCACGCGGCCCGGTGTCAGTCACCCGGCGTGACAGCGCGACAATCTCGCCATCCGCAAGCCCGAATCGCTCGACATTGGTCACCACATCGCGCGCGTCAAAGCTGATCGCGACAACCTGCCGGTCCACCTCGACGGGCGCGCGCGGGCCCATTTGACGCCAGTCCGACTGCACATAATACCAGCCGGACCCTTCCATTACCCCGCCCATGCCGGGCAGCCCGATCTTGTCGGCGACGGTTTCGCGCGTGTCGCGGCCCACCTGAATCTCTGCCAGTTCCTCATCGCCCGGAGCATAGCCGTGAAAGCGCATGGTCGGCGAACAGGCGGCGGCCACAAGGCCCAGCACAAGCACTGCAATAACCATCCGCCACGGCGTGTAGCCCATTCCGACTGCCTTGCCTGTCATGCCCGCCCCGTGACTGTGCGTTCCAGGCCCCGTCACGGGTGCCCGAAATCCGTTGCATTCCTGCGGCAGGGTCTGGCCCCCCGCACCCGTCATGGATTACAGAAGGAATGCCCGCTGTTCAAGGAAGGATGCGGTGCGACACCCCAAACTGATGGCCGCCATGACCGATCGACCCACAGACAGACCCACAGACAGGCCCGCCGCCAGGCCCCCGGCCGACCCCACAACCACTGCCAGCCTGCCGCTGCGGGTGGCCGATCTGTCCACGCGCAAGCCGCATGCCTTTCACCTGCGCCCCGATGCCGAATCCCGCGCAGCGATTGCCGAGGCGCTGGGATTGAATGCGCTGCGCAAGCTGGATTTTCGCGGCACCATCACCGCTGAAGGGCGGCGCGACTGGCGGCTGGAGGGGCGGCTGGGGGCCACGGTGGTTCAACCCTGCGTGATCACCGCCGAACCCGTCAGTACCCGCATCGACACCGATGTGCTGCGCCGGTTCCTTTACAACCTGCCCGAACCTGACGCCGCTGAGGCGGAGATGCCCGAGGATGATACCCTTGAACCCCTTGGCGCGCTCATCGACCCCGGAACCGTGATGGCCGAGGCGCTGGCGATCGCCCTGCCCGACTATCCGCGCAAGGAAGGTGCATCGCTGGGCGAGGCCGGTTTCACCCCACCGGGCGCGGCCCCGATCGAAGACCAGCGACCGAATCCCTTTGCCGCGCTGGCTGCGCTTAAACGTGACGCAGGTACGGATGGCGGTGACGACAGCAAGGGCTGAACCCGGCGTCGCGGGCCACGCCTGCCACGATTTCCCTTGCACCGCGCAAAAAAGTCCGTATTTTCCGCGCCTCAAGCAGGACAGGGCTTGGACGCACCGCACAGCCGGTGTAAAGGCTCTGGCTCCTGACCGGATTTCCACCTGTACGGGTCGCCCAGATCAGCGCCCCCGAAGAAGACACCAGAGGTTGACCCATGGCCGTTCAACAGAACCGCGTAACCCGCTCTCGCCGCAACATGCGCCGCGCACATGATGCGCTGGTTGCCGGTAACCCCAATGAATGCCCCAGCTGCGGCGAACTGAAGCGCCCGCATCATGTCTGTCCGTCATGTGGGCATTATGACAGCCGCGAAGTGATCGCGCGCGCAGCCGAAGTCGACATGGACGACGACGCGGCCTGACGCCCGCGACCGGCGCGGCTCAGATGACTTCCGATCAGGATCATCCCACCCACGCCGGAGGCCCGGGGGCAAGCCCCGATACGGGCCCGATCCACATATCCGTCGATGCGATGGGTGGCGATCATGGGCCCGCAGCCGTTGTTTCCGGCTGCGCCCTGTCGGTGCAGGCCGAGCCGCGTATCCAGATCATCCTGCATGGCGATCAGGCGGTTCTTGAACCGCTTGTTGCCCGTCAGCCCGCGCTGGCGGGCCGTTGCGTGTTGCACCATGCCGAGGCCGTGGTGACCATGGAGGACAAGCCCAGCCATGTAATGCGCCACGGCAAGGCAACCTCGATGTGGTCCACCATAGATGCGCTGCGTCAGGGGCAGGCGCAGGCGGCGGTCTCATGCGGGAACACCGGCGCGCTGATGGCTGTCTCGATGCTGCAACTGCGCCGAATGGACGGCGTGACCCGCCCGGCGATTGCCTGCCTGTGGCCCTCACGCGGCAAGTACGGGTTCAACACCATGCTGGATGTCGGCGCCGATCTGAAGGCCGACGCCCCGGACCTGCTGGCCTATGCGATCATGGGCGTGACCTATTTCCGCAATGGTTTTAACGAGCCCCGGCCCCGTGTCGGGCTTTTGAATGTGGGCACCGAAGAGCACAAGGGCCGCGCCGAGATCCGCGAGGCGCATGAGTTGATCGCCAGCCATCAGGAAACCGGGCGCTATGAGTTCGTGGGCTTTGTCGAGGGCAGCGATATCCCGTCAGACCGGGTTGATGTGATCGTAACCGATGGATTTACCGGCAATGTCGCGTTGAAAACCGGCGAGGGCACAGCCCGGCTGATCAGCGATTTGTTGCGCGAAACCTTCCGTGCAAGCTGGGTGTCCATGCTGGGCGCGGTGCTGGCCAAGGGGGCGCTGGACCGGCTGGGCAAGCGCATCGACCCGCGGCGCGTCAACGGCGGGGTGTTTCTGGGCCTGAACGGCACGGTGGTCAAATCCCACGGTTCGGCAGATGAAACCGGGGTGGCGGCGGCGATCGGTCTGGCCGCGAAACTGGCGCAATCAGGTTATCGTGGGCGGATGGCGGAAAGACTTGTGATTGCGGCGCAGGCGGCGCAGGACTCGGGGACTGAAGGAGAATCGGAATGACGCAGAACCCGGTGACCCGTGCAGTCGTGATCGGCACCGGCCACTATCTTCCCGCCCGTGTGGTGCCCAATGCGGAATTCGCCGCCACGCTTGACACGTCGGACGAATGGATCGTCTCGCGCTCGGGCATCGAGCGGCGCCACTTTGCCGCCGAGGATGAGGCGACCTCGCACCTTGCGGCCCATGCCGCGCGCGCGGCTCTGTCGCAGGCGGGAATCACCGTCGATACGCTGGATGCGATCATCGTCGCCACCTCGACCCCGGATCTGACCTTCCCTTCAGTCGCGACGATGGTGCAGGCCGAACTGGGCATGACGCATGGCTTTGCCTTCGATGTGCAGGCGGTCTGCGCGGGGTTCATCTATGGGTTGGCCAATGCGCATGCGCTGATTGTGGCGGGCACCGCCCGGCGGGTGATGGTCATAGGTGCGGAAACTTTTAGCCGGATCATGGACTGGAGCGACCGCTCAACCTGCGTGCTGTTTGGCGATGGCGCGGGGGCGGTCATTCTGGAAGGCCAGCCCGGCGCCGGCGACACAGGCGATCGCGGCATCCTGTCAATCGACCTCAATTCAGATGGCCGCTACAAGGACGCGCTCTTTGTTGATGGCGGGGTCTCCACCACCGGCACGGCGGGTTATCTGCGCATGCAGGGCAAGGAAGTATTCCGCCACGCCATTGAAAAGCTGGCCAAAACCGCCGAGAATGCGCTGCAAAAGGCCGGGCTGGAGGCCAGCGCGATCGATTGGATTGTCCCGCATCAGGCCAATCTGCGCATCATCAAGGGCACCGCACAGAAGCTTGGCCTGTCGATGGACAAGGTGATTGTCACCGTCCCTGACCATGGCAACACCTCTGCCGCCTCGATTCCGCTGGCGCTGTCGGTGGGTGTGGCACAGGGCAAGATCAAGCCGGGTGATCTGGTGGTGACCGAGGCCATTGGCGGCGGGCTGGCCTGGGGCGCAGTGGTGCTGCGCTGGTGAACCTCCGCGCGGCGGTTTCCGGCTTGCGACGGCGTGCAAAGAGCGCGCCACAAGTCCCTGATATTGACTCGGAAAATTCCTTGCCGCATCCTTGTAACCGGCGATACGCGCCATGGGGGTAATCAAATGTCCAGCAAGACCCTGACTCGAATGGATCTGAGCGAGGCTGTGTTCCGTGAAGTGGGACTGTCGCGCAATGAATCCGCTCAACTGGTGGAATCGGTGATCCGGCATATGTCGGATGCGCTGGTGCGCAGTGAACAGGTCAAGATCTCATCCTTCGGGACGTTCTCGGTGCGCTCCAAATCTGCGCGCCTGGGCCGCAACCCGAAAACCGGAGAAGAAGTGCCGATCAGTCCGCGCCGGGTGCTATCATTCCGGCCCTCGCATATTATGAAAGAGCGGGTGTCGCGCGGAAATCTGGAAGGCTCCAAGGGATAAGGCATGAAAAAGGCGCCCGAGGCCTTTCGGACCATCAGCGAAGTGTCGGACCTGCTTGACACACCGGCGCATGTGCTGCGCTTCTGGGAGAGCAAGTTCTACCAGATCCGCCCGGTCAAACGGGCGGGCGGGCGGCGCTATTACCGGCCTGATGATGTGGCGCTGCTGGCCGGCATCCGGCTGTTGCTGCAAGATCAGGGCATGACCATTCGGGGCGTGCAGAAGGTGTTGCAGGAACAGGGCGTGCGCCATGTCGCCGCACTTGCGCCTGATGCGACGGTGGAGAGCTTTGATACCTCTGAGGAGGCACAGGCGCAAAACCCGGACCGCGATGGCGCTGTATATAGTGAAGCCGCGAACGCGTCTGACGCGCCCGCGCCACGGCGCAGCACGCAAAGCACGCCTGAGCTCCCGCGCCCCCTGCCGCCCGAGGATGCGGACGAGAGTGCTACCCCTGGGGCCGTGGACCCTCAGACGATGTCCCCCCAGTTTGCGGACCAACACACCACTCCCTCCGCGCCGCCATTGCCGGTTGAACCGCCTGCCCCCTCTGAACCTGACCCCGTGGTGGACACCGCGCCCCCGACTGAGATCACGCCACCGGTGGACACCATCCCGACGGATCCGCCGCCCGGGTCCGGTCCGGTTGCGCCGTCTGCACCCCAACCGCTAGCGCCCCCCGCCCCCCGCGCGCCGGTCCCGCCAGCCCCCGATCTCAGCGACCAGGCACTGGCACTGGATGAGGCATTGCAAAACGCACGGCTGGCGCAACTTCTGCGCCGCGCGCCGCGTGATAGCCTTGGTGCCCATCAGGGCAAGGCCGCCCTGCTCGCCCGGCGCATCGACGCGCTTCTGGACCGGATGTCCGATGCCTCGGGCGTCGGCCGCTGGTAGCACGCGGCGATGATCCCGGCCTCATTTCTGAACCCAGCCCTGAACACACTCCCGGGAACATTCCCGGTGACTGATTTTCCCGCCTCGGGGGTACTTTTGTCACTTGCTCCCGCTGCGAAACCTAGTAGAAAGCCACTCGTCGGGCTGTGGCGCAGTCTGGTTAGCGCGTCCGTCTGGGGGACGGAAGGTCGTGAGTTCGAATCTCGCCAGCCCGACCATCAACACCGGCCCGTAACAGACACCCTGTTGCGGGCCGTTGGCTTTTGCATTGGGGGTTCGCAAAATCATGCCGCAACACACTGATAACACGTCAAAAAAAGGCGTTCTCCCCATGCAGGCACTGCGGGACATGATCGCGCGCGGCGAAATTCTGGCCGAAGGAGGTGTGCAAACTGACCAAATCCAGCCCGCCAGCCTCGACCTGCGACTGGGCACCCGCGCATGGCGGATGCGCGCCTCGTTTCTGGCGGGCAAAGGCCGCCGTGTCGCCGACCGGATGGCCGAATTCGAGATGCATCAGATGGATATCGAGGGCGGCGTGGTTCTGGAAAAGGGCTGCGTTTATCTGATCCCGCTGATGGAAAGCCTCGCCCTGCCCGCGCATGTCCAGGCGGTGGCCAATGCCAAAAGCTCCACCGGGCGGCTGGACCTGCTGACACGGGTCATCACCGATGAAGGTGTTGAATTCGATCGCGTCACGCCGGGCTATACCGGCCCGCTTTACGCCGAAATCTGCCCGCGATCGTTTTCGGTGCTGGTGCGCCCGGGAATGCGGCTGAACCAGATCCGCTTCCGTGCGGGTCAGGCCGTGCTGGATGACCGCGAACTGACCGCGCTGCACGCCCGCGAACGGCTGGTGAGCGGGGCGGCACATATCTCCGAAGGGCTGGGATTTTCGGTTGATCTGCGGCCTGACCACGGCTCGCTGGTGGGCTATCGCGCCAAACCGCATACCGGGGTGATCGACCTTGACCGGATCGGCGCCTATGCACCGGCAGATTTCTGGGAAGAACTGCACGCCGGGAACGGCCAGCTGATTCTGGACCCGGGCGCGTTTTATATCCTCGTCAGCCGCGAGGCCGTGCATATCCCGCCCGAATATGCCGCCGAAATGGCACCGTATCTGGCAATGGTGGGGGAGTTCCGGGTGCATTACGCAGGCTTTTTTGACCCGGGCTTCGGCCATGACGCCGCCGGGGGCACCGGCGCACGCGGGGTGCTGGAGGTGCGTTGCCATGAAGCGCCCTTCGCGCTGGAACACGGCCAGATCGTTGGCCGACTGGTCTATGAGCGCATGGCTGAGCGCCCGGAAACGCTGTATGGTGCCGGAATTGCGTCGAACTATCAGGGCCAGGGGCTCAAACTGTCGAAACATTTCCGCGCGCCCTGAAACGCCCTCCCCCCCGGAGCAGCTCCCGCCCGTCTTCGCATCACGGCTGCGCCGCAACGCTCATCCCGTTTGGCCGTGCCGCGCGGCTGCGCCACGCGGCCATTCACCCCCAGGAAGTTTTCCCGACAGAAAATGGGAGCGCTTCGCCACATACATTTCTTGTCCGGAAATATCCCGGGGGAGTCCGTCCTGCGAAGCAGGGCGGGCGGGGGCAGCGCCCCCACGCCGCGCAGCGGCCAGCAAACAGGCCTCTGCGCGGTCTGTTCCCGGGCCGCAGGATGTGCAGATGGCAAAGGTTCGATAACGTTCTCTTGTCTTTTCACTGATTTGGCCCTTGCATGAATGTGCGGCCGGTGCGAACAATTGGATTGGTATATGTGCAAGTCCGGAAGGGTTGATGCGCGGCGAGAATGGGCGCGAAATCGTTCTGGTGGTCGATCTGGACGGGACATTGATCCGCTCAGACATGCTGCTGGAATCCTTCTGGGCCGCGTTTGCCGGTGACTGGCGCACGCCTTTTCGGGCAGTAGCCGCCCTCTCGCACGGTCGCGCGGCGTTGAAAGCGCGACTGGCTGGCGGCGCAGCACCGGACCCGGCCACCCTGCCCTACAACCCGGTCGTTCTGGCGCAGATCCGCGCGTGGCGCGCAGCCGGAGGGCGCGTGGCGCTGGTCACGGCGACCGACCAACGTCTCGCGCGCGCGGTGTCGGATCATCTGGACCTTTTTGACGAGGTTCACGGCTCTGACGGCACCACCAATCTCAAGGGTCCGGCCAAGGCTGCTTTTTTGTGCGAGAGGTTCGGCGCGGGCGGCTTTGCCTATATCGGCGATCATGCGGCGGATCTGCCGGTCTGGGAGGTCGCTGACCGCGCGCTGACCGTCGGGGCCGCGCCCGGTCTGCGCGCTCGGGTTGATGCCATCCGCCCCGGCGCCGAGCATCTGGACCCGCCATCGGCGGGCGTCGCCACCGCTTTGCGCGCCATGCGCCCGCATCAATGGCTGAAAAACCTGCTGGTGTTCCTGCCGATGATCGCCGGGCATGCCTTTGCCCCCGTCACGGTCATGCAGGGCATACTGGCCTTTGTCGCCTTCGGCCTCGTGGCCTCAAGCGTTTACCTTCTCAATGACCTGCTGGACCTTGCCGCCGACCGCGCCCATCCGCGCAAACGCAACCGCCCGCTAGCCTCGGGCGCGTTACCGCTGATCCGCGGCATGGCGATGATCCCGGTTCTGCTGGTCTGCGGCATTGTCGTGGCCGTGCCTTTGGGGCCGATGTTTCTGGTGGTTCTGGCCGGGTATTACCTGCTGACAATCGCCTATTCGCTATGGCTGAAACGCAAGATTCTGGTCGATATCTGCGTTCTGGCCACGCTTTACACGCTTCGGGTGATTGCCGGCGGCGTGGCCACCGACATTCCCTTGTCGGTCTGGCTTCTGGCCTTTGCCGCGTTTTTCTTTCTGGCCCTGGCTGCGGTCAAGCGGCAGGCGGAACTGGTGGATGCGGCGCAACGGGGTGTCGCCAATGCCTCGGGGCGCGGCTATCAGGTGAGCGATCTGCCCTTCGTGTCACAGATCGCCGTCACCTCGGGTTTTGTCGCCGTTCTGGTGATGATGCTGTACCTCAACGCGCCCGAGGTTCTGTCACATTACTCCAGTCCCTGGCTGTTGTGGGGCGCGTGTCTGGTGCTTCTCTATTGGGTGGCGCGGATGGTGCTTCTGGCCCATCGCGGCAAGATGGATGATGACCCGGTGGTTTTTGCCACGCGCGACCGGGTGAGCCAGGTGGCGATCCTTCTGGTGGTGGTGCTGGTTGTCGGGGCGACGCTGCTGTGACGCGCACTCAGCTTGTCATTCGGTATGCGGCGTTTGCGGTGTTTGCGGTGCTGGCCAATCTGGCGGCGCAGCGACTGGTTCTGCGCACCGGCGAGGAGGCCGTGCATTTCGCCCTGGCGGTTCTGGCGGGGACAGTGGTGGGGCTGGTGGTGAAATACCTGCTCGACAAGCGTTGGATCTTCATGGACCGCTCCACAGGTTTTTCGGCGCATGGGCGGCGCTTTTCGCTCTATACCGCGATGGGACTGGTCACCACGGCGATCTTCTGGGGCACTGAAACCGCGTTCTGGCTGATCTGGCAGACCCATCTCGCGCGTGAGGCCGGGGCGGTTCTGGGGCTGGCGGTCGGCTATGTGGTGAAATACCATCTGGACCGGCGCTTCGTGTTTACGCCGGCAAGGGGGACATGATGGAGCTATCAGGATGGGGCCGCTATCCGCGCGTTCAGGGAACGCTGCACAGCCCGCGCGATGCGGCGGCTTTGGCCACATTGGTGACCGAGGCACCGCCCCTGATCGCACGCGGGCTGGGGCGGGCCTATGGCGACAGCGCAATTGGTGCGCAGACGGTATCGATGCGCCATTTCAGTAAAATGATCGCCTTTGACCCGGAGACCGGCCAGTTGGTGGCCGAGGCCGGGGTCAGTCTGGGCGAGGTGATTGACGCCTTTTTGCCGCGCGGCTGGTTCCCCTCGGTCACGCCTGGCACCAAGTTTGTCACGCTGGGCGGGGCCATTGCTGCCGATGTCCACGGCAAGAACCATCATTGCGAGGGCTCGTTTGCCGCCTTCACCGACTGGATTGACCTGATGGCCCCCGATGGCAGCATCACCCGTTGCGCGCGTGACGAAAACCCGGAACTTTTCCACAACACACTGGGGGGCATGGGCCTGACCGGCATCATCCTGCGCGCCGCAATCCGTCTGCGCCGCGTTGAAACCGGCTGGATCCGTCAAACCATGATCCCCACCAGCAATCTTGATGAGACGCTGGAGATCTTTGATGAGACCCTCAGCGCCACCTATTGCGTCGCCTGGATCGACTGCCTCGCCAAGGAGGAGGCACTGGGCCGCAGTCTGGTGATGACCGGCGAACATGCCGCGCTTGGTGATCTGCCCAGCCCGGCCACCCCCTTTGAGACACCGCGCCCGCGCGCCATTCGCTTCCCGCTGGACCTGCCGGGCTTTGCGCTTAACTCTTATACCGTGCGCGCCTTCAACGCGCTTTATTACCGGATGGGCATGCGCAAGACGGGTGAAGCGCTGGTGGACTGGGACAGTTACTTCTACCCGCTTGACGCCGTGTCCGACTGGAACCGCCTTTACGGCAAGCGCGGCTTCATGCAGTTCCAATGCGCCCTGCCGCTGGATGCCGGGCGCGACGGGCTGACACGGCTTCTGGAGGCCATCACCCGCAGCGGCGCGGCCTCGTTTCTGGCCGTGCTCAAGCGGTTCGGGCCGCAGACCAGCCCTGTCTCCTTCCCGATGGAGGGGTATACCCTCGCCCTCGATTTCCCCATGACCGCCCGCAGTCAGGCCCTGATGCCAGAGCTTGATCGCATCACGCTTGAACACGGCGGGCGCTTCTACCTTGCCAAGGACAGCCGCATGAGCCCTGAAACCCTTCGCCAGACCGATCCCCGCTGGGACGCATTCGCCCGGATGCGGGCCGACACCGGGCTGGCCACGCGCTTTGCCTCGGCCCAGTCGCAAAGGTTGGGGCTATGAGCGGGCTGGTGCTGATCCTTGGGGCGCGCTCAGATATGGCGCGCGCCTGTGCCCACCGTTTCGCCCGCGCCGGGCACCCGCTGGTGCTGGCCGCGCGCAACGCCGCTACGCTGGAAGCAGACGCCACCGATCTGCGCCTGCGCTACCGCGTTGCCGTGACCTGCGTTGAATTCGATGCCACAGATATCGCCGGGCTGGGGGCGTTCCTGGACGGGCTGGCCGAACTGCCCGCCGTCGCACTCTGCGCCGTGGGCACGATGGGCGATCAGGCGCAAAGTCAGGCTGACCCGCAGGCAGCCGCCACTGTTCTGCGCACCAGTTTTGAGGGCCCGGCGCTGGTGCTGGGCGAACTGGCGCAGCGGTTTGAGGCGCGCGGTTCGGGCGCGATCATCGGCATCAGCTCGGTCGCGGGTGAGCGTGGGCGGGCCTCGAACTATGTCTATGGCGCGGCCAAGGCCGGGTTCACGGCCTTCCTGTCAGGTCTGCGCAACCGGCTGGCCCGCACGCCGGTGCAGGTGATCACCGTTCTGCCCGGTTTCGTGGCCACCCGCATGACCGAAGGGCTGGACCTGCCCGCCCGCCTCACCGCCCAACCCGACGAGGTGGCGGAGGCGATCTTCCGAGCTTACGAAAAACGCCGTGATATCATATATATACGCCCCATCTGGCGGGTTATCATGGGGGTGATCCGCGCGCTGCCTGAACCTGTGTTCAAACGCACCCGGCTTTAGCGCGCGCGCAGCCCTCGGCGGTTCGTCGCGCATGGATCACACCATCGCTGCTGCGTTCATTGTTTGGAAAGGGTTTCGGCTGTATCCGGAGGTGGATGAGCAAGACAAACGCCTTCCAGCCCCTGTCTCCGCATGAGACGGCGACCCGCCCTCCGGCCCTTGGCCGAGGTGCGCTCGCGCTGCTGCTGACGGGGCTTGCGGTGCTGGCGGCCACGGCCGTTGCCGGGCGGTTCTACTGGTCCGGCGAAAGCGCGGGCACGGCCTCGGGCTTCGCCAGCCTCATCTCTGATGACTACGCGCCGCAGGTCTGGCTCTGGTCGGATGCCGCCAATGCGCCGCTGGGCTTTGCCGATCCGGCGCAGCCGGAACGCGTACTGGGCACGCTGCCCGGTCATGCACCGCTTCCGCAGATGGTTGAGCGCTACATTGCCAGCCAGCCATCGCTTGCGCCCCTGCCTGACGTAGCTTCTTCGGCAGCGGAGCAGGTAGCGGAAACCCGGTTGGCCCGCCGCGCGGAAAGCACAGCGCAAAGCACCCCCGATAGCGCGGACGACGTTACGAGTGCATCGCCTGCGGTCATTGCCGGGCTGCCGCCCATCGTGCCACCCCGCCGCGCAATGCCTTCGGCCACCACCGAACAGGCTGCGCGTGCGGTCCCGGGCCCCGCCGAGACCCCCGACGTGACCCCGGCCGAGACCTTCATCTCCTTGGCCGTCGATTCCGGGCTCGACCGCTCGCCCCGGCCGCTCGCGCGGCCTGAGAATATGCTCCGGCTGACCAGCCTCTCGGCCTCCACTTCCAACACGATCCCCCCGGCCCCGGCACCCGTCGCCACGCTTGCCGCGCTCGACATCGGGCCGGTCGCCAATGCTTCAGGGCAGGACAGCTGCCCGGCCACGCTGACCCGCGCCATACCCGCGCGCGCGTCCGGGGCCGAGGGCGGGCAAGCTACCCTGGCCCGCCTCGCCTCCAGCGCGGGAACCGGGCGCGACACCGCCATTGCGCAGGCCATCCTCGCGGGCAATCTGCCAAACTTCCTGCGCCAGTTGGTGCCGGTCACCGTCAGCGGCACCGGCAGCGATGGTCGCGCGGCGCGTATCACCCTTTGTGTGATGCCGGATTACCTTGCCCTTGGCAGCGACAGCGATTTCGTGCGCGTGCCGCTGGGACTGCCCGCCGCCAGCCGGATCGCCGAGCGCTTCGACATGGTTCTGCCGACCACACGCATGGTCGATACGATCCATGCACAAGCCACAGTGCGCCTGCGCCCCGCCCCGATGACACCGGGCGCGCAGATGGCCTCGACCGACTATTTCCTGCGCCACAACGCCACACTCGAAGGCCAGCGCCGCAGCGCAGGCACGCCACTGGGGGCGCTGGTTTCCGGCCACAAGAAAGATCTGGTGCTGTCTAACCGGCTGGAACGCAACCCGGGACGTGTGGCGATCTATGGCTGGCATCAGGCCAACGGGCAGCCGATCCAGCCGCTCAGCACCGTGCATGGCGCGGGCTATGCCGATTACAGCCACGGAATCAGGCTGGTCAGCCGGACGGCCTATGTCAACGGGCGCGCGATTGATCTGCGCGATTTGCTGGGCGACGGGCGCTATGCAGGACTGCTCAGCGACGAAGGCCCGATCACCTCGCGCCTGATGCTGGCTGCGCTGCGCTGAACGGGGCGGTCAGGCTTGCCGCCGGATGGGGCGGGTTCGACAGGCAGACCTGAATGATGAGGCTGTCCCTGATGATGGCCGGTGTCAGCAATCGCTTCCGTCAGTCTGACCTGCAGGTCTTGTCGATCCTTCCTGCCGAATTGGCTTCTCGGCTATTCAAAGTTGGGCCAGCGTGACGAGTTGCCCTGGGCGGTTTTGCTCATCAACTGGCGCCTGACTGGCCTTGCGCCACGGCCTCGCCAGCTGAACCGACAGGGACCAACAGCCCGGCGGACCTGACGAGCACAACGGCGATGCGGCCTGAAGCAAGGGATTCTCGTGACGAGCATTTGGCCCGCTCAGCGCATCGCAGAGAGGCGATGCGAGTTAATGTCGCCCCAAAAGAACCTGATAAACTGATAAAAAATGAGTTCTCGCCCCCCGCTCAACCAATATCGCGAAAGCAGCGGAAGCCAAGGTGGTAGTTGTGATGGCTGGAGCGGTCCATCACCCGGCTGCCATGCCAGAACGGTGCCCGCCACCGCGCCCAATGTTCATGCGCGCGTATCTGGTCCCAGACAAACCACGATCCCTTCATCTCGGTCACGCCCAGCGTGGTGGACCCACGGCTTGCCATCTGATCCTCAGCGAGAGGCAGGTTCATATGTTCGGCCGCGTTGCCGTCGATATCATAGACCATCAGCGGGCTATGGCACTGCGCGAAGGACCCGGCCGGATAGGTGTTTGACCCGCAGCGGTTGAAGTTACCGCCGTCACAGCTGGGCGATTTTGCGCTGCCCGTGGCGCAGACACCGGGCCGCCAGTCACCGATCGAATAGACCCCGCGCGTTGAAGCATAATGTTGGTTGTGCCATGCCCGGATGGTGTTCACCGCCGCCGACATACCCATGCCGCGCACCCGCTCAAACGGGTAATCAGGCGGCAGAAGCTGACCCGCCGCCGCGCCTTCCCACTCATGCGCGTCGCCGATCCGCGCGCCCTCAGCCGCGCAAAGCTGCGCGGCCTCATTCGCGCGCACCCAGACCACCGGATAGGCCAGCGGCACATTGGGGTATTCGAACATATGCACGCAGACCCGCGCATCCTCGGGCCGTTGAGTGGCCGGGTCATAAAGCGGCGCCTCATAGGGCCGCCCGCAAATCCGCTCGAACCGGGCGTTGCGATAGCCCCGGCGCACGCTCTCTACCGTGCCGCCCAGCCGCGCCGCCGCCTGTTCCGGCGTCATCGGATGGCGCGTGACAGCCGGATTGCCCTGACCGATCCATCGCGATCCCGCGAAGATCTCACGCACTCGCGCCATGGTGGCGTCGGACAACCCGCGCGCGGCCTGCATCTCGGCAAACATCCGCGCGTTGTTCTCATCAAGCGTCTGCGCATTTGCAGGCGCGCCCAGTCCCAGAGCAAAGGCCAGAACAGCCGTGGCAAACAGTCTCATCATTCTCTCCCTTGACGTCGCAGAAGGTAGATGAAGTCACGATTGTCAGAATATTCGACGAAACGGGCCATTGCGGTGCCGTCACGCTGGCGGGTGTCAGACTCGGCCATACGGCGGTCCAGATGGAAGGTCTGAAACCCCTCCTCGCCGGGCCTGCGGGTATAGATGGCGGCATAGGTCAGATCGAGCGAGTTCATGTCCAGCAGCATGGCATGGTCACAGCCATAGGCCTGAAAGCTGCGCGTCATGCCAGAGGGCGTGGCCGAGGAAAACACCGCATAAATCAGCACTTGCCGCCCGTCCGCCTCGCGCATGCAGGCCCCCGCGCGCAGGGTGCGCAACTGAGCCTCGGCCGAGCCCGACCAGTTGCCCAGCATCCAGCTGCGCACATGCTGGCCCGCCACCGGCGCCCCGTCCGCACCCGGCTCGATCAGTGCCACGCCGTTCTGCCGGGCAAAGCGGATGCGCGGCAACAGGGCGTTGTCATCCTCGGCCCAGGTCCGCATGTGGATCGAGCCGTCATCAAGGGTGAAGATCGTGGCAAGACCCGGCTGCAACCGGCTGAGGATCACGCCCTGCACCACAAAGCCATAATGATGGCCGCTGTTCGATTGCGACATCGGCCCCGCGCGGAAGGCGGCATGTTCGCGCTTGAACCCGCCTGCAAAGATCGCCGCAACCCGGTCGGTCATCACCGGGCTGAGCATGCCGGTCATCGCCAGCGGCTGCAGCGTATTGAACCCGTCCGGCCCCGGCAGCCCGGTGCGGCCCGCACCGCTGGGCCGGGGGGACCAGGTGATCGCCGGGTGGTCCGAGCCCAGCTCATACCCCAGTTCAAACCGGTTGAGATCAAAGGCAAAAAGATGGACATCGGCGCTGTTCTCCACGCCATCCAGCCCGTTGGCCTCGCCCGGGCGGTTCAGGATATCGGGGTGCACCATACCCGGTTGCATCACGCTGGCATAGACGCCCGGCGCGTCCTGCACCGCATACCAGCTTCCGGCCTCCATCCGCCCGCCGTCAGTGCCGATCAGATCGACCTGAAGGTTCGAGCGCATCACCGGATGCGCGCGCAGTTGCGCACGCCCCAGCGCGGCCACCACCGCCCCGGCCTCAGCCTCGTCCAGCGCCTCGGAGGTTTGCAGATAAGCATCCTCGTAAAGCGTGTCCTTGATCAAAGTGATGATGCTTTCGCCGAACGGCACATAGCCGCGCAGGAATTCCGCCATCGCCTCACGCGCGGTACGCGAGCCGGAGCCACGGTTGCGCAGATAGATCTGCTGCTCGCAGATCGGCGCATAGGGCAGGCCCGAACGCGCCGCCGCCTCCAGCTCACCCTCCCAGGGGCGGCAGGTATTGCGCCCGGATTCCGAGATGATCTCGATCGCGGGTGCGTCGCCCTGGCCAAGCGCGATGGTGAACGCCCCCGGGGCTGCGTTCTCCAGATGCCAACTGCGCGCGCCGTTACCGTTGCCGGTTTCCAGCACGAACCAGGCATTCGCGCGCGGGTTGAGCGCGGTCAACCGCAGCGGCGTTCCGTCCGGCAAGGTTGCGAATGCTTCGGCGCGAAACGGCTGGAAATCAATGACCGAGCGGCGCTCATCGCGCTGAAAATCGGCGAACTGGGCGGCGCGCTGGGTGGCGGGCATATACCAGGGGTCCGACAGCGGGGCGGTGGCCTGTGCCAGCGCAGACATTGCGCCCGCCAATGTCATCGCAGCAGTCAGGGAGCCGCCTCGAAAGAAATGGGTAAACAAGAATACTCTCCGAAAATGACGGGTAAGGCGCGGCGCCACCCGGCTTTTTCCGAGCCTGCATCAATTCGGTGATTCAGGCAACGACAGAGCCGGGGTCACAGCAGTATACATCAGCATACAGATTGATTTCTTTCGCGCCTCTGGCTAGAGAATGCCCAAACCACCAGGAGAATGCCCATGACCGCCACGCGCCTTGAGACTGACAGCTTCGGCCCTCTGGATGTCCCCGCTGACAAATACTGGGGCGCGCAGACCCAGCGTTCGATCATCAACTTCCCCATCGGATGGGAGCGCCAGCCCGTCGCGATCATCCGCGCTTTGGGGGTGGTCAAGAAGGCCTGCGCGCTGGTCAACCTTGAACAGGGTGATCTGGCCGCGGATCTGGCCGAGGCCATCGCGGCTGCGGCGGGCGAGGTGATCGAGGGCAAGTTCGATGACAACTTCCCGCTGGTCGTCTGGCAGACGGGCTCGGGCACGCAGTCGAACATGAACGCCAATGAGGTGATCTCGAACCGCGCGATCGAGATGATGGGCGGTGAGATGGGGTCCAAGAAACCCGTCCATCCCAACGATCACTGCAACATGGGGCAATCCTCGAACGACACCTTCCCCACCGCGATGCATGTCGCCATCGCCATGATGGCGCGCGATGTGTTGCTGCCGGGTCTGCGCAAGCTGCATACGGCGCTTGAGGCCAAGTCGGCCGAGTTCAAGGATATCATCAAGATCGGCCGCACTCATACGCAGGATGCCACACCGCTGACGCTGGGGCAGGAATTCGGCGGTTATGCGCATCAGGTGAAGAAAGGGATTGAGCGGGTTGAGGCCTGTCTGCCTGATATCTATGAGCTGGCGCAGGGCGGCACCGCCGTCGGCACCGGTCTGAACACGCGCAAGGGGTTTGCCGAAAAGGTGGCCGCCCAGATCGCCGAAATCACCGGCCTGCCCTTTGTCACCGCCCCCAACAAGTTTGAGGCGCTGGCGGCGCATGATGCGATGGTCATGTTCTCGGGCGCGCTGAAAACGGTGGCGGGCAGCCTGTTTAAGATCGCCAATGACATGCGCCTGCTGGGCTCGGGCCCGCGTTCCGGTCTGGGTGAGCTGATCCTGCCGGAAAACGAGCCCGGCTCTTCGATCATGCCCGGCAAGGTCAACCCCACCCAGGCCGAGGCGCTGACCATGGTCTGCGCGCATGTCATGGGCAATGACGCCGCCGTGGGGTTCGCCGGAAGCCAAGGGCACTTTGAGCTGAATGTCTATAACCCGATGATGTCATATAACGTGTTGCAAAGCATGCAGCTTCTGGGCGATGCGGCGGCCAGCTTCACCGACAACATGGTGGTGGGGACCAAGGCCAATATCACGCGGATCGACAAGTTGATGAAGGAATCATTGATGCTGGTCACGGCTCTGGCGCCGACCATCGGCTATGACAACGCCACCAAGGTCGCCAAGACCGCGCATCAGAACGGCACCACGCTGAAGGAAGAGGCCATCCGGCTGGGCTTTGTCGATGAAGCAACCTTTGACCGCGTGGTGCGCCCCGAAGACATGATCGGCCCGAAGGACTGAGCGCGCATGGCCGAGATCATCAATCTTCGGCAAAAACGCAAGCAGGCGGCCCGCGCGGCCGCCCGCAAGACTGCCGATGAGAACGCCGCGCGCTTTGGCCAGACAAAGCACGCGCGCAATCTGACCAAGGCCCGCACCGATCAGGCAGAGCGACAGCTTGACAGTCACCGCCGCGACACCGCCGACCCAAAAGACTGACCGCCCTTCATCTTGCCGGAAATACGCGCGGGGGTGAATGGCCGCAGGCCAAAGGGGGCGGCAGCCCCCTTCCTTCATACCCGGTCTCGCCTCACGGCCTGAAACCCGGCGCGCCCGTTTCCCGCGCCGCCGCCCGCGCGCGGCGCGCTTGGCACTGCACCCCGACCGAGGCATCATACCCCCCGATCACCTCGCCCAGCAATACCCGCCCGCGCCCGGCGACGCCATCTGCGCCGGGGGGCGGAAAGGTCAGCACCGGGTCGGCGCCCGCGAAATCCATCTGCAACGGCAGATAGCCCGCGCCCGCCAGCCGCATGGTTCCCCCCGCCGCGCAGATCTCGGCCCAGACACCGATGCCGGTGGCGCGCGGCAGCTCCACCTGCGCGGCCACAAAGTTTCCCGTCGAATAGGCCACCAGCGACCGTCCCGCTGCCCCCTCGATCACCTCGATGGGCTGCACCACATGCGGATGCGTGCCGATCACCGCCATGGCCCCCGCTGCCACCAGATCGCGCGCCAGATCGCGTTGCCGCCGGGTGGGCCGGTGGCTGTATTCCTGCCCCCAATGCGGCAACACCACCACCCCTGCCCCGCGAGCAACCTCGGCACGCACCAGCGTCAGCAACTCGGCCCGGTCGCCATGGCACAGCAGCACCTGACCATGCGGATCGGCAAGGCCATTGGTGCCATAGGTGCAGCCGATGAACGCAATCACCCCCAGCGGTGTGCGCATCCGCACGGCAAAATCGCGTGGCGCACCCGCCCGGATCGTGCCGGTAAACGCCATCCCGCGCCGTTCCAGCTCTGCGATCGTTGCCGTGACCCCCTCCGCGCCCCGGTCCAGCGCGTGGTTGTTGGCTGTCGTCACCAATGACACGCCCGACGCACGCAGCGCATCGATGACCGAGGGGTGGTAATTGAACATCGGATATTCGCTGTAAACCGCATCATCGAACACCGGCCCCGGGTCCGCCACCCGCCGCCCGTTGCGCAGAAGGCCCGGCGCGGTCGGCCCCTCCAGATTGGCGACCACCAGATCAGCGGCGCGAAAATACGGCTCAGCCGCGCCCCAGATAGTGTCAAACCCCCGCGCATAGCCGCGCCATTGCAGCGGCTGATGCAACAAGACATCGCCCACCACCATCATCGACACCCGCGCCGCGCCCGCGCAGGCATTCAGCGCCACCAGCGTTTCAGGGGCGGGGCGGCAGCTGTCCTGCGCAGCCCCCGGTGTTGGAAAGGCCATCATGGCCGCCAACAGAACGCCCCGCATACCCACAGCCTTGCAACGCCTCCTTTTCATCTTGCCGAAAATACGCTGGGGGTGAATGGGCGCAGCCCAGAGGGGGCAAGGCCCCCTCACCCGGCCAACCCATGCGTCCGGTCGTAGCCATTGACCGGTGGCGACACCCAGCTTTCCAGTCCGCCCGCCTCAGCCGCCAGCACCTCCACCAGAAGCGGATGGCATTGCGCGGCATCCGAGGAATGCTCGGTGCTGCAATCGCCCCCCGGACAGGCCGACAAGACGCCCAGAAGGTCGATCTCGGCAAAGAAAGTGATCGCATCGCCTTTGCGCGCCGGGCTGGCCTTCATGAAGTACTGCCCCGTGTCGGCGGTGAAGCCGGTGCACATGAAGACATTGAGCACATCATGCACCATCCGCTCGGCGCGCTCACGCGGGTAACCTTCACCGACCAGCGCGCGGGTCAGGTTGGAATGGCAGCAATGGTGATAGCTTTCGCCACCCGACAACAGAAAATGCGTATGCGGATCGCAGCGGGTGCCGATCACGTCATGCACCCGCCCGCCAAACGGGTCGGTCCCATACCAGTCCAGCGTGTCAGCGGTGATGGTGGCCATCGGACGCAGGTATGGCAGGTTTGACCATAATCGCGCGCCGGTGCTGACATGCGTGCCGTGCAAGGCGCGGGTTTTACCAGAGAAGAAACGTTCGTCAGGGTTTTCAGCATTGAACAGGTTCAGATCGCCCACCTGCGCACCCTCGGGGCAGCTGATGCGAAAGAACTGCCCCGCCGCCACCTGAAAGCACGCCGCCTCGCGTGGGGGGACGCGCACCTGCGCCACCCGTTTCGCACCCGCGCGCGCCCGGCCATAAAGCGCCAGATCCGGCGTGGGCAAGTCGTGCAGCGGATAGCAGATCACCGGCGAGACAGCGCGGCGGGCCTCGGCATCTTCAGGCGGACGGGGCATCGGGCCATTCCTTTCGCTCAGCTTGCAGCATCAATGCAGGGTCGGTCCATCGCCTGGCGGCGTCAACCGGGCAATCGGCACAGAACCGGATTTAGCCATTTCCAAAGTAATCCGATATTCCTAGGCTAGCCGCCAGACATACTCCCTTGAGACGTTTCACATCATGAATTCCGCCAACTGCCTTGAACTGGATCCCAGCGCGCCGAAGGATACCCTTTTTCCGATGGTCGTCGATGCGCTCAACACCTTGCTGCGCGCCGCACCTGCAGAGCTTGACACAGCCATCACCAAGGTGCTGGCGCAGATAGGTCAGGCCGGCGGTGCCGACCGCGCGTATCTGTTCGTTCAGCAGGGGGACAGCTGGTTCAATACCCACGAATGGTGCGCACAGGGGATCGAGCCGATGCAGGCGTATCTTCAGGGTGTCGCGCTGGATGAGATTGACCCGGCGACAGCCATTCTGGTACGCGGCAAGGGGGTACTGATCAGCGATGTTGACACCCTCTCCCACGAAAAAATGCGCAGCATGCTGGTGGAGCAGGGCATTCGTTCGCTGTTATGCGTGCCGGTGCTGCGCGACGGGGTGTTCTATGGCTTTCTTGGCTTTGACCGGGTTGGTGATGGCCCGGTTTTCACCCGCAACGAAGCCGGGCTGCTCTGGGCGCTGACCGACGGGCTGTTCTCGGCGGCGGCCCGTCAGCGGGCCGAGCGGTCGCTGGCGGAAATGCGCGCGGTTCAGGCCGAAACGCTGGAACGGTTGCGCGCCACGCTTGCGGCTATGCCGGAACTGATGCTTGAGATTGACGAAGACGGGTATTGCATCGACTATCACTGCTCGGCGCCCGAGCTGCTGGCCGGCAAGCCTGACGAGATCCTGAATCTGAGCCTGGAAGAGACCTTGCCACCCGAGGTTGCCGCGCTGCAACGCGCCGCCATGGCCGAGGCCCGCACCAAGGGCGTTGCCCATCCACCCGATTACGCGATTGACGGGCACTGGTACCGGCTGACCGTCGCCCGCGTGGAAGAGCATGGCGGCGGGCGGAGCCGGTTTGTGTTCCGCATCCGCGATGTGACCGAGGAACGTGCGCGCGAGGCTGAGAATGCGCTCCTGATCGAAGTGACGCGGCGCATGACCAACCGGGCGCTGGTGACGGACGCACAGAGCCGGATAATCTGGGTCAATCCGGCCTTCGAGCAGCGCACCGGAAGCACGCTGGATGAGCTGCGCGGCACCACGCTGGAAGCGGCGCTTCTTGCACAAGGCACTGACCCTGACACCGTCGCGCGCATCCTCGCCGCGATCGAGGCGCGCGAAACCATCCATATCGAACTGTTCCTGCGTGCGCGCAACGGCGAGGGCTATTGGGGCGAGATCGCCATGCAGCCGATGACCGACCGCGACGGCGGATACAAGGGGTATCTGGTGATCGGCACCGATATCACCGAGCGAAAGAACCAGGAAGCCGAACTCAAACGCCTCGCCAGCGAGGCCGCCGCCGCCCATACCCGTCTGCACGAGGCCATCGAATCGCTGCAGGATGGCTTTGTGTTCTTTGACAGCAATGACCGGCTGATCATGTGCAATTCCAGATACCGCGAGATCAATGCCGAGATCGCCGATATCATCCGCCCCGGTGTGGCGCTGAAGGAGATCATCAAGGCGGCCACGAGACGCGGCGTCTATCAGGCTGAAGGTATCGACGCGCTGGTACAGGCAAAGCGGTTGATCGGCTCCATCCACGGCAAAGAGTTTTCGGGCGAGCTGCGCTATCGCAATGGCCGGATCATCGGCGTGCGCGCCACGCGCATGGCCGATGGCAGCCATGTCGGACTGCGCACGGATATCACCGCCATCCGCCATGCCGAACGGCGCCTGAATGACATCATTCGCGGGGCCCGCGTGGGCACATGGGAGCTGGATCTGTCCACCGGCACCGAGATCGTCAACCGGTATCTGCATGACCTGCTGGGCCTCGATGGTCAGGCCGATACCGAAATCAGCACGCAGGAATGGCTGCACCTCGCGCATCCTGACGACCGGCAGCGCGTTGTCGTCGCGCTGGAACAGGTGCGCAAGGGCATGAGCGACCGGCTTGAAGGCGAAATCCGCTTGCGCCATCGCAAGGGCCACTGGGTTCACCTGATGACCCGGGGTCAGGTCATCAGCCGGTCTGCATCCGGCGAGGCGCAGAAGATGAGTGGTGTCTACATCGACATCTCTGACCGCCACCGCGCCGAAGAACGGCTGAGCACGATCCTCGATGCCGCAGCGGTGGGCACATGGCAGCTTGATGCCACCACCGGCGAGGTGGTGATCGATGACCAGTACGCCGCCATGCTGGGCTATACGCGCGATGAGCTGACGCCGATGACCCATGATTTTTTCGAGGACCGGATGCACCCCGACGATCTGCCACTTGTGCGCGCCAATATCGCCTCGCTGCACGATTCAGGCAGCGACCGGACCGTGCATGAATTCCGCATGCGCCACCGCGACGGGCACTGGGTCTGGATCTTGTCCAAGGCGCGGGTGCTCAGTTGGGCCGGACCGTGCCGCCCGGCCGAGGAAAGCGGCGTTCACATCGACATCACCGAAAACAAGAAGCGTGAATTCGCCCTGATCGAAGCCCGCGCCGCGCTGGAAAAGGCGCTTGCCGCACGGCGCGTCGCCGAAAAGCGTATCGCTGATATTGCCGAAGTCAGCGATGACTGGTTCTGGGAACAGGATACCGACGGCCGGTTTACCTATGTCTCCAGCGGGTTCGAACGCGCCACAGGGCTGAAAAGCGCACTCATCATGGGTAAGCGGCGCAATGAAGTCGGCCTTGCCGCTTCCTCGCGTCTGAGCGCCGACTGGGCCGAGCTTGAGCGCAAGATGGCCACGCACGCACCGTTCAGTGACTTCATCTACCGGATCAGCCATGACAACGACGGCGCGCCCATCTACATCCGGGTCAGCGGCGCGCCCTTCTATGACGGCGAGGGGCGGTTCATGGGCTATCGCGGTGTCGGCACCAATGTCAGCGCCCTGATCGCCGCGACCGAGCGCGCCGAGGCCGCAAGCCACGCCAAATCGCGCTTTCTGGCCAATATGAGCCATGAGCTGCGCACACCGCTGACCGGCGTTCTGGGCATGGCCGAGATCCTGAGCGAGCGGATCACCGACCAAGAACAGCGCGAAATGCTGAAAACCATCCGCGAATCCGGCGAAGGGCTTATGAACATCCTCAACGACATCCTTGATCTGGCCAAGATCGAGGCCGGGAAGCTGTCGATTGAACCACAGCCCTTCGCCCCCTCAGCCGAGGCACAGCGCGTCGAATCGCTCTTTGCGCTGCGCACGCAGGCCAATGGGCTGGCGCTGGAGGTCAGTGCAACGCCCGAATGCATGCAGTTTCGCATGGGCGATGCCCACCGCATCCGCCAGATCCTGAACAATCTGATCGGCAATGCGATCAAGTTCACTGAAGAAGGCGCAGTATCGGTGGCCTTCTCCGTCGCCCCGGAGAACCGGCTTGAGATCACGGTGACCGATACCGGCATCGGCATGACGAGCGACCAGGCGGCCAAGGTGTTTGAAGAATTCGAACAGGCCGACAGCACGACCGCGCGGCGCTTTGGCGGCACCGGGCTGGGCCTGTCGATCACGCGGCGGCTGGTGCATCTGATGGGCGGGGAGATCACGCTGGACAGCAAGCCCGGCAAGGGCACCCGGGTCAGTGTCAGCCTGCCTGCGCCGCCCGCCCACAGCGACCAGAGGCGTGCCACCGCCAACAAGGTCGATCTCTCACGCCTGCATGTATTGGTGGCCGATGACAATGCCACCAACCGCACCATCCTCAACACCATGCTGGTGGGACTGGGGGTGCGTGTGACGCTGGCCGAGGATGGTCAGGTCGCGCTTGATGCCTTTCGCCCCGGTGCCTTTGATCTGCTGCTCTTGGACATCTCGATGCCCGTGCTGGATGGCCTTGCCGCGCTCGCCGCGATGCGCGCGCGCGAAGCCCGCGCAGGGCTGGGTACTACGCCCGCACTTGCCGTCACCGCGAACGCCATGCAACATCAGATCGATGAGTATCTGGCGGCAGGTTTTGCCGGGCATGTGGCCAAACCCTTCCGCCGCGCGACGCTGGAGCAGGCTCTGGCTGCACATGCCCCCTTTTCAAGTCGCGAGACCTGATCTAGCTCAGCTTCTAACCGGTGCCATGCCGGCCTGACAACCGGCGGAGGCAGCCATGACGGTCTTTCTGGGCATCGACACCGGCGGCACCTTCACCGACGCCGTGCTGCTGGATGACACAACCCAGCGCGTCATCGCCCATGCCAAGGCCCTGACCTCGCGCCCTGACCTGTCACTGGGGATCGGCGCGGCCATCGACGCGGTTCTGGCACAGGGCGCGCAGATCGAGGGCGCGGGCGTGGCCGCCTCTGACATCGCGCTGGTGTCGCTGTCGACAACCCTCGCCACCAATGCACTGGTTGAGGGTCAGGGAGGGCGAGTCGCGCTGGTGCTGATCGGCTTTGACGCCGCCGAGCGCAACCGCGCAGGCCTCGCCGACGCGCTGGCGGGCGACCCGCTGATCGAACTGACGGGCGGGCACGGCCACGCCGGGGCTGAGCGCGCGCCGCTCGATCTGGCGGCGCTGGATGCTGCCCTCGATGCCCTGCCCCGTGGCATGACCGCCTGCGCCGTCGCCGCCGCATTCGCCACCCGCAACCCGGCGCATGAGATGGCGGCGCGCGCGCGTATCCGCGACCGCACGGGCCTGCCGGTCACCTGCTCGCATGAGCTGACGGCCGCACTGGGCGGGCCGCGCCGGGCGTTGACCGCCCTGCTGAACGCGCGACTGATTGCCATGATCGACCGGCTGATCACCGCCTGCGAGAGCCACCTGTCCGCCCGCGCCATCACCGCGCCTCTGATGGTGGTGCGTGGTGACGGTGCGCTGGTCTCTGCCGCAATGGTGCGCGAGAAACCCATCGAAACCATCCTCTCCGGCCCTGCCGCCTCGGTCGCGGGGGCAAGCTGGCTGACCGGTGAGCGCGATGCGCTGGTCGCAGACATCGGCGGCACCACCACCGATGTCTGCCTGCTGCGCGACGGCCGCCCCGCCATCGACCCCGAGGGCGCGCGCGTCGGCGGCCTGCGCACCATGGTCGAGGCCGTGGCCATGCGCACAACCGGGCTGGGCGGCGACAGCGAGGTGCATGTGCTCGACGGGCTGGAGCGTGCTCTCAGGCTGGGCCCGCGACGGCTGATGCCGGTGTCTCTGGCCGCCACGCTTTACCCCGCTCTGGTGCATGGCGCGCTCGATGACGCGCTGGCCCGCGACCTTGCGCAAGGTGATGCCACGCGCTTCGCCCTGCCCCTCTATGCCTCGCTGCCCCCCGGCCTGCCCCCGCGCGAAGCGGCGCTTGCCGAACGGCTGCTGCCCGGGCCGCAGCGGCTCTCGGCCTTGTTGCGTGCCCGGATCGAAGTTCCGGCGCTGATGCGGCTGGTCGCTGGCGGGCATGTCCTGCTGGCGGGCATCACCCCCAGTGACGCCGCGCATGTTCTTGGTCGCCAGTCCGGTTGGGATGCTGGGGCATCCCGCAAGGCCCTCACCCTGCTGGCCCGCAGCCGCAGCGGCAACGGCGCGCGCATGGGCGCGGATGCCTTGGATATGGCCCAGGCGATCATCGACCAACTCACCCGGCAATCGGTCGATTGCCTGCTGGAGGCCGCCTTTGCCGAGGAGGCCTCGCAGTGGCAGCAGGCCCCCGATGGGCTGGCGCGGCACGAGCTTATGCAGGCCGGCCTTGCCCGCCGCGCCGGTCTGGTGCAGATCGACGCCCGGCTGGGTGCCCCGATCATCGCGCTGGGGGCCTCGGCCGGGTGTTACTATGGCGCGATTGCCGAGCGCCTCGCCACGCGGCTGGTGGTGCCGGAACATGCGGGTGTGGCCAATGCGGTTGGGGCCGTTGTGGGTCAGGTCGCCATGCATGCGCAGGGCAGCGTCACCAGCCCCGGCCCGGGCCGCTTCATCGCCCATCTTGCCAGCGGCCCGCGTGTGTTCGGTAATGCCGAAGCCGCCATCGCCGCACTCGCAGATGACCTCCGGCTGCTTGCGCGCCAGAAAGCAGAACGTGCCGGGGTCGCGCATCCTCGGATGAGCCTGACCCGCGAGGATGTGAGCGCCGAGGTTGAAGGCCAGCCGATGTTCATCGAATGCAGCCTGCGCGCCACCGCCTCCGGCCGCCCCCGGATTACCAAAACCCCATCTTGCGATGCCCCGGACAGCCGGTTAGAAGCAACCTGACGGATGGGTGGCCGAGTGGTTTAAGGCTCTGGTCTTGAAAACCAGCGTGGGGGAAACTCCACCGTGGGTTCGAATCCCACCCCATCCGCCAAAACGCAAGTTCTTGTTTTAAAACGATAGTCGAAAACGAATCGGAGCCTTGACGTACCTCTTAACGTTCCAAGGGATACGGCTTGACGCCGACTCTCTGGGTAAGACCTCTGCCCTGTGATCGCCGCTAACGCGGGCCCCGCCCGCCTCAGGCGCACCCAAGACAGCGAAACCGCGCGTCAGTGATTCTATGCCTCGGATGATCAGTCAGTGACTGTGCATAAGGCCGGACTACAGTGGCGAAGTGCAGATGGCGTAAGGGGTGGAGAATTAAAGTATTGTTAACCTGTATGGACTGCTTTCAGGAAACCGGTTTTCCCGACATCCAGCCAATTGTGGTGACCGTGAATGACGGACGACTTTCTGAGATGACGTGTCCAAATAGGCATCAGACGCTCACGATCATTCAGCAGCCAAAGTATGAAGTCCTTTTTGAGCTAGGAAGAACGCACTGACCGACGGATACCCACGGGAAACCGCTACATCGTTCGCATCCTGCCTTGAGAGTTTTCATGAATTCTGAACCTTGCCGGGGTTTGCCGGAGGCTCGAACACCTCAAGCCGATTTATGGGTCCTGCCGCCAGGTCATACAGATGCTGGAAGTGAGCCACTAACGGAACTCGGCAAAATGCGGCTTCACCGCCCTTTTCGTTTCAATGGCTCTACCCTCTCAGACGTTGAAGCCCCCCGGAAACCCGACGCTGGTCCGATCACGCCAAGATGGGTAAACTTGAATCCATGCCTTGATTTCAGGCCATAGCCGAGCATCCGGTCAAAACCGGAATGGGCCAGCCACAGGGCACCCAGTTGGGCGATGATCATGGAATCGGTTGCTATTCCAAGGGCAAGCGGAACTGCTCCGAACGCGTAAACGTGCACGATGTTGTATGCAATAGCACCAATCCTCGATCCGAACGCATAGGCCGCGAAGTTGATATCGGGCGCAAAGAATACCGCGAGCGCCACCCACCAGACAAAGCCGTCACCCAGGAAAAAGAAAAGAATGCCGGCAGCCGCAAATACAAGCGCGCCCTCGGCGCGCTGCCAGATCACCGTTTCATCCATCGAGGTTTCTCCTCATCATTTAGCACCATTCATGAAGTGCTTTGGGTTGAGAAATTATCATTTCGCCACTTTCCGGTATTGTTCCGGTCGTCGGCATTTCCCGGTGTCACGCAAGCCGACGGACCAGATACCTCCACAGGTGCTGCGCCCGGAAGATTCCGTCCAATCCAGGCCGCCGGTCCGTTTCACAAGGCTGAGGCCGAGGAAGCCGGCATAGAAGTCGACGTTGGCCTGCACGTCGGCGGTGATGCCGGTGACGTGGTGAAGGCCGCTTGTCGTTCCCATGTCGGCGCTCGTGGTCACTTGCCTGCCTCTTGCGCAAGAACATGCTGCACGGCCGGATCGGCAGCGAACCTGTCGTGCAGCGCCTGCACGTTTGGATAATCTGTCAGGCCGCCAGGCAGAAGCTTTATCGCCCATCGGATCATCGGGAAGGCATACGCTTCGATGACCGAGCGCCCGCCATCAAGGATGTACTCGCGCCCGTCGAGGTGATGGTTCAGAATGTCGAACTTTTTTGCGACCAGCATCTGGCCTGCCTCGACCACCGCCTGCCGGGCCGCTTTGCTGTCGTCCGTCGTGTAGCGATAGGGCATGAAGATCGGCCAGAAAGAGGCGTGAACGTCAGAGGAGAAGAAGGCCGACCATCGATGCGCCTCGGCCCTCGCGCGCAAGCCATCGCCACCGGCCAGCCCCGCCTCGGGATGCTTGAACGCGAGGTAATCGAGGATCGCGCCCGCCTGTGTCAGAAGCCAGCCATCGTCTTCGCGAAGGGTCGGCACGGCACCGGCAGGATTCACGGCGAGAAGCTCTTTCGAGCCATACTGCACCCTAACGGCCTCATACGGTTCGCCGATCCATTCGAGAGCGATGTGAGGCGCCAGCGAGCAGGCACCGACAGCGTAATAAAGTGTGGGCATGGTTTTCTTGTCCTTTCCATTGTTGCATCGGCCCGGAAGCGTGATTGCCCGGCGCCTCTTGGTGCGGTTTCTCCCGTTCGGTCCGCGTTGTGACGCGGAACGGGCAGGTATTGTTGGTGTCACTCCGACGGGGCGAGCGCGCCGTGTGCGTTGGCATCGCGCGCGGCCTTTGCCGTGCCCGGGTCCGGCCAGAGCCCGCGGATCGACGTTGCGAGGCTCGGCCCACGGGCAGTTCAGCTGGTCACAAACTCCAGAAGGTCGGCGTTCAGGGCATCGGCGTTAACTGTCAACATGCCGTGCGAGAGCCCGGGATAAGTCCTCAGCATCCCGTCCGGTAGCAGTTCGATCGCCTTCAGCGCCGAGGTTGCGATCGAAACGACCTGATCATCCTCACCATGCAGAACGAGCGTCGGCACGGTGATCGACTTGAGGTCCTCGGTCTGGTCGGTTTCCGAGAAAGCCTTGATGCCGTCGTACTGCGCCTTGGCGCTGCCCATCATCCCCTGCCGCCACCAGTTCTGGATCACGCCTTCATGGACCGTAGCGCCCTCGCGGTTGAAGCCGTAGAACGGGCCCGTGGGCACGTCGCGAAAGAACTGGGCTCGGTTGCCGGCGAGTGCGGTCCGAAAGCCGTCGAAGACCTCCATCGGTGTGCCCTCGGGGTTGCTGCCGGTCTTCAGCATCAGCGGCGCAATGGCGGCAACGAGAACGGCCTTGGCCACCCGGCCCGCAGGTTCGCCGTGCCGCGCAACGTAGCGCGCCACTTCGCCGCCACCGGTAGAATGGCCGATGTGAACCGCGTTCCGAAGGTCCAGCGCCTCGGCGACGGCGAAGGCATCGGCGGCGTAGTGGTCGATGTCGTGACCCTCGGCAACCTGGCTCGAACGTCCATGGCCGCGCCGGTCATGCGCGACGACGCGGTAGCCCTTCGACAGAAAGAAAAGCATCTGCGCGTCCCAGACGTCAGAGCTGAGCGGCCAGCCATGGTGAAAAACGATGGGCTGGGCGGCCTTGGGGCCCCAGTCCTTGAAGAAAATCTGCACGTCGTCGTCGGTGGTGACAAAGCCCATGATAAGCTCTCCTTGTTGAACATTGTGCGTGGAAGGCGTCGCGGCGTTCACGGCCACCCGAGGAAAGGCGGGGCGCGCGGCAGGCACCGAGGCCAGGATGATGGCCGTTTGACCTCGGGTTAATTCGCTACGTCGCGGCGCCCTGTGTGGCGGTCAGGGCAGACCAGATCATCAGGGCCCCGAAGGTCACGAAGATGATACCGGTCAGCATCCGTCCGCGCCGTGCATGCTCCGGGTTGCGAAGCAGTCGGACGAAATGTCGGGCGCCAAAAGCATAGCCGCCGAGAATGATGAGCTTCACGGCGACGAAGGTCGCAACCAGAAGGGCGAGGACGGATGCTCCGCTCCCTAACGGGAGGAACTGGGGGAACAGTGCTGCGAAAAACAGGATGGCCTTCGGATTGCTGATCCCCACACCGAAGGAGTGGAGCCAAAGCCCCAACACACTTTCTCCATCAGCCGCCTCCATCACCGCCGGGTCCGATTGCGGCGCAACAGAGCGAAGAAAGCTCCATCCCAGCCAGATGATGTATGATGCACCCGCAAGGCGCAGGGCGAGGAAGGCAACAGGATAGGCCATAAGCAGAGCGCCCAGCCCGATGATGGAAAGCGTGGCCAGCAACGCGATCGCGACCAGATCGCCGCTCAGGGCGGCCAGCGCGCGGCGCCACCCGTAGGCAATTGCGTTGTTCACGATGAACACCGTGGACGGACCGGGCGTCGCGGCCTGGGCCGCGCTGACGAAGAGAAAGGTCAGATAGGCTGAGAACTCCATTCTCGCATCCTTCAGTGACTCTGACATGGCGGACGTGGACAGGTCTGACGCAGCCTGTCCGCTTTACTGCGTGGTATTGGGAGAACGGGGGCTCCGAGATCACACGGAGGTTGAACGTTCCATTCTTACCGATTGCACTGATGCCCGGGGGTCATGCGCCGCGGGGCGTTGTTGCCTGCATCCAATTTGCCGTTCCCTTGGGCAATAAGATAGTGCCATACTCGGGCAAACTGTGTCGCGGAACGGGGAACGCCGGAATGGATATCGAGGATCTGGATACATTCGTCGCCGTGGCCGATGCCGGGGGTATATCAGCCGCAGCGCGCAGGCTCGGCGTCTCCAAGTCCATCGTCAGCCGGCGGCTCTTCCGGATCGAGGCGGAACTCGGCACCCAGCTTCTCGCACGGACGACCCGCGGTGCCGCGCTCACAGAAGCGGGATCGACGTTCAGGGACCATGCGGCCCGGGCCAGCGCCGAGATAGATACGGCGAGGGAATCAATCCTCCCGACCGGCGGGCTGCGTGGCCGACTGAGGGTCGCCATGCCGCTTTCCATCGGCCCGACCCACTTTGCCCCGGCACTTGCAGAACTGGCGCATCGTCATCCGCATCTTCACATCCAGAGCTGCTACAGTGATCGCTTCGTCGATCTCATCGCAGAGGGGTTCGATTGCGCGCTTCGGGTTGGATATCTTGCGGATTCCAACCTGATCGCAAAGCGCATCGTCACGATCCATGGAACGCTTGTTGCAAGCCCGGACTACATTGAAACGCACGGTTCACCTCAAACCCCAGACGAGATTATCGCCCATGAGGCGCTCATGCAGGGAACCGAAGCCTGGCAATTCATGGATGGCGACAAGATCGTGACAGTGCTGCCGCAGGGCCGGTTCAAGGCCGACAACGCTTTGGCGCTTGCTGCTGCCTCGGCAGCGGGGCTTGGCATCGCCTTTCTGCCGGATTGCATTACCCATGACTACATCGGGTCAGGTGCCCTCGTCCCGATCATGACGCGCTACCCCCCACCACCGGCAGGCGCCTTTGTCGTCAGACCGCCGGGTCTGCATCCCGCACGGAAAATCCGGGTCCTGATTGACACGCTGGTTGACCATTGCGCCCGCAACCCGGCTATCTGGGGCCTCGTCCCCCAGAACCGGAAGGGCACGAAGCCCTGATCTGCAAGCAGTCCGGCGGCGTGTGGATTTGCAAGCTGATTGACCTGCCTCCCAGCAGGACAGGGGCCAGAACCTGCGATTGGCATTAACGAATTTTTCCGCATTGGCCAACCACACTTGCCTTTCTGCGGCGGCTATGCGGGACAAAGCGGACGCTCGCGATGGATCAATACCGTCCTTGATTGCTCGCATTGCGCGACCTTGACAGCTCTCTCACTGCGCCCGATTGTTCAACCATATCAAGAAGTCAAATATCCAGATCATTCCTGAAAGCCCTGACATAACCCATGACCGCCAAACAGCCCCCCCACCGCCGCCAGTTCACGCCCACCGTTCTCGCCCTGACCCTCTCGTTGTTCGTCGGGAATGTGGCGCAGGGGCAGACCGCTGACGAAATCAACGCGGCTATCCTGACCAATCTTGGTCTGACCGATGCCGCCACGGGGCAACTGTCGGCTGAACATCAGGCGGGGCTGACGGATTTCACGGGCCGCACCCGCGTATTTGCCGATGATCTGGACCGCGCGCTGCGGGCTGAGACGGTGGCCGAGGGGCGTTTGCCCAGAGAGGCAGCCGAGAACCCCTCGCTCGCCGATCTGCACGACCTTCTGCAGGGCCTGGATCAGGAGCAACTCGTCACCGTGATCACAGGCTATGTTCCGGGCGCGGACACATCAGCCGCGCTCGCCCGCGCCTTTGCCGATGTTCTTCCCCCCCATCTCGGGGCCAGACGGGCAGAGCTTGAGGTGGAGTTTTTTGAGGGGTTTTATGATGTACTTGTGTTTTCCCTCACTTACGCGCATCGGAATTCAACGTCCTTCATCCTAGAGACGCGCGTCGACGAGTATACCGACATCACCGCGCAGAATGGGGTCTATTCGGCGATCATCACTTTGTTTGAAGAGATCAGCGTCCCAGCAGTTGAGGTGATGACTGAACCCCAGTTCTACGCCTTCCTCGACGCCTTCTCGCGAGCACGCGCAAGAGGGGAGTATAGCGGCGACGATGCGGAGTATTTTGGAGAAGACGTCATTGGCGTTTTCCAGGTACTTTATAGCGGCGACGACATCCCCGGGATGTTTCGGACGCTCGTAATACCCATGCTTGATGAGAGCACCTCGCAACTTCACCCCCGCCTTTTGGCGATATACAATTTACAGCTAGAGCTGGAGCGGATAACGGCAGAGCGGGAGCGGATAACGGCAGAGCGGGAGCGGATAACGGCAGAACGAGCCCGTATGGAAGATCTCGTTGCCGCGCGTGAAGAAACGCTGCGTATCTTGGGATTAACGCCTGCAGAGAATTAAATTATCGCAAACCAAATTTGCGCCATTCTCGAAATTCTGCGTGTCCCTGCCCTTTGACCCGTCTGCATAGCACTTCAAGAGTGAGATGAGCGCCGGTTTCCCGGTGACGGGTCGAGGGCTGGGATGACCGTCCACTGTGGGCTCTTTTCGACATTTCATAGGCGAACACAGAGGCGCGTTCCGCTTTGCGCGACACAGCTTGATGCGCAGCGTGGCTAGCGCCCGGGGTACTGCGTCGCCAAACTAGGCCCCGGATGCGTCGGGAACAGGCCGTTGCATCGGCAGGCGCGACGCCGGTCGCGAGCATATGAAAGGATGACGCGCATGAGTTGGAACCCCGCACTTGACCCCGGCTGCCCCGATGAGATCGGTGTGGATGCGATTGAAACCCTCATTGTCCCCCGGACCCGCGATCTGGGCGGGTTCGAGGTCCGGCGTGCCCTGCCCGCCCCAAATCGGCAGATGGTCGGGCCGTTCATCTTTTTCGATCAGGCCGGACCGGCCGAGCTTCTGACCGGACAGGGCGTTGATGTCCGGCCGCATCCGCATATCGGGCTGGGCACCGTGACCTATCTGTTTCGCGGCGACTTCCATCACCGCGACAGCACCGGCGCCGATCAGATCATCAGCCCCGGCGCGCTGAACTGGATGGTGGCCGGGCGCGGCGTGACCCATTCGGAACGCACCTCGGCCACCGCCCGCAGCGGGCCGAACAGCCTGTTCGGGATACAGACCTGGCTGGCCCTGCCCGACACCCATGAAGACGTGGCACCCAGTTTCGAACATCACGGCCAGCAGGCACTGCCGATGATCGAGGATCACGGCGTTTCCGTCCGGTTGATCCTTGGCAACGCCTATGGCGCGACCGCGCCCGCAACGATGCTGTCAGAAACCTTCTATGCCGATGTGACGCTTGAACCCGGACGCCGCCTGCCGATGCCGGACGACCACGAGGACCGGGGCATCTACATCGTCGAAGGCTCCATCTCGGTCGCGGGGCAGGAGTTTGACGCGGGCCGGATGATGGTCTTCCGCCCGGGCGACAAGATCACGGTTGCCGCCGGCGGCCGGGGCGCGCGGCTCATGATCCTTGGCGGCGCCACCTTTTCCGGCCCCCGCTACATATGGTGGAACTTCGTCGCCTCGTCGAAGGAGCGCATTGAACATGCAAAGGCCGAATGGCGTGCCGCAAGGTGGGGCAAGGGGCGTTTCGATCTGCCGGTCGATGACCGCGACGAGCACATCCCCGCGCCGGACTGACCGGCGCCGATGAAACAAATGACCGATCCCCGCAAGCGACAGATGCCGAAAGGACACGCGATGACCACCAAATGGCCCCAGCTCGACTACCTTGGATGGCGCGAGACCTGTACCGCCCTGCATCTGTATCTGCAAATCGTCGGCAAATACAGGCTGGCGCATACGCCATGGCTGAACCATTCGTGGAACGCGACATTCTATGTCACGCCGACCGGCCTGACATCCTCGCCGATACCGGATGGTCCGGGCATCGAAATCCGGTTCGATTTCCGTGAGCATATGGTCGTGGGGAGCTGCGGCAACGGTCGCACCGCGATGTTTGCGCTGGAGCCGACCACGGTCGCCGCATTCCGCGCGAATTTCGTGCAGCTGATTACCGACCTCGGGGGCGCGCCGACGTTCAACGACACGCCGAACGAGGTGCCCAACCCCGTCCCGTTCAGCGAGGATCATCGTGACCGGCCCTATGATCGGGACGCCGTGCAACGCTATCATCAGGCGCTGGTGGCGATCGACAGGGTCATGGGCAGGTTCCGGACCTCCTTTCTTGGCAAGTCCAGCCCTGTTCATCTGTTCTGGGGGGCGCTGGATCTCGCGGTTACCCGGTTTTCGGGGCGCCGCGCGCCGCTCCACCCTGCTGGCATCCCTTCCCTGCCGGACGACGTGGCGCAGGAAGCATATGACCGCGAGGTATCCTCGGCAGGGTTCTGGCCGGGCGGCAATGGTATCGACTATCCCGCCTTCTACGCCTACGCCTACCCGGCGCCGGGCGGGTATCGGGCCGCGTCGGTCCGGCCCGATGCGGCGTTCTGGCATGAGGACCTGTCAGAGTTCATGCTACCCTACGATGCCGTGCAGAGTGCAGCCGATCCCGACGAGACCCTGATGGCTTTTCTGGTCTCCACCTACGAGGCCGCCGCCGACCTCGGAGACTGGGACCGCGATCTTCTGGAATGCGCGCAGGGGCAGCCGCGCCAGGTGCGGCCCCACAGCGCGCTGCAGGAGAAAGACGCCGCCTCGGCGATCGACGTCCCCGTCGAACGCGAAGATGGCGCATCGAAGGGGCGCTACCACGTTGTCATCGACGGCAACGCGGCTGAGATGACCTACAGCCGCGCCGGTGACGGATTGATCATCATCGACCATACCGAAGTGCCTGCGGCCTTGCGTGGCCGCAAGGTCGGAGAGCGACTGGTGCGACAAGCGGTCGAGGATGCGCGGCGTGACAAGGTCGCCATCGTACCGCTCTGCCCGTTCGCCAAGGCACAGTTCAGCCGCCATCCGGACTGGCACGACGTGCTGCAGTCGAACGACTGATGTTTCCTGAACCGACTTAGACGGCGGACAAGCCATTCGAGCCGATCTACGAGATGATGCCTTCAGATCCGGTCCATGCGTTGCACCGCCTGACGACTGACAAGCGGCAGGGCGAGACGAATTACAGGAAGCTTCGCCAGCCGCCGGCAAGAACCGGCGGCTGGCATGACAGTTCAAGCGACGTCCGGGGCTACTGGGCACCGGCGTTGCCATTTTGAAAGGCGAGTACCGATGGCCGTAGAAGGGTTGGGGCCAGTCATCGGCCCGGTGGTGGTGCTGATGGGGGCGGCAGTGATTGCCGTGCCGCTGTTCCGGCGGCTGGGGCTGGGCTCAGTGCTGGGGTATTTCGCCGCCGGGGCGCTGGTAGGCCCATCTGTGCTGGGGCTGTTCACCGACCCTGACACGATCCTGCATTTCGCGGAACTGGGCGTGGTGATGTTCCTGTTCGTCATCGGGCTGGAATTGCGCCCGCATAAGCTCTGGGCGCTGCGGGGGCAGATCTTCGGGCTGGGGCTGGTGCAGGTCGGCCTTGCGATTGCCCTGCTGTCGCTGGCGGGTATGGTGGTCTTTTCGCTGCCTCCGGTCACGGCGTTCATCGCAGGTGCGGGCTTCGTGCTGTCCTCGACCGCTGTGATCATGTCCGTCCTGCAGGAGCGCGGCGAGATCGCCAGTCCTGAAGGGCAGAAATCGGTCTCGATCCTTTTGTTCGAGGATCTGCTGATCGTGCCCCTGCTGGTGGTCGTGGCCTTCCTCTCGCCCGTCGGGCAGGGGGCGGGGGGCCTGGGCGCCCTCGCGCTGGCTCTGGCCGGGCTTGTGTCGCTTCTTGTCGCCGGGCGCTGGCTGCTGGACCCGTTCTTTGCCCTGCTGGCGCGCGCGCGCGCCCGCGAGGTGCTGAGCGCGGGTGCGCTCCTGGTGGTGCTGGGGGCCGCGCTGCTGATGGAGGCCGTGGGCCTGTCGATGGCGATGGGCGCGTTTCTGGCCGGAGTTCTGCTCTCTGGCTCCAGCTATCGCCATCAGATTGAAAGCGATATCGAGCCGTTCAAGGGCCTCTTGATGGGGCTGTTCTTTCTGGCAGTCGGGATGTCGCTGAACCTGTCTGTCGTGGCGCTGGAATGGCCGCTCTTGCTGGCGATGCTGGTGGTTTATGTGCTGGTCAAGGCCCTGGCCATCTATGCCACGGCACGGGCCTTTGGCGGTACGAATATCGTCGCGCTGCGCCGCACGGCAATGTTTGCGCAAGGGGGCGAATTTGCCTTCGTCCTTTATACCGCCGCGCTGACGGGCGGGGTGATCGATGCGCGTGAAAACGCGGTTTTTTCGACCGTGGTGATCCTGTCCATGGCGATTACACCGCTGATCCTGATTGTCGCGGACCGGCTGCTGCGTGGTCCTGACGCTGGGCTGGACGGGGTCGACGCTGCCGACGGGTTGCGCGGGCAGGTTCTGGTGATCGGCTTCGGGCGGTTCGGCCAGATTGCGTTGCAGATGCTGCTGGCCCGCGGCGCGCAGGTCTCGGTGATCGAGAACAACCCCGACCGTATCCGTGAGGCCGCGCGCTTCGGCTTCAAGGTCTATTACGGCGATGGCACACGGCTTGATATCCTGCATGCCTCGGGCGCGGCGCAGGCGCAGGTGATCCTGATCTGTGTCGACGACCCGGGCGCAGTCAGCGCCATTGCAGACCTGATCCAGCACGAATTCCCGAATGCGGCCGTGCTGGCGCGCAGCTATGACCGGGGGCATTCGATGGAACTGATCCGTGCAGGCGTGAGTTTTGAGATACGCGAGACCGTTGAGTCGGCTCTGCTGATGGGCGCAGAAGGACTGCGCCGCCTTGGCCTGGACGAGGCATCGGTGACCGAGGCGCTGGAGGATACCCGCCGCCGGGACGCACAGCGCCTGACCGAACAGGTGCAGGGTGATATCATGTCGGGGCGCGACAAGATGCTGATCGCGCCCGTGCCGGAACCCCTGACGCCAGCCAACTCCTGAAATAACGAGAAGACTTGTAATAGAAGAATTATTACTTGGCTGTAGATCGGCCTCCGACACCTCCCCCATGGGCGTCACCTGGGTTCATGTCGTTGGATTGTGTGATCTTTCCGAAATTCAGGATTTTCGGTTCGGCCGGGATCCCGCTTCGGAGCCTCTCGGTGTTTCCCACGTGCGCAAATTCAAATTGTTTTCACTAACATCAATGACTTACGGGGAATACGCTGTTGGATGTCAGGCCCGTTCCCTCCGCCAAAATCCTATCAAGAACCTAAATTTCATAAAATTTTCTGACTGACTCGCGACTGGAATCAACTCTCTTGTCAGCATCTCTGAATCACTTGGGTGATTGTTTCTAAATGTGTTGAATCGTGCGTTCTGCACAAGATTCTTCGCCATCCCAAGCCGGTCAAAGTTTAGCGCGACCTGCATCCGCCGCCCTTTCGGATGCTCAAGGTCAGGGCCAGCCTCGATAACCGTTCCTGCGCCTTGATGACCCGCCGGCATGGATTGGCCGCAGCGCGCACGCTCCCGCCACCAAACCCTGAGGCGGAGCCTGCACGGTCAGCGCAGAGCTGCGCCCGCTGTGCCACCAGCCTGCAACTTGCCATGCGGGCAAGGCCGAACGGTGGTCCCGAGCTGGACATCCCACATTCAGGCCTTTGGTGATCAGAATGGACCCTTCTTGCGAAATACGGCTCTGGCCCGGTGTCCGACGGTTTTCTAGCCTTTCACCGGCGCCAGACAAACACGTTGCCTGCTGAACGGCGGTCTGACGGAAAGGTTTGAACGCTACTGCGAGACCCTGAGCCCGCCTGCAAGAACCGGGGCATCTTTTGCGATGTCGTCGCGTCGCGCCCCGCCTAACCATCGACTGACGAGGAGGAAATTCCATGACGGACCCGCTTGACCATCTGTCGCGTTTTCCGTTGCTGGACGCGATTTTCGGGCGCCGGGCCCGCCGGTTCGGCCTGGGAATGGAGATCCCCTCCGGGCCGCTGGCCTTCAGGTCGCGCCATGCCCCCCTGCCCCTGTCCGAGTTGGAAACCAGCATTTTGCTGGCGGTCGGCACCGGCGTCAGCGGATGGCACTTCGGCGTGCCTTTCGGCCCTGACCGCCCGGATCAGCATGCCCACTATTCGCTGCGCTTCACCGGCCGCACCGCCCCCACGGCGGGTGGTTTTGGCACCCCGGCGATGCTGTTCACCGATGACACCGGCACCTGGATCACCAATACCCGCGACGTCACGCCCGCCCGGATGCGCGAGTATCAGTGCATCGAGGAGGATGGCGAGCGGGTCATCGCCGTGGTCCGCGCGCACACCCGCAAGCTGTCGGACACAAGGCTGGACCTGCCCGCCGCGCCGCCACATATGCTGGAGCCGAACCTGTGGATGGCCAACACCCCCGGCTCCAGCCTGTTCATGCCAATTGCCGATGCCAGCGAACAACTGCTTGCGCTGATGGCCATGACGATCGGCAACGGCAATGTCATCATGGACGACACCGAGGGCGGAATGGCAGGCGATCTGCAGCCTTTCATCCGGTCAGGCCTGTTGAACCCGGAAAAGCGTGTCCCGCTGTCTGTGCTGCAGCAAATGGCCTATGAGGCCACGGTTTCCGAATGCGCCTTCATGGCCCACAACATGGTGCTGACGCTTCAGGCGATGGGCCTTGGCGGGCTTTATTTCAACGGCATGAACCGCTGGTCAATCCTTGGTGCCTTTTACGAGGCCGGTATCAGGGGCTTTGGCTTTCGCTTCCAGCAGGACGCGCGATGGACATTGCCAAACCCCGTGGGGCTTGAGGGGGTCTATCAAGGTTTGTGCCCACCGTGGTTCGACGACATGCACGCCGCCGTGGCCGCGTTCATTGCCCGCAAGTTCGGCCAGGGTGGCACCTATGATCTGTCTACCGCAGGTCCGTGGAAAGATGCCGCCGGGGTCAAGGGCTCAGTCACGCCCTATGATGAGCCGTTCACCGCCTGCTTGGGCACCGTGGCGCAGCATGTGTTCGATACCTATGGCAAGTTCCCCGGCGCGTTCACCACCATGGTATTGCCCGGTTTTGTTCAGGCCGTTCACCTTGATCTTGAGTTCTACGACAATCACTACCGCGAGGGCGCATATCTGGACAGCCATGCAAGCCACATGCGACGCTGGCACGGGCAGGAATGATATCACCACCTCTGGTTGCGCCAGATGGCGTCCGGCACGGATGATGTTCAGCCCGGTCGACAAGCGCGCCATTGCTGTGCAACGCGCGTCAGACCGCAAGATGCGACGGGCGAACCATTTCGCGACACTGTATTCCCGCATATGTGATCGAAGCGGCGGAAAGCCTGAAAGCGGCATCTTTCAGGGCAATCATCGCCGCGCCCGGCCGCCATCGGGATTGCGGTCATACAATTCCACTCTGCGGAAGGCGCATGAGCGAATGGTAAATTGACCTGTCCCCGTTGTTGGTCGATCATGGATATCCATCACGCGATCGCATGACCTGGGGAGGAGCGGCAGATCCGCTGCATGCGAAGCGAGCACATAACAACTGGAGGAAAACATGATCAGCAGATCAATCGGAGCCGCCGTCTTCTTTGCCATGGGGCTGGGTGCCTTGCAGGCACAGGCGCAGGAGTTCACGCTGCGTCTGGCGCATTATCTTCCTCCGATGCACAACATGGCGGCGAACGTGTTGCCAGGCTGGGCAGAGCGCATCCATGAGCAATCTGACGGGCGCATTCAGATCGAGATCTTTCCAGCCGGGCAGTTGCTGCAGGTAGACGAGATCTATGATGGGGTGCAGGGCGGTGTGGCCGATATCGGCTGGTCGATGCCCGGGGCGACACCGGGCCGGTTTCCGGTCATGTCGGTGATGGAGCTTCCGTTTCTCTTTACCGATGCCGAAACGGCATCACAGGTACTGATGGAAATGTACGAAGATGGCGCGATGGATGCCGAGTTTCAGGGCGTGCGCGTGCTCTACCTCCATACCCATGCCGCCGGCAGCCTGAACACGATCCCCCGGGTCGAAACGCTGGAAGACATGCAGGGCCTTCGCATGCGCTTCCCCTCGCCGGCCGCGCGTATGCTGCTTGAGCAGCTTGGCGCGCAACCCGTCGGCGTACCGGCACCGCAAGCCTATGAAAGCCTTGAGCGTGGCGTCCTCGATGGCGTGGCCTTCCCGTTCGATGCCATGCAGGGGCTGCGACTGGGCGAGCAGGTGAATTACCATATCGAGTGGCCCACCTATGTGCTGACCTTCTATCTCATCATGAACGAAAACACCTTCAACGCCCTGCCCGAGGATCTGCAGCAGGTCATCATGGATAACTCTGGCATGCAGGAAGCGATCGCCGTGGGCCGCGCCTGGGACGAGTCCGAGATCAGTGGCCGCGCTTATGTCGAGGAACTGGGAAATGAGATCTATTCCCTGTCCGAAGCCGAAGAGCAGCGCTGGGTTGATGCGGTGATGCCGGGGATCAACGCCTTCATCGAGGAAACCGAAGCGCAGGGCATAGCCGCGCGCGACATCTACGAGAGCGCCGCCGCGCGTGCCCGCGAACTGGCCGGCGAGTGACGGCACGACCGTGCAGAAGATAGAACGTCTTGTTGGTGCCGCTGTCGGCGGGCTTGCCTTTGCGGGCGGACTTGTCATCTTGTTGTCGATGGCGCTGCTGACAGTCATCGACGTGATGTTGCGCCAGTTCGGGATGGGTATTCCGGGCAGCTGGGAGCTGGTTACCTTCGCCATGCGATGGATGATCGGGCTCTCGCTGCCCTACGCATTCTGGACCGGACGCCACGTCGCGGTCGAGGCGTTTGTCGAGATGCTGCCGAAGCGCACGCAGCTGGTTTTCATCCTGTTTGGCGAAATCCTTGCTGCCGGGGTGATGGGTCTGCTTGCCTGGCGCTTGTGGGTGCGGGCAAGCCAGATCCTTGACCACGGAACACGCACCTCAGATCTGGGCATTCTGGTGTTCTACAACTGGCTGCCGTTGATTCTGGGGTGCGCACTGTCCTGCCTTGTGCTTCTGGTGCTGATACTGCGCAGTGGCCGCTTGCTCTATCGGCGTGGTGATACTGAAAAAGGAATGCGCCCATGAGCGCCATGGCCATCGGGATATGGTGCTCGGTCGGATTGCTTGTGCTGATGATCATCCGCGTGCCCATTGCCATCGCTCTGTTGCTGGCGGCGACAACGGGTATCTATCTTGTGCAGGGCAGTTTTGCGGCCTGGTTCCAGATCGCCGGGGCGCCGATTAATTCCACCAACTACGGATTGTCGGTGATTCCGCTCTTTGTCTTGATGGGCAACCTAGCCGTGCATGCCGGGCTGAGCCGCGATCTGTTCGTGATGCTGGCACGCCTCATCGGCCGGATGCGCGGTGGGCTGGCGATTGCTACCATTCTTGGCTGCGCGGGGTTTTCGGCGCTATCGGGTTCCTCGTTGGCGACTGCCGCGACCATGGGGCGCGTCACGCTGGGCGAGATGCGCAAGCGCGGCTACAGCAAGGGGCTGGCTACCGGCAGTGTGGCGGCGGGCGGCACCATCGGCATTCTGATCCCGCCTTCGGTGATGCTGGCGATCTATGCGCTGATGACAGAACAATCCATCCGCCAGATGTTTGCCGCCGGTCTGTTTCCCGGCCTCATGCTGACCGGCGTCTTTGTTGTCACGGTGATGATCTGGGTGCGCCTGTCGCCACGGGCCACACAGGACATTGCCACCAAAGACCTGCCGATGATGGATGAAAAGGTGTCAGCGACCGGCGTGCTGTCACTGGTTGGTCTGGTGGTGATCGTGCTGGGGGGGCTCTATGGCGGGCTGTTCACCCCGACCGAAGCGGCTGCCGTGGGTTCACTGGGCACGTTCATTATTGCATGGGCGCGCGGCGGGCTGACACGTGAAACCCTGTCTGATGCGATGATCGACACAGCCGCAACCTCGGCGATGATCTTTCTCATCATCTTCGGCTCCACGCTTTACGGCACCTTCCTTTCGGTGACCGGCATCGCCAGCGCAATTCGCGGCTTCGTTGGCGGGCTTGATGCCTCGCCGTTCATGATCCTCATGGTGATCCTGTTCATATACATTCTGCTGGGTTTTTTCATGGACTCGCTGGGCATGTTGCTGCTCACGCTGCCGGTGCTGTTTCCGGTTGCTGTCCAGATCGGTATTGACCCGATTCTGTTTGGCATTCTGGTGGTCATGGCGGTGGAACTGGGCCTGATTACGCCACCACTTGGAATGAATGTCTTTGTCGTGCGGTCAATAGCGCCGGACGTGTCGCTGATGCAGATATTTGCCGGAACGGTCCCCTTTGTGATCTCGTTTCTGGTGGCAATTTCAATCGTCCTCATGTTTCCTGATCTGGCGACATGGCTGCCGCAGTATCTGTACCGATGACCGTGCAGCGTATCGAACTGGGCAGCGGGGCAGAGAACCGACTGACGGCAAACGGCATTCATGCGCTTGTTGAGCAGGTGGGCCGCGTGCTGGAAGGCGGTCAGGGGCTGCATTTCGTTCCCGCCAACGAGGGCCGGTTTTTTTGCGGCGGCTTCGATCTGAAAGATCTTGCGCGCCAGCCGCGGCCAGCGGTTCGTGCCGCGTTCGCCGATTTTCTGACCCTCGGCAGGCAGGTGTTTGACACCCCCCTGCCCGTGCTTGCCGAGGCGCGCGGTCACGCGGTGGGCATAGGTGCCATGCTGGTCATGGCCGCGGACACGGTGGTCATGGCGCCGCAGGCAAAACTCCGGTTCCCCGAGGTCACGCTGGGTCTGGCGCTGTTTGATGACACGGTCGCCATGATCCGCCATCGCCTGTCAGGCAGCATGACCGAGCGGCTGGTTCTGCACGGCAAGGCGCTGACGGCATCGCAGTGTCATGACCTTGGGCTTGCGCAGGAGATCAGCGCCAAAGCGCTTGATGGCGATGCGCTGGAGCAATGGCGCGCAGACGCACCCGACGCCGGAAGCCGCGCACTTGTGAAACGTCTTTGCAGACATGGTGTGCTGGAGGGTGACACGGATGCGCAACTTGACAGGTTCATGGATGGCTGGGACCGCAGCATGCAGCGTTGAGGTTAACAGGCGCGCGGCCGTGCCCGCTCAGGCCAGCCGTTGCGCCGCCTCACGCAGCGTGTGAGTAAGTGCGCCACGCATTGTCGCTTCGCTGACGCTGTCGGTCGCAACAGCGATCGAAATGGCGGCGGTGTCGCCGTCAATCTCCAACGCAATCGCCAATCCACTGATCCCCGTGCGCCATTCGCCCCGCACGATAGCGATGCCGGTTTCCATTGCCTCGGCAAGCGAGTCGTTGAAGGCCTGGATATTGCCGTCGCGCTGCCTGAGATAGCTGCGCGCCTGTGACACCAACACCCTGCGCTCACGCTCGTCCATGGCCGCGATCTGGGCAATTCCGCCCGCCGATACAGCCGTCGGCATCCTTCCGCCCGTCGCCAGACGAACTGCCGCCGGGTTGCTTCCCTGGCAGACATCCACAAAGGTAATATGCAGCCCGTCAAGGATTGCCAGCGCGCTCGTTTCCCCTGTCTCGTCCGTCAGTTGGCGCAATGTTGATCGCGTCCGCTTGATCAGGGCCAGCCCCTCCAGCACTTGATACCCCAGCGCAAGGTTTTTCAACGTCAGCTCATAGCCGCGGCGTTCCTGTGCCACACGGGTATAACCAAGATGCGTCAGCGTATGTGTCAGACGGGTCACGGTCGAGGGTGCCAGACCCGTTGCGACCGCGATTTCGCCATTGCTGAGCGGGCGTTGCGCGCGTGACAGCGCCTCAAGTATCGACATCCCGCGCGCCAGCGCTTCAACGTATTGGCGGTCGGTGTCTCGGCTCATCTGCTGGATTTCTGCTCTGCGGAACGCGATTGATCGCTTAGTGGTTGCGGATACCATCGGCGATGGTGAAAGTCGAGTTGGCACAATGTTGTAACACAGGGCGCAAAGCACCGCTGCGCCGCAGGTTCAGGAGGCAGTCTCATGCTGACCGGTGATATGCTTCGTCGTTCGGCCGAGCGCTTTGCGCTCAAACCCGCGCTGATCTGGCAAGACACAACCACAAGCTATTGCGAACTGGACACCGCCGCAAACCGCTGCGCGAACGCCCTTCTTTCGCGCGGGCTGGCGCAAGGTTCCAAGGTGGGCATCATCTGCCGCAACCGCCCGGAATATGCGGTGGCGTTCTTTGGGGTTGCGCGGTCAGGTCATGTGCTGGTGAACATATCGGTGCTGCTGGCCGATGAAGAATTGCGCTTTGTGCTGAACAAGGCGGATGTCGAGCTGTTGCTGGTCGAGGCTGCGTTCGCCGACAAGGTGTCTGCCCTGCGCGAGCGCCTGCCAAAACTGCGCGAGGTGGTTGTTATCGGCGGCGAGGGGTCAGACTTCGATGCCATGCTTGCCGCGCAGAACTCGACGCCGCCGAGCGTGGAACTGCATGAGGACATGCCCTTTTGCATGACCTACACGGGTGGCACGACCGGCCTGCCCAAGGGGGTTCTTGCAAGCCACCGCAACCGCGCGATCACGGCTCAGACCGTGGCGATGGAAGAGGCACTGGATGAGCGCGATATCGTGGGCATCGTCACGCCGATGTTCCACGTTGCGGCCCTCAACATCATGTTCCAGCCGGCCATTCTGGTCGGGGCCACCTGCGTTCTGATGACCGGCTGGGATGTGCGCGAATTTGCAGCCCTGGCACGGCGCACAGGCATGACGGCGGCCTTCATGGTGCCGACGCAGGTTGCGATGATGATCGCCGATGACGGTTTCGACCCCGCCGATTATGCCCGGTTCACCAAGCTTTCCTTCGCCGGTGCGCCGATGCCCGACTGGGTGCAACATGATGTGCTTGAAAAATTGCCCGGGTTGCGAATGACGCAGATCTACGGCCAGTCCGAGGTGGGGGTGTTGACATCGCTGCGCCACTGGTACCTGCCCGCCAAACTGGGCTCGATCGGACGGCAGGCCTATAACGTGGATGTTGCGCTGGTGGACCGTGAGGGGAACCCGGTGCCACAGGGCGAGGTTGGCGAGATCGTCTCACGCGGCGACAATGTGATGCTGCAGTATTACGATGAGCCAGAGCAGACGGCTGAATTCTTTCGTGGCGGCTGGGCGTGGACAGGCGATCTGGCACGCATGGACGAAGACGGGTTCATCTATCTCATCGACCGCTCCAAGGACATGATGATATCGGGTGGCGAGAATATCTATCCGAAGGAAATTGAGAATACCCTGTATCAGTTGCCCGAAGTGGCGGAATGCGCGGTCTTCGGAATTCCTGATGACAAATGGGGCGAAGTGCCTGCCGCCTATATCCAGCTTCACCCCGGCGCTGCGCTGTCCGAAGATCGCGTGATCTCACATTGCACCGCGATGCTGGCACGGTTCAAGCGCCCGCGGCTGGTGCGGTTTGTCGACAGCTTCCCAAAAACGGCGATGGGTAAGATCCAGAAGAATGTCTTGCGCGCCCCATACTGGAACGACGAGGAGGAGAGAAAGAAATGAGCGACCGTTATGCCAGCTACAAACGGCTGAAATTCGATTGGCCGCAAGAGCGGATCTTGCGGATCACGATGGAGAATCCGGGCCGTCTGAACGCGGCCGATGCCGTCATGCACGGTGAGTTGACGCGCGTCTGGCGCGATATCGACGAAGACCCCGATGTCAGCGTGGCAATCCTGCGCGGTGCCGGTGAGGCGTTTTCAGCCGGTGGTGATCTTGATCTCGTCAAGGACATGACAGAGAACTTTGAGACCCTCGCGCGCGTCTGGAAGGAAGCGCGCGATCTGGTCTACAACGTGATCAACTGCTCCAAGCCCGTGGTTTCGGCCATGCAAGGGCCTGCGGTGGGGGCCGGGCTGGTCTGCGGTCTGCTGGCCGATATCTCGATTGCCGGACGCAATGCGCGCATCATCGATGGTCACACGCGGCTGGGTGTCGCGGCGGGTGACCATGCGGCCATCGTCTGGCCACTGCTGTGCGGTATGGCGAAAGCAAAATACTACCTGCTGCTGTGCGAGGCGGTCAGCGGCGAAGAGGCCGAACGCATCGGGCTGGTCTCACTTTGCGTTGACGACGACAAGGTCCATGAGAAATCGCTCGAAGTGGCGGAAAAGCTGGCGCGCGGCGCACCCAGCGCCATTCGCTGGACAAAATATGCGCTGAACAACTGGTTGCGCATGGCGGGCCCGACCTTTGACACCTCGCTGGCGCTGGAGTTCATGGGCTTCACCGGCCCCGACGCGCGCGAAGGCCTTGCCTCACTGCGCGAGAAGCGGCGCCCGGCGTTCAATCCGGACTCTCCGCTGTAGCCAAAGCACTGTCGCGCCCCCGAAAGGGGCACCGGCGCGGCGCTCTCGCGAACTTGATCCTGACGGCGCTGCGCCACTTCGCTGCGTCGTCATCTCTTGCAGGGATCGGGCCGATGGCGGTCTGAACAGAGGATTGTCGCACATCCGGTTCTGCGCCAAAGTTCAGACCCCATCGCAAGATCAAGGCGCGCATCCATGAAAAACCCCAGGAAATTGCTGCGGATGGATCGGATATCTGGGCCTTTGCCCAGTCTTTCTGCGCCAAACCCGGCATCGCATCGCTGTGCCTGCGCTTGCAAGCCGAAGGTGGGGCAGATGTCATGTTGCTGATTGCACATTGCTATGACAGCGCCCGACAAGACGCACCGCTGAGCACGTATGAGCTACAGGCATTGCGTGCGCATATAGCAGACTGGCGACGTCGCGCAGTGCTGCCCCTTCGCGCGATACGGGTCGATTTGCGCGATACCGTCGCCCATACGCGCAAATCCTGCGTGACATCATAGGCGCGGCGCGTCTGTCCGAAGCCGAGGTTGACCTGTTGGCCGCAGTGGCACGGGCTTCATGAGGCGCTATTCTTTCCAGCGTTTCACACCATCGGTTTCAATGCCGAACAGATCCAGCACCCGGCCCAGCGTGTGGTCGATCATGTCTTCCAGCGTTTCAGGGCGCGCATAGAAGGCCGGCACTGGCGGGGCGATGATCCCCTCATCTCGGACACGGCGGTCAAATTGCGCAGGTGGCCGGTGTGCAGCGGTGTCTCGCACACCATCAAGTCCAACCGGCGACGCTCTCTCAGCACTACATCCGCCGCCCGGCTAAGCAACCCTGCGGTCACACCACCCGCAATTTCGGCCAATGACCGCATCGAACAGGGCGCGTCGATCATCACCATGGTCCGGAACGAGCCACTGGAAACCGAGGCTGCGATATCGCCGGGCGCATGGGCGTGATCGGCAAGCGCGTAAACCTCGGCCAGCTTGCGGCGGGTTTCATGCGCCAATGTAATTTCGGCCCCACGGGTCATGATCAGATGCGTCTCGATCCCGCTGCCTTTGAGGATTTCCAGCAAGCGAATGACGTAGATCACACCCGATGCACCCGAAATGCCGACGATCAAACGCTGAGGGGCTGCCATCGCCTTAGCCCGCCCGCGAGGCAGTTAATTCGATCTCGACCTTGGCATCGGGTATGGGTATCTGGCAGAATGGCGGCAACATCGCGCAGTCAGGCGGCATCGGTGATATAGACCCGGCAGACCACCGCATCAGCCAGTTCTGACCCGGCCTGTCGCAGCGCCTTGTCAATGCTTGGCAACCCTGAACCGTAGGGGGCAGGCAGAGTCTCGATTACGCTCAAGCCCTGACCGGCGGGATAGCCCATCATGCATAGACCGCAACAAATGGATTTGAGTGGGCGGGGGGCCTGCGTGCATAGATTACTCCAGCGCGCCTTAACTGTGGGTATTTTGCGACCTCGTGACCCGGTCAGCCGCAGAAAAATCAGCGACGGATACAAAACACTTCGCGGCTACCAAGCGTTTTCTCTATCTGGGGCCGGTTGTGGGGTAGTGCCAGAAAGTGGATATATTTATCAATGAAATCTAAGTGTAATGGCGGAGAGACAGTCTTACACTTATATTAAATAAGTTTTTGTTATACAATGATAAAAATTTACAGGCATCTCTCTATACCACATTTAATACCTCAGGATCTATGCGCTTACGTCAGATATCAAAGATCGATAGGGGATCAGCAGTACTTCATTGCCTGCCATCGAGTACTCGCCCGCATTATAGACTTCCACTTCGGCATAGCAAAGCTGAACGGCTGGATTTTCTAGCCCATAAACACCACATGCGAGCGTAGAGAGTTTAGTGTTCAGCGGTGCTATGATGGTATTGTGAGCCGGTCGACTGGCTACAATTCTTCTCAGAGTTGAAATAACTGCTTGGGGATTTTTTGCCGAGAAATCAAACTCTGTTGTCACATTGTCAAAGTGTCGTACGATGTAGTCACGGAGTTCTAGGTTTCGTTCATAAATTTCTGAAGAAACCGATTCATCAAGTGGTACCATTCCAAGGGAAATATTTGATGGTTCATATGCATCGATGGCTGCTACAGCGCGATGATGCTCTATGCCTGCTAAAATAACCAAATGAGTGCTTCTACGCGACATCATATCGCCAGGATAGCCTATCACTGGCCTAATTTGGCGAACATTGTTGGAAAGCCAGTCCCCCATCTTGGCGGCAACCGAATAGACAAAGCTGGCTTCCTCCAGTAGCGATACAGGAAGACGTTTCATTTCTTTTAGAAGGATGAGAAGTTCTTCACGCCGGAAAGTTGTGATGTCTATAACTAGTGATGTTTCTTCAGGAAGATTCGCGATTTCGGAGAATTGAAGTGCGATTGCCCTGAGAGCTTGCAGCGGATCACTGGTGTCGATTTCCGATGTTTGGCTCTCATCAAGGTTCAGTTTTTCTCGAATGCGGGTAGCAATTTTTGCCTCGCTACGAGACTTGAAGAAATGCTTGTAGACGAAGTTGCACGATGACAACTCATTGTGGGCCGACACGCAGCGATCCTCGAAGCTGGAACGCCCTAAAAACGCTAGTGAGCTACAAATGAACTTATCTGGAAGCTCAGCTTTGTTGATACGTTCAGCGGCCTTCATTGAGGCTCTCCAAATTTTATTTCGGTCTGCCCATCATCCTTTTTTTCTGCTTTTATTCGGCTGCGAACGAATGATTTTGGGTCCTTCAGTGCAAATTTGAGATCTTCGCATGTCACGGACAGGTGGGCAGCGTAGCCTGAGACATCTAGCCGATAATGTGGCCCGAGCCTACGCGATAAAATATACCTAGGTCGCCGACCGCCTAGAGTGTTTTTGGATGCAAGGTCAGTTTTCTGCAAGTAGCCTAATCGCACTCCTAAATGGAGTATGTCAGACAGCTCGCTGTCGGGATCGTCATTTAAAGCAAATGAAAATACGCGCTGCTCGCTGGCAGTTCTATCTAACAGCCGTTCTCTACAAAAAGTGCCAATTGCGTCTAGCAAGTTTCCCAATTTCTCGTAGTTTTCTTTGCTGTGCCCCATACTCTGAAGTGAACTTCTTGACGTCTCACCCGCCGATCCTCCGGGATCTGCATTCAATTTTTCTCGAAACTCCTTGGACCAAACAGCAATTTCAGAATCTTGAATACTGACTGGGATTTGAGAAACTTTAACATCTGCATCGGCTTGATCCAATCCACTCTGTACAGCAGAATACATTTGTGAAGCTGGTTGCAGGAACCATCTTACCACCCCGGACGACAAATCAGTCAACGACTGCAGGCCTGCGTAGCTAAAGGTGTGAGCCGACTTGGTCGCGGCGACTTCTCTCATAAGTGCAGGTATAGCGTATCTTTGGGCCAAGTCTTTACTTCTTGAAGGGCCATCGCCCTTTAGAGCGATATATGGATCAGAATGACCTTGCCGCAGGTCTTCCCATATTTCATCTCTTCGGGCTTGCTGAACATGATCTTTTGGGAAAAACTCTTCGGGTGTGCGTTCGATCCCCGCATTCTTAAGCCGCTTGGCTACTATAGCTTCTATGCGTCTAGCAAAATTCCCCTTGTTCGCGGTATAGACACTTCCGATATTGATCTCAGTGAAATCATGCGGGCTTTCGATAATTCGTCCATCCATGGTTTTAAACGTTTTGTATGCAAGCTGTGTCGTGACTTTGAAACAAGCCAGCTTAGCTACTCGCGCCGACACCCAACTATTTAAAACTCTCTGAAGGTCTTCGGGCAGGTTGTCTGCGTCGTCCACCATGAAACACACAGGCCCATCCACGAGACTACCCTCATTTATCAAAGTGCGAACTATCAAAAGTAGAAAATCACTTAAACCTGTCAGCGCTCCTCTGTAAACGTCACTTTCACCAACCTCCGGCAACCTAACATAATATTGTCGAACTCGGCGGGTTTCCCGTTCGCAAAACCGGGATGCGTCTCCAAAGTTTTCCCAAGCGTCAATCGCTTTGACGTCTTCCCCGCCCCCGCAATCTTCCCAAAGTCCGCTAAACTCTGCTTTAGAAGTATCTGTTAAGGTGATGTTATTTTCGAATAGCGCATCACACAGATACTGAACTGCATGAATTGTTAGCAGGTGCTCACCAACGGTCGTTGCTTTCCAACCATTCAAGCGCAAGAACTCTGGATTGCCGAAGAATTCTCGCTTTATCGGAACATGGACAGCAAAAAATGGAAGCTTCTCCCGGCTTTCAGCGCTCATTAGCAGTTGCACTTGCCGTTCAAGACTCCTCAACATTATACTTTTTCCAGCACCTCTGGGGCCATGAATAAAGAGGTTCATAGGTTCTTTTAAACTCGGAAAATCTGTATACATCTCAACAAAATTGTCTGCGATGTTTTGGGGCGTAAGATCTTCAGGTGGCTTTACGCTGAACGGGTTGCTCATTCTGAAGCTCCTCCAAACCGAGCCTTGTATTCGCTCGCTATACTCTCACCATTTATCTGGTCTCGCTGAAATTTTTCAAGATCGTTTGAGTTTGGATAGCCGTCTTCCTTTAATTCAAAGTGGATCGCGTGCCATTCATCATGGTCTCTGAGTAATTCAATGTTCACACGGATGTGGTCAAAGGTCGCAAATCCTCTGAGATATCTGTCGCAATATCTGCGTTCTAACTCGGTCTTTGCGACGCGTTGCGAGATATAATCTAAGAAAAACATATCTTCGCCATTTTCATCTTTGCCAAACAGAATGCAGTTGTGGTCCCCAACTGCGAAGTTCAAAGAAATCCAACGACTTTTATAGTCAACACTGATCGAAATCGTTGAGCAGAACAGATTAGGGAATCTTGAGCTTTCGACATCTCGCCGATTTGCTCGACGTGTATTCTCAGCTAGTTCATCTGCAAGACGCAACACCGCAGCAATCAATCTCGGCTTCACGGTGATGTGTTCGACACCATCACGAATTGGCAATGCGCCGATAGTATCTGGGCTTCCAGCTGCAGTTTCTCCTCCATGTGCACTTGCGATCTTAGAAATCAAACCAATTTCCTTGGTATCGAGCCTTTTACCGGCGACGTCCTGTAGCACCCGCCGTGCACGGTTAGCGTGCCCTTTTCGGCCATCAATGTTTCCAGCGTCGTGGATCAGACAGGCGACTAACAGAACAAACACCTCATATGGTTTCAACCTGTTCATCGCAGGTTCAGCTGCCTCACTATTGGCACCTAAGACCTGTCCAGCTTTTCTTATTACATCGTCTACGTGCCCAAGATCGTGTCGAGTGAACGCTCCCCCACCGGAGTCTTTCGTCAGTCCCCCGTCAATATCCCGATAATAGTCCTTTTGGAGTTGAGACTTGATACTAGTGTAAAGTTCAAACCGATTATCGCCAGTATACGGAAACTCATTTTGCGAATTCTTACGATCTACGAGCTCTTTGAGACGGACCTCTAAAGGACTGTCGAGGTTGATATCTAGTCCATCGCTCATACTGGTCAGCTCACTACCATTTGACAAAAAATCTCATTAAAAACTGTCTCCGCCATTAAGGGGGGCACCGCGTTTCCAACTTGCTGTTGTTGTTGTCCGATTGAACCTGAAAATGTGTAACTATCGGGAAAAGACTGGATGCGTGCCGCCTCCCTGACCGAAAGTCCTCGGTCCTCAGACGGATGAATAAGCATGTTTTTTCTAAAATTTCCTAATACAACTGACGGTTCCGAGAAATTTAATCGCTTGTAGATGCCTGTGTGGCACCGCGTGACATCTTTATAAGAACCCATCAGTTCTGGCGGAATATCCGACCAATTCCCACCGGGAGGTATATGCGCATATCTCTCAACAATATGACCAGCATTTTTGGTGACCAGATGGCCAGAGCATACTGTGTTGTCACCTCGCAGCATTTTCGCATATTCAGACTTAGGCAGGCAAGCATACGGGAGAACATTGTTCATATTACCAACTTGCAAAGCAGGTAAATCATGTATTGCTTCTTCGACTGTAACGAAACTCTCGCGCCCCAAATTGTTTGATATTTTAATTACCTTGGATTTGCATCCCACACAGAAAAATCGATTTCGACGTTGCGGTACTCCAGAGCGAGTAGCATCGAGTACGGAGTAAGATACATTGTATCCGAGGTGCTCAAGGCGTCTGACTAATTCGCCAAGAAAATATCCAGTTGATGTGTGCACGATGCCGGCAACGTTCTCGAAAACAACAACTTCCGGTTCTAGTATTTGAACGAAACGCAAAAACTCTTCGAAGAGCCAGTTATTGTCGTTTTCCTTTCCTCGGGTTCTCTGGTTTGAAGTGGAAAACCCCTGACATGGCGGCCCGCCAAACAAGATCAAGCCCTCAGATGGTAAACCGAGTGTAGCAGGGTCTACTGCCCTGATATCGTCGCACAGCAATCTGACGTGTGGGTGGTTGGCGCGGTAGGTGCTGGCAGCAGCAGGAGCCTTCTCGACCGCGACCGCGACTTTTAGGCCAGCGTTTTCAGCTCCCAAAGACAGTCCGCCCGCACCTGCAAAAAGCTCGACTCCAATCAAACTTTATCCCCCAAACTATTGAAAACGGTTACAACTCGGCGCAACCGAAAGCAACGTTCAAGGCACGAAAATCGCCCTAAGAAACACTACGTGCATGAGAGAGAAAATGCAACAAAGTTGGTTTACTTCGTACGGGTTGTTCCGAAGCGATGATGTGCGCGTCGCTGAACAGGGGTCTTACCGACTGCTGGTTTAGGTGGACGGAGCACGGTATTGTTACCGCAGCGCAGTCAAACTTCACTTTGAGGGTCTACACTTTGACCGATTGAAAATCATGAGTTTGTGTGTTTATCGTTCCACATCAGACCAATGTTTGTTGACTTTCAGATTTTCAGCGCGCCGCACGACCTCCCGAAACGACACAGGTCGGAAATCCCACTGATCCACGCCAACATTGACCGCATTTCGCGATCCCTGCCATTGGTTGTGAACGTGCCCGAACAACTGCAGCGACCCTTTCCGCGCGCCGTTCCATGTGATCATCGGGTAGTGGCACAGCGTATGGTAAAGGCCGTCCGCGCCGTCTGGCACTTCAGTGAGATGCGAGACGCTGTCCCACGGCAGGTCCAATGTTGGCGCGAGATCATGATTGCCGATGATCAAATGCTTGGCCGCGCCCGGAAGCTGCCCGAACAAAATGTTCAGGTAGTCCGGGTCCTTGGCTTTTGGACCGACAGCAAAGTCACCAATGATCCAAAGGTCGTCCTCAGGCTGGACAACCTTCCACATGTTTTCGATCAGGACTGAATCCATATGGCCAGCATGCCTGAAGGGCCGTCCGCAGAAGGGGATGACGTTCTCATGCCCAAAATGGGTGTCGGCGGTATACCAGTTGGCCATACTGCTTTACTCAGTGCTGTCTGGGATCGGCATAGAACGGTGCCGTCCGGTTGCTATAAACAGGCGGGCGAAGCGTTCCCAGTCGTGAAGGTAGACAAAGGTCTCGCCACGGCGTTCGTCGTCAAACACCGTGGAGCCGACTGGGCTTTCGCGCCAGAAATCAGCGAAAGGCAGGGTTTCGATGTCAGAGCGTCGCACCAGCTTGCCGTCTATGACGGGAAGGCCAAGGTAGGTTTCTCTTGTGCTCACTGTGTCCTCCGCTCCCAAAGGGACTGTCCTGATGGGGCATATATCAGTGCATGCTAGCCGAAACCATCTGCTACAGATGCCTTGCACTGCAAGAGACTGGCGCTTTTCTCCTAAGCTGCAATCGGTTTGGCCTCGATGTCCACGCCTTCGGCACGAAGTGCCGCTTGGATTTCCCCATACACACGTTTGGCGCGTGCGTGCAGGGTTTGGTCCCAACGCTTCGACACGTACCAACAAGCGGGCAGGAGAATGAACGGGTAGATTTTTGCCAACGGTTCAAACAACCCTTCAAAGCCATTTTGAGTGAAGGGGCTGATCAACACACCGGCCAGCATAAATAAAGCAAGAAATCCGGGGATCGCGGCAACGACTGCCAGCAGAAACGCGACCGCGAAAACCCCTTTGCCTGCAGGGGCATTCGGATGGACTGACCCATGCACAATGATCTTGCCCGTGCTTATGTTTGCAAGGCACAGCGGTTCGCGCCCGCGCGGGTCAATGACTAACGCTATTTCGTCGCCCACGCCTGCGCCATAAACCACATCACCGCTAACTGTGTCCGCATCTCGCGAAGGTGCTTTCAGCGTGAGTTCACGCCATTGCGTTCTGTGTTCCGTCGCACCGGTACGGTTGTTGACGGCAGTTCTCTCATGCTCAACGATATTCGTGACTTTACCGTAAGCGATGCGTGACGGCCGTTCAGGTTTCCCTTGACGCTGTGGAGAGCGCCCA
>JAFIEK010000014.1 GCA_020832545.1 Pararhodobacter sp. | reverse complement strand
CGGGTCTGTTGGGCCACGCCGCCTTTGCACAAAACCCCCACCCCCGGGGTCCGGGGGGGGTTGTTGTGCGCGGCCCCCAAGGGGGCGCGGCGATTTCATTTTCGCTCAGGCCTCTTCCAAGCTGTGCGGCGTGGCGTGGTGGTAGTCCAGATATTTGCGCTGGATCGCGATCTGCTCGGCCACATGGCGCGCGTCATGCCAGACCCCCCAGATAAAGCTGGACCCCCGGCGCGACTGCCAGGGCAAGCCCAGAAAATAGACCCCCTGTGCAACCGACACTCCGCGATGGTGGCGCGGCTTGCCTTGCGCGTCAAACGCATCAACCTTGAGCCAGCTGTAGTCCACGCCAAAGCCGGTGGCCCAGATGATGCTGCCCACCTCCGCCTGTGCCAGATTGAGCGACATTATCGGGTTCGTCACGCAATCAGGGTCCGGGCCGATCACGCGGGCTTCAGGCTCTTCGGGCAGTTCAAGCCCATTGCGTGTGACATAGGCATCGGCCTCGTCCAGAAGCGCAAGGTAATTCGCGTCGCCGTTTTCCAGATTGCGCGCGAGATCGGGGGCGAACTGCAAGGTGCCGTTCGCAAACTTTTCCGTACGCCCCAACAGCACCAGGCCCTGCGCAGCGAGGCGACGAAAGTCGATGGTCTGGCCGCCGTAGGCGCCACTGACGGCGATTGTCACATGTTCGGTGCCCGGCGCCATTGCGGCGGCATCCCATTTCCCCAGCACGCCCAGCCACCAGACAAAATCGCGCCCGCGATAGGCACGCGGGGGCCGGTCATGCGGGCCGACGGACAGATACACCTTGCGGCCCGCGCGTGACAGCTCATCGGCGATCTGCACGCCTGATGACCCCGCGCCCACCACCAGCACCGCGCCATCCGGCAGTTGCGCCGGGTTGCGATATCCGGTGGAGTGCATCTGCACCACGCCTGCATCTTCAGGCACGACGGGGGGGATGATCGGGTTCTGAAACGCCCCGGTGGCTGCAACGATATGCGTCGCCTCGATCACGCCCTCCGACGTGTCCACCCGAAAGCCGCGCTGGCCTTCGATGCGCTGCACCTGCCTGACCTCGACCCCGCAGCGGATCGGTGCCTTGATCTGTTCAGCGTAGGCGACAAAGTAATCCGCCACCTGCTCTTTGGTCGGAAAGTCATCCGGCCCGATGCCCGGAAACTCCATCCCCGGGAAGCGATCATGCCAGGCCGGGCCATTGGCGACCAACGAGTCCCAGCGCGCCGTGCGCCAGCGTTCGGCGATCCTGTCGCGCTCCAGCACCAGATGCGGCACGCCCTGCTTGCTCAGATGCTCGCTCATCGCCAGCCCGGCCTGTCCGCCACCAACCACAAGCGTATCCGTTTTCTCGATCGTCATGTGTGCCCCGCGTCCTTTGCTGGCTATTCAAGCGCGCGCGCCCCCCCGTGCGACTGCTCTTGGCGACTGCGCTTTGCGTCTGCCAGGCAGTCTAGAAAGGCGCGCGCTGTGCGGAAAACATGATTTTGTGAAGCATGGATTGGGGTCAGGCTAAGCAACGCACCATACCCCGGTCATGCAAAAGCCACCCGCGCCGAACGCGGGTGGCCAGTTGCCGGTTGTGGCGCAGGTCAGCGGCGCAGGTTGGTCCAGATGCGGTCATAAACCGCCTGCGTAGCCTCGTCGCAGGGCTCAATAAACACGGCCGGGCCGGCGTCAGCGGGCGGGTTCGATTCCGGCTGCGTGCGCAGCGCCTCATCGAGCAGCGGCGACACACCCTCTACCCCGGCGGAATACTGGGTCCAGTTGGTCAGCATTGCCACATTTTCCGGCTCCAGCAGGAAATCCATCAGCCGCAGCGCATTCTCACGGTTGGGGGCGTCACGCAGCAGCACCATGTTGTCCATCCAGGCGATGTAGCCCTGCGTGGGGTAGGCATATTCGATGTTCGCGCCCTCCTCGATCCGGCCACGCGCCGAGAAGCCATTGTAGATCATCCCCGCCGCCGCATCACCCGAGACCAGAACCTCGCGCGCGGTGTCCGAGTTGAACGACAGAAAGTGCTGGCGCGAATCCATCAGCAGGTCATTAAGTGCCTGCAACTCATCGCGGTCCTGCGAGCATTGCGGAATGCCCAGATGGATCGCGGCAATCGCCATCACTTCGCCCTGACTGTCCAGCATGTTGATCCGGCCTGACAGCTCAGGCGGCGGGTTGAACAGGATATCCGTGGTGTTGATCGGCCCGTCATAGACATCGCGGTTGACCGAGAACGCGGTCGAGCCCCACTGGTACGGGATCGAATGCTGCCGCCCGGGGTCATAGCTGACATTCAGCCACTGCTCTTCAATATTGCCGTGGTTCTCCAACTCGCCCTCGGCGATGGTATCCAAGAGCCCGGTTTCCCGCATGATCTGGACCATGTAGTCACCCGGCACAGCCACGTCATAAGTGCCCATACCCCCCGCGCGCAGTGAGGCCAGCATCGCCTCGTTGGAATCATAGGTATCGATCACCATGTCGATGCCGGTTTCCTCGGTGAATTTATCGACCAGTTCCTGCGGGATGTATTCGAACCAGTGATAGACGACGACCTGGCCCTGAGCCCAGGCGCCGCCCGTGCTCAACGCGGTGGCCAGCGCGATGGCGCTGGCGGTTCCGGTGGTGCGTTTCATGGAAGGTATCCTTTCCTGTTGGTTTATTTTGTTCGGTCGATCCGACTGATGAACCATGACAGCGTGACAATCACGGTTGAGAACGCCAGCAGCATGGTCGAGATCGCCATGATGTTGGGCCGGATGCCTTGCTTGACCGACCCGAAGATCGCCGTGGGCAGGGTCTCGACCCCCGCGCCTTTGACGAAATTGGTGATGATGAAGTCATCGAGCGAGATGATGAAGGCCAGAAGAAAACCCGCGAAGATGCCCGGCATCATCATCGGCAACAGAATGCGCCGGAAGGCCTGCGCGCGGGTGGCGTACAGATCCATCGCCGCTTGCTCGAACGAGCCTTCGATCCCCTGCATGCGCGCCGAGATCGGCAGGTAGGCAAATGGGATGCAAAAGGCGATATGGGCGATCAGGATGGTCATGTAGCCCCGCGTGAAGCCGATGGTGTTGAAGAAGATCAGGATCGCCACGGCGGTCACGATCTCAGGCACCAGTATCGGCAGGCTGATCAGGCCAAAGGTGGCCGTGCGCAGCTTGAACCGCCCGCCGCGCACCATCGCCAGCGCGGCCGAGGTGGCGACGGCGGTGGCCACACTGGCGGCGATCAGCGCGATGGAGAAGCTGTTGAAAGCCGCCGATTTGAACTTGGCAGAATCCGGCCCGACAAACACATCGACATACCACCGCAGCGAGAAGCCTTCCCATGTGGTGATCGAGCGCGAGTCGTTGAAGCTGTAAACCGTCACCACCAGAAGGGGCGCATAAAGGATGAACAGACACAGGAAGGTCAGCGTCCGGAACCCGGGAAAGGCGAAACGATCAGCGCCCACACGCATCAGCCTGCCCCCCGTGCGGCGCGGGCCTGCTGCCGCGCCAGCACCATCAGAACCAGCAGCACCAGCGTCAGCAGGATCATCGACGCCGCCGCACCGAACGGCCAGTTGCCCGCGCTGCCCTTGAACTGCTCATCAATCAGCGAGCCGATCATGAAATTGCGCGCGCCCCCCAGAAGATCCGGTGCGAGGAATGACCCCAGCGACGGCACAAACACCAGAATGCAACCGGCGATCAGCCCCGGCTTGACAGCTGGCAGCACCACCCGCGTCAGGATCTTGTGGCGGGGCGCGTAAAGGTCGGCGGCGGCCTCGGACAGGGCGAAATTGTAGCGCTCGATCGCGGCGTAAAGCGGCAGCACCATGAACGGCAGGTAGGAATAGAACAGGCCGATCTGTACACCCAGATTAGTGTTGATAATCGTCAGCGGCTCGCCAATTACGCCAACCCATTGCAGGAAATCATTGAGCGGCCCCTGATCGCGCAGAATAAACCGCATCGACACCGTGCGGATCAGCAGGTTGACCCAGTAAGGGATGGTGATCAGGAACACCCAGATATTGCGTTGCTGCGCGGGGCGGGTGGCAATAAAATAGGCCGTGGGAAAACCAATGATCAGGCACAGCAGCGTGGCGACCCCGGCCTGCCAGATCGAGCGCCAGAAGATCTGGATATAGGCCCACTCAATGCGCGGCGGGTCATCGCCAAAAAGCCCGCGGTCGATGAAGAACTGGTCATACGCGGCCAGCGAAAACTCCCAGATCACGCCGCCGCGAAACTCCTTGGTCAGGAAGGAATAGACCAGCATCAGGAAGACCGGCACAAGCACCACAAGGCCCAGCACCAGCCACGCGGGCAACAAAAGCCAGCCCCGCGCCGGGGCGTAGGCGTCGCTGGTGGCGTCGCCGCCGCTGGCCGCGCCGCCAGCCATCAGTCAACCAGGAGGCGCGCGGCCCCCTGCTCCATGTTGACGACAACCTGCGCGCCCGGCTCGAACAACCGCTTCGCGCCGCGCTCGGAATTCGAGGTGCGGATGGTTACCCGAAACCCAACATCCAGATCGACGAGCGAGGCGATATCGGTGCCGATATAGATGTTCTCCACCACACGGCCCGTCAGCCCCTCACCCTCAGGCGTTGTGTCTGTGAGAAACAACCGCTCAGGCCTGATCGACAGATGCACTTTCGCGCCCGCACCAACCCCCTCGACAGCATCGCAGCCCAGCGACTGCCCGCCGCCCAGATGACACTGCGCGCGCCCAGCCTCAATCCGGTCCACCGTGACCGCCAGCAGGTTGGTTTCACCAATGAAATCGGCCACGAACATGTTGCGTGGATGTTCATAGATATCACGCGCATTGCCCAGTTGCTGCAACTCACCCGAGGACATGACGGCGATGCGGTCGGACATGGTCAGCGCCTCTTCCTGATCATGCGTCACAAAGATAAAGGTGATCCCGGTCTCGCGCTGCAAGTGCTTCAGCTCAATCTGCATAGCCTTGCGCAGTTTGAGATCCAGCGCCGACAGCGGCTCATCCAGCAACAGAACCTTGGGTTGCGGTGCCAGCGCGCGGGCAAGCGCCACGCGCTGCTGCTGCCCACCGGAAAGCTGCGCGGGCTTGCGATGGGCAAATTGCGACAGCTGCACCAACTCCAGCATCTCGCCCGCCCTGGCGCGGGCCTGTGTGCGCGACCGGCCCAGCATCTCCAGCCCGAAGCCCACATTGTCCAGAACACTCAGATGCGGAAAGAGCGCGTAGTTCTGAAACACCGTGTTGACCGGGCGCTTGTTGGGCGGCAGTTTCGCAATCTCCTTGCCGTGCAAGTAGATCGCACCCTCGGTCACATCCTCAAACCCGGCGATCATGCGCAACAACGTGGTCTTGCCGCAGCCAGAGGGGCCGAGAAGGGTGAAAAACTCGTTGTCCTGAATGCTGAGCGAGATGGTTTTCAGCGCTGTAAAGTCGCCATAGCGCTTCACCGCGTCGCGCACGTCGATGGCTGCAGGTCTCTCGCTCGACACGGTCTTCTCCCGGTTGGGGCTTGTTGGCCCATGAAGAATAGAAACACCTTGGATAAATCTTAAGAACGGTGTTCCTCAGCGCACCTTAGCCTGCGCCTAACAAGTGAATTCGGGCCATCTGACGCGGAAAAACCACTCTTGCGCAGGAATTGAGCACTTGGGCCGCGACATGCTCAGCACAACGACACCAGCAAGCTATCCATCATCGCGTCGCAGGCCTCCAACTGATCGCGGGTGATGAACTCATCGGGCTTGTGCCCCTGCCCCGCCATATCGCCCGGGCCACAGACCACCGTAGGAATACCCAGCGCATGAAAATACCCGGCTTCGGTGCCAAAGGCGACCTTGGTTTTCTGCGCATGGCCAGCCAGCGCCATGACCTCTTGCACGATTGGCGCATCCGGCGGGGTATCAAGGCCGGGATAGGCGTTTTCCTGCATGATCTGCACCTGTGCCCCCGCGAACTGGTCACGATAGCGTGCGCTGACGGCTTCTGCCGCGGCTTCAATGCGCCGGGTCAGCTCGGCCGGATCATCGGCGGCAAGATGGCGGAACTCGAACGTCAGTTCGGCGTGATCGGGCACGATATTGAGCGCCCGCCCGCCCGAAAGCATGCCAACATGCACGGTGCTGAAGGGGATGTCATATGCCGGATCGCGCGCGCCCTGCACCGCCAGCCAACCCTGTAATGCCCGCAATTCCTGCACAAATTCCGCCGCCAGATGCAGAGCATTGACGAAACGCGGTGCCAGCGCCGAATGCCCGCCCTGCCCGTGACACACCGCGCGCAACGCCGCCTTGCCCTTGTGGCCGGTGGCGACCATCATGCCCGTGGGCTCCCCCACGATGCAGCCGCGCGGCGTTCCGATGGCGGCGGGCAGAGCTGACAGCATCTGACGTATACCAACACAGCCAATCTCCTCATCATAGGAAATCGCAAGTTTCAGGGGCTCTTTCAGCGGCAACCGCGCGGCCTTGTCGGCGGCGCTCATCATGGCGGCCAGAAAGCCCTTCATGTCGGTGGTGCCGCGCCCGTAAAGGCGCGCACTATCACTGGTCAGGGTAAAGGGCGGGCGGGTCCAGGCCTGTCCCTCTGCGGGCACGACATCCGTGTGCGCCGACAACAAAAGCCCCGCCCCGGGCGGCCCGAGTGTGGCAAACAGCCCGGCCTTTTGTCCTGACGGGTCCGGCACACGGGTCACGGTGAAGCCGCGTGCGGTCAGGAAGTCTTGCACAAAGGCGATGAGTTCAAGGTTTGAGCACGCGCTTGGCGTCTGGAAGCTGACCAGCCGGGCGAGATGCGCGATGGTCTGGCTCATCCCGTCACTCCAGCGCCAGTTCGGTGATCTCGCGCCGGAAAGGCAGCGCATCGCCGAGATCGTCGCCATCCAGTTCGCGCGCATATCGGTGCCCTGCATAAGTGGCCCAGGCAATCGGCCCCGGTGCATTGGCATCGCCGATGATCTTCACCGTCCTGATGCCGGCATCCGCCCAGTCCGCCTGCCGCGCCTTCAGGTCCATATAGAGCGCGTTGTTCTCGATGCGCGAGGCCACAATCACCACAGCATCACATCCGATATCGCGCGTGGTGTCGGTATAGGTGCAGTTCGACACCACATGCCCATCGGCTACCGCAACCACACCCCGGTTGAGCACAATCTCAACCCCCATCCCGGCCAACTTGCGGTGGATCGCGTGCTGTTCCAGCGTGTTCACCGTCCAGTCCGACAGATAGGCCGATGGTGTGATGATGGTCACATCACAGCCCTCAGCGGCCAGAAGTTCGGCCAGAACACCGCCCATGTAGTAGTGATCATCATCATAGATCACCACCTTGCCCGAGGGTTTACGCCCTTCCATGATGTCGTCAGGCGTATAGAGCGGCATCGCGGGGTCGATGGCGAAGGGCACCACATGCTGCCGGCTGACCCCATCGCGCCGCCATGTCGCGCCGGTGGCAATGCAGATATGTTCGAACCCGAATTCCAGAATGCCGCCAGCATCCAGCGCGCTGTCGAAATAGACCTCGACATTGGGTTTCTGGCTGATCTGGTATTCGCGATAATCTGCCACGCGCCCCCACGCACTCAGGCCCGGCAACAGCCGCTCGCGCGCAACCCGCCCGCCCAGCACGGTCCCGGCCTCGGCCAGTGCCACGTCATAGCCGCGAACGGCCAGAGCGCGCGCGGCCTCCAGCCCGGCGGGGCCAGCACCGACAACCAGCACATTGCCGCTATCGCCCTTGGCGTTCATCTTTTCCGGGTGCCAGCCCTTGCGCCATTCTTCCATGAAAGTTGGGTTCTGGGTGCAGCGACTGAGCGACATGGTCATGTCGCCGGTGATGCAGATATTGCAGCCGATGCACTCGCGGATATCCTCAACGCGCCCTTCCTCGATCTTCTTTGGCAGGAACGGATCAGCAATCGACGGTCGCGCACAACCAATGAAATCCAGCGTGCCCGATTTGACCATCCGCGCCATCACATCGGGCGAGGTGAAGCGGCCAACGCCCACGACCGGTTTGTCGGTCAACTCGCGGATACCGCGCACAAGTTGCTCTTGCGCCGCTTCCTCCTTGAAGCGCGACGGCCCCGAACAATCCTCCCATGTGCCCTGCGCCAGATCCCAAAGATCCGGCAGGTTGCGGTTCATCTCAACGAACTCGCGGACCTCGGCATTGGAGAACCCCAGATCTCCAATGGTCTCATCAAGGCTGACACGCAGGGTGATCGCCATGCTGTCGCCTACCGCATCGCGCATATCGGCGATCACCTCGTTCACAAAGCGTGCGCGGTTTTCCAGGCTGCCGCCGTATTCATCGGTTCGCTGGTTGGTGGCGCGGCTGAGAAAATGCTGGAAAATGCCAAATCCATGCGCGCCATAGAGGCAAATCAGGTCAAACCCCGCCACTTTCGAGCGTTTTGCCGCATTCACAAACCAGCGTCGCAGATCGTGGATGTCGGATTTGTCCAGCGCACGGGCCTGCACCGGGTCATTGGTAAACGTGCGGATCGGCATGGCCGACACGGCCATCGGCACCTCGCGGGTAAAAAGGTTCGGCCCGTTGATGCCCGAATAGGCCAGTTGAATACCGGCCAGCGCACCGTGGGTTTTCATTGCCTCGGACATCTTACGCAGCTGCGGGATATCCTTGTCCTCCCACAGTCGCAGTTCAATGAACGGCGTGATCTCGGATGTGTGGTGCATCTCGCACTGCTCTGTAAAGATCACCCCCCAGCCGCCTTCAGCCTTCACACCACGCATGGCTGCCGCCGCCGAAGGGTCCCGGTAGCCACCCCCATTGCAATGAGGCACCTGATAGAAGCGGTTCTTCGCCACCAGCGGGCCGACCGGCATGGGCTGGAACAGAATGTCATAGCGGGGGTCGCGCACCTTGGCCTCCGTAATCATGTATCTGCGACACAATAAACGGCCCCACGCCAAACCCAAGTCGCGCTTGCAAAAGCCGTGCTTAGGTTCACACTAACCTCGCAGGATCTTTTCCAGCCCCGGCAATTCGCGCGCGGCCACCATACGCTGGGCCTGCTCGATCAGCGCGCGCACGGCATTCGAGCGTGCGGCATCCTGCGCCATCAGAAGCCCCATACGCATGGGCCGTACCGGGCCGGAAATGGGGATGAACCGCAAGGGCTTGCCATCAGGCGAATGGTCATTGAGCGGGCGAACATTGGCGATGGAATAGCCATAGCCATTGGCCACCAGACTGCGCATCACTGCCATGTCGCGCGTGCGCTCGGCAATCCGGGGTTGGGCGCCGATGCGGTTGAAGAACGACAGAAAATAATCCGAACTGAAGGGCAGATCCAGCAGAACCATCGGGTGATCCTTCAGATCCTCGATCGACACCTCCACGTGATCAGCCAGAGGGTGGGTGGCGCTGACAATTGCGAAGGGTGGCAGTTTCAGCAGCGAAACGAATTGCAGATCGGCGGGCACATCCAGGTCATAGGTCAGCGCGATATCAATTTCCGAGCGGCGCAGATGGCTGAAGATTTCCGCCTGATTTAGCTCGAACTGGCGCATCCGCACATCCGGATAGGCCGCCTCGAAACTGCGCCGCAGGCTGGGCAGCACCACCTGAGCAAAGGTCACCAGACAGCCCACCGTCATTGGCCCGCGCACCGATCCTGAGATATCGCCAGCGATATCCATCAATCCCTGCGCCTCGCGCAACACCACACGCGCCTGCACCAGCATCTGCCGCCCCGCCTGTGTCAGTGACAGGCCCTGCGCATGCTGGCGCACAAAGAGCGGCAGGCCGAACTGTTGTTCAAGCTGGGCCACGGCAGCCGAGATTGACGGCGAGGAGACATTCACCTTCTCCGACGCCTTGGCGATGCTCCCTGCTTCCCCGACAGCAACGAAGTATTCCAGCTGCCGGAGGGTGTATTTCAGCATGGCTCCCTCGGCGTGCCATTGATGGATCAGGGTTTGTACTTGATCCATGTGGTCTTCAGGCCCGTGTATTTGTCAAGTGAATGCAGCGACAGATCGCGGCCGAAGCCGGATTGCTTCATGCCCCCGAACGGGGTTTGGGCAGAAAGCGCATCGACGGTGTTGACCGAGACCGTGCCTGCACGCAGGTTCTTCGACACCCTGAGCGCGCGCCCCAGATCATCGGTCCAGACCGAGGCCGCAAGGCCATAGACGCTGTCATTGGCCATTTGCACCGCCTCCGCTTCGGTATCAAAAGCGATCACCGACAGGACGGGGCCAAAGATTTCCTCGCGCGCCAACGGATCGTTGTGGCTGACATCATCAAAGACCGTGGGTTGCACGAAACAGCCCTTGCCATCCACCGTTACCCGCGCGCCACCTGTTGCCAGCCGCGCGCTGGCCTTGCCGCCCTCAACGAATTCCATAATCCGCCGGGTCTGCACCTCGTTCACAATCGCGCCCATTTTTGACGCCGGGTTCAGCGGGTCTCCGGGCTGCGTGGCCTCGGCCCGTTGGATCAGCTTTTCAACGAAGATGTCCTTGATCGAACGCTCCACATAAAGCCGCGAGTTGGCCGAACAGACCTCGCCCTGATTGAAGAAGATACCGAATGCGGCCATGTCGGCGGCGGTGTCCAGATCGGCGCAATCGGCAAAGACCAGATTGGGGCTTTTGCCCCCGGTTTCCGGCCAGACCGCTTTCAGGTTCGACTGCCCCGCGTATTGCATGAACATCTTGCCCGTGGCGGTGGAGCCGGTGAAGGCCAGACAATCGACATCCATATGCAGACCCAGCGCCTTGCCCGCCGTGGGGCCAAAGCCGGGCACCACGTTGAACACCCCGTCCGGCAACCCGGCCTCAACCGCCAGTTCCGCCAGCCGCAAGGCCGACAGCGGCGATTGTTCCGCAGGTTTCAGCACCACCGAATTGCCCCCAGCCAGTGCGGCGGCGGCTTTCCAGGTGGCCATATCAAGCGGGAAGTTCCATGGCGTCACCGCCCCCACAACGCCCAGCGGCTCGCGCGTGATCAATGCCAGATCGCCAGGGCCGGTGGGCGCAACTTCGTCATACAGCTTGTCGATCGCCTCGGCGTACCACTGGAAGAAATGGGCCGCGCCGGGCACATCGACCGTTGCCGCGTCGCTCACCAGCTTGCCCATATCCAGGCTGTCCAGAAGCGCCAGCTCTTCCAGATTGGCCCTGATCAGCCCAGCCAGCTTCAGCAACACATCCTTGCGCCCGCCCGGAGCCATGCGCGACCAGCGGCCATCTTCAAACGCCCGCCGCGCCGCCTGAACCGCATGGTCGATGTCAGCGGCGTCCCCCTCGGCCACCTGCGCCAGCACCGCGCCGGTAGCCGGGTTGATGCTGTCAAAGGTCTTGCCCGAGGCCGCATCGACAAACCTGCCGTCAATGAACGCCTTGTCCCGAAAGGTCAGCGCCCCGGCGCGGCTTTTCCATTCCTCATAGCTCAGCATGGCGTTCCTCTATTCATCGCCCGGCACGCCGTAAGACGGCGCCGCGCGCGGGTCGAGCGCGCGTTGCAGATAGGCATCCAGTTGCGGTTTGTAGAGCGACCAGAGGGCTGCCAGCCCCTCGATCGGGCAGTCCTCGGTCCAGTCCACGCGCAGATCGGCGACCGGCCAGCTTACCTTGTCCACCAGCAGCATGCCCGACGAATGCACCGGCCCGGCCTCACCCCCTGCCGCCAGCCCGGCGCGCATCGCCGCGATCAACCGGTCGCCCAGATGGCCCTGCGTTGCCAGAAAGCCATCAACAATCGCTTGCGGCACGCCGTCATTGGCCAGCATGTTCCCGCCCGAGGCCACATCCGGTGCCGCAGCCTGTGTCCATATCCCCAGCGCGTTGGGGCCGGAATGAATGGCCGTGCGGCCCTGCCCGTCAACCGCCAAGACCTGCCGGTAATCGACAAACCGCCCCCGCCGCACCACCTCGGCCACGGCATCCGGCGCGCTGAGGCCCTGCGCCATCAGGTCCAGCGCCAACGGGCCCAGTGTGGGGTCGGTAATGTTCTGCGATGCCACCGCTCCCACCCCGGCCCGCGCATAAGCGCAACGCGCCGCCACAGCGGGCGAGGACGAAGATATCGCCACCCCGAACATGCCGGTATTCTTGCAGCGGGCAACCAGTGAAAAGGTCATGGCATCAATCCGGTATGACGGCAGTGGCATCGATCTCCACCAGCCATTCGGGCCGCGCCAGCGCCTGCACCACCAGCCCCGTGGACACCGGATGCACGCCCTTTATGTACTCGCCCATCGTGCGGTAAACCGCCTCGCGGTGGCGCACGTCGGTCAGATAGACCACGACCTTGACCAGATGCGTCATCTCGCCCCCGGCCTCTTCGATCAACTGGCGGATGTTCTGCATCACCTTGTGGGTCTGCTCAACCGGATCATGGCTGTCGATGTTTTGCGCGTCATCCAGGTTCTGCGGGCACTGGCCGCGCATCCAGATGATCCGCCCGCCGCGCGTGACCACGGCTTGCGACAGATCGTTGTCGAGGCTTTGTTCGGGGTAGGTGTCCCGGGTGTTGAACGGGCGGATACGGGTATGGGTCATGGCAAGGTCCCGGCAAGAGGCGGCCCACCGCGCGGCAGCGGGCCCTGAAATGTGACCTTAGAGATTCCGAATATCGAGCTTAAGAACGATCTGCCGCAGCAACCCTTAGCCTTGGCCTAAGCCGCCAACGACAGCACAAACGCAAGCGGCAACGCACCGTCGCCTGGTCGCAGCGCCACCGCCTTGCCCTCCAGATGCGCGCGGGCGAAGCGGGCAAGCGCCTTTGGGTCTGCATCGGCTTCAACACCGCAGTACAGCGCAACCCCCTGCCCCGACAACTCAAACAATGCCGCGCAGTGCAGCGCGCAACCGTCAAGCGCGGTCTGCCCTGTCATCTCGAAATCAGGCACCGCCTGGCGGGCGCATCGGTCCGCCCGGGCCAGCGTGCGGGCCATCGCCTCGGCCGCAGGGCAGACCCGGCCAATCCGCGGACAAATGGTGGAAATCAGTTCTTGATTGTCAGTCATGGCGCCCTCCGCGCGCAAGGGCGGGGCGTATCTGGCGTGGAATGGCGCAGCATCGATCTGTCATTCGCCTCTCCTCCGGGGCACCCCGCCCGGGTTTGGGTTGAACGGCGATGGCAGGTCTCCTGGCTTGCGGGTCATCGCTTTTCCGGGCCTTCCCGGGCTTTGTGGCCCAGTGGCATGTCCGAAATCGCTCACCGCTCACAGTTGCGGGGGCAGCCGCGGTATTGCCCGAAAGCGCACCGCGTTCCCTTTTCAGCCGGCCTGTTGGGGCCGGGCACCATCGCCCCTTGTCTGACAGCCAAGCGCGGCGCTGTCCACCGGTTTCAGATGTCGCGCCAGCAAGGTTGCAGATCGCCCGATGCCGGGGTGGCGGCAAAGACCCCGCGCGCGACGGCGCGGGCCAGACAGACGGCAGCGGCGTGGCCCAGCGCGAAGGTGTCGCCCAGCGGGTCGGTGAGAGGGCGCGCCCCAGTGGCGGCGGCAAACACCAGATCGCCGTCCAGTGGCGTATGCGCAGGCACGATTGCGCGTGCCAGCCCGTCATGCGCGGCGGTGGCCATGCGGGTGGCCTGCGCCTTTGTCAGAACAGCATCGGTGGCAATGATGGCGATGGTCGTGGCCTCGCCCAGCCGCTTGCCGCAGAAGGGCTCATGAAATGGGTCGAACTGCGCGGGCAGGCCAAGGCCACCGAACTCGGCGTCCATTTCGCACGGGGCGGCCCAGAAATGGTTGGTGTCGCCGACCAGTGGCGAGCCCACCGAGTTGACAGCCACCAGTGCGCCCACCGTGATGCCATTCGTCAGCACCACCGAAGCCGAGCCGAGGCCGCCCTTGACCCGGTAGCTCGCAGCCCCCGTCCCCGCCCCCACCGACCCCAGCGAGAAATCCACCCCGGCATTGGCCAGCGCCGCACGGCCCAACGCCTTGTAGGGGTTTTCCGCCCAGTCCTTGTTGCCCCCGTTGATAAGGTCAAACAAGATCGCGCCGGGCACGATGGGCACGCGCTGATCCCCCACCGCAAACCCCCGGCCCATTGCGCGCAGAGCATCGGCCACGCCCGAGGGTGCATCCAGCCCAAAGGCCGAACCGCCTGAAAGCACAAGCGCGTCAACCTCCTGCACCAGTTTGTCCGGTGCCAGCAGATCAGTCTCACGCGTGCCGGGTGCGCCGCCCATGACATGGACACCGGCCACAAAGGGCTTGTCGCCAACCAGTACGGTGCTGCCTGTCTTGATGCCATGATCCTCGGCATTGCCGACACGCAGCCCCGCCACATCGGTAATCAGATTTCGCGCGCCCGGTTTCATCGCAGCCCCCTTAGCGACAACGCCTTCAGATACAGCGCCCGCCGTCCACTTCCATGGCGACGCCAGTGATCATGCTGGCCTCATCCGAGCACAGGAACAGCGCGGCATTGGCCATATCCTCGGGCGTGGAAAAGCGGCCCAGCGGGATGGTGGACAGGAATTTCGCGCGGATTTCTGGCGTGTCCTCACCCATGAAGCTTTTCAGCAGCGGCGTTTCCCCGGCCACCGGGTTGAGTGCGTTCACCCGAACGCCTGATGGCGCCAGTTCCACGGCCATGGTGCGGGTGGCGGTGATCATCCAACCCTTTGAGGCGTTATACCAGTTCAGATTGGGGCGCGGCGAGACCCCGGCGGTGGAGGCGATGTTCAGGATCGCACCCGCGCCATTGGCCTTCATATGCCCCACCAGATGGCGCGCGGTCAGATAGACCGACTTGGCATTGACGGCCAGAACACGGTCGAATTCTTCCTCGCTGACCTCTTCCATCGGCTGCGGCAGGTGGGTGATCCCGGCGTTGTTGACCAGAATATCGACCTTGCCGAACGCCTCGATCGCGGCCTTGGCCATCGCGGCAACACTGTCATTCTTCGCCACATCCACCCGCGCGGCGATGCCCCCCACCTCGGCTGCCACCGCTTCCGCGGCGTCAAGGTTGATATCGGCCACCATGACCCGCGCGCCTTCCTGCGCGAACCGCCGCACGATCCCCGCCCCAAAGCCAGAGCCGCCGCCGGTGACGATTGCCGCTTTTCCCTCAAGTCTCATGTCAGTCTCTCCCAGAAATCAGCCGTGATGCGCGGCGACGGTTTTCAGGGTCGAGAAGCCGTAAAGCGCCTCGAACCCTTTTTCGCGGCCATGGCCGGATTTGCCGATACCGCCAAAGGGCAGCTCTACCCCGCCGCCCGCGCCGTAATTGTTGAGGAACACCTGACCCGCCCGCAAGGCGCGCGCCATGCGCATCTGCCGCCCACCGTCGCGCGACCAGACCGAGGCGACGAGGCCGAACTCGGTGCCATTGGCGATCTGCACGGCCTCACCCTCATCATCGAACGGGATGACAACCTGCACGGGGCCAAAGATTTCCTGCTGCGCCAGTGCGTGACCCGCCGAAACGCCGCCAAAGAGCGTGGGCGCCACATAATGTCCGCCTGCCGGGGCCTGATCGACGATGCGGCCCTGTGCGGCCATCTCCAGATCGGTGCCACGCTCAATAAAGCCCTGCACGATCTCTTTTTGCCGCGCGGAAATCAGCGGGCCGACATCAAGGTCGGCATCGGCGGGGCCGACCTGAAGCGCCTTGTAGCGCTCCGCCATGCGGGTGATCACCTCATCATAACGCGCGCGTTCCACCAGAATGCGCGAGGAGGCCGAGCAGGTCTGTCCCGCGTTCTGGATACCGGCGTTGACCAGAAACGGCAGGGCCGCATCAAGGTCGGCATCATTGAACACCAGTTGCGGGGACTTGCCGCCCAGCTCCAGCGTCACCGGCACCACATTGCGCGCGGCGGCGGCCTGAATGAGCGTGCCGACATGGACCGAGCCGGTAAACGAGATATGGTTGATGCCGGGATGCGCCGAGAGCGCCGCGCCTGCCTCTTCGCCAAGGCCGGGCACCACGTTCAGCGCGCCCTCGGGCAAGCCCGCCTCCTGTGCGATGCGGGCGAAGGCCAGCGCGGTCAGGCAGGCTTCCTCGGCGGGTTTCAACACACAGGCATTGCCCATGGCCAGCGCCGCACCGACCGAGCGGCCGATGATCTGCATCGGGTAGTTCCACGGGATGATATGGCCGGTCACACCATGCGGCTCACGCAGGGTATAGACGGTGTAGCCGTTCAGATAGGGGATAGTTTCACCCATCACCTTGTCGGCAGCACCGCCGTAGAATTCCATGTAGCGCGCCAAGGCCAGCGCATCGGCGCGCGCCTGTTTCAGCGGCTTGCCAACATCGGCGGCCTCTATCGCGGCCAGTTCGTCAGCGCGCTCTGCCACCATCTGGCCAATGCGCATCAACAACCGCCCCCGCTCTGCCGCCGTGGTCTTGCCCCATGCGCCATGTAATGCCGATTGCGCCGCCGCCACCGCCTCGTCAATGTCAGTAGCGGTGCCGCGCGCGATCTGCGCCATCTCCGTGCCGGTGGAGGGGTTTTCAACCGGCAGCGTGTCAGACGTGCGCCGCCACTGGCCACCGATCAGAATTTCGCGGGCGTCATACCAGAGTTTCATGGGTCTTTCCTTCAGTCCAGTCCGCCGGGATCACCGGCGTCGCGGCAATCAGTTCGCGGGTATAGGGGTGTTGGGGGTTGGCGAAAACCGTTTCGGTCTCTCCGGCTTCGACAATCTCGCCGGACTTCATCACCATCACCCGGTCGGTGATGGCGCGCACAACATGCAGATCATGGCTGATGAACAGATAGCCCAGTTGGTGGCTTTCCTGCAACCGCGCCAGCAGATCAAGGATCTGCGCGCGCACCCGCACATCCAGCGCCGACACGGCCTCATCCAGCACAATCAGGTCAGGCCGGTTGATCAGCGCGCGGGCGATGGCGATGCGCTGGCGCTGGCCGCCTGAAAACTCATGGATGTACTTGTCGGCATCAGCGGGGGTCAGGCCAACCTCGGTCAGCGCCTCATTGATGCGGTCGCGGGCGTCAGCGGGCGTTTGCGGCATCAGGTGAAACGGCTCGGACACGAGGCGCGAGACCTTCCAGCGCGGGTTGAAGCTGCCATAGGGGTCTTGGAACACCACCTGCAAGCCTGCGCGCAGGGGGTTGGGCATGGTGGGGCTGATGGGTTCGCGGCCATAAAGGCGGATGCTGCCCCCCTGCACCTTTTCCAACCCCAGAATGGCCCGCGTCAGGGTGGATTTGCCGCAACCGGACTCGCCCACCAGCCCCAGCGATTCACCCCGCCGCAGGGTGAAACTGACCCCGCGCACGGCCTCAAGCACCGGCGTGGGGCCGAAAAGCGAGCGGCGAGGCAGGGCGTAGCTGCGGCGCACGCTGTCAACTTCCAGCAACACCTCATCCTCGACAGTCGGCTCACGCTCTGGCCGGTGAGCGGATGCCGCGAACAGCCGCTGCGTGTAGTCATGCGCGCGAGTGCGAAACAGGGCCTCGGTGGTGCCCTGCTCGACAATCCGGCCGTGCTGCATAACGGCCACATGATCAGCCACCCCCGCAACCACCGCCAGATCATGGGTGATCAGGAGAAGCGACATGCCCTCTTCATCGACCAACCCGCGCAAGAGGTCCAGAATCTGCGCCTGCGTGGTGACATCCAGCGCGGTGGTGGGTTCATCGGCGATCAACAGGCGCGGGCGCAAGGCCACAGCCATGGCAATGCAGACGCGCTGGCGCTGCCCGCCCGACAGTTCATGCGGGTAGCGATCAAGCGGGAAGCGCGCGCCATCCAGCCCCACGCGGTCCAGCTTTTCGCGCGCCAGTGTAAGGGCCTCGCGCCGGGTGGCAGCGCCGTGAATGATCAGCGCTTCAGCAACCTGATCGCCGATGGTCTGCACGGGGTTGAGCGCGGTCATCGGCTCCTGAAAGATCATGCCGATCTCGTTGCCGCGAATGCCGCACATGGTGTCTTCGTCCAGCGCGAACAAGTCGCGCCCGTCCATCACTGCGCGCCCCGAGCGGTCGCCGCCTTCGGGCAACAGCTTCATCAGCGCCAGCGAGGTCATGGATTTGCCGGAACCGGATTCGCCCACCAGCCCAAAGACCTTGCCTTGCGGGATCTCAAACGACACATCGCGCAGGATGGGCGTGCCATGAATGTCGAGCGACAGGTTTTCAACGCGGATCAGGCTCATCGTGCGCGCCTCAGTTTCGGGTCCAGAATATCGCGCAATCCGTCGCCCATCAGGTTCAGCCCCAGCACCGTCAGCACGATGGCAAAACCCGGAATGATCGCCATATGCGGCGCGAAGGAGATCATGGTCTGCGCCTCCGCCAGCATGCGGCCCCAGCTGGGCAGCGGCGGCTGCGCGCCAAGGCCGACATAGGACAGCGCAGCCTCGGCCAGAATACCAAGGCTGAACTGGATGGTGCCCTGCACGATCAAGAGGTTGGCGATATTGGGCAGGATATGCTCAACCGAGATCCGCACCTTGCCCTTGCCCGCCACTTCGGCGGCGCGGATGTAATCCAGCGTCCAGAGGCTGAGCGCGCCGCCGCGTGTGACGCGGGCGAAAACCGGCGTGTTGAAGATGCCGATGGCGATGATCGCGTTGACGGCTGAGGGGCCGAAAACGGCGGTGATCAGAATGGCGATAACCAGCGCGGGAAAGGCAAAGACCAGATCATTGCCGCGCATGATCACCTCGTCGATCAACCCGCCCCGGTTGGCGGCGGCCAGTAGGCCCAGCGGCACGCCTAGCACCATGCCCATGCCCACCGCTATCACGGCGACCGCTATGGAGGTGCGCGCGCCCACCATGATCATCGACAGGATATCGCGCCCGAAATGATCAGTGCCGAACCAATGCGCGGCGCCGGGTGCTTGCAGGCGGGCGGCGATATTCATGCCCTCGACGCTGTAGGGCGTCCAGACCATCGAGATGAGTGCCGCCAGCGCAAAGACACCGGTCAGCGCAGCACCGGCGATCAGGGTCATGGGAAGGCGTTTCATGCGCGCCTCCGAAGCCGAGGGTCAGCAGCCGCATAGGCCAGATCGACAAGAAAGGTCACAAGGATCACCGCGAAGACCAGAAGCATCACCACCGATTCCACCACGATCAGATCGCGCTGGGTAATCGCCTGAAAGATCAGCCGCCCAAGACCGGGCAAGAAGAACACGTTTTCAATGATGATTCCGCCTGCCAGAAGAAACGAGAATTGCAGACCGATGATGGTCAGCACCGGAATAAGTGCGTTGCGCAAGGCGTGGCGCACCACCGTCTGACGCGCAGACAGGCCCTTGGCGCGGGCGGTGCGGATGTAATCCTGCCCCAACGTCTCAATGACCGCCGAGCGCATGACCCGCGCCAAAATGGATGCCTGCGGTAGCGCCAGCGCGACGGCGGGCAGGGTCAGCGCCTTGATGTTCACCCAGAAGCCCCGGTCCCAGCCCGGAAAGCCACCTGCCGAGAACCATTGCAGCGTGATGGAAAAGAAAAGCACCAGAAGCATCGCAAACCAGAAGTTCGGCACCGCGATGCCCAGCTGCGTCGCACCCATGATCCCCGCATCCAGCCCCGATCCCCGGCGCGCGGCGGCGATCAGCCCCACCGGAAAGGCGATCAGCGTGGACAGAACCAGTGCATAAACGGTCAGCGGCAGCGACACGCCCATACGGGCAAGAACCAGTTCGCTGACCGGCACCCGATAGGTATAAGAGGTGCCGAAATCGCCGGTCAGCATGCCGCCGATCCACCCAAGATAGCGGGTAAACAGCGCCTGATCGAGCCCAAGATCGCGCCGCAGGGCGGCGATGGTTTCGGGCTGAGCATTCATGCCCAGCATGTAGGCTGCCGGATCACCCGGTATCACCTCGATAACAAAAAAGATCACCATGCTGGCCACGATCAGACTGATCGTAAGCGAAACAAGGCGCTGAAGGGCGAAGCGGAGCATGGGTGTCAGGCCTCGGTGTTGCGCGTCACGGAGAGCGGGCCCCGTGATGAAAGTGGCTTCGGGGGGGGGGCCGCCGCCGCCCCCCCCCCCCCCCCCCCTAAGCAAGGTCGGAAGCGGCCCGTTACTGGGTCCAGCGCACCCCAGTCAGGTCATTGGCCGGAACCGGTGCATTCTCCCACAGCCCTTCGATATCGGCATTGGCAACGCCGGTCTTGGCCAACTGGAACAGAAAGCCCACCACATAATCCTCGCTGATGTGACGCTGGGCGCGGTGCAACAGTTCCGTGCGCGCCTCAGGATCCGTGGTCTCGTCCAGTTCAGCAATGATCGCCTGCAACTCGGCGCTGTCATACTGGAAGTAGTAATCAGGCCGCGAGTAGATCTCGATATCCATCGGCTCGGTATGGCTGATGATGGTCAGATCGAAGTCCTTGCCGCGAAACACCTGCTCCAGCCACTGGGCCCATTCCAGATTGGTGATCTCGGTGCGGATGCCGACATCGCGCAGTTGTGATGCGACAATCTCGCCACCGCGCCGCGCATAGGTCGGCGGCGGCAACATCAGGCGCAGGGTAAGGTTTTCATGGCCCGCCTCGGCCAGAAGGGCGCGTGCGGCCTCGGGGTCGTGGGCGGAGTTGTCGGTCAGGTCCAGATAGTCAGGGTTATGAGGGGCGAAATGGGTGCCGATCGGCGTGCCGTAGCCGAACATCGCACCATCAATGATATCCTGCCGGTTGATCGCATGGCTGATCGCCTGACGCACGCGGATATCCGACAACGCCTCGTTCTGGTGGTTCATCGACAGGATGGTTTCACCCTCGGTCGAGCCAACGATCACCGAAAAACGCGGATCGGCTTCGAACTGGGCCAGCGTCTCAGGCGCGGGGAAGTTCGGAAAGGCATCGATATCGCCTGCCATCATGGCGGCAAACGCGGCGGAAGGGTCCGAGATGAAGCGGAAGGTCGCGCGCTCCAACGCCGGGGCCTCGCCCCAGTAATCGGGGTTGCGCTCCAACTCTACCCGGTCGCCCTGCACCCAGCGCACAAAGCGGAAAGCGCCGGTGCCCACGGGGTTGGTGGCGTTGGTTTCCACGCTTTCGGGCGACATGATCACCGCATCACCCCAGGCCATGTTAAACAGAAACGCGCCCTGTGGCTGCGTGAGAGTCACTTCCACAGTCAGCGGGTCAACAGCTGTGACCGTGTCAATCGCGGCGAACAGCTGTTTCTGGGCGTTGGTGCTGTCCTCGTCGCGGGCGCGGTCTAGCGTGAAGACCACATCGTCGGCGGTCAGCGGCGTGCCGTCATGAAACTGCACCCCCTCACGCAGATGGAAGGTGTAAACCGTGCCATCCTCAGAGATGTCCCAGTCATGCGCCAGACCGGGATTGACTGAGCCATCGGGGCCAAAACGGGTGAGCCCTTCATAGATGTTCGAATAGGTCACTTCACGGATAGCGGCTGCGGCACCGCTGGTCGGGTCAAGGTTTGGCGGCTCAAGCACCAACCCGACCGAGATATCCGCGCGCTGGGCAAGCGCGGGCGTGGCGACCATCGCCAACACCGCAAGCCCTAATTTGAGACGGCCAAGCATTACACCCTCCTGTGTTTTGTTTTCTGCGACGACATTATGCAAGCATCCGCTGCGAGGGAAGAGGGGTAATGCAACATTGTTAGCATGCGGACAAGCATGACTTTCCGGTCATGGCGTGACCCACGACCGGCCTGAAAGGAAAAGTCGCTTGCAGGCCGCTCCCGGTTGGGCGAACGTCGCGGCGGAAGAGTCATAAAAAGATTCGTGTCCGGCCTCGGCACCCGCCTTGCAGGACAATCTACAGGAGCGCGCGATGACCGACACCCCGCCAAAGATGCAAACACCGCTGTGGCAGTTGAGTGCCACAGACTTGGCCGCACACACCCGAAATGGCGATATCACGGCAGAAGCCGCGATTGAATCTGCGGTGGCGCGGATGCGCGGGGCGAACCCTGACCTGAACGCGGTTGTTGTCGATACCGGCGATGATGCGCTTGAGCAGGCGCGCGCGCTGGATCGTGCCCGCACGTCTGGCGCTGCACCCAGGCCGTTGCATGGCGTGCCTGTGACAATCAAGATCAATGTCGATCAGAAAGGGCAGGCCACATCGAATGGGGTGGTCGCTTTCAAGGATCTGATCGCCCCTGAGGACGCGCCGGTTGTGCGGAACCTGCAAGCGGCCGGGGCCGTGGTGATCGGGCGCACCAACACGCCAGAGCTGTCATTTCGCGCTGATACCGACAACCCGCTTTTCGGGCGCACGCACAACCCATGGGGCCGCCATGTCAGCGCAGGCGGGTCCTCGGGCGGGGCCGGGGCGGCCGTGATGGCCGGAATCGGCGCACTGGCGCATGGAAACGATATCGGCGGCAGCCTGCGGTTTCCGGCGGCGGCCAATGGCGCAGTCACGGTAAAGCCGGGGCTGGGCCGCGTCCCGGCCTGGAACCCCAGCCAGAAGGCTGAGCGCGGAATGCTGGCGCAGGCGATGTCGGTGCAAGGGCTGATCGTGCGTCAGGCGCGCGACCTGCACACCGCCATGCCCGCCATGATCGCCGCCGACTGGCGCGACCCGTTCCATACCCCGGTGCCATGGCGCGGCGCGGCGATTGACGGGCCGGTCCGGGTGGGCTTCACGCGGGACACCTATGGTTTTGACCTCCACCCCGAGGTGTCCGCCGCACTGGACGCCGCGCGTGATGCGCTGACAGATGCGGGCTATATCGTCGAAGAGATCACCCCGCCCTGCATGCCCGAAGTCGCGCTTGAGGGGTATCGCGCGCTTCTGACCGAGGTCAGGCATTTGATGACGCCTGACATTGAAAGCCGCGGCAGCGAGACCATTCAAGCCATTTTTGCCGAGTATTTCCGCCAGTTCCAGCCCTTCAGCGAGTTGGAGCATTTGCAGGTCATTGCCCGACGCACCCATTACGCGCGCGAATGGGCTCGCATGCAGCAGGACTACCCGCTGATGCTGACTCCCTTCCTGCCGCAGCCGTTCTTTACACCCGGGCGCGATACCGAAGGGGCCGAGGGTGTGCGCGAGGTTCTGGGCGCGGCGCTCTGGTCCTATTCGATGAACTATATGGGGCTGCCTGCGGGCAATCTGCCCGCGCGGCTGGCCGAATTGCCGCAAGGCCCGGTGCCGATCGGTGTTCAGATCGTGGGACGGCGCTGGCGCGAGGATTTGGTGGTCGATGCAATGTGCGCCATCGAGGATCGGCTGGGCGCACTGGCCCCGCAACTTTGGCAGCGAATGGGCTGAGGCCGCGCTCTGCCGGTGTCAGGCACCGTCTGCGACGGGGGCAAATTCCGCACGGATTTCCGCACTGTGTTCGCCCAGCGCGGGAACCGGGCCAAGGCCGGGTGACTGGCCATCAACGATTGGCGCAGGTGCGACGATTGACAGATCGCGCCCGGGAACCGTGACCGGCAAACGCCGCAGTGCGGGGTGGCGCGCAAGGCCAGGCAGGTCATTCAACCGTCCCCAGGCCGTGCCCGCCCGCTCAAGCGCGGCGGCGATGGCGTCAAAGTTCTGGCAGGCAAAGGCGCGTGCGACAGTGGCATCAACCGCGGCGCGATTGGCCACCCGCGCCGCCGAGCCTGCGAAGCCCGGCGCTTGGGCCAGTTCAGGCTCATCCAGCACCGCGTCACAAAACCGCGCCCATTCGCGCTCATTCTGGATGGAGATCACCACCGCCACACCGTCCGCCGTTGTAAAGGCGCCATAGGGTGCCAGCGAGGGATGCGCCATTCCGGCGCGCTGCGGTGTCACGCCCGTGCCTTCCCAGTAAAGCAGCGGCACGTTCATCCAGTCCGCCACACTGTCAAACAGGCTGACGGCGATATGACTGCCTTGCCCTATCTGCCCCCGCCGGATCAGCGCCTCAAGCACCGCCGCGTGCGCATTCATGCCACAGGCAATATCGCATACAGACACCCCCACGCGGCCCGGCCCCTCAGGCCGACCGGTCAGCCCCGCCAGCCCGGTTTCGGCTTGCACCAACAGATCGTAGGCCTTCATCGTGGCGTAGGCATGGCCATCGCCATAGCCCGAGATATCAACGGTGATCAGCCTTGGATTGGCCTCCCTCAACGCCTCGGCGCCCAGCCCAGCGCGCGCGGCGGCACCTGGTGCAAGGTTTTGCACAAAGACATCCGCCCCGGCCAGCATCCGCCGCAACAGGGCCAGATCATCAGGGGTCTTGATATCCGCCACCAGACTTTGCTTGCCACGGTTCAGCCATGCAAAATACGACGATACATCGCCCGCCGCCGCGTCATAGGCGCGGGCGAAATCGCCCTCAGGCCGTTCGATCTTGATCACCCGCGCGCCCGCATCGGCCAGACGCGACGTGCAATATGGGGCCGCCACCGCCTGTTCCAGCGCGACAACCAGCAACCCTTCAAGCGCCCCTTCGGACATCCTAACCCCAGCTGTTCTTTTACGTGCTCACCATAACCGCCCGCGCGTGGCAAGGAAACTGCGCAGCCCTCCCGGTGCGCAGGCCATGGCCGCACCGCTACCGGGCATCAAAGATGCAGACCCCTCGCGGCCTTGCGCCCGGCCACCCCCGCCATCAGGCCCGCAATCAGGAAATAAGCAGCAATACCGTAGCTCTGCGTCGGGAAATCGATCCCGAGATCGATCAATGCGCCGGTGATGCCGGGGCCCAGCGCCGTGCCCAGCACCATGACCGCAGCCATCATTGCACGGATCGCGCCGAGGTTGCGAGTGCCGTAAACCTCGGCCCAAAAGGTGGCCATCATGGTGACATGCATGCCCACACTGGCCCCCATCAGCACGATCCCTAACGCACCCGCTGGGACGCCCTGGGCAAGCGCAAACACGCAATACCCTGCTGACAGGGGCAACAGATAGACCGCAGCAAGACGCGCGCTGCCGAACCGGTCCACCAGCCAGCCCGCAAGGAGCATGAACACCACACTTGTCGCCGTGAAGAGCGGAAAGAGCGACACCAGTGTGACATGCGCCCAACCCTTGGCCTCGGCCAGATGCACCTGCTGGAAGAAAAACGCGGTGTTCCAGGCGGCAGGCCCCAGAAGCGCGGGCACCATCAGCCAGAAGACGGGATTACGCAGCGCATCAGCCCGGGTCCACATCCGGCCCTGCATCCCGGTGCTGCCTGCCGCCTGCGCAAACGACTGCGGCGTGCGTTCATGGCGCAGCATCACCCACAGGACAGGGGTCAGCGCCAGAAGCGCCGCCGCGGCGACAAGCCAAAGCACCCGCCAGTCGAACACCCCCAGAAGCGCCACGAAGACAATGGGCAACAATGCTTCACCCATCGCCACGCCCAGCCCGGCGATCGACACCGCGCGCCCGCGCGTAGCCACGAACCAGCGCGCCATGGCCACCATCGCCGTATGCCCCATCAGCCCCTGCCCGAACAATCGCAGAAGAAAGATGACCACCACCAGCATCCAGACTTCGGTGATCCAGCTCATGGCCATGGCGGCAAAGGCCAGTCCGAGCAGCACACCCAGCCCGATATAGCGCACGCGAAAACGGTCGGTCAGGCTACCGGCATAGAGCATGACCAACGCCGATGTCGTGGTGGCAATGGCGTAAATCGCGCCCCAGGCACCGTGCGACAGCTCAAAGGTAGCGCGGATTTCGCCAGCAAAGACCGCGATGAAGAAGGTCTGCCCAAAACTGGACGTGAATGTCAGCAGAAACCCCGCCGCCAGCCAAGGCGCGTTGGCACGCAGAAAGGCGGGCAGGGTTGCCATACCGGGTCAGGAGCGGGCGCAGCTGATGCAGCGCATCAGCGTCGGATCAAGGTCCAGACGCGCTGAGCCTATGAAATCGCCACAATCCGCGCACCAGCCAAATTCACCCTCGTCAATCCGGCGCAGCGCCGCCGCGACTGCTTGCGTCCGGGCACGGCGGCGCGCTTCTTGCGCGGCGGCCATGGCCTGTTGCTGCATTGCGTCCATCCGGCTCAGTCGCCCGACACTTTGCTGATCCAGTTCGACCGGGCGACGGTCCGCGCCGGTTTCAGCTGAAGCAACGCGCAGTGCCTCGCTCTCAGCCAGAAGCAAAGGGCGATAGCGGTCACGCAGGTCTTGTGCGCTTGGTGCACTCATACCGTCATCTGGTCAGAACGATCGGCACCTTGCAAGACCGGATCATTTCCGTGGTCGTGGATCCGATGATCAGGCTGCGGATGCGCGAATGGCCGTAGGCCCCCATCACCACCATGTCGAATGGCGCCGTTTCCACCAGCTTGCTCAGCGCTGTTTCGGGTTGACCGGCGATGATCTCCGTTTGGGCCTGAATACCCGCGGCTTTCAGCATGGCCTGCGCGTCGGCAAGGCCCTTGCGGGTGGCCTCGGTTGCGGTGCCGACGGTCACAAGGCTCACTTCAAGCCCCTGATAAAGCGTATTGCGCGCAATATGGTCGACGGCCCGCATGGCCGATGCACCACCGTCATAGGCCACCAGCACACGCGCAATGGGCTTGAACGCCCGCGCGGCCACAAACACCGGCTTGCGGCTGGCCCGCACGATCCGCTCCAGGTTCGAGCCCAGATGCCCCTTGGCGAAATCCGCCGCCTCGCCACGCTTGCCGATCATGACCAACGCGGCCTCGCCCTCCTGCTCGGCCACGGTGTCGACGATATCGCCGTGGCGCAGGCGGGTGGTGATCTCGTTGACTCCTGCGCGATCAAGGATCGCGCGCGCATCCTCAAGGATTGCCCGGCCACGATGAGTCACCAGCCTTGCGCGCTGTGCATCCAGTTCGGCCAGTTCTTCCAGAAGTGCCGTTCGCGCCCCCAGCGCGATGGAACCCGAATAATCCGATGTCTCGGCCCCTTCGCGCCGACCCAGAACATGCAGCAGTTCCACCGTCCAGCCACTGCGTTGTGCCACCCAGGCGGCATGTTCGCACACGCTTTGCGCGTAGATCGAACCGTCAATCAGGGCGATGATCTTCTCGCTCATACCGTGTCCTCCCTCAATGTGACATCAACTTGTCCAAAGCGCCCGGCTTGTCGTGGATCGCCAACCGGTCAACAATGGTCTCAGACGCTTCATTCATTCCCACAATCTCAACCTCGGCGCCATCGCGGCGGAATTTCAGCACCGCCATGTCCAGCGCCTGAACCGATGAGATATCCCAGATATGCGCGCGGCTGACATCGATGATCACTCGCTCGGGTGCTTCCTTGAAATCAAAGGCCGCCATGAAATCCTCGACCGAGCCATAGAACAATTGCCCCTTGACCCGGTAGCTGCGCACCCGCCCATCCGGGCTGATATCGGTGGTCACATGGAACAGTTGCGCAATCTTTCCGGCGAAGAAGATACCTGACAGCAGCACACCCACCAGCACACCGATGGCCAGATTGTGAGTATAGACCACTGTTGCAACGGTCGCGATCATCACCACTGAACTTGAGCGCGGATGGCTGCGCAGGTTACCGATTGATGACCATGAGAAGGTGCCAATACTGACCATGATCATTACCGCCACCAGCGCGGGCATTGGAATGATGCTGACCAGATCGCCTAGCCCCACCACCATGATCAGCAAGATCACCCCGGCCGCGAAGGACGAGAGCCGCCCGCGCCCGCCGGATTTGACGTTGATGATCGACTGCCCGATCATCGCGCAGCCCGCCATGCCGCCGATGAAGCCCGTGGCGGTGTTGGCCACGCCCTGGCCGATGCACTCCTGATCGCGGTTCGAGGTGGTGTCGGTCAGATCATCGACGATGTTCTGCGTCATCAGGCTTTCCAGCAGGCCCACCACCGCCACCGCCACCGCATAGGGCAGGATGATCATCAGTGTCTCAAAGGTCAGCGGTATGTCGGGAATCAGGAACACCGGCAGCGTATCAGGCAATGCACCCATGTCGCCTACTACCCGCACATCAAGTCCAAGTGCCCAAGCAAGCGCGGTCAGCACAATGATGGTGACCAGCGGTGAGGGGACGGCTTTGGTCAGCAATGGGAAAAGATAGATGATCGCCAGACCAAGTGCGAGCAGCGCAAAGGTGATCCATGTCACTTGCCGCGGATCAAGCTCTGGCAACTGGGCGATGAAAATCAGGATCGCCAGCGCGTTGACGAACCCGGTCATCACCGATTTCGACACATAGCGCATGATGAAACCCAGCCTGAGGACGCCCGCACCAATCTGCAAAAGCCCCGCCAGAACGGTTGTGGCCAAAAGGTACTCCAGCCCGTGATCACGCACCAGCGTGACCATCAGCACCGCTGTGGCGGCGGTTGCGGCCGAGATCATGCCGGGCCGACCACCGGTGATGGCGGTGATCACGGCGATGGAGAAGCTGGCATACAGCCCCACCTTGGGGTCAACGCCCGCGATGATGGAAAAGGCGATCGCTTCGGGGATCAGGGCCAGCGCGACCACCAGCCCCGACAACAGATCACCACGAATGTTGCCGGTCCATTGCCGACGATAAGCATCAATTGAAATCATTCCAGCCCCGTTTCCGTGCCGCCCGGCGGGTCACCTGCAGCCCGGAAATTCCTGTTCAGTCATGTTGTCCGGCGGATTGGCGGCCGGAAGAGCCACCCGGGATTTGCACCCGGGTCCATGTTCGCTGCGCGTCCCGTACAGACTGCGGCGCAGAATGCCAAGGGGCCAAGGCGCCTGCGCAGGCCACAGCGACGCCAGGGACACATTCGCCCGCAGCAGATGCTCAGGGCACCGACACCTTGCCCGCGCCTGCCTCATCCGGTTGGGGAAAGGGGGCGGTGTCTTCGGCATCAAACAGGCTTGAAAGGCGCTCGGTCACGGCCAGCAGCATCGCCTGTTCCCACGGCTCAAGGTCACGGAACCGCCCGGCGAATCGCTCTTGCAGAAAATCAGGCGTCTGATCCAGCAAGCTGCGCCCGACATCGGTCAGGATAACCCAGATCGCCCGCCGGTCTGCCTGCCTGCGCTCACGTCGGACCAGACCACGCGCTTCCAGCTTGTCAATCTGGATGGTGATTGTTGCCTGCCCCACGCCCAGCAAACGTGCGATATCGCGTGGCATCTCCTGCCCGTTCTTGGCCAGCGCGTGCAGCACCAGCAGTTGCGCCTGTGTCAACCCTGACGCCCGCGCCATCGCCCGGGCGTTTTCATCCAGCGCATGCATGATCCGGCGCAGGGCGATCAGGGTTTCAGACGAACGGTCAAGCAAGGGGAATCTGCCGATTGGGTCAGTGGGGCCACAAGATTGCCCCGCAGCTTGCGCAAAGGCAAGACTCACAGCGCCGGGCCGACGAACAGAAGATTTGACAGAGATAAATTTGCGAATACGAATGAATTATTACGAAACTCAGCCAGACACCCCCGACAGTGACCACATAAAGCATTGATTTTTATCTTATTTGCTGTCAACCCCATGTTAAATATGCTTAGTGTTGCAAAACAATCTGACGTAACTATATTGCGACCTCACACGTTGGCAGCCATAGAACGAGCACATGACCAAAGAAAACCGGACAGTATTCACGAACACGCGCGACCATCTGACCTTGCGTAAACCCGCCAAGGAAGACGGGTCCGAGGTGTGGGCGCTGATCTCACAATGCCCGCCGCTGGATCAGAACTCGATGTATATGAACCTGGTTCAGTGTGACCACTTTGCAGACACCTGTATCCTGGCCGAGCGTGGCGGGCGTGTGCTGGGCTGGATCTCGGCGCATATCAAGCCTGACGCGCCGGACACAATCTTTGTCTGGCAAGTTGCGGTTCATGCAGATGCGCGTGGACTGGGCTTGGGCAAGCGGATGCTGAAATCCCTGCTTGGTCGTCAGATCTGCGCCGACATCCGCAAGATGGAAACCACCATCACCCGCAGCAACTCAGCATCCTGGGGCCTGTTTCAGAGCTTCGCCCGCGATATGGGGGGAGAGCTTTCCGATGCCCCGCATTTCGAGCGTGACGCGCATCTGGACGGCCAGCATGCGACCGAACATCTGGTGACGATCGCATTGCCGCGTCGCCGTCTGCGGGCCGCAGCCTGACCAAAGGCGTGCGCCACCCCTGACTCTACCGAAAACCGAAAGGCCGAAAGCCATGAACACCGGTTCAACAACCGATATCTACACACGTCGCGAATCTGAAGCGCGCAGCTATTGCCGCGCCTTCCCCGTGACCTTCACCGCCGCGAAGAACGCCACGCTGACCGACAGCGACGGGCGCGATTACATCGACTTCCTCGCTGGCTGCTCTTCGCTCAACTACGGCCACAACGATGGCGATATGCAAAGCGCACTGATCGCGCATATCACCTCTGATGGCGTGACTCACGGGCTGGACATGCACACCAGCGCCAAAACCGCATTTCTGGACAGCTTTGAGAGGCTGATCCTGAACTCGCGCGGTATGGACTACAAGGTCATGTTCACCGGCCCCACCGGCACCAATGCCGTGGAAGCGGCCATGAAGCTGGCCCGCAAGACAACCGGGCGCGAAACCATCGTCGCCTTCACCAACGGCTTTCATGGCATGACCATGGGCGCGCTGGCGGCGACCGGCAATGCCGGCAAGCGCGCTGGCGGTGGCATGGCGCTGTCAGGCGTCGTGCACATGCCCTATGAAGGCGCGATCGACGGCGTTGACTCGCTGGCGATGATCCGCGCGATGCTGGAAAACCCGTCCAGCGGTCTTGATGCCCCGGCGGCGTTTCTGATCGAGCCGGTGCAGGGTGAGGGTGGGCTGAACGCCGCCTCGCCCAGCTTTCTGAAAGAGCTTGAGCGGCTGGCGCGCGCGCACGGCGCACTGATCATCATGGATGACATCCAGGCTGGTACCGGCCGCACCGGCCCGTTCTTCAGTTTTGAGGGCATGGGCATCAAGCCGGACCTGATTCCGATGGCAAAATCGCTCTCGGGGATGGGTCTGCCGATGGCCGCACTTCTGATCCGCCCGGATCTGGATGTGTGGAAACCCGCTGAACATAACGGCACCTTCCGCGGCAACAACCATGCCTTTGTCACCGCCCGTGTGGCGATTGAAAAGTTCTGGTCCAATGACACGTTCCAGCGCCAGACCGAAGCCAAGGCCGCGCGCCTGACCGAGCGTCTGCAAGCAATCGCGGCGCAGGTTCCCGGTGCCACGCTCAAGGGGCGCGGGATGATGCAGGGCATTGATGTGGGCTCTGGTGATCTGGCCGCAGCCATCTGTGCTGCCTGCTTTGAGAACGGTCTGATCATCGAGACCTCGGGTGCACATGATGAGGTGGTCAAGGTTCTAGCTCCGCTGACCATTCCGCAGGAACAGTTTGAAACCGGCCTCGATATCCTCGAAGCTGCCGTGCAGGCGCAGGGCGCCCGGCACCAGATCGCAGCGGAGTAAGACACAATGATCGTCAGAGATTTTCATCAAGCCAAGAACACAGAACGCCGTGTGGCTGACCAGAAATGGGAATCGGTGCGCATGCTGCTGGCCGATGACGGGATGGGGTTTTCGTTCCACATCACCACCATTGATGCAGGCAGCGAGCATACGTTCCACTACAAGAACCATTTTGAGAGCGTTTATTGCATTTCGGGCGAGGGCAGCATCGAAGACCTCGCCACCGGCGAGGTGCACCAGCTGCGCCCCGGCGTGATGTACGCGCTCAACCTGCATGACAAGCACACGCTGCGCTGCAAGACCCAGATGGTTTTCGCCTGCTGCTTCAACCCGCCTGTCACGGGCACCGAAGTGCATCAGGCTGACGGTTCTTACGCGGCAGCAACTTCCTGAATTAAAGGCGGGCAGGGATGAAAAGTCTCCTGCCCGAACACCCAATGACTCATACAGTCGAAAAAATCGGCGGCACATGCATGAGCCGCTCCCGCGAATTGCTGGACACGCTCTACATCGGCAAGCGCAAGCCAGCCGCCTGTTATGGGCGCATCTTTGTCGTGTCTGCCTTTGGCGGCATCACCAACATGCTGCTGGAGCACAAAAAAACCGGCAAACCCGGCGTCTATGCCCAGTTCGCCAGCGACGACAGTGGCGCGGGCTGGCAGGAAGCGCTCAATGGCACTGCGCGCGCGATGTGCGAAATTCATGCCGAAATCCTGGACCACGCCGCCGACGTTGAGCGCGCCGATGCCTTTGTGCGCGACCGCATCGAAGGAACGCGCGCCTGCCTTCTGGACCTTCAGCGCCTTGGCTCATATGGCCATTTCCGCATCGACCAGCAAATGCACACGCTGCGCGAATTGCTGTCGGGCATGGGCGAGGCGCATTCGGCCTTCGTCACCGCGCTGCTGCTGGGCCGTCACGGCATCAATGCCCGCTTTGTCGATCTGTCGGGCTGGCGCGATGAGGCCAACCCCTCGCTGGCCGAGCGTCTTGCACAGGCGCTGTCCGGCATCGACCTGCAGTCAGAGCTGCCCATCGTCACCGGTTATGCGCATTGCGCGGACGGGCTGATGCGCGAATATGATCGCGGCTATTCCGAGGTAGTCTTCGCCCATCTTGCCGCCCAGACCGGTGCGCGCGAGGCAATCATCCACAAGGAATTTCATCTCTCCTCGGCAGATCCGAAGATCGTGGGCCTTGAAGAGACCGTCAAGATCGGACGCACAAGCTATGATGTGGCCGACCAACTGTCGAACATGGGGATGGAGGCGATCCATCCCAATGCCGCGCGCGTTCTGCGCCGCGCCGACGTCCCACTGCGCGTCAAACATGCGTTCGAGCCTGAGGATGCGGGCACCCTGATCGGCCCCGAAGGCGGCACACCGGGACGGGTGGAAATGGTCACCGGGCTGGCCGTTCATGCGTTCTCGGTGCACGAGCCGGATATGGTGGGCGTCAAGGGCTATGACCGCTGCATCCTTGAGGCGCTGACCCGGCATAACCTGTGGATCGTGTCCAAGCATTCGAATGCCAACACCATCACGCATTACCTGTCCGGCTCGCTCAAGGCCATTCGTCGGGCCGAGCAGGAGGTGCTGCGCAGCTATCCAAACGCCGAGATCACTGCGCAGGCGCTGGCAATGGTTTCGGTGATCGGCTCGGATCTCAGCGATCTGTCGGTGCTTGCGCGCGGCCTTTCGGCGCTGGAACAGGGCGGCGTGCGGCCTATGGCGGCCCAGCAGGGCCTTCGCCGGGTGGACGTGCAGTTCCTTGTGCCGCGCGATCAGATGGAAAATGCGATCAAGCTGCTGCACACGGCACTTGTGACCAACCGTAACGCCGACGACCGCACACGCCTCGCAGCGTGAAACAGGCCCCATTGCGCTTGTTCGGGCGCAATGGGTTGTCTTTGAAACGCTATCGGAAAACTATGATGGTGCCCTACAAGACATAGCGGCTCAGATCGGCCGAGCGCGACAGATCGCCGATATTTTCCTCAACAAAAGCGGCATCGATCACCACTTCCTGCCCGCCCTGATCCGGGGCGGTAAAGGACAGCTCCTCGAACACCCGCTCCATCACCGTGTATAGTCGGCGCGCGCCGATATTCTCAACAGACTCGTTCACCTCTGCCGCGATGCGCGCCACGGCGCGGATACCGTCTTCGGTGAACGATACTTTCAGCGCCTCGGTGCCCAGAAGGGCGGTGTATTGCAGGGTCAGAGCGTTGTCGGTTTCGGTCAGGATGCGCACGAAATCTTCCTCGGTCAGCGCGCGAAGCTCCACCCGGATCGGCAAGCGCCCCTGAAGTTCGGGCAACAGATCCGAAGGCTTTGCAACGTGAAATGCGCCTGAGGCGATGAACAGGATGTGGTCGGTCTTGACTGGCCCGTGCTTGGTAGAAACCGTGGTGCCCTCGATCAGCGGCAGCAAATCGCGCTGCACGCCCTCGCGGCTGACATCGGCACCGCGCGTCTCGGCGCGGGCACAGACCTTGTCGATCTCATCCAGAAACACGATCCCGTTCTGCTCTACCGCCTCAAGTGCCGCAGCCTTCACCGCCTCATCGTCCAACAGCTTGTCGGCCTCGTCGCTGACCAGCAGTTCATGGCTCTCGCGCACGCTTATGCGCTTTTTGGTGGTACGCTGACCAAAGGCCTTGCCAAAGATATCGCCAAGATTCATCCCGCCCTGCTGCGGCATGCCCGGAATCTCCAGCATCGGCATGGAAGGCCCGCTGTCCGTCACCTCCACCTCGATCACGGTGTCGTCCAACTCGCCACGCCGCAGCTTACCGCGAAAGAGATCACGGGTGCCCGCGCGCGCATCCTTGCCTGCAATGGCATCAAGAACCCGCTCCTCCGCCGCCGATTGTGCCCTTGCGCGCACATCCTCGCGCATCTGGTCACGGGTCATGGCAATGGCGGCGTCCATCAGATCGCGGATAATCTGCTCTACATCGCGACCGACATAGCCCACTTCGGTAAACTTGGTGGCCTCGACCTTGAGAAACGGCGCACGCGCCAGCTTGGCCAGACGGCGGCTGATCTCGGTCTTGCCGACGCCGGTGGGGCCGATCATCAGAATGTTCTTGGGGTGCACCTCTTCGCGCAGCCCGGGCTCAAGCTGCTTGCGCCGCCAGCGGTTGCGCAGGGCCACGGCGACGGCACGCTTGGCGGGTGCCTGGCCGATGATGAAGCGATCCAGCTCCGAGACAATCTCGCGGGGGGTCAGGTCAGTCATTTGCGGATCGTCTCCACGGTCAGGTTGCCATTGGTGTAAACGCATATCTCGGCAGCGATCGCCATGGCCTTGCGGGCCACCTGTTCGGCGCTCAGGTCGGTCTCCATCAGCCCGCGCGCCGCCGCCAGCGCAAAATTCCCGCCTGAACCGATGGCGGTCACGTCATGTTCCGGCTCAAGCACATCGCCCGCGCCGGTGATGACATACAGGTCTGCACCATCGGTCACAATCAGCATGGCCTCTAGGTTGCGCAGGTATTTGTCGGTGCGCCAGTCCTTGGCCATTTCCACACAAGCACGCGCCAGTTGCCCCGGCGATGCCTCCAGCTTCTTTTCCAGCCGCTCCAACAGGGTAAACGCATCCGCCGTAGACCCGGCAAACCCGGCGACGATCTCGCGCCCCTCTGCGCCGACGCGCCGCACCTTGCGGGCCGATCCCTTGATCACGGTCTGCCCCAGACTGACCTGCCCATCGCCCGCCACGACCACCTCGCCGCCGCGACGGACGGCCAGAATTGTCGTGCCGTGCCAGCCGGGAAACCGATCTTCTGCCATTGCCTGCCATCCTTTGCTGTGTCTGCCCCTATATGGCCGTGTGATCACCGGACGACAAGAACCCCCTCTGGCGAGTGCGCGGACCCGGCGCTATGGTGCCGCCATGCAATCGGTTTACCCCACCCTCACCCTGCCGGACCCTGAGGCGATGTCCCGCCTTGCCGCACGCCTTGCACAGGATCTGCGCGCGGGCGATGTGCTGTTGCTGGAAGGGCCCATTGGGGCAGGAAAAACCCATTTCGCCCGCGCCCTGATCCAGAGCTTGCTGGCGCAGCCTGAGGATGTGCCCTCGCCCACCTTCACGCTGGTTCAGACCTATGAAGCAGCCGGTTTTGAGATCTGGCACGCAGATCTTTATCGCCTGACCCATCCTGACGAAGCGCAGGAACTCGGTCTGGCCGAGGCGTTCGAGACCGCGCTGTGTCTGGTGGAATGGCCTGAACGGCTGGGCAGGGACCGGCCAGCCTCGGCCCTGACCTTGCGGTTCTCGGCATCGCCAGATGACAGCCGCCAGCTTGATTTTCTGTCGCAAAACATGGGCTGGCGCGACCGGCTGAAAGGGCTTGCCGATGTTTGACCCCTGCACCCTGCCCCGCGTTTTTGCGCAGGAACCCGGTGCCGATTTCCCTGCCGCCGTTGCACGCGGCCTGCGCGAGCGGTTGCAGGGCCAGCCGCCAGAGGCCATTGCGCGGGTGGACGTGCTGGTCAACACCGCGCGCATGCGCACCCGGTTGCGCGACGTGATGATTGATGCGGGTGCCGGGTTCTTGCCGCGCATCCGGCTTATCACTGATCTGGCAGACACGCTGGACAGCGAAACGCCCGCCCATTCCCCGCTGCGCAGACGGCTGGAACTGGCGCAGCTTATCCGCAAACTGCTGGACACAGAGCCTGATCTGGCCCCCCGCCACGCCGCGTTTTCGCTGGCCGAGAGCCTTGCGCGGCTGATGGACGAAATGCAGGCCGAGGGCGTGCCGACCGAGGCGCTGGAAGCGCTCGATGTTTCCAACCACTCCGAGCACTGGGCCCGCTCGCTGCGCTTTATCCGGCTGGTCGCGCGCTACCTTGGCCCCGATGCCGCGCTTGATCCGCAGACCCGCCAGCGACAGGCGGTCGAACGATTGATTGCGGGCTGGGCGGATGCTCCGCCATCGCAGCCGATGATCGTCGCGGGCTCCACTGGCTCACGCGGCACAACGGCGATGCTGATGCAGGCGGTCGCGCGGCTGCCGCAGGGCGCTCTGATCCTGCCGGGTTTTGATTTTGACATGCCGGATGCCGTCTGGTCCGGTCTGCAGGACCCGCTTTTGAGCGAGGATCATCCCCAATATCGCTACTTCGCGCTGCTCAAAGCGCTGAAGATGACGGCAGGCGATGTTGCGCGCTGGGCTGGCCGCGCCGCGCCTGCCCCGGCCCGCAACCGGCTGGTCTCGCTTGCGCTACGGCCCGCACCTGTGACAGATCGCTGGCTGAGCGAGGGGCCGGGGCTGGGCGATCTGATCACGGCGACTGATGGCCTTGCGCTGATAGAAGCGCCAACCCCGCGTGCCGAGGCGCTGGCGATCGCGCTCAGGTTGCGGCAAGCGGTTCTGGACGGGCAGAAAGCGGCACTGATCACGCCAGACCGCGTTCTGTCGCGCCAAGTCACCGCCGCGCTGGACCGCTGGCATATCCGCCCCGACGACAGCGCGGGCCGCCCACTGGCACTCTCCGCGCCGGGCCGGTTCCTGCGCCAGACAGCCGCGCTTATGCTGGGCGAGGTCACATCCGGGGGGCTGGTGGCGCTGCTCAAGCATCCGCTGGCACACAGCGCCGTCGAACGGGGGCCGCATCTATTGCATCTGCGCGAATGCGAGCTGTGGTTGCGTCGCAAGGCCATTCCCTTCCCGCAGGCCGCCGACCTTCTGGCCTGGGCCGAACAGGACGCGGCGCGGCAAGGCTGGGCCAAGTGGCTGGGGTCTGCCCTGCCATCGCCCACAGGCGCGCGGGCGCTGGGCGACTGGGTGCAGGACCATCTTCGTCTGGCTGAGGTGCTGGCGGGCGGTGTGGGGGCTGAGGACAGCGGCGAGCTGTGGAAAGCCGAAGCCGGGATCGCCGCACGCGCTGCAATGGACGAACTGTCCGCCAATGCCGAACACGGCGGCGATCTGTCCCTTCGCGACTACATCGCGCTTCTGGAAACCTTTTTCGCCGGGAAGGAGGTGCGCGAGGCGGTCGAAAGCCACCCGGACATAATGTTCTGGGGCACTTTGGAGGCCCGCGCGCTGGGGGCGGATCTGGTGGTGCTGGGCGGGCTGAATGACAGCATCTGGCCGCCGTCACCGCAGCCGGACCCTTGGTTCAATCGGCGCATGCGGCTGGATGCCGGGTTGCTGCTGCCTGAACGCCAGATCGGCCTTTCGGCGCATGACTTCCAACAGGCAATCGGCGCGCGCGAAGTGGTGATGACCCGCGCCATCCGCAACGCCGAGGCCGAGACGATCCCGTCGCGCTGGCTGAACCGGCTCAAGAACCTAATCGCCGGACTGCCGCACCAGAACGGCCCGCAGGCGTTGGCAGAGATGGGCGAGCGGGGGCGCGCATGGCTGGATCTGGCTGCAGCTTTCGAGAGTGATTTCAGCCCCGTTCCGCCCGCCATCGCCGCCCGCAATCCCCGCCCCGCCCCTGCGCCGCCGGTTTCAGCGCGGATGCGTGAATTGTCGGTGACCGCGATCAAGCACCTGATCCGCGACCCCTATCATATCTATGCGCAAACAATCCTGCGCCTGCGCCCGCTGGACCCACTGACGCCGGAACCTGACGCGCGGTTGCGCGGCACCGCCCTGCACCGCGTGTTCGAGGACTACACCAACAGCCTTGCCCCTGGCGATAAAGGGAATGCCGCCGCGTTTCTCGCCGTTGCCGAAGCAGTTCTGGCGCAGGAAGTACCCTGGGCCGCCAGCCGCATTCAGTGGCTTGCCCGGCTTGCGGGTGTGGCTCAGGAGTTCACGGACTGGAACGCCAGCCAGCCGGGCACGCCCGTAGTGACCGAAAGCAAGGGCGCGCTGGACCTGCGCGATCCACTCTTTCGGCTGACCGGGCGGCCTGATCGGATCGACCGTCAGACTGACGGTCGGTTGCGGATTTTTGACTACAAGACCGGCATCCCGCCCAGCAAGCGTGAGCAGGAACATTTCGACAAGCAACTGATACTGCTGGCCATCATGGCCGAGGCCGGTGGCTTCAGCGGGCTGGACCCGGCAGAGGTGGAACGCGCCGAATTCATCGGCGTCGGCGCAAAGTTCAAATGCGAAGAAGCCGATGTCGCGCCTGAAGCGCTGCGCGAACATCGCGCCCGGCTGGAGGCTCTGTTGCGCGCCTATCTGCGCCCCGATCAGGGTTTTACCGCACGCCGAGCCCTCAAACGCGATACCGAGAGCGGCCAGTACGACCAGCTTGCCCGGCTGGGCGAGTGGCAGGTGACGGATGACGCGACCACGCTGCCGGTAGGAGACCACGATGAATGAAGCCAGCCACCGCCAGATCGTCGCCGCAGAACCCACAACCTCAACCTGGCTTTCGGCCAATGCGGGGTCAGGCAAGACGCGGGTTCTGACCGACCGGGTAGCGCGGCTTCTGCTGCGCGGGGTAGAGCCGCAGCGCATTTTGTGCCTGACCTACACTAAGGCCGCCGCCAGCGAGATGCAGAACCGGCTGTTCCGGCGGTTGGGCGAATGGGCCATGCTGGAGCCCGGCGAGCTGACCCGACAACTGACAAACCTGGGCGAGCCGGTCTCGGATGATCCTGATCTTCTGGCCCGCGCCCGGCGTCTCTTTGCGCGCGCCATCGAGACACCGGGTGGGCTGAAGATCCAGACGATCCATTCCTTTTGCAGCGCCCTTCTGCGCCGCTTTCCGCTTGAGGCCGGTGTTCCGCCTGACTTCACCGAAACCGACGAACGCAGCCTGCGCCAGCTTCAGATAGAGGTGCTGGATACGCTCGCCGCCGGGCCGGACGAAGATGCGCTGCGCGATCTGGCTGCGGTGACGAATGAAACCGCGCTGGCTGCCGTTCTGGACCAGTTGGGCAAATACAGAGACGTTTTTGCCCGGAACGCGCCCGAGATCGATACGCCTTCGCTTTTTGACATGCCCGCAGGCTTCGACGACGCAGCGCTGCTGGCCGACGTCTGGCTGGGCGGCGAAGACGCAGTGATCGACGCGCTCATGCCACCATTGATGGCCAGCGGCCCCAATGACGTGAAGCTGGCCAATGCCCTGCGCGGCGCGCGCGCGCCTTCGATCCCTGCTCTGGTCTCGTTGGAAAAGGCCCTGCTCTACGGTGCCACCGCCAAGGCCGGGCCCTTCGCCGCCAAGGTGGGCGCGATCCCCACAAAGCCGGTGCGCGACGCCCTGCCAGCCGAACTGCTGGACGCCCTCAACGCCCTCGCCCAGCGCGTGGAGGCCGCGCGCCCCCGCCGTCAGGCCCTCGCCGCAATGCACCGCACGCAGGCGCTGCACCGTTTCGCACGGGTCTGGGTGCCGCTGTTGGAGGGTGCGAAGGCGCAGCGCGGCTGGCTGGATTTTGATGATCTGATCCTGCGCGCCCGCCGGTTGCTCAGCGATCCGGCGGTGGCGCAATGGGTTCTGTTCAAACTGGATGGCGGGATCGACCACATCCTGATCGACGAAGCACAAGATACCAGCCCTGAACAATGGCGCGTGGTCGAATTGCTGACACAGGAGTTCACCGCCGGTCAGGGCGCCCGCGAGGCCGAGCGCACGATCTTTGTGGTGGGCGACAAGAAGCAGTCGATCTATTCCTTTCAAGGCGCGGATCTGCGCGGCTTTGACCGGATGCGCGCGACATTCGAAACAGCGCTTTCCGGCATTGACCGGCAGCTCAACCATATGGAACTGAAGCATTCCTTTCGCTCGTCCGATGCTATCCTGCGCCTTGTGGACCATTGCTTCTCGGCGCAATCCGGGGCCAACGGGCTGGGCGGCACAGTGGAACATCTGGCCTTTCACGAACAGATGCCCGGCCGCGTGGATCTGTGGCCGATGGTGCCGCCTGCGGGCAAAACCGAAGACGGCGACTGGGATGAACCGCTGGACCGGCCCTCGGAGCGAAACAACGAGATCGCACTCGCCCATGCCATTGCTGATGAGATCCGCGCCATGATCGATCGCGGTGAGCAGTTGGAGGATGAGAAGGGGCGTCGGCGCGTGCATGAAGGCGATTTCCTGATCCTCGTGCGGCGGCGCAAACTTCTGTTCAACGAGCTGATCCGCGCCTGCAAGGCACGCGGGTTGCAGATTGCCGGGGCTGATCGGCTGGTTCTGAGCGAAGAACTCGCGGTGCAGGATCTGATTGCGCTTTTGCGCTTCCTTGCCCTGCCTGAGGATGATCTTTCGCTGGCCATCGCCCTGCGCTCGCCGCTTTTTGGCTGGTCCGAGGATCAGCTCTATCGGCTGGCGCAGGGACGCGGACGCCAATTCCTATGGGAGCGCTTGCGCGGGGCGCCAGAGCACGGCGAATGCGTCGATGTTCTAGCTGATTTGCGCAGTCAGACTGATTTCCTGCGCCCCTATGAACTGATTGAGCGTATCCTCACCCGGCATGACGGGCGGCGGCGGCTGATGGCGCGCTTCGGGGCCGAGGCCGAGGACGCAATCGAGGCGTTTGTGGCGCTGGCCTTGCAGTATGAACACGGGCACATTCCTTCGCTCGACGGTTTCCTTGGCTGGCTGACGGCCAGCGATGCCGAGATCAAGCGCCAGTCCGAAAGTGCGGGGCAGCGCATCCGGGTGATGACGGTGCATGGCGCGAAGGGGTTGGAAGCGCCGATTGTCATCCTGCCGGATACCGCCGAGCGGCGTGACCCTGCGCTGAAAGGGCTGGCGGAACTCGATGGCCTGCCAGTGTTGCGCATGACGAAGGATGATGCGCCTCCTGTCCAGTTGGCTGCCGATCAGGACCTGGCCGATCAACGGCACGAAGAAGGCGACCGGCTGCTGTATGTGGCGCTGACCCGGGCAGAGCGCTGGCTGATCGTGGCCGGTGCGGGAGAGCCCGGGGGGGACGGGTGGTATGACCGGGTTTCGCGCGGGCTGGAAGCAGTGGGCGGCACGGCCTGTGATTTTCCGACCGGGCAGGGTTTGCGGTTTCAGCATGGTGCCTGGCCTTTGCCCATAGCTGCGGCCGCAACCCCGGCTGCCGAACCGTCGCCGCGGACCGTGGCCTCTGCCCTGCTGTATCCGCTGCCAATCACGCCGGCAAGGCCGCGTGTTCTGAACCCCTCGCAACTTGGCGGGGCCAAGGCCTTGCCCGGTGATGTCGGAGCCGATGAAGCGGTGGCCTTACTTCGCGGCGCGATGATCCACCTGTTGCTGGAGCAGCTTCCAGCGCTGGACCCTGCCGCGCGCGAAAGCACAGCTCGCCGGTCGCTTGCAGGGTTCAGCGCACCAATGGCAGAGGTTGATCTGTGCCTTGCCGAAGTCCTGTTGCTTCTGGACTCGGATAATCTTGCTCCCATCCTCAGCCGCGATGCTCTGTCGGAGATCAGTCTGAGTGGCGAGTGGAACGGACGGCAGATGTTTGGCACCATTGACCGGCTGCTGATCAGCCCTGAGCGGGTGCTTGCGGTGGACTTCAAGTCAAACCGGGTGGTTCCGCAAGATGTGACGCAGGTGCCAGAGGGATTGCTGCGCCAGATGGGGGCCTATGCGCATTTGCTGGCCGGTGTTTACCCTGACAGGGTCATTGAGACGGCACTGATCTGGACGGCAGATCAGCACCTCATGCCCATTCCCGGACCGATTGCCGCACAGGCGCTGGCGCGTGCGGCCCTTGACCCTGTGAATGGCGGCACATAGGTATCTGAAAACCCCTGCAACCGATTTTCCGGAGCCCTCCCATGCCAACTTTTCCCGTGACCGACGCGACCTTTGATGCCGAAGTGCGTGACAGCGACCTGCCGGTTGTTATCGATTTCTGGGCCGAGTGGTGTGGCCCTTGCAAACAGATCGGCCCTGCTCTTGAAGAGCTGTCGGAAGAGTATGCCGGTCGCGTCAAGATCGCCAAGGTCAATGTGGATGAGAACCCGCAAGTGACCGCAGCCATGGGTATCCGCGGAATTCCGGCACTGTTTCTGGTGAAGAACGGCCAGATCGTGGCGAACAAGGTGGGCGCAGCGCCGAAAGCCGCACTGGCCAGCTGGATCGATTCGTCCATCTGATCCGGTTGAGACGTCAGGTTACGCTGATGTGCGTTCAGTGTGACCGCTCCTTGTTTCACTTCTGCTATTGGCAATAGTCTCAGCGCACATGGGTTCAGAACCCGCACTGAAGACAACAGCCCGGATCAGGTTCTCCCTGCCCCGGGCTGTTGCGTTTGTACTCAGGCACTGGCGCGAATGACCTGAGCACCCCGATAGGATGTGGTGCGCCGCGGGACGACTTCGCCATCTTGTTCGTCAATGAGATCGGCGGCGGCAGGGTGGCCAGAGACACCGGGCGGTGCGTGGCCCGGCACGGCGATATCCTCAAGCCGGTCGAAGGCGATCACCACAGTGTTGTTCGACACTTTCTGCGCCGATACAGCCAGACATTCGCCGTCATCAAGCGTCATCATCCCCGAAACCAGCCCCGGCGCAGCGCCCGGACGCGCCAGATCGGCGATGCTCTCCCACAAGGCAGGATCGTTGCTGTCCTCCTGCCAGTTCGCCAAGGCCTCGGCCAAAGTGAATCCGGCGAGCGTGTCATCACCTTCCAGCGTCCAGAGCCGGTTGAAGGCTGCGTTGGTCAGGATCAATTGACCGGCCTGGGTAAAGACCGCCAGCGCAGTGTCAAGGATGTTGAGCGCAGCCTGACTGGTTTCCAGGTCACTTCGGAAGTTGCGGGTCATATGCACTTCAGAGGTGATATCCTCGATCAGAAAGGCCAGCGCCCCGTCAGGGTGCGGGCTGGCCGAAACGCGATAGGTCTGCCCGGTCGGCAACGACCAGGTTTCCTCGAAATCATTCTTCGCCGCACCCTGCTCAATTTCCAGCAAACGCCGGGACCAGCTGTGGTAGTCACGCGGCTCAGGCAGGACGCGCTTATCGCGCATCCTGTTCAGAAACCCTTCGATCCCGGGGCGTGAGAGCAGAAATTCAGGCTCCAGCCCCGTCAGATCGGTCAGCGCCGGGTTGAAAAGTTGCAGCCTGCGCGTGCGGTCAAACACCGCCAGACCGGTCGGCAGGGTGGCGAAGGTCTTGGTGAGTGTCTGAATGAACTCGCGCTTGGTCCGTTCGGCGCGATACGCCTCATCGGCGGGGAGCGCGAAGACAAGCTGGCCCTTTTCATCAGCCATACGGGAGATATCGAACCAGTTTTGCCTCCCGTTCCCGCCAAAGGCGAGCGCCACACGCTGTTCTGACCCGGGCTCTCCACGGGGAAAGAGCCGTGGCAGTGGCCAGTTGATCGCATCCCCAGGCCCGCTTTCGGCCAGCTTGCGCAGATAGGCACCATTGGCCCAAATCACCTGGCCCTGCACATTCTCGCGCCAGGTCAGAATCGGCGAACGATCGGTCGCGCGGCGCAGAACTGCCAGTTCCTCCTCCATCGCCCGGTAGCTCAGCCGGTCAAGCATAACGCTGCCTTCGTCGGCGGAGGTATCGGTCAGAATCAGCCGGGCGGTACCGTCGAGCCATTCGGCCTGCAACCTCAGCCCTGAGCCGTCCTGCGCCGTCAGTGTCAGCTTGCCCTTGCGGGCGAGGGTCGCCAGTTGATCGCCGAGATCGGGGAAGCCGCCGATCAGGAAGCGCGACAGAAGCTGCCAACTGCGGTCTCCCTTGGGTGAACGCGTGCCGCCGTCGGCCACTGACAAGGCATCAAGCAGGGATTCGCCACGATCATTGGCGTCAATCAGCCGCGTATCATCAAACAAGAACACCGGGTCCAGCCGGCTCTGGCCCAACGCCGATACCTGTTTGCGCGCCGTCCTTCGGCCCAGTGCGCTGGCGATCATCATGACGGCCAGCATTGTCAGAGCCGAAGTGACCACCAAAACGATCGCGAAGAAAATTGCGTTCTGCATAGGAATGCCTGCCTTTGACCCACAAAATGGAGCGGATCAGACAAGCATTGCCGGTATTGGTTAAGCGCGGGTTAAGATACCTCGGTGGCATGGCCGGGCCTGCCATCATACGGAATGTTTTCACCCAAGGCTCGGCGGGAATCAGCCTCTAACAGGCTGCGTTTCCATGTCACTTCGGCCATCGCACCGCTTTGTTCGGCCCGGTCAGGCAGCGTGGTGCGCGCTGTTCGATTGGTGAAGGTGATCCTTGCACCAGAGCGTTCCAGTAGGGTCTTGGCGATGAACAGGCCAAGACCCATGCCATCGTAGTCGGGCCGCGAATCGGTGCGCCCCCCCTCGCGGCGGTCGCGTAGATAGGGCTCGCCGATCCGGCCCAGCAGGCCCGGCGGATAACCCGGCCCGTCATCAACGACCCGCAAGGTGATTCGATCATGGCTCCATTCCCCCTCCACCCAGACGCGCGAGCGGGAGAAATCTACCCCGTTCTGGATCAGGTTGCGCAGCCCGTGCACCACTTCCGGCGCACGGCGCACTTGTGGGGCGGGATCTGCCGGATCCTCAAGCGGGGTGAGTACAAAAATGATCTCCTTGCCGCGCAGGGTATGCGGCGCGGCGGCCTCGTGCATCAGGGTCTCCAGCGGAACATGGCGCAGATGCGGATCATCCTTGCCGACCTGACCCATGGACCGCAGGATCGCGCGGCATCGGTCCGTCTGCTCCCGGATCAGGCGTGCATCCTCGCGCAGATCCGGCAGATCGGCCAGTGCATCGATCAACTCGGCGCTTGCAAGTTTGATCGTGGCCAGCGGTGTGCCCAGTTCATGCGCGGCCGCCGCCACAACACCACTGAGTTCGGTCAACTTCTGCTCGCGGGCCAGCGCCATCCGGGTAACCAGAAGGGCCTCGGCCAGCGCATGTTTCTCGGCGGCAACCGAGCGCGAGTAGAGGCCGATAAAGGCAAGGCCGACTACGATTGCAAGCCAGAAACCGAAGCGAAACAGATCCGGCAGAACCAGCGGGCGGCCATCCGGCAGCAGCAGGGGCTGCGACACCTGCGTCAGCAGCGTGGCCAGACCAATCGTGACGATCCCCAACACAAGCGTGCTGCGCAACTGAAGCGTTGTCGCCGCGATGGTGATGGGAGCCAGCAGCAACAGCGCGAACGGGTTTCCCAGCCCGCCGGTGAGGAACAACAAAAGCGTCAACTGGGCGGTATCAAACAGCAGCGTCAGCAGGGTCTCGCCCTCGGACAGGCGGCGAATGCGCGGAAAGACCGCAGCGCTGAGGATGTTCGAAGCGGCCGAAACACCCACCACCAGAAGGCACAGCGCCAGATTGAAGCGCAGCCCGAAACCGTAATAGGCAATGAGAAGTGCCAGCAACTGGCCGAAAACGGCCAGCCAGCGCACACGCGTCAGGGTTTCCAGGCGCACCCAGTGGCCCTGAATGTCACGGTGCAAGGTGCCTTCGGGCAGTGGGAACATTGGGCGGCCTGTTGTCGCGGGGGTGTCGATTGGCATTGTTAGGCCGCGCAGGCTGGGGCATCAAGCGCGGCAAGGTCGTTGTTCAGATACGGAGAGTGCAGATGATTCGGATCTACAGTATCGCCGCGGCGGCGCTGGTGGCCGCAATGCTGGGCTTCCTGGGGTGGCTGGTTCTGGCCGGTCGCGACGGCGACGACCGCTTTGCGCAGTGCCGTGGCACCGCAATCTCTGGCGGGGCCGGGTCTATCGGCGGGCCCTTCGAACTGGTCGATCAGACCGGGCGCACGGTGACGGATGCCGATGTATTCACGATGCCGAGCATTGTGTATTTTGGCTACACCTTCTGCCCCGATGTCTGCCCGCTTGATGTCGCGCGCAATGCCTTGGCGGTGGAACTGCTGGAAGATCAAGGGGATATGGCGCAACCCGTCTTCATTTCCGTCGATCCGCAGCGCGATACGCCCGAGGTGCTGACCCAGTTTTCAAGTGTCTTTCATGACCGCATGATCGGCCTTACCGGAAGCGAAGAACAGGTCCGCGCCGCCGCGCGCGCATATCGGATGTTCTATTCAGTGCACCCGGCTGAAGACGACTTTTATCTCATTGACCACTCGACCTTCAGCTATCTGGTGTTGCCCGGCCACGGTTTTGTGGAAGTGTTCCGCCGCGACCAGACAGCCGAACAACTGGCAGAGCAGGCGGCGTGCTTCATTGGCCGGATGTGATAAAACCGCAAGTGCACGTGCAACAATATTTGACCTCCGATCCTGCGCTGCCTAGATCATGGGGCAACAAGGGAAGGATTGCGGATATGTCCGAAGACGCTCCACTGGATCTGGGTTCCGATCCTTCGCTGCTTCTGGTCGATGATGACGAGGTGTTTCTGAAGCGGCTTGCCCGGGCGATGGAACGCCGCGGGTTTGAGGTTAATACCGCAAATTCAGTGGCTTCGGGCAAGGCCCTGGCTTTGGCAAACCCGCCTGCCTATGCCGTGATTGACCTGCGGCTGGAGGATGGCAACGGGCTGGATGTGGTGGAGGCGCTGCGCGAACGCCGCCCGGACAGTCGAATCGTGGTGTTGACCGGCTATGGGGCGATCGCGACGGCGGTGGCGGCGGTCAAAATTGGTGCGACGGATTATCTGTCAAAGCCCGCCGATGCCAATGAGGTGGTTAATGCACTTTTGTCGCACGGTGACAGCACCCTGCCCGCCCCCCCGGAAAACCCCATGTCAGCTGATCGCGTGCGCTGGGAACATATTCAGCGCGTCTATGAACAATGCGAGCGCAATGTCTCGGAAACCGCGCGACGGCTGAGCATGCACCGGCGCACGTTGCAGCGGATCCTGTCAAAGCGCAGTCCGCGCTAGAGCCTGAGAGAAAGGGGCATTGCCGCCTTCATGATGGCTTGTCCACGAGGTCAGGCGCGGCTGATTTCGGCTTCCAGTTCGTGATGGCGGGCAACGAATGCATTGCGGGCTTCGACCGGCGGACGTGGCGCAATGGCGATGCCGTCAATCGCCTCAGGCGGAGGCTTGCCAAAGAACCTGTCTGCCTCGGCCGCTGAGAACCCCGCGATCTGCGTTGCCTCCAGCCAGGCCGAGACCCGGTCGGCGCGTTTGATCAGCGTTTTCACCCTGACGGGGATTTGGGCGGGCAGGCCAAAGCGGATATGGATAGCGCTGGTCAGCCGGACATCCAGCTCCTGATAGCCCGGCCCCACAGCTGCCTTGACCGGTGAAATCATGTCGCCGATCACATATTCAGGCGCATCATGCAAAAGCGCGGCGAGGCGCCAGCGTGCCTCGGTTCTGGGGGCAAGGCGGGTCACGAGGCTTTCCACAAGCAGCGAATGCTCAGCCACCGAATACGGCCAGTCGCCCCGGGTTTGTCCGTTCCATCGCGCGACGAAAGCGAGGCCATGCGCGATGTCCTCCAGTTCGATATCGACTGGCGTGGGATCGAGCAGGTCCAACCGTCTGCCGGAAAGCATGCGTTGCCAGGCGCGGGGTTGTTTCATCGGTGTCTCGCCGCAAGGATCAGGCTCTGGCGAAGCTATAGTCGCCCGCCCGTCAAAGGTGAATCCCCTTTTTCCGAAAGAAGTTCCAGGCAACAGCACCGGTCAGGGCACGCTTGTGGCTAAGGTTGAAGCGATAAGGAGCCCAAAGATAGCCAACAGAAGCGCCATCCGGGTGGCCTGCCCCAGCCGGAACCACCGCGGGCGGAGAGAGGAATGTGGCGCGTCCTCGTTGCGCGTGGTGGTGTCGGGCGCGGGGGTTTTGGTCGCAGCCGGTTTGACGACCGGCACGGCGGCGGCAGCCCCGTGCGCGGCAGCGCCACTCAAAGGGGCGGCGGGCAGCGCGCCAGCTGTCAGTTCAGTCACCTTCAACTTCCGCGCAAGTTCGGCGTCGCAGGGCAGGCGGAATGCGGCCTGAACATCATCGCCCGGCGCCGCAACCGGTTGATCAAAAGGCGCCAGGCCAGACACAGATCGCAACCGCCGTGGGCTGCGCAGTTCAACCCATTTGCCTGTTAACCGGGCCTTGCGCGGCGGCGGGCGCGGTGGCGTGTTGGGGTTGCGCAGGATACCCACCCGCGCCTGCCGCTCTGCGCGCCACTCTCGGCGGTCGGCGGCAACAGTGACTGTTGTCTGAGTTTCTCCGGTGTCGTTCACTGTGGCCAGCCCGGTTCTGCGTCTCGTTTCCCGGCAATTCTGGGCCAAAAAGATTAACGATTCCTTTTCACACACTGGCAACCGGGCAGAAAAAAGGCGACCCGGAACTCCGAATCGCCCTCAGGACACTGTGCCAAAAAAAAACACTGCAACCCTTGCGTCAGGCCGTCGGCACGGCCTTGTCGCCCTGCCCGGCCTGCTGCTGGCGCGCAAGTTCCTGGCGGTAAAGCGCCATGAAATCGATCATGTCCAGATTCAGCGCCGGGAAGCCACCATCGCGGGAAATGTCGCTGATGATGCGCCGTGCAAAGGGGAACAGGATGCGCGGGCACTCGATCAACAGGAAAGGGTGCAACTGCTCCTGCGGCACGCCCTCGATATGGAACAGCCCGGCATATTCCATCTCGATGATGAACAGCGTCTGCCCGCCGTCCTTCACCTTTGATTCAATGCGGAATTTGGTAATCACCTCATACTGGTGCTCAACCTCGCGCTTGCGCGCATCAAGGCTGACCTGAACCTGGATATCGGGCTGCCCCGTGGGCGCCACCTGCGCGTTCTGGGCGAAGCCGTTTTCAAAGGACAGGTCGCGAATGAACTGCGCAAGAACCTGAACCTTCATCTGCGCTTGCCCTGCGGGCTGCGCGCCGGCCTGCGGGGCAGCGCCATTGCCATTCTCGGCCATTGATCTCTCCTGATCTGTTGGGTCTGGCGGGTTCTAGCAGGTGGTTGCGCGCGCCTCAATGCCTGTGCGGCCCTTCGACGCGGTGCTCTGGCCGCGCTTGCGTGGAGTCCTCTGGGCCGGGTTCATGAACCTCATATTCGCCATCAATGATGTCGCCCTGCCGACGCGCATGAACGGTTGTCACGCTCACCCCCTTGCCCAGGGTGCGCAGCATCAGCCGCTGCACGGGCGGCAGCATCAGGATCAAGCCCAGCGCATCGGTGAAAAAACCCGGCATGATCAGCAAGATCCCGCCGACCACGAAAAACGCGCCATGCGCCATCAGCGTTCCCGGCGCGACATGGCGTAACCCGCCCTGCATCATCAGGGCCGCTCGATCACGCTGCCCACGAAGGATAAGAACGCCCGCCAGAGCACCCAGAACCACCAGCGACAGCGTGGGCCAAAGCCCCAACCAGCCGCCGACCGCAATGAAAAGTGCGATCTCCAACAAGGGTAGCAGAACAAGAATCAGTAAAACGGGCATCAGTTTTCGCTCCTTGCGGGCGCTTGTGGTGGACTTGGGCGGCGCGGCACCTTACATAAACATCCAAAGCTTGAAACCAAGCCCGCATTTCCCCGTTGAGGACACTATGGACTCCGCCGTGATTCAACTTTTAGTTCTAGCCGGAATTGCCGTTTTTCTGATCCTTCGGCTCAGAAGCGTACTCGGCACGCGTGAGGGCTATGAACGCCCTCCTGAACCCCTTCCCAATGGATCCGCTGAAAACCGGCGGAACTTTGATGTGATCGAAGGTGGGGTGGACCATGACATCACCGACCATGCCCCCGCTGGCTCCGCAGCCGCGCTGGCGCTGGCCGCGATGAAACGGATCGAACCTGATTTCCATGTCGGCGAATTTCTGGGCGGCGCACGCCAGGCCTATGAAATGATCGTCATGGGCTTTGAACGGGGCGAGCTGGATGATCTGGTACCGCTGCTGTCGCGTGATGTGTTCGAAAGTTTCGACGAAGTCGTGCAATTGCGCGAACGTGAAGGGCTGACGGTCGAGGCCAATTTTGTCGGCGTGCGTGAGGTCAAGCTGGTGACAGCCGCATTTGACTCTGAGCGCAGCGAGGCAGAGCTGACCGTGCGTTTTGTTGGTGAGCTGACATCGGTCGTGCGCAACCGCGAGGGCGAGATCGTCGAAGGCGATCCGAACGCGGTCAAGCAGCAACGCGATGTCTGGACATTTGCACGCAGCATGGGCAACGACAACCCGAACTGGCGGCTCGTAGCCACGGGCGAGTAATGCGTGCGCTGGCGCTGAGCCTGTGCCTGGCGCTGGCCACACCCGGTCTGGCCACGCCGGGCCTGGCGACCGAAGCCGAACTGCTGACATTCGATGCCCTTGAGGGCTGGCATGAAGATGATCACAGCGCCGCGCTGGAATCTTTTGTGCAGTCCTGCCCACGCCAGCGCGACCCTGAATGGCAGGCGGTCTGCGCCTTCGCCGAACATGCCGACCCTGCCCCCCGTGCCTTTTTTGAACGTTTCTTCCGCCCTGTTCTGATCGGCGGGCGGGAGAACACGCTCTTTACCGGATATTTCGAGCCTGAGCTGCGCGCCTCGCGCAGCCGTCAGGGGGGGTTTACTGTGCCGGTCTATCGCCGCCCGCCAGAGCTGGAGTCGGGTCAGCAAAGCTACAGCCGCGCACAGATCGATTCGGGCGCGCTGGCCGGGCGCGGGCTGGAACTGGGATGGCTGCGCAACCCGGCTGAGCTGTACTATCTTCAGATGCAGGGCTCGGGCCGGCTGGTCTTTGATGACGGCAGCGTCACACGTCTGGGCTGGGGTGCACAAAACGGGCATCCGCGCCGTTCGGTCAGCGCCGAAGCCGTGCGGCGCGGCATCCTGCAACCGCATCAGGCCTCGGCCCGGTCGGTGCGCGCCTATGTGGCAAGCAACCCCTCCGAGGGGCGGGACCTGTTGCAGCATGACCCCTCGTATATCTTCTTTCGTGAACTGGGGCACCATCCTGCGCGGCTGGGGCCGCTGGGTGCGCTGAGCGTGCCGCTGACGCCTTTGCGCTCGCTGGCAGTGGACCCAGCACATACACCGCTGGGGGCGCCTGTGTGGATCGAACGCGGGGCGATGCGGCGGCTGATGATCGCGCAGGATACGGGCGGGGCGATCCGGGGGCCGCAACGCGCCGACATCTTCTTCGGTACCGGGTCAGGGGCCGAACAGGCCGCGCGGCGGGTGCGCGACAGCGGGCGGATGGTGGTGCTGATGCCAGTTGAACTGGCCTTTGCCCGCCGAACCGGGTTCTGAGCGCATGTCACGCCGCCGCTCGCTTTCCAGTGACGAAAGCGCGCTCTGGCAGCGCGTCGCCCGCTCGACGCGGCGGCTGCAACCCGCACCTGACCCCGGCGCCGACACCCGTACAGGCCCGGTGCCTGATCCAAGCGCGCCGCCAGTTGGCCGAACACGCAATAAATCTGCCAAGCCCGTGCCTGAACCCGCGCTGCCCGCACCGACACCCCCGCCGCCGCTTTCCCCGCTCGCCTTTGATCTCGCCGAATCGGTCAGCGAGGCACTGGCCCGCACACCGGTTCGCATGGACCGTAACGCCCATGCCCGAATGATCCGCGGCAAGCTGGTGCCCGAAGCCCGGATCGACCTGCATGGCATGACACTGGCCGAGGCGCATCCGGCCCTGACCGGCTTCATCCTGGGCGCCCAGGCGCGTGGACTGCGGCTGGTCCTTGTGATCACCGGCAAGGGCCGGACTCGCCCTCAGGATGATGTGGGCCCGATGCCGCGCCGCGCAGGTGTCCTTAAGCACGAGGTGCCGCATTGGCTGCGCAGCGGCGTGCTGCGCCCGATTGTTCTGGAGATCCGCGAATCCCATCGCAGCCACGGCGGAACCGGGGCGTATTACGTCTATCTGCGCAAACGCCGCTGATCTGAGCGCTCCCGTCCTGTGGCGGCGCCGGTTCCGATTTGCAGCACCGGCACGGACCCTCTTCACACCTTCCACGGATCGCTCTAGATGAACCCATGACCGATTTCACCCACCTTGCCCGCTCTGCCACGGCTGCTTTGCGCGACTTGTTCGATCCCACGCCACTTCAGCGCAACGAACATCTGTCGCGGCGGTTTCAGGCCGATATCTGGCTCAAGCGCGAAGACCTGACACCGGTGCGCTCCTACAAACTGCGCGGTGCCTTCAATGCCATGCGCAAAGTGCTGGCGAAGCGCCCGGATCAGGCCATCTTTGTCTGTGCCAGCGCAGGCAATCATGCGCAGGGCGTGGCTTTTGCCTGCAAGCATTTCGGGGTGCGCGGGGTGATCTTCATGCCGGTGACCACCCCCCGGCAGAAGATCGACAAGACCCGCACCTTTGGTGGCGATTCGATCGAGATTTGCCTGACCGGCGATTACTTCGACCAGTCGCTGGCCGCCGCGCAGGCGTATTGCACGCAAAGCGGGGGGCATTTCCTGTCCCCGTTTGATGATGGCGATGTGATCGAAGGACAGGCCAGTGTAGCGGTGGAACTACTGAAACAGCTGGGCCAGATGCCGGATATGGTGGTGCTACCGGTCGGTGGTGGCGGTCTGGCCTCGGGCGTGCGGCGCTATCTGGCGGCGCATGGCGGCACCGATCTGCGCTTTGTCGAACCGCTGGGTGGTGCCAGCCTGCGCGCGGCCCTTGCCGCAGGTGCGCCAGTGACGTTGCCAAAGGTGGACAGCTTTGTTGATGGCGCAGCCGTGGCGCGGATCGGCACGCAGACCTTTGCCCAACTGGCAGATATTGCACCCGACTGCTTGCTGACCGCGCCGGAGGACCGGATTTGCGTGACCATGCTGGAGATGCTCAACATCGAGGGGATCGTGCTGGAACCCGCAGGCGCCCTGAGCATTGATGCCCTGCCCGACCTCGCGGCGGATATTCGCGGCAAGACGGTGGTCTGCGTGACGTCGGGCGGAAATTTCGATTTTGAGCGCCTGCCCGAGGTGAAAGAACGCGCGATGCGCTACTCGGGCATGAAGAAATATTTCATCCTGCGCCTGCCACAACGTCCCGGCGCCCTTCGCGACTTTCTGGAAATGCTGGGCCCGGAGGATGATATCGCGCGGTTCGAATATCTGAAGAAATCGGCGCGCAACTTCGGCACCGTCCTTATCGGGATTGAAACCAGTGAGGCTGCAAATTTCGAGCGGCTCTTCGCCCGGATGCACGAGGCCGGGTTTGTGTATCGCGACATCACGCTGGATGAAACGCTGTCGGGCTTTCTGGTCTGAACCGGACGCTCAGGCGGCGTCCAGCTTGACCCCGGCGCGAAACACCTCGCGGGAGGCGCGGTAACACATCAGCAGGTTGGCCAGATCGATATCGCCTTCCCGGTTCTGAAGCGCCAGTTTCTCGCCCCGCTCGCACAGATCGGCAAAATCCGAAAAGCCCAGGTTCAGCGCGGCACCCTTGAGGAAATGCAGCTCCGCGCCCAATGTGCCCGGCGCTGGCCCGGCTTCAATGCGGCTGATGACCTCCCCCACCTCATCAAGGAACATCACCGCAACTTCTTTAAATCCCGCGCCCATTTCGAGCTTCATCTCATCGACTTGTGCCCAATCGATCATGCCAATCCCTCAAATCCGTTCCGAGATCAGTCTAGATTCCAACCTTGATCAAAACGCTACCCCAGAACAATAGAATGAAACAATTTTAAACTTCAGCACTTTCTTAACGAGTGACAGTCACAACCGGACGGCCAGTTCCGAAAAGGTGCTTCGTGACCGTACAAGTTGCTCAAATACTGCCAAGCGATATCATGCCTCAACACAACGGCGTGCGCAACATCCTGGTGGTGGACGATTCGCGCGCGCAACGGCATCTGGTGGCGACCAGCCTGCGCAGCAGCGGATTCAATGTCATGCAGGCGTCATCGGGCGCGGAGGCGCTGGCGCTGTGCGAACGCGATGAGATTGATATTGTTCTGTCCGACTGGATGATGCCGGGCATGGACGGGATCGAACTCTGCCGCGCCCTGCGTGCCTCTGACCAGGAGCGGTATACCTATTTCATTCTTCTGACCTCAAAGTCAGACAAGGCCGCCGTCGCGGAAGGGCTGGAGGTGGGCGCCGATGATTTTCTGGCCAAGCCCGTCGATTCCGGCGAACTGCGCGCGCGTATCATAGCTGGCGAACGCGTACTGGCCATGGAACGCGAGCTGCGCGCTAACAACCAGTTGCTCACCGATACGTTGATAAAGCTGCGCCAAGTGTACGACTCTCTCGACCGTGATCTGATTGAAGCGCGCGCCTTGCAACAATCACTGCTGCGCGAACGCGAATATGCCTTTGATACCGGACATATCAGCATGCTTCTGCGCCCCAGTGGGCATATCGGCGGCGACATGGTGGGCTGTTTTGCCATCAACACCCGGCAGATGGGGCTGTATTCGTTCGATGTGTCCGGCCATGGCGTGGCCTCGGCACTGATGACAGCGCGGCTGGCCGGGCTTTTGTCAGCCGCATCGGCCGAACACAATATCGCCATCCGGCGCGGCGTAACCGGCATGGTCGGTCGCCCGCCCGCCGAAATGGCACTGGCAATGAACCGGTTGATGCTGCTGGAAATCCAGACCGAACGCTATGTCACGCTGGCCTATGCAGAACTTGATCTGAGCACTGGTTCTGTGCGCATGGTGCAGGCAGGCCACCCTCATCCGGTTATTCAGCACCACGATGGCAGCATCAGTTTTCTGGGCAATGGCGGCATGCCGATCGGGCTGATCGAGAGCGCCGATTATGAAGATTTTGAAACCCGGCTCTTGCCCGGCGAGCGCCTGCTGCTGGTCTCGGATGGTGTGACCGAATGCCCCAACCCTGACGGGAAAGAGCTGGGTGAGGCTGGGCTGGAGCGGATCTTGCGGAACCTGAAGGACATGCGCGGCAACATGTTGCTTGAAACCTTGATGTGGGAACTGGCGCGCTGGGCGGGTACAGAGGATTTCCCCGATGATGTCTCTTGCGCGTTGTTTGAATTCCACGGGCCGCCACCGGACTAAGGCGCGACCATTTCAGATGCAGCCCCCGGTTCCTGGTCTCCACAACGCCGCGGAAGCCATGACCCATGCCATCTTCTCAGCGATCAGCCCGCACCTTGTCGTCCTGCCGTTCTTCCAGTTGCGCCTCGATCGAGCGCAAGCGGGCCAGAACCTCATCGCGGTATTCGTCGGTGCGGATATTTGCTTCTTCGGCATGGGCGTCCTGCATCGAATTGACGATCAGACCGACCAGCAGGTTCACCACAGCGAATGTGGTCACCATAATGAACGGCACAAAGAACATCCAGGCTTGCGGGTAGACCTCCATCACCGGCCGCACGATCCCCATAGACCAGCTTTCCAGCGTCATGATCTGGAACAACGAATACGCCGAATTGCCCAGATCGCCGAACCAGTCTGGGAAGCTGTCACCAAACAGCTTGGTTGCCATCACCGCGCCGATGTAGAACAGCATACCCATCAGCAGGAACACCGACCCCATTCCCGGCAGCGCCCGGATGAAGCCTTCAACCACCCTGCGCAGCGATGGCGAGACCGACACCACCCGCAACAGTCGCAGGATACGCAGCGCCCGCAGCACGCTGAAAGTCTGCGCGCCGGGCACCAGCGAGATACCGACAATAATGAAGTCAAAGATATTCCAGCCCGAGCGAAAGAACGACAGGCGCTGCGCGAACATCTTCAGCGTCAGTTCGACCACAAAGATCGCCAGGCAAGCCGTATCCAGTGCAATGATCAGCGGCCCCGCCACCGCCATCACCTCATGCGAGGTTTCCAGCCCCAACAACACCGCGTTGAACAAGATCACGGCAATCACCCCATTGCGCACAATGGGGCGTTCCAGAAATACGGCTGTTTTTTCGCGCAATGTCATGTTCAGGCCTTTGGCGGAGTTTCAGCCGATATGGTTCAGGCTGAGCCGGGCTGCAAGTTCGACATGGGCCGACCAGCGAAATTGATCGACCACTTGCACCCAATCCAGACGATATCCCGCTTCGCTGAGGGTTTTCGCATCACGCGCAAAAGTGACCGGGTTGCAGGAAACAGAACCGATCACCGGCACCTGCGCGCGGGCGATCTCTGCGATCTGCGCCTCGGCCCCGGCGCGCGGCGGGTCAATCACCAGCGCCTCAAACTGCGCCAGTTCATCAGGCAGCAGCGGGCGGCGAAACAGGTCGCGCGTCTCGGTGGTAAGGCGTTTCAACCCCGTACTGGTGCGCCACCCGGCATCAAGGGCGGCCAGCATCGCGCCCTCGCCCTCAACCGCGTGAACCTCTGCATGCTCTGCCAGTGGCAGCGCAAAGGTGCCACACCCGGCGAAAAGGTCGCCAATGCGGCGCGCGCCACCCACAGCGTCACGCATGGCCGCGACCAGCACGGCCTCACCATCTGGTGTGGCCTGCAGAAAGGCGCCGGGCGGGGGCGTCACGCGGGCGCGGCCAAAGGTCAGCTGCGGCGGCTGGGCCTGATAGAGCGCCTCGCCCGCCCATGTCAGCCGCGCCAGACCATGCTGCGCGGCGATTTGCGGCAGCGCCATGCGAAGCGCAGTATCCAGCGGCTTGCCACCGGTGACCGCAAGGTCAACCCCACCGTCCAGCGCAGTAACAGTCAGCGACAGCTCCGCTTTGCGTGAGGCACCGGCCAGCGTGACTTCCTCCAGCGCGGGCAGGGTGGCCAACAGGGCCGGGTGCAGCAGGAGGCAGCCGGGCACAGCGGTCAGCGTATCGGACGCGCGGGCATGAAACCCCACCAGCGCGCCGGACTTCAGCCGCCGCCCGGACAGCGTGGCGCGGCGGCGCGCGTTTGCGGGCGAGGTATGCAGGGGCCGGAAGGGTGCCGACAGCCCCTGCCCGGCAAGCGCCTGCACAACGATCTGCTCTTTCCACGCGGTAACAAACTCATTCGAGGCATGTTGCAGCGCACAGCCACCGCAGGCCTTGTAATGGCGACACGGCGCGGCGACACGGTCAGACGACGGCGTGAGGATGCTCGGCTGGGCGATGCGCCCGTTCTCAACCGCACCCTCGACCACCTCGCCGGGTAGCGCGCGGGCGACAAATACACCCGGTGCCACACCTTCGCCCCGGTGGCCCAATCGTTCAATCACATAGCTCATGTCAAGGCGCGCGCGGGTGAAAAGGCGTAGCCCTCGGGCGACAGGATTGTGGCCTCGCGCAGCCCGTGTGGCTTGTTGGCCGGGGGCTCGATGACCACACCGCCCGCAGCTTCGGCCCGTTCGGCGGCCATATCTGGGTCGATGCCGAACAGATAAAGCTGAAGCCCCGCGCCGCGTGGTGGCGTTTCTGGCAAGAGGGCATGTAATGGGTGGCGGCCAAATGTTGCATCGGAATGCAGCTGCATCAGCACTTCGCCATGGCGGGCCAGCGCGAAATCAGGGCTTTCGCGGTGAATCGTCAGGCCGAAAACCTGTTTCAGAAACTGCGCCATCACACCGACATCCCGGCACAGCAGATTCACGCCCAGCCCGCGCAGGCCACGACCGAACTCAGCAGGCGAAATGGTTTCCAGATCTGTCATGCCGGTTCCTCCTCAGTGCCCAGAAACCCGCCCGACTGGCGCGCCCAATAGCGGGCATAAAGCCCCTCGCGCGTCAGCAATTCAACATGGCTGCCCTGTTCGACAATGCGCCCCTCATCAAGCACAATTATCCGATCCATACGCGCGATGGTAGACAGCCGGTGCGCGATGGCCAGCACCGTCTTGCCCGCCATGATGCGTTCCAGTGCTTCCTGGATCTGTGCCTCCACCTCGCTGTCGAGTGCCGAAGTCGCCTCGTCCAGCACCAGAATTGGTGCATCCTTCAAGAAGGCACGCGCCAGCGCAATCCGTTGCCGCTGCCCACCTGACAGCCGCACACCGCGTTCACCAAGATGCGCGTCATAGCCCTTGCGCCCGGCGGCGTCTTGCAGGCCAAGGATGAACTCATGCGCCTCGGCGGCGCGTGCGGCGGCCTCGATCTCGGCATCTGTGGCCTCGGCGCGGCCATAGCGGATGTTGTCGCGCGCCGAGCGGTTGAACATCGCGGTGTCCTGCGTGACCATGCCGATCTGGCGGCGCAGGGATTCCTGCGTGACGCGGCGAATGTCATGCCCGTCGATCAGCACCGCGCCGTCCTCGATATCATAGAGCCGCAGCAAAAGCGCCACCAGCGTGGTCTTGCCCGCGCCGGAAGCGCCGACGATGCCGATCCGCTCACCCGGACGGATATTCATGCTGATGCCCTCTACGCCACCGTCGCGCTGACCATAGGCAAAGGCCACGTTGTCAAACCGGATCTCGCCTTTCACATCGGGCAGGGCGTAGGCATCCTCAGCGTCTGACAGTGCATGCGGGGCGGAGAGGGTGCGCATGCCATCCTCAACCTCGCCGACATTTGCGTAAATCGCCATCAGCGTGAAGCTGACCCAGCCGGTCATCTGCGCCAGCCTGATCGCCACCGTCCCAGCAGCGACAATCGCCCCCGGTGTTGCCTGCCCGGCAGACCAGAGCCACAGCGCGCCGCCGATCAGCATCACCGGCAGCACACCCGCCAGCAGCATCAACGAGAACCGAAACAGCGCCGAGATGCGCCCGAACGCCAGCACCTTTTCGCGAAACCGGGCCATGGCATCCAGCGCGTTGCGGTCTTCATGGCGGGCGTGGGCGAACAGCTTCACGGTGCGGATATTGGTGATGGTATCCACCACCTGCCCCGTTACCATGGCCCGCGCCCCGGCTCGCGCCCCAGAGCGTTTGCGGATATGCGGCAAGAACAGCTTGATCAGTCCCAGATACGCCACTGCCCAGACCAGCAGGCCCAGACCCAGACGCCAGTCGATCACCGCCACCAGCGCGACGGATGCCACCAGCGACGACAGCGCAAAGGCCACGGTGTTGATGCTTTCGCTCACCACCTCTGTCAGGGCGCGGGCGGTCTGGATCTGCTTTTGCGCAATGCGGCCCGCGAAATCGTTGTCGAAAAAGCCGATATCCTGCCCCATCGTCCAACGGTTCAGGCGCGACAGAACCAGCGGGTCCACATTGGGCGCGATGGTCAGGAAGTTGGCCGCCGAGGCAACGCCAAAGGCCAGCGGGCGCACAATCAGAAAGAACGCCGCGAACAGCGCCAGCAGCATCCAGTTTGCGGCAAAGAACCCCACCCCGTCCGAGGCGACCGCCGCGTCGATCACCATGCCCAGCACCACCGCCGCCATCACCTCGACCGTGCCGCCGATCACCGAGATGGTGCCCGCAAACGCGATGCCCGGCCATGCGCCGCTCAGCGCCCAGCGAAAGAACGCGCCCAGCCGCCCGGGCGGCGGGCCGTCGGCGTGGCGAAAGGCCGGGATCAGGGTGGAAAGGGTCATTGAGCGGCCTCGTCAGTGCCGATGAACCCGCCCGACTGCCGCGCCCAGAACCGTGCATACAGCCCGCCCTGTTCCAACAGTTCAGAATGCGTGCCCTCTTCAACAATCCGCCCGTCATCCAGCACCACAATCCGATCCATCCGCGCAATGGTGGACAGCCGGTGCGCGATGGCGATGACGGTCTTGCCCTCCATCACACCATAAAGCGTGTCCTGAATCGCGGCCTCAACCTCGCTGTCGAGTGCCGATGTCGCCTCATCCAGCACCAGAATCGGCGCGTCTTTCAAGATCACCCGCGCCAGCGCAATTCGCTGCCTTTGTCCGCCAGACAGTTTCACACCGCGCTCGCCCACGCGGGCGGCGTAGCCGGTGTTGCCCTCAGGGTCAGACAGATCGAGGATGAAATCATGCGCTTCGGCGCGGCGGGCGGCGGCGAGCATTGCCTCTTCGCCTGCATCGGGGCGGCCATAGAGGATGTTCTCGCGCACCGAGCGGTGCAGAAGCGACGTGTCTTGCTGCACCATGCCGATCCGTTTGCGCAGGCTGTCTTGCGTGACCCGTTCGATATCTTGCCCGTCAATCAGGATCTGACCGCGCTCGACGTCGTAAAACCGCAAGAGCAGCTTTACGAGGGTCGATTTTCCGGCACCGGAACGCCCGATAACGCCCAGCTTTTCGCCCGGCGCGATGGTCAGCGTGACATCCTGCAACCCACCCGTGGCGCGGCCGTAGTGATGCGTCACGCCCCTCAGCTCGATCCGGCCTTCACGGAAATCAAGCGGTTTGGCATCAGGCCGGTCAACCAGCGTGATCGGCTGGGCGATGGTTTCCATCCCCTCGGACACCACGCCCAGACTGCGAAAGAAACTGGAAACCGCCCACATGATCCAACCGGTCATCGCGTTGAGCCGCAGCACCAATGCCGAGGCCGCGGCGACCACGCCAAGGCTGGCAGCATCGATAGACCACAGCCAGATCGCCCAGCCGATCACCGAGATGATCAAAAGTCCGTTAAGGATGACAAGGCACAGATCCATGATAGTGAAAATGCGCATTTCCTTCTGGATGGTCTGCCGCGAATGCTCGATCGCCTCGCGCGCATATTCCAGTTCACGGTCATGATGCGCGAACATCTTGACCGAATGGATGTTTGAATAGGCATCGACCACGCGCCCCGTCACCGCGCTGCGCGCATCCGCCGCCGCCTGCGAGGCCGGGCCAACGCGCGTGATCGTCCAGCGCACGAGAGCTGCATAGAGCGTCAGCCAGACCAGCAGCGGAATCACCAGCCGCGGGTCTGCGCCCATCAGCAGGATCGCGGCGCCAAGGATGTAGGCGATGGAAAAGCTGAGCGCGTCAAAAACCTGAAATACCGCCTCGCCCGCAGCCGGGGGCGTCTGCATGATGCGGTTGGCGATGCGGCCCGCGAAATCATTCTCAAACCAGCCGACGGACTGGCGCAGCACCTGCCGGTGCGCGCGCCAGCGGATGATCGTGCCGAAATTTGGCAGGATAGTGTTGTTGATCAGTCCGACGTCAAGCACCTGAAGCACCGGGCGGATCAAGAGGATGAATGCCGCTGCCAGTGCCAGTTCCCAGCCATGCGCGGCCCAGAATCCGGCCTGACCGGCCTCACCCAGCAGATCGACAACGCGGCCCAGATACCACAGCAAACCGACCTCGACGAAAGCGACGACGAGCGACATGATGCCAGCCGCCCAGAAAACCTTGCGGAACGGGCCCATATACTGGTGCAGGAACGGCCAGAGCCGTTGCGGCGGCTGGTCGGATTCGGTGTAGCTGGTGTAGGGGTTCACCAGATTTTCAAAGTATTGAAACACGGGAGAATGGCTTTCGATATGTGCTGGCAAGTTAGGTCGCACAGCGTCGAAAAGAAAGGGGTGGGGCTAGGTTAAGGCCAGCGCCCTGAGGGTTTCGCGGTCTGCCTGAAAGCCGCTGGCAATCCAGTGCGCTTCGGCCTTTTTCAGCGCGATACCCAAGGCGGGGCCCTGCAGATGAGGCATCAGATCAGCAGGGCGCAGCGGGAAGCAAGCCTGTGCGCCTTTGGCAATGTCGCGTTGCCAGTCAGGGGGCGGCGGTGTTTCCATCAGGGCGGCGCGAGCGAGGGTGATATCGGCGGCCAGCCTTTCGTTTAGTCGATAGGCCAGCTCAGATGGGGGGGCGAGGCTGCCAATACCGTCTCTGATATGGCCGAAATCGCGTGTTTCCGCGCGTGAGATGCGCAGCCCCTCGGCCGGGTCTTCACCGCCCAGCACGGCCAGCCGCCGCAGCCAGCCGCCCGGCGTGCCCCCCTCAAGATGCACAAGAACCGGCAGGGCACTGGCGTCGGCACCCGGAAGAAGATGGTGCAGCACACCACTGGCCTGCATCGCTGCGACAGAGGGTGCGGGGTCTTGCGCAGCCAGTAGTTTGCGCAACTCGGCACCAATGCGTTCGCGCGAAAGTGTCTCTAGCATGGCAGAATGGCGGGCGCAGGCGGCCAGTGCATCGGCATCCAGCCCCTGCGCGGGGTCACCGTACTGGGCGTGAAATCGAAAAAAGCGAAGGATGCGCAAATAGTCTTCCTGAATGCGGTCTTCGGGCGCGCCGACAAACCGCACCCGCCGCGCCGAAATATCCTCCAGCCCGCCAATGGGGTCGATCACCTGACCATCGGCGCGCGCGTAAAGCGCGTTTATAGTGAAATCCCGCCGTGCGGCATCCTGCTTCAGATCGGCGCTGAAGGCCACGCGGGCATGGCGGCCAAAAGTTTCCACATCATGGCGAAAGGTGGTGACCTCGAACCCGGTGCCCCTGGCCACCACGGTCACGGTGCCATGGGCAATGCCGGTGGGAACGGCGCGCAAACCGGCGCCTTCGGCAAGTTCAGAGACAGTTTCCGGCAAGGCATCGGTGGCGATATCGACATCGGTGACGGGAACGCCCATCAGCGTGTTGCGCACGCAACCGCCGACGCACAGCGCGTGAAAACCGGCCCCAGTGAGCATCCCCAGAACTGACTGAGTGGCAGGGTCATCCAGCCAGTCGCCCGCGATCTTCATGGTCCCAGCCTTTCGGCCAGCCCCCGCAGCATGCACGCGGTCGCCCCCCAGATGTAATAGGGGCCCCAGGGCACAATGTAGTAAGACCGCCATTGCCCCAGCCACAGCCGCCGCTCCACCCGGTAGTTCGTGGCGTCCGACAGATGCGAGAGCGGCACAAAAAACGCCTCTTCAACCTCGCCGGGCTGGGCGACGGGCAGAAACCCGGCGCCGATATGCCCCAGAACCGGTGTCACCGTATAGCCGGTCACAGTTTCATGCGGCGGCAGATTGCCCAGAGGCTGTACCAGCGCGGGGTCCAGCCCCACCTCCTCGCGCGCCTCACGCAGGGCGGCGGCGGTGGCATCAGCATCGCCCGGGTCAATCTTGCCACCAGGAAAGGCGATCTGACCGGGGTGGTGGCGCAGGCCAGAGGCACGCTTGGTCAGCAGAACCGACAGGCCACCCTGGTGCTCGGTCACGCCTACCAGCACGGCGGCGGGGCGCAGAAGGGTGTTCGGCGGGTGCCGAAACTCAGGGTTCAGGTCAAAATCGCTGGAGCCGGGCGCTGGCGTAACCAGCGCCCGGGCTGCGCGTTCCAGAAGCTCAGGCGCGCGGCTCATCCGTCGCCTCGAATCCCAGGGTGGCCGGGTCCAGTTCATAATGCGCGCCGCAGAACTGGCAATCGGCGGTGACCTTGCCATCCTCGGTCGTCATGGTGGCGATATCCCTGGCCGAATAGATCGACAGAGAATTGCGCACCTTCGCTTCGGTGCAGGTGCAGCCAAAATTGACCGGCTGCGCATCAAAGACACGCGGTGCCTCTTCATGGAACAGGCGCAACAGCAGATCGGTCGGATGCACCTCAGGCCCCAGAAGTTCGGCCTTTTCGACCGTGTCCAGAAGCAGGTTCGCGCGGGTCCAGTTCTCGGCCTCATCGCCATCGAGCATGTCAACTGCGGCCAGAAGGCCGTTATCACCGGTGGCATCGCCCGTCGCATGGGGTGAGGCCTTGGGCAGGTGCTGCAACATCACGCCTCCCCCGCGCCAGAGCGCCGTTTCCGGCCCCTTGTCAAAGGCCACCGAAAAGCGGGTCGGCAATTGCTCGGACTGGGCGAAATAGGTCTCGGCACAGGCAGCAAGCGAACCGCCGGTGATGGGGGTCAAGCCCTGATACGGCGTCATGTCGCGGCCCTGATCAATGATTACCGCAAAGTACCCCGCGCCGATCTGGCTGAAGGGTGCCGCATTCAGTTCCAACCGCTCGCTGTCATAGCTGGCATAGGCACGGATGCGCGCAGGCTCGCCATTGTCACCGGGGGCGAAATAGTCGGTCGCGATCAGCCGCGCCGGCCCGTTGCCACGAATTTGCAGCGACAGCCGCCAGCGCAGTTTCAGCGTCTGGCCGATCATGGCGGTCAGCAACACGGCTTCGGCAACCAGCGCCTCAATCACGGGCGGGTAGTCATGCTGCGCCAGAACCGAGTCCAGCACCGTATCCAGCCGCGCCACACGGCCACGGATGTCCGAACGGTCCAGTTGAAAGGGCAGGACAGTGTCGTCCCAGGCGATTTGCGCACCGAGGGTCATGGGAAAACCTTCACGTCAGGGGCTTGGCTTTGGCCCCTGCATATAGGAATCAAACCGGCAGGGCCAAGGGGCAAAGCCGATTCGCCCCCAGAACGGAGCATCTGCCATGACACCTCGCTACGGCGAACCACGCGAGCCGGGCCGCCTGTACCGGCGCAGGCCGGGGGCCTATGCGATCCTGATGCGTGATTCGCGGCTGTTGCTGACCCACCAGCGTGAACCGCATGACGAGTTCCAGCTTCCGGGTGGCGGGATTGACCCGGGCGAAAGCCCGCTGCAGGCGCTGCACCGCGAGGTGTTAGAGGAAACTGGCTGGCGCATCGCACCGCAACGGCGACTGGGGGCGTTTCGGCGCTTCACCTATATGCCGGAATATGACCTCTGGGCCGAAAAGCTGTGCACCATCTATCTGGCCTTCCCGGTCCGTCGTCTGGCAGCGCCCGGCGAAGCGGGTCACAGCGTGCACTGGGCCACGCCTGCGCAGGCCGCGCGGATGGTCGGCAATCCAGGCGATGCCGCAATGATCCGGGCAAAGCTGCGGGAATATCTGGCGTGAGCCGGAAAACTGAGGCAAAATAAGAAAAAACGAGCAGACAAAAAACACGAGCAAACCATGACCCTGATTCGCGCTGCGCTTCTTGTCCTTTTGGGCACCGTACTGATGGCTTGCAGCAGCGGGCCACGTTTCCTGACCTATGACGGACCACAGGTGACGCAAATCCGCGTCCATAAATCGGCGCGCGTAATGGAACTGATGCATTACGACACGCTTTTGCGCAGCTTCGATGTGCAACTTGGCCGCAACCCGATAGGCCATAAAGAGCGTCAGGGTGACAGCCGCACGCCTGAGGGCGAATACATCATCGACCGCCGCAACCCGCGCAGCGCCTTTCATCTGTCACTTGGCATTTCCTATCCGAATGAAGACGATGTCGCCCGCGCCGAAGAAAACGGCTGGCTGCCGGGCGGCGATATCTTCATCCACGGGCGCGGGCCCAACGTACGGCGTCCGCGCGGCGACTGGACGGAGGGCTGCATTGCCGTGCGCGACCGCGAGATGGAAGTGATCTATGCCATGATCCAGGACGGCACGCCGATATCCATCTATCCGTGATCGGTGGCTGGGCGGCGCTCAGCGCCCCGCCATGCTCGCCATTTGCTGCGGGGTGCCGGTGGTCAGCGTCCACCACAACTTGCCATTTGCGTCCTGATGCCAGGCAAAACCGATTTCCCGCATGCGACGTTCCATCAGAACGCTACGGGTTTCGCGCTGGCCCAGCCATGCGGTAAGGGTTTCCAGTTCGGTCTCGAAAGTTTCCGACACCAACTCACCCAGGAACTGTCCGCTATACCCTGCCCGCTGCACACGGTCGATCGGCGACGAGCCGTCAGAGCCGAAGTGCCAGGGACGACGCTGAACCGACATGTCGCGCGAATGGGTGGCTGCGGCGCTGGTCAACTGAGCGTTCAGTTCGACCGGGGGCAACCTCTGCTCTTCGCGGATCGCGTTGATTCCGTCGCGCATACGCACCTGAATACTCTCTACGTCACGGTCTGTGATACGGTAGACCACCGGCACTGGGCGACCGTCTGGGCCCATCCGTTGGGATGCGGTTTCAGTGCAGCCGACAAGCAGAGCGAGCGCGGCAAGAACAGGAAGCAGAAGCTTGGTCATGACGATTCCGATAAACAATGACGCTTCGCCATAGCGCCTGAGGAGAGAAAGTTCAAATGCAACTCGGCGTAAGACCGAAGGGATTCGTTGCGAGCGCGGCGATATTGACATATAAATCGATAGTTTTCCCGTGACCACAAGGTTTTGGCACAATGCCCCCCGATTCACGCTTTGGGCTGAACCGTCGCAGCTTTCTGTTCGGCACGGCTGCTGCCAGCGGTCTGCTGGCCGCGCCCGCCGCTCTGGCCCAGACCGCAGCTATGGAAGACAGCACCGAGATAGAAACTGCGGTGCGCGAGACCTCGCGGCGCAACCTGTCCAGCTTTCGCACCTTGCACTGGCGTGACTACTTCTCGAACCTGAACAACGGTGCCGTTCTCTGCGACATCGACAGCCGCTGCGTACACTTCTGGTCGGCCGATGAAAGCATCTATCGGCTCTACCCCTCATCAGTGCCGCTGAGCGAGGACCTGACGCGCCGAGGCCGCACCCATGTCATTCAAAAGGTCGAGGGGCCGTCGTGGCGACCGACCCCGGCCATGCGCCAGCGCAACCCTGAATGGCCCGCGTTTGTGCCTCCCGGCCCCGACAACCCGCTGGGCACCCACGCCCTCTATCTGTCATGGACATATTACCGCGTTCACGGCACCCACGACACCCGCAAGATCGGGCGGCGTTCGTCGAATGGCTGCATCGGACTGTATAATGAACATATCGCGGAACTGTTCAGCCATGCGCGCGTCGGCACGCAAGTGTTGCTAATTTGACGACAAGGCCGCAGAACAAGGTGTTTTCCAACACTTGACCCGTTGCTTTTCTCGCAGCAAGGTGTTTTCAGACGGGATACGAGGTATCGTCTTGGGTGCGCATTATCGTCCTCATAAAAAAATCGATGACGCGCGAATACTGGAGGTTAACATGAAGAAACTTGCTCTCGCTGCCCTGCTTGTGGTCGCCGGCACCGCCGCCATGGCTGGTTCGTATGTCGAACCGATCGTGGAACCGGAAGTGATCGTCGCGCATTCGTCGTCGTCAGTTGGTGGCGTGGTTGTCCCGCTGCTGCTGCTGCTCGCCGTTGCTGCGATGCTCGCATCCTGATTTCTCGCCCTCCGGGGCAGATTCAGAAAGGGACGAGGGGATCACCCTCGTCCCTTTTTCTGTTTCCGGCTGGCAGTTTCGATCAGCTGACCCAGCCGCGTAGGTTCTCGTCAATGACCGCGCACAGCGCGTCGATATGCGCCGCGTCGTCGTTCAGGCAGGGAATATAGGTGAACTCCTCGCCGCCAGCATGTTCAAATGCCTCGCAAATCTCGCCTTTGATCTCCTCCAGCGTCTCAATACAGTCTGCCGAAAACGCGGGCGCCACCACGGCAATGCGCTTCACGCCACTTTTCGCCAGTTCTGCCACATGCTCCACCGTATAGGGCTGCAACCAGACCTCGTTGCCAAAGACCGACTGGAAGGTCGTGTGGATCATGTCCTTGTCCCAGCCCAGCCGCTCACGCAGCAGGCGCGTGGTTTTCTGGCACTGGCAATGATAAGGGTCCCCCTCCAGCAGATACCGGCGCGGCATGCCGTGGTATGAGGTCACCAGCACCTCAGGCTTGACAGCCATAGCCGCCCATGCCCGCTCAGCCGAGCCTGCAAGCGCCTCGATAAAGGCGGGTTGGTCGAAATAGGCGGGCACGGTGCGCACGGCGGGCTGCCATTTCTCCTGCATCAAAGCGCGGAAAAATTCATCGTTTGCGGTGGCCGAGGTGGCACCGGCGTAATGCGGGTAAAGCGGGAAGAACAGAATCCGCTCACAGCCTGCCGCCACCATCTCGCGCACCTTGGATCTGGTCGACGGATTGCCGTAACGCATACAAAAATCAACCATCACGCCATCACCAAGCTGCGCCTGCATCCGCTCGGCGATCGCTGTCGTCTGATCGCGGGTGATCGTCATCAGCGGGCTCTCATCCTTCTCCTTGTTCCAGATCAGGTCATAATCCTTGCCCTTTGAGAACGGGCGGCGCGACAGAATGATCAGTTGCAGGATCGGTTGCCATTTCCACCACGGGTAGTCGATCACCCGCTTGTCCGACAGAAACTCGCTCAGATACCGGCGGATCGACCAGTAGTCGGTGGCATCGGGCGTGCCCAGATTGGCCAACAGAATGCCGATCTTGCCCTTGGCGATGGGCGGATGGTCGGCTGGCGCGTGTTGCAGGCGGCCTTCGCCGGGCTTGTCCATGTGAACCGGGCATGTACCGGTGGCTGTGTCTGGCTTAGCGTCACGCATGGCTGGCATCGTGTCCTTCTTGTCGCTTTGGCCGTGACTTAGCGGCCCGTGTGTCGGGGTCAATCACCGGGATCGGTGCGAAGCGGGGTTTCTTTCGCGCCCAGCGCCTCGGCCAACCGTGCGGCGGCGGTGCCGGGGCGGAGCGGCTTTTGCTGTGTCTCGGCCGGGGCCCAGCCGGTAAGGAACAGAATGTCCACAGTGGCGGACAGACGGCCCTGATCATCGCCAAAGCTGTCACGGTAGAGCGCTTCAGCCCGGTTGAACACCGCCCGCGACAGCGGCGCGCGGTGGCGTTGCGCAAGGGCATTGCTTTCCCCCATAGCGCGCAGATCACCGACCAGATGGCGCAGATCACGGTAGACGATCTTGCGACTGAAACTGTCGGCCACCGGCAGCGCCAGCCCTGCGCGTTGCAGCAGCCCGCCAAAATCACGGATCTCACCCATCGGCAACACCCGGGGCGACAACGTGCCGCACAGATCGCTCTCGGCCTGGGCCAGAACCGCGCGCAATTCGTGCAGGCTTTGCCCGCCAAAGAGCGCGGCAATGAACAAACCGTCCGGTCGCAGCGCGCGCCGCCCCTGAATGATCTGGCCCACCGGGTCATTGGCCCAGTGCAGAGCCAGCGCGTGGATCACCAGATCATGCGCACCGGGTTCAAGCGCCAGCACCTCATCATCGGGCACAAGGCGCGCATCAGGCAGAAAATTGCGCCAGATTTCAGGAAAAGGCGTCACCACAGCGGGTGTCGTAAAGGTTCTGTTAACCTCTGTGAGTCTTTCCTTGATCTCGTCAGCCACGTCCTCATGCAGAAACAGCGCCGGGGCGCGGCGGGCACGGGCGCGGAAACGCTCTAAGGTCATACGGTCGGTCAGAGCCGGGGTCATGCGCTCCTGATTGGCCTCAAGGCGGTTGTTGTCAAGGGAAAGCGGGGTCGCATGCAATCAGTCAAAGGGCAGATGTCCCGGCTTGTGGACCATGCGAGCAAGGCCGCAGGGCGGGCACTGCGAATGATCTACCCGCCGCAATGCCTGACCTGCGATGCCGCTGTGGGCGAGGAGGGGGCGCTGTGCCCCTCCTGCTGGTCCGGCACGCCTTTCATCGCCGGGCTGGTGTGCGACAAATGCGGCGTTCCGCTGCCGGGACAGGACGAGGGTGAAGCGGTTCTGTGCGACGACTGCCATCACACCATCCGGCCTTGGGGGCGCGGACGTGCGGCGCTGATGTACGGCGACAAGGCGCGCCAGATCGTGCTGGGCATCAAGTATTATGACCGCCATGATACCGCCCTCCCGGCAGGCAGATGGCTGGCCCGCGCCGCCGCGCCGCTGCTGCGCGCCGATACGCTGGTGGCGCCCGTGCCCCTGCATTGGCGGCGCCTATTTCGCCGCCGCTACAACCAGTCCGCGCTTCTCTCGGCCGCGCTGGCACGCGCAGCGCAACGTGACCATTGCCCCGACCTGCTGATCCGCCGACGCCATACCGGCACGCAGGACGGGCGCACCCGAGAGGGGCGTTACACCAACCTTTCCGGTGCCATCACGGTTCATCCGCACCGCGCAGGGCTGCTGGATGGTCGCCACATCCTGCTGGTGGATGACGTCATGACCTCAGGCGCAACGCTGGCCGCCGCGACCGAGGCCTGTTTCGCCGAAGGGGCAGACGCGGTGGATGTCGTGGTTCTGGCGCGCGTCGGGCGCGACGGCTAGCTGCGCATTTTTCCCCGCAGGCGGTTCACAGGCGAAGTAATCCGCATTACATCGGTCCTGTCCGTGGCCAGGGAAACACCAAATGCAACGCGTTGAAATCTACACCACGCCGATCTGCGGCTTCTGCCATGCCGCCAAGCGCCTGCTGCGCGAAAAGGGGGTCGATTTCACCGAGATCGACGTTCTTGCCCATCCCAACCGCAAGCCCGAAATGATCAACCGCGCGGGTGGTCGGCGGACAGTGCCGCAGATCTTCATCGGCGACACCCATGTCGGCGGGTGTGATGAGCTTTTTGCGCTGGATAGAAGCGCCGGGCTTGACCCGCTTCTGGCCGGGGGCTGAACACATGCGCGCGGGGCTGATGCAGTTGTCGGTCAGCGATGACCCTCAGGTCAATCTGGGCCCGGTGCGTGATGCAGTGCGCCAGGCAGTCGCGGGCGGTGCGGGGTTCGTGCTGACGCCTGAAGTGACGAATTGTGTCTCGTCCAGCCGGTCGCATCAGCACCGCGTCCTGCGCCACGAAGAGGACGACCCGATGCTCGCCCTCTTGCGCGACGAGGCTGCGCGCGCAGGCATCTGGCTGCTGGCAGGTTCGCTCGTGCTCAAGACCCATGATGCCGATGGCCGCTTCGCCAACCGCTCGTTCCTGATTGACCCGTCAGGCACGGTGACGGCGCGCTATGACAAGATCCATATGTTCGATGTCGAGGTTTCAGAAACCGAGACCTATCGCGAATCAGCCGCCATCCGCCCTGGGGACCAGGCAGTGCTCGCGCAGACGCCCTTTGCCACGCTGGGGCTGAGTGTTTGCTACGATATCCGCTTTCCGCAACTCTACCGCGCGCTGGCGCAGGCCGGGGCGCAGGTGCTGACAGTGCCCGCCGCCTTCAGCCCGGTCACCGGAACCGCCCATTGGGAGGTGCTGCTGCGCGCCCGCGCCATCGAGACCGGGTGCTATGTGCTGGCACCGGCCCAAACCGGCGATCACCCCACCACCTACGGCAAACCGCGTGCGACCTGGGGGCATTCCATGGCCGTGGCCCCCTGGGGCGAGGTATTGCTGGATGCGGGGACAGAGCCGGGCGTTTTTTTCGTTGACCTCGACATGACCGAGGTGACGAAGGCACGCAAACGGGTGCCCGCGCTCGCCCATGATCGCCCTTTCGCCGCACCTGAGGGGGGCGCGGCGTGAAGCCGGTCGATGATCTGGCGGTGGCGCTGTTTGCCGAGCTGTTCATGGCCGAACAGCTTGCGCGGGCACGGTTGACGAAAGTCTTGCCCAAAGGGATGGAGCTGTCGCATTTCAGTGTACTGAACCATCTTGCCCGGATGCAGGAAGAACGAACACCGGCACAACTGGCCAAGGCCTTTCACGTCACGCGCGGGGCGATGACCAACACGCTGTCCAAGCTGGAATGGGCCGGGCATGTTCATATCCGGCCGGACTGGGATGACGCGCGGCGCAAGTTTGTGGCGATCAGCCCCGCCGGGCGCGCCGCGCGCAACGCCGCCCTGCAATCCATCGCGCCGGTGATCGCGGATCTGGTGGAATCGCTGGGAATGGAGCGGGTGCGCGCCGTGCTGCCGGTTCTGCGCGAGTTGCGCTCGGAACTGGAAAAGGACGACTAGACTGCGCCCGCCCTTTCATCTTGCCAGAAATACGCTGGGGGTGAATGGCCGCAGGCCAGAGGGGGCAACGCCCCCTTTCCGCGTCGCCCTGCTTAGTCCGGCTTTGTGCTGGCGGTGACGTAGTTCACCGACAGATCCCGCGCCGACAGCGACCATGACCATGTGATCGGGTTGAAGACCATGCCCTTGCGGTCAACCGGCGTCAGACCGGCACGGCGCAACAGGGCGTAAAGCTCTTCCGGGGTGATGAACTTCTGCCATTCATGCGTGCCTTTGGGCAGCCAGCGCATGACATACTCCGCGCCGACAATCGCCATGGCAAAGCTTTTGGCGTTGCGGTTGATCGTCGAGCAGATCATCAGCCCGCCGGGTTTCAACAACTCCTGGCAGGCTGTCAGATAGGCCAGCGGATCGGCGACATGTTCAACCACTTCCATGTTCAGAACGACGTCGAACTGCTCACCCGCAGCGGCCAGATCCTCGGCACTGGTGTGGCGATAGTCGATCTTCAGCCCCGAGTGTTCGGCATGTAGCTGCGCCACGGGGATGTTGCGCTCTGCCGCGTCAGCACCCACCACCGTGGCCCCCAGCCGGGCCATGGGTTCAGCCAACAACCCGCCGCCACAGCCGATGTCCAGCAGGCGCAGCCCCTCAAACGGAAGCCGACCCGTCAGGTCGCGGTCAAACTCGGCGGCGATCTGGTTGGTGATATAGTCCAGTCGGCATGGGTTGAGCATATGCAGTGGCTTGAACTTGCCATGCGGGTCCCACCACTCAGCGGCCATGGCCTCGAATTTGGCGATTTCAGCAGGGTCGATGGTATTGGGGCGCATCGGTAGCTCCGGGTTATCGGTTTTTGCTCTGTTCCCATGGAACCGGGCCTTTTGCCGGTATATAGATCGAAGTATGGACAAGTCCCCAGCGCAAAACAACGCAGCCGCGGCGCTTTACCCGCCGACCGAACCCTTTGATCGCCGAATGCTTGATGTCGGCGACGGGCATCAGTTGTATGTTGAGCAATGCGGTCGCCCAGATGGCCTGCCGGTCATCGTGCTCCACGGCGGACCCGGTGGCGGGGCCAGCCCGGTGATGCGGCGCTTCTTCGATCCGAAAGTATACCGCGTGGTACTGTTCGACCAGCGCGGCTGCGGGCGCTCGCGTCCGCATGCCGTCGTTGAGGCCAATACCACGCCACATCTGATCGCCGATATCGAGAAGATACGCACAGTTCTGAGAGTTGATCGCTGGATCGTGTTTGGCGGCAGCTGGGGGGCGACGCTGGCGCTGGCCTATGCGCAGGCTCATCCCGCACGTGCCGCCGCGCTGGTGCTGCGCGGGGTCTTTCTGGGCACGCAGGCGGAACTGGCGTGGTTCTACGGCGGCGGTGCAGGGCGATTTTTCCCTGAAATCTGGGCCCGACTGGTCGAACCTGTCCCAATGGCCGAGCGTCAGGACCTGATCGCCGCATATCATGCACGCCTGTTCAGCGGGGTTTTCGCGGAGGAAAGCCGCTTTGCCCGGCTCTGGACCGAATGGGAGAATGCGCTGGCCACGGTTGAAACCCGCTTTGGTCATGAGACGCCGGTGGACTATGCGCGCGCCTTTGCCCGGCTGGAGAACCATTATTTCAGCAACGGATGCTTTCTGGGTGAAGATGGCGCGCTGCTGGCCGGTATGGACCGGATGACGGGGGTGCGTGGCTACATCGTTCAGGGCCGCTATGACATGATCTGCCCGCCCGCCACCGCATGGGAGTTACACCAGCGCTGGCCGGGCAGCGAGTTGCGCATGGTGCCGATGGCCGGGCATGCGCTGTCAGAGCCCGGAATTGCCGCCGAACTGGTGCGCATCATGGACCATCTGCGCACGGGGTGATTTTGGGTTCCCGAAGTGTTGCCCCTGCCGTGCGTTCCGCACGCTTCCCCCAGGTTATTTTCAGACAGAAAATGGCTCAGTCGAGCAGGAATTCGACGATTTCGGTGCGTTGCAGGAAGAAGCGGTTGTCATCTGAGATGATGGTTGCACGCAACCGACCGTCGCGGTTGATGGTCATCGAGATACCTTCGTGGTTATCAAGTGTCCCGGGCGCGGTTTCGATCAGGGTTTCGGGTTGGTTCCATCGGTCAGGGCGCAGACGGCTGATGCGGGTGGCAAAGCTGGGAATGCGGAAGCGGCGTTCCAGCAGGTAGAGGTTGCCATCGGGGCCAAAATCGGCGCCGACCGGAGCGAAGCCGTCACGTTTGGGGACATGGCCGATGATGTGCCAGCGATTGCCCTCAAAACGGTAAAGCGGGAAGCTGTTGGTCGGTGATTCCTCGGGCAGGGTATAGAGGCGTCCATGCGCGTCAATCGCCAGCGCCTCCAGCGCGCCGTTGCCGGGCATCTCGCGGAAATCAGGGTGGCGGGGCAGGATCCGGGCTGGGGCATCAGGCGTCTCATAGGCCGCAACTCGGGTTCGGCGCCCGCCCTCGAACGATATGTAGATGGTACCATCCGGGGCCAGCGCGATGCCCTCGCTGTCGCCACGCGGGCCGGACAGAAAGGTGCCGTCGTCATGGCGCAACTGGTGGATGCTGTGCACTTGCACCCCGGTGATGCGTTCATCGCGGTCGCGCCGCAGCCGACCGGTATAGAGGAAGGCCCGGTCGCTGAGCGCCAGAAAGTCATATCCATTGGGATAAAGATGTATCGCCGAGAACCCGCCGAAAGTGCGCCCCGAGCCGCGCCAGACAAAGATCGGAGCCATATCGGTGCCCAGCGGCGTCTGGGCAGAACCGGAAAGGGGTATCAGTGCAGCGGCTGAGAGGGCAAGAAAGTGGCGGCGGTTGAGAGTGGCGGACATCGGCTTCCTGTCTTGTGTCCTGCAAACTTAAGGCTGATCACGTGGAAAAGAAAGACGGGCCCGCATTGCGCTTGCATTTGCGACCCGGCGGGCCTATATGGCGCATGAAAGCGGCGTTTCAGGGTCCAAACCTGAAGCTCCACCGGGAAATCCGCACGGGCCGCTTGGCCCGTTTTTTTGTTCTGGAGGTCCGCAATGAGCGAGACAGACAGCCCTGTCGGCGATCTCGTCGCGCATACAGCCATTGATCGGCGGCTCGCCGGAATCGTGCAGCCGGTGATCGAGGGTATGGGGTTCGAACTGGTGCGGCTGCGGCTGATGTCCGGCAAGACCCGCATCCTGCAGATCATGGCCGACCGCCCCGAGGGCGGGATCGAGGTGGATGACTGCGGCGAGATTTCCACCGTGGTTTCAGCCGCGCTGGATGTCGAAGATCCGCTTGAGGATGCCTATCTGCTGGAGGTGTCCAGCCCCGGTATTGACCGGCCGCTGACCCGGCTGAAGGATTTCGAGATGTGGTCCGGGTACGAGGCCAAGCTGGAAACGACCGAACTTATCGACGGTCGCCGCCGCTTCAAGGGCATGCTTGCCGGGGTGGAAGGCAACGAGGTACTGATCGAGATCGAAGAAGGCACCATCGGCTTGCAGTTCGACTGGCTGTCGGATGCGAAGCTGGTGCTGACCGACGATCTGATTGCCGAAACCCTGCGCGCGCGCAAAAGTGCGGGCGTGATCAACGAAGCCGATTTCGACGAGATTGAAACCGACACCGCTTCCGAGGAGGAGTGAGACATGGCCATCACCAGTGCAAACCAGCTGGAGCTTTTGCAGACCGCCGAGGCTGTCGCGCGTGAAAAGCTGATCGACCCCGAACTGGTCGTTCAGGCGATGGAGGAAAGCCTCGCACGGGCAGCGAAGTCGCGTTACGGCGCCGATATGGACATCCGCGTCCTGATCGACCGCAAGACCGGGCGCGCCAGCTTCACCCGCGTGCGCTCTGTGGTGGCCGATGAGGACATGGAGAACCACCACGCACAGCTCACCGTAGAGCAGGCCCGCCCCTATCTGGACAACCCGCAGATCGGTGACGAGATCCGCGAAGAGGTGCCGCCCGTGGAACTGGGCCGGATCGCCGCGCAGTCAGCCAAGCAGGTGATCTTGCAAAAGGTCCGCGAGGCCGAGCGTGACCGCCAGTATGACGAGTTCAAGGATCGCGCCGGAACCATCATCAACGGTGTCGTGCGCCGCGAGGAATATGGCAACATCATCGTCGATATCGGCCGTGGCGAGGGTATACTGCGCCGCAACGAGAAGATCGGCCGCGAAAGCTATCGCCCGAATGACCGCATTCGCTGTTTCATCAAGGACGTGCGCCGCGAAGCGCGCGGGCCGCAGGTGTTCCTGTCGCGCACCGCGCCCGAGTTCATGGCCGAGCTGTTCAAGATGGAAGTGCCGGAAATCTATGATGGCATCATCGAGATCAAGGCCGTGGCCCGTGACCCGGGCTCGCGTGCCAAGATCGCCGTGATCTCTTATGACGGCTCGATCGACCCGGTGGGTGCCTGTGTCGGTATGCGCGGCAGCCGGGTGCAGGCCGTCGTCAATGAGCTTCAGGGCGAGAAGATCGATATCATTCCGTGGAATGAGGATCAGGCGACATTCCTGGTGAACGCATTGCAGCCCGCCGAAGTGTCCAAGGTGGTGATCGACGAAGATGCGGGCCGCATCGAAGTGGTGGTGCCCGATGAGCAGCTCTCGTTGGCCATTGGCCGCCGTGGCCAAAACGTGCGGCTGGCAAGCCAGCTGACGGGCCTCGATATCGACATCATGACCGAAAGCGACGAGGCCGCGCGCCGTCAGGCCGAATTCGCCGAGCGCACCAAGCTGTTCATGGACGAGCTGGATGTCGATGAGATGATGGCCCAGCTTCTGGTGGCAGAGGGCTTTTCCGATCTGCAGGAAGTGGCCTATGTGGAGATCGACGAACTGCTGTCGATCGATGGCTTTGACCAGGACACGGCCAGCGAATTGCAGGCCCGCGCCCGCGACCGGCTGGAGGCGAACAACGTCGCCGCACTGGAAAGCGCCCGCGCACTGGGAGTTGAGGACAGCCTGATCAATTTCGAGGGTCTGACGCCGCAAATGCTTGAGGCGCTGGCCAAGGATGACGTGAAGACGATCGAAGACTTCGCCACCTGCGCCGACTGGGAACTGGCAGGCGGCTGGACCACGGTGAATGGCCAGCGTGTCAAGGATGACGGCGTGCTGGAACCGTTCGAAGTCAGCCTGGAAGAAGCGCAGCGCCTGATCATGACGGCACGTGTGCAACTGGGCTGGGTCGATCCGACCGAACTGGAAGCTGACGCGGCCGAATCAGAGGATGAAGCCGAAGACGAGGTTAAGGCATAAGGACGACAAGCATGACCCGCGGTGGCAGGCAAAAAGAATCGCCAGAGGGCCCGAGCACGCCGGAACGGCGCTGTATCGTGACCGGCGAAAGCCAGCCGCGCGAGGGGCTGATCCGGTTCGTGATTGGCCCGGATGCAACGGTTGTCCCTGATCTGGCAGCAAAACTGCCGGGCCGGGGCATCTGGGTCTCGTCCGACCGCGCCGCGCTGGATCAGGCGGTCAAGCGCAAGCTGTTTGCGCGTGCCGCGCGCCAGCCGGTTCAGGTGCCTGACGGGCTGAGCGATCTGGTGCATGATTTACTGACCCGGCGGGTGATCGATCTGATCTCGCTGGGGCGCAAGTCAGGCCAGGCGGTGGGCGGCTATGAAAAGGTGCGTGACTGGCTTGCGCGCGGTGATGCGCGGGTGCTGATACAGGCGCATGACGGATCAGCGAGGGGCAAGACAAAGCTGCGCGCGCCTGACGGGACAGACAGCCATGTCACATGTCTGAGCGCGCAGGAATTGGGTTTGGCTTTCGGACGGGAACATGTGATACATGCCGCGCTTGCCGCTGGCGGTCTGGCTTCGCGTGTAGTAGAGGAAGCGGCAAAGCTCGCGCGGTTGCGCGGGCAAATCGGCGTATTGGTCGCCGGAGAGGATACGAAAGACGCATGAGCGATACAGACGGTAAAAAACCCCTTGGGCTGCGTGGCGGTTCGACCCCCGGACAGGTGAAGCAGAGCTTCAGTCACGGGCGGACCAAGGCTGTCGTTGTCGAAACCAAGCGAAAGCGTGTTGTCGTCCCCAAACCGGGTGCGGGCGCTTCAGGCTCGGGGGCCACGAACACCAACAAGCCACAAGGTCCCGGAGCTGGCCCAACCCGCCGCCCGGCAGGAATTTCCGATTCCGAAATGGACCGGCGTCTTGCCGCTGTGCGCGCTGCCAAAGCCCGCGAGGCCGATGAGGCCGTCGCCCGCGCCGAGGAAGAACGCCAGCGCGAGGAAGAGCGCGAGCGCCGCCGCGCCGAGATCGAGGAGCGCGAGCGCGAAGAACGCGAGCGCGAGGCCGCCCGCAAGGCCCGCGAAGAAGAGGATGCTCAGCGTCTGGCCTCCGAGGCCGAGGCAAAGGCCGCCGAATCCGCCGCGCCCGCAGCCGACGCCACCCCTGCACCCAAGGCCGAGCGCGCCCCGGCTGGCGAACGCGCTGCCGAACGCTCACCCGCCAAACCCTCCTCTGCGCCGCCGATGCGCAGCAAGGCCGATCGCGAGCGCGAAGAGCGTGATTCGCGCAAATCGCGCGAGGATGGTGGCCGCCGTTCCGGCAAACTGACCCTTTCCGCCGCGCTGGCGGGCGAGGGTGGGCGCACGCGCAGTATGGCCGCGATGAAGCGCAAGCAGGAAAAGGCTCGCGCCAAGGCGCTGGGTCTGGGCCAGAAGTCTGAAAAGCAGGTGCGCGAAGTGCGTCTGCCCGAAACCATCGTGGTGCAGGAGCTGGCCAACCGCATGGCTGAACGCGCCGCCGATGTCGTCAAGTCGCTGATGAAGATGGGCATGATGGTTGCCATGAATGAACCCATCGATGCCGATACCGCCGAGCTTGTGATCGAAGAATTCGGCCACAAGGTCTTGCGCGTGTCCGATGCCGATGTGGAGCAGGTCATCGACAAGATCGAGGACGCGTCTGAAGACATGCACTCGCGCCCGCCGATCATCACGATCATGGGCCATGTCGACCACGGCAAGACCTCGCTTCTTGATGCGATCCGCAAGACCAGTGTGGTCTCGGGCGAAGCCGGGGGCATCACCCAGCATATCGGTGCCTATCAGGTAACCACCGATTCGGGCGCTGTGCTGACCTTCCTCGATACCCCGGGCCACGCGGCGTTCACCTCGATGCGTGCGCGCGGTGCGCAGGTTACCGATATCGTGGTGCTGGTGGTCGCTGCCGATGATTCGGTCATGCCGCAGACCATCGAGGCAATCAACCACGCCAAGGCCGCCAAAGTGCCGATGATCGTGGCGATCAACAAATGCGACAAGCCCTCGGCCGATGCCAACCGCGTCCGCACCGAGCTGTTGCAGCATGAGGTTGTGGTCGAGGCGATGTCAGGCGACGTGCAGGATGTCGAGGTTTCGGCCATCACCGGCAAAGGCCTTGATACGCTGCTGGAAGCCATCGCACTGCAAGCCGAGATTCTGGAACTGAAAGCCAACCCGGGCCGCGCGGCCATGGGTGCGGTGATCGAAGCCAAGCTCGATGTGGGCCGCGGCCCTGTTGCCACCGTGCTGGTTCAGCATGGCACCTTGCGCAAGGGCGATATCTTTGTCGTCGGCGAGCAGTGGGGCAAGGTCCGCGCGCTGATCAACGATCAGGGCGAACGCGTCGACGAAGCGGCACCGTCGGTGCCTGTCGAGGTGCTGGGCCTGAACGGCACGCCCGAAGCAGGCGATGTGCTGAACGTGGTTGAAACCGAAGCGCAGGCCCGCGAAATCGCTGCCTACCGTGAGCAGGCCGCCAAGGACAAACGCGCCGCCGCCGGTGCCGCCACGACGCTGGAACAGATGATGGCGCGCGCCAAGGCCGACAAGGATGTGTCGGAACTGGCGGTGCTGGTGAAAGCCGATGTGCAGGGCTCTGCCGAGGCGATCGTTCAGGCGCTGGAGAAAGTCGGCAATGACGAGGTGCGGGTGCGCGTGCTGCATTACGGCGTTGGCGCGATCACCGATTCGGATGTCGGGCTGGCAGAAGCCTCGGGCGCACCGATCATCGGCTTCAACGTCCGTGCCAATGCCACAGCGCGTAACGCCGCGCAGCAAAAGGGTGTCGAGATCCGCTATTACTCGATCATCTATGACCTGATCGACGACATCAAGTCAGCGGCTTCCGGCCTGCTGAAAGACGAGGTGCGCGAGAAGTTCATCGGCTATGCCGCGATCAAGGAAGTCTTTAAGGTTTCCGGCATCGGCAAGGTCGCGGGCTGTCTGGTTACCGAAGGTGTCGCCCGCCGTTCGGCTGGTGTGCGCCTGCTGCGCGACAACGTGGTCGTCCACGAAGGCACGCTGAAGACGCTTAAGCGCTTCAAGGACGAGGTGAAGGAAGTCATCTCGGGTCAGGAATGCGGCATGGCGTTTGAGAACTACGAGGACATCCGCCCCGGCGATGTCATCGAGATTTTCGAGCGCGAGACCGTCGAGCGCAAGCTGGCCTGAGCGCTGCAACAGAATTGACAGGAGGGCCGGAGCGATCCGGCCTTTTTTCTGTTGTCGGTCGGAGGCCGCTCAGCCCGGTGCCAACCGATGCCGCACGATGGCTGCAAAAACCCGCATCCCCGCGTCCAGGGCCGCGTCGTTGAAATCATAGCGAGGGCTGTGCAGCGGCGCAGATTGCTCGCCATTGCCGATGAACCCAAAGCAGCCGGGCACATGCGCCAGAAAGCGCGCGAAGTCTTCAGAAGCGGTCACGGGTTCGGTAGCGATGGTGACGGCATCAGGCCCAAGCGCCATCCTTGCGGCTGCCAGTGCCGCTTGTGTCAGCGTCGTGTCGTTCACCAGCGGCACGAATTCGCGCGTATAGGCCACCTCGGCGGTCAGGTTGTAGCTTTGAGCGGTCCCCGCGACGACGCGACGCAGCTCTGATTCGATCCGGTCGCTGACCTCGGGGCGGAAACTGCGGGCATCGCCAAGAATACGCGCCTGCCCGGGCAGAACATTGCGTGTGCCATCTGTGAGCAGTTCGGTCACCGAGATCACCGCGATATCGTTCGGGTTCATCCGTCGCGATACAATGGCCTGCAGGTTCAAAACAGTTGCGCAGGCCGCCACCATAACCTCGTTGCTCTCATGCGGTCGCGCGGCATGCCCGCCCGCACCGCTCAGAACAATCTCGAAATTGTCCTCGGCCGACATAACTGGCCCGGCGCAGGCCTGAAACTGACCGGCAGGCAGGCCCGGCGCGTTGTGAATGCCGTAGATTTCGGAGAACGGGAACCGCGCCAGCAAGCCGTCATCCAGCATGGCAAGCGCGCCCCGCCCCCATTCTTCCGCAGGCTGGAAGATGAAGCGCACAATGCCGTCAAACCCACCTTCTTCCGCCAATAACCGGGCCGCGCCCAGCAACATGGCCATATGGCCATCATGGCCGCAGGCGTGCATCAGCCCTGGCGTCTGCGAGCGGTATGCCTGCGGGCTGTCTTCGGTGATGCGCAGGGCATCCATATCGGCGCGCAAGGCAATCGCCCGGTTGCCCGCCCCACGTATGAGCGTTCCCACAACCCCTGTCCCGCCAACACCCTCTGTCACGTCCTGAAGGCCGAACGCGCGCAACTTGTCGGCGACGAAGGCGCTGGTGCGGTGTTCGTCAAAACCGAATTCAGGATGCGCGTGCAGGTCGCGCCGCCAGGTGATCATGTCGCGCAACAGGGCATCCGGGTTGGTGGCCATGCGTTTTCCCCTACCGTGGTCGGTCCCCAAGAGTGCGTCGGTTTGCCCGTGAAGGGAAGGCCCGGTTGCGGGCAAGGCCCGCCATACCTATCTTCAGGTGAACACAAACCGGAGGTGCGGATTTGACAGAGGCCAGAACCGAAAGCGCTATCATGACCGAACCGATGACAGCCAAAGCCCGGAGCAAGCAGCTCAGCCGTGTCACAAAGGACGTCAAGCCAGACGCCTTCGTGCCCATGCCCGACGGCATGCGCCGGGTCCCGGTGGTGAAAGTGCCCGCCTCCCTGCCCGTATACCGCTTTGACAACGGTCGCCTGATTGCAGAGTTGCACGAACATGCCCATCAATCCGGCGACGATCTTGATACCCTGCGCGAGACCTCAGACAGCGCCGGGACCCAAGCGCTGCTGCATCGCCTGCTGATGACCCACGCCGCCGATGAGCGCGGACCGATCCAGCAGGAACTGCGCCGTTTACGCCAGCAGACCGAGCCGCTTTTGATCACCGCCGAGGGCATGGTGGTGAACGGCAACCGCCGTCTGGCCGCCATGCGCGGCTTACTGGCAGAGGACCCGCAGCACTTCGCCTGCTACAGCGAAGTGCTGGTTGCCGTTCTGCCGCCGGATTGCTCGGCCGCTGATATCGATTATATCGAGGCCGCGCTGCAGATGGTGCCTGAAACCAAACTTCGCTATGGCTGGGTCAACCGCAGGCTAAAGCTGCGCCGTCAGTTGGAAACCCTGAAACTGCCGAGAGACTGGGTGCTGTCGGCCTATCAGATCTCCGAGCCTGAGCAGTTGGAACGTGAACTGGCGGAGCTGACGCTGGCCGAGGCCTTTCTGTCTGAGCGACAGGGCGAGCCCGGGCATTACGCTGCGATCGCCGATGCCGAGCCGCTGTTTGTTGCGCTGAATGAACAGTTGCCACCAGTTCCTCCCCGCCTTCGTCCGGTCTGGCAAAGCATCGGCTTTGCCATGATCGCGGCGCGCGCAACACTGGGCAGCGCGCTTGGCGGTGTCTTTCCGTTCGAGCAGCCGGCGCCGAAACACCTGCCCTCGCTGGCGCTGCGCCGGTTCGCACAGGAAAAGCTGCATGTCGACGACGCGCCGCTTGACGGCGAAACGCCCGCCAGCGCGGCCTTGCTGGAAGACTTGCGCAGCTTTTTCGACGGCTGCTCAGAAGAAGATGACGGCGCGCTGCGCGACCTGATCGAGGTCATGCGCATACTGCGCGAGGAGCAACGCGAGGCTGAAAAGCCCGCCGTAATGCTGCAACGCATGCGCCGCACCCGTCAGCAGATGGATCGCCTCAGCCCTGAGCGCCTGACGCAAGAGCAGCGCAACGCCCTGCGCAGCGAGGTTGCGGCGATTCAAGCGCAGGCAAACTACCTGCTCGGCGAAGCCGCCGAGCACCGCTTTGAGCAACGCAAGACCACGATGGTCAAGGCGATGTCGCGCTACATGAAACGCTGGCGCGACTCTTCGGGCCGGTCATGACGTGGCTTGGCGCGGGATGACATGGTTCAGCGCAGGTAAGCGCCGACCTCCGTCTGTGCTCAAAATTCTATCCGCAGCCCGTCATGGCCCAGATAGAAAATGCCCTGCCATTCCCCGGCAATCGCCGTATGCCAGTCATCATACCCATATCCGGGATCATCGGCGGGGATCAGATGATTTAGCGCCAGCGCCTTCACCCCGGCCAGCCGCGCGATCCGCGCCGCATCATGGGCAAAGCTATGAGAGCGCAGCAAGTGCTGCAACAGCCGTTCATCGGCGTTGCCGATCCGCGCGATCAGACCGGGCAAGGCCGATTTCAGCATAGCCTCATGGATCAACAGATCGGCGCCTTCGGCAAATTCGGCCATGCCCGGCATGGGGCCAGTATCGGCGCCAAAAACCACCGCCTTGCCAGCCCCCTCGAAACGGTAGGCAAAACAGGGCACCGGCGGGTGCTCAGTCGCAAGAGTGCGCACCGTCAGCGGTCCAATTGTAAAAGGCCCCTGAGGCAGCAGGTTGATCGACACCAGCGCGGCCAGGGGCTCGCGCCCCTCGTCCGCCTCGCGAATGGTGATATCATAGGCCATGGCGGCCAGAAAATGCCGCCAGTAGTCTGTCAGGCCTTCAGGACCCCAGACTGTGACCTTACTGTTCAAGCCCGCCGTCCAGGCGGTGTGCAGCAGCGGCCCAAGTTCCAGATAATGATCCGAATGCAGATGGGTGATGACGATCTGCGACAGATCCTTGAGCGCCATGCCCTGATCGCACAGGCCCCGCGCCACTCCCAGCCCGCAGTCCACCACCACCCTTTGCCCGGCCAGTGACAACAGATGTGAGGTCGGCATGGCGGACCCCGGTCTGATGGCCGGGCCGCCTTTGGTCCCCAGAAGCGCCACGAAATCCATTATCTCACTGGCTCCTGAACCCGATCTCACAGACCTGAAGGTTCGCTTGTGCGCCCACTCCGGTCAATACCTTTGGCAAAGAGGCTGCAGCCAACCCAGCTGTCCGTACCATCGCCACAGCTCCATCAACCAGTCTCTGCTCCCCCGCCAGCGGTTCAGTGATCTTGCAACACCGCCCAATCTGACGCCCCGGGCCTTGATAGCTTCCCTCAAGGGCGGCGTCTGTGCGCATCAAACTGCTTTCCCGCTCCGTATGAGGCTGGATCGACCGCCGATGATGATCTGGTGACCCCGACAGGATTCGAACCTGTAACCTGCCCCTTAGGAGGGATTCATTCATTTTCTTGATCTTTCTTTGTTTTGTTGTGCTTGGCATTTTCGGCAGGGGTCGGCTGTACATAGTTTGTACGAAACCGCGCCCTGACATCGGCCTCGTCCGTCTCTGCGTGGGCGTAGATACGCATGGGCAGATTGGGGTCTGACCAACGCCCAGCTTTGGCCGCCGTGACCGGATCAACGCCTTGCCGGACCACAAGCTCGGTGAAGAACCCGTGCCGCCCTGCGGGGTGCGCCGACAGGTAAGGGATGCCCGCGCGCTTGCAGATCGTCTTCCAGCGGTTGTTGTAGCCGGTCGGGCTGCCGTAACCAAAGACGCGCGGCGACAGCATCTGCCCCGTTTTGAGGTTCTTGGGCCGCTTAGGCTTCAGCGCGATCAACTCGGCCATTATCTGCGGCGAAACCGTGACCCAGCCTTCTGGGTGTCCCTTCTGCGCCTTCACCCGCACTTCGCAGGTGGCCGGTCGCAGATCATCCGGCTCTATGGACACTGCCTGATCAATCCGCGCTGCGGTTTCGAACATGAACCGCACCAACGCCGCGTTGTAAGGATCAGCGGCTGCGCAAAACGCCTCGATCCAGTCGCGCGTCGCTGGGATGCGCTCAATGCGGCTGGGTTTGCGCCGTCGCTGGTCCTGCGCGATCCGCTCGAACTTGTCATAGCGCTTCACCCGCAGAAGCGGCGTGCCCTTGTGCTCATGCGCGTTGTTGATGACCGCGCGCGCCGGGGTCACGATTTCGCGCCACCAGGTATCGGTACAGGCGTTCGGCTTCAGCTTCCGGCCAAGGCTTTTCAGCAGCGCGCCCGTGATCGCCCCCAGCGGCATATCCCCGATCTCGTCCAGGATCGGCAAAAGCTGCTTCGCGGTCTTGGCCGAGGGGTGGTAGAAATCGACTGCATCGGCAAAGCGCAGACTGTGCTCTTCCCCGATCAGGTACTTGCGGACCTGAAGCTGCGTTTCATCGTTTACCCAGTCCCTCGCGCCAGCTTCAGTAGTCGCTCGCGTGCTCTGGCGGTATGGACCGGCGATTGGCCGCCCATTGTACTCGACCCAGCCCTTGACCCAGAAGACCGAGCCACGCTTGTAGATTTCGAGCGGCATGCCTGTCCTTCCTCGAAGATGGTGTCGATTTGTGCGGGGGTGATGAGCATGGTCCGCCCTAGCCGGAAGAATGCTCCGGTGTCGTTGGCCTTTTCTCTCAGCGTCCGCTCGGAAATTTCGATCCCGTGCTCGGCCATGATCTCGACCCACTGGGCGGGCGTCTTGCCGATTGAGAGGATCTGCGAGCTTTCGCCTGTCTCTATCTCTGCCACGTTGGTCATCCTTCCTCGACTGGGTTCAAAACTGAGGTTCCGCATGGAATCGCTTGTTCAGCACCATCTGACGTGTTCAGATGGGATCAAACGGAGATTGTCGTCACTTTGTGCGACTTTCGCTTAAACGGTAAGACAGGTCAATCGGAAAACGCAAATGACGCGAGAGCCTTCAGATTTGTTCGCCGAGATGGGGCCGCGCTTGGCGATCACGCGCAACGACATCGGCCTGTCTCAAGCGGCCATGGCCGAAGCACTGGGCGTGTCCCCTCGGGCCTATCACAGCTACGAAAAGGGCAAGCGCGGCATACCAGTCGAGGCCTTGGTCGCGATGATCGAACGGTTCGACCTGGACGTGCGCTGGTTGTTGATTGGGGCAAAATCAGTACGGGCAAACCATGATTTTGAAGCGCTGAAGAACATCGAGAATTCTCTGGATCAGCACCTGATCGCCGAAGGTATCAAGATCAAAGGGGAAAAGAGGGGGGCGATCATCGCCCGCTGGTATCAATCGCATATCGAAGGGCGCGAGGTCGCCGATGACGATGTGCACACATGGATCGAACTGGTAAGGGACTAGACCGTTGGAAAGACCGAGCAAAAATTGGCAGGACGCGCGTAGGGCAGCACTGGAGCGTGCGCGCCGCACCGTGATCGACCCACTGACCCCCTTGCATACAGTCTACTTCGTCGCGTGCGTTTGCTATCTGGTTGGCTTGGTACGCTTTCAGTTCTTCGATCCTTCGGCAGGTTTCACCTGGATCACTGCGACGCAACTTCTGATCGTTGCGATTGCGGGGGCGGTTGTGCCCATTCTGACGGGATCGGTTCTAACCCTGCATTTAGCCAATCGAAAACTTCAACGTCTGGTGGCAGAATGACCGGCAAGAGATCGCGAGGAGACAGGGATGAGCCGTGACCTTAACAGCTGTCCCACGCACCCGGGCGAACTGCTTCGAGAGGATTTGATCCCGGCGACCGGCAAGTCCATGACCGAGCTCTCGCGCATGCTCGGCATCTCCCGCAAGCAACTGCATCACGTTCTGGCAGAACGAAAGCCGGTCAGCCCAGAGATTGCTGTGCGCGTAGCCACGTTGTTCGGGAACGACCCGCTGCTCTGGATCAGGATGCAGGGTTCCTATGACATTTGGCATGCGCGCCGAGAAGTGGATGTATCCGGGGTGCCCACCCTTAATCCAGCAGAGTAGAGGGAGGAGAGCAGTTGCCCTTCGGGTTTCACATTCAGTATGCTCTGCCAACCGCTGCCGGCCGAGTGTGGCAAGGTGAGCGGATGCAATGCCGTGGCACCCTCTGTTGTTCAACGACCATTGCGAAGGCAACCCCGCATAGACAAGATCGGCCCGTCGCGGACTTTGGTTCCAACTATTTTTACGTTCGCGCCACTGCGATTCATCGAATGAAGCTGCACTTCCATGACTTTCGGAATCGAGATAGTCGAATTTTACGCTTTTTCATCTCTGAACGTGTGTGTCTGATATTCCGAATAAAGACTTGTTGGATCGCGATCCAGAAAGTTCGATGAGATGAATGGTGAATTGGATTTTGGTGGAGCACGAGGCTCAAACACAGGTGATGTCTATCATGAACTTTGGGCCGTTCGTTCGGCCTTGAAACTATTAGACAGTACGAGCAAGCTGGAAGCGGTAACAGTGGAAGGCGTTCCGTCCGCAGATGGGTCCGGTCACCAGTGGGACGGCGTTGACTGCACTTTGCTATACGGCGGAGCTAGCATCCAGACGGCAGACCGCGTGGCGCTTCAACAGCTGAAGTATTCAGCGAGCGAACCGAATACATCATGGTCACCCTCGAGGGCATGTTATGGGCCTTCATCCATCGACCCCTCATCGTCGCTAATGCGAGGATTGGGTAAAGCCTTCCGTGAGACAGTTAGGCTTAGAGAAGGAAAACCACTCAGCGATATTTCTTTAGAACTTGTCACCAATCAGCCTGTTTCCGACCTCGTAGTAAACGCTATCAACAAGGCAAAAAATGACGGTGTCCCAAAGTCTTTTAAGGCTAAGTGGAAGAGCGGTGGCGATAATCTACACCGGTTAGTCTATGCCAGCGGGCTATCTCCGAAGGAGTTTCAAGATTTTTCTAAGTGCGTGAAGTTTGTCAGCCAGACAAGTTCTCGCTTCCTTTTGGAAGAGAAATTGTTGATCGAGGTTTCAGCTTGGACAGAATCAGAGTTCGCTGAAGTAGTCCTAAGGCTGCGCAATTTTATCCGAAACAAAATGATGATGCCTGAAACGGCTGGAGAGATCATAAACAAAGAGTCGGTTCTTTTGCAGTTCGGCGTTTCTGAGATACGAGCATTGTTCCCATGCCCAGCAAAGGTCAAACCGGTCACTGATCTTGTGTCGCGCGAGATTTCGAAAGAGCTTTGTAACTGCATCATCGACGGTGATCAGCGAATTTTGCTGCATGGATCAGGAGGTGTTGGAAAAAGCACAATTATTCAGGAGTTTCAGGGCCTTCTGCCTGAGGGTTCCGAAGTTATCGTATTCGATTGTTACGGTGCAGGGTCATATATGGATGCAAGCGCCATGCGCCATAGACCGCGCGATGCATTTGTGCAGCTGGCGAATGAACTTGCCAATCGACTTAATATTCCCGCCTTCCTAGAGCCAAGATCGGGTTTGGACTTTGCGCGCGCATTTCATCAACGACTGCTCTTAGCCTCCGAAACACTTTCCAAAATCAGACCCGAAGCGAGGCTCGTGATAGCCGTAGACGCTGCCGACAACTCAATTAGTGCAGCGAATGCTCGTGTGCCGAAAGAAGAGAGTTTTGTAACTGAGCTGATCTCGTTTGAAGATCTACCGAAGAACGTTGCAATTGTCATAAGTGCAAGGACCGGTAGGCGAGATGATTTGAATCTACCAAGCTCTTTCAATCCTTTCGAGTTACCTCCCTTTAGTCGCCCAGAAACTGGTGAGTTCGTTTCACATTTCTGGGAGGCGCCAGAAGAGTGGGTAGACGATTTTCACAGGCTCACAAACGGCACACCAAGGGTACAGAACTATGCCTTTGGAAAAACTTCTGGCAAACCGAGCGAGGCGTTGGATCCCCTTCGGCCAAATGGCAAATCCTTGGAAGTTATTTTCCACGAGCAATTTGACGAAGCTGTCAAGAAAGCGGGAGAGACAACTAAAGTCGAAGAAACCTGTGCTGCGTTGGCTGTTCTACCGAGACCAATTCCAGTTGGGGAAATCGCGCACGCATTAAGTCTGTCCGATGCGCAAATTTTGGACATTTGCGCAGATTTAGAACCTGGTGTCCGGGTTTCAGAAAACACCATCAGCTTTGCGGACGAGGATTTTGAACATTTCGCACTGGTAAAGGGCCAAAAGTCTATACCCGACGTTCGCTCCAGAGTCGCCCAGCGAATGCTGACTGACTACCGAAGATCAGAATACGCCGCAATGAATGTGGTTCCGTTACTATTGAAAGCTGAAATGGGAGCGGAACTTCTGGACTTGGTGGAGAGAGAGCCTGAACCCTTAGCTAGCAACGTACGAGATCCCGTGCTCAGGATGGAGATAAGAAATCAACGCCTAACTAATGCTATCAGTGTTTGTCGGTCCGCAGGGAATCTGGAGCAAACAATTCGGTTTGTACTGATTGGGGCGGAAGCGCTTGAAACAGACGATGCCACACGAAAAATACTAGCGGATTATCCAAATCTTACAGCCCGCTTTGCAGGAACGACCGGCAGTAGACTAATTCTCAGCGACCCTGATCAAGTTGAGAACCAAGGCCCACTTCTCTTGAGTACTCTTTCCAAGGAGGCGGAGCGCGGAAACTTTAGCCAGGTTCGCGAGATTCGCAGACGAATTTCGGCATGGTTCAAAGTGCGAGAAGACGCTTTCCGAGCACATGAGGAACAATTTGGTCATGCATCCGGGTGGAATATTGGTTCGGAAGATATGGCGAATGCACTTATTGCTAGGGCGATGGAAGAGGGCGCTCAGTCCGCGATCCAACGTAAGCGCTACGGCGCGACCCTATGCGGCGAGGCTTGACGGCTGCTGGAAGCG
>JAFIEK010000045.1 GCA_020832545.1 Pararhodobacter sp. | reverse complement strand
CCCCCCCCCCCCCCCCCCCCCCCCCCCCCCCCCCCCCCCCCCCCCCCCCCCGCCGTCACCGCAAGGCGCCTACGCCGTTCCGGTCAGCGACAAGAATGCATCCTCAAGGTCCGGCTCGGCGGTGCTCAGATCGACAATCTCAACCCCGGCCACGCCCAACGCCGCCAGTATCTGCCCCGCCGAGACCTTGCTGCGCGGATACCCGAACGCCAGCCAGCCATCAGCCCGGTCCTCGCGCGTGACACCTTCAGGCAGGGTCAGCGATCCGACCGGGCCAGCGGGGCGCACCAGAAGCGTCTTGCCATCCATCTGCCCGACCAGAGCTGCCGTGGTATCGCGTGCCACCACCTCGCCATGGTCGATAATGGCGATCTCGTCGCACATCTCCTGCGCTTCTTCCAGATAATGTGTGGTCAGGATAATGGTCATGCCCTGCCGGTTCAACTCGCGCACATTGCGCCACAGCATCTGGCGCAACTCGATATCCACACCCGCCGTCGGCTCGTCCAGCACCAGCACCTGTGGCCAGTGCACCAGCGCCTTGCCCAAAAGCAACCGCCGCCGCATACCGCCGCTCAGCGTGCGCGCGTAGGAATTCGCCTTGTCCTCCAGCCCGATCAGCCGCAGAATCTCATCGGTTCGCCGTTCGCGCCGGGGCACGCCATATAGCCCGGCCTGCACCTCCAGCGCATCGCGCGGCGAAAAGAACGGGTCGATGTTCAGCTCTTGTGGCATGACCCCGATCGCCGCGCGCGACTGGCGGGGGTTCTCGTCCTGATCAAATCCCCAGATCCGCACCTTGCCTGCGGTTTTCACCACCAGCCCGGCCAAAATGTTGATCAGCGTCGATTTACCGGCGCCATTGGGGCCCAGCAGGCCAAAGATCGACCCGCGCGGCACCGTCAGGTCGATGCTCTTCAGCGCCTCTTTCGGCGCGCTGCCGCCCTGCCCGCCATAGACCTTGCTCAGGCCGGTCATCTCGATCACGTTCTCGGTCATCTTGCTCCTGCCGGGCAATTCGCTATCTTCGCGCAAGACCTAGGCCCAAACGCCCGCCGATACAAGGAATGCCAGCATGAGCGCCCTGCCCAAACACCCCGCGCCTGAAACCCAGACCGTCACCAAAACCCGCGTTGCCTGTGATGGCGGCAAGGGTGCGCTGGGGCACCCCCGCGTCTGGCTGTCGATCCCGCGTGAAACCGGCTGGGTCGATTGCCCCTATTGCGACAAACGCTTCGTTCTGGCCGAAGGCGCCGGGGACAATCACTGATCGCACGCGCCGCTGTCATGGCGCAGCGACGACCCAAAGTATCATGGCGGAGAGCATCATGGCATTCGGCAAGGGTGATCACCTGCATCTGATCGACGGTTCGGCCTTCATCTTCCGCGCCTACCACGCGCTTCCGCCGCTGACGCGCAAGTCTGACGGCCTGCCGATAGGTGCGGTGGCCGGGTTCTGCAACATGCTCCAACGCTATCTTGACGGGCGCAACGGCGGCGAAGCCGCAACCCATGCCGCCGTGATCTTCGACCACTCGTCAAAGACCTTCCGCAATGACATCTTTCCCGCCTACAAGGCCAACCGCCCTGATCTGCCCGAAGACCTGCGCCCGCAATTTCCGCTGACGCGGGATGCCACCCGCGCCTTCAACATCGCCTGCATTGAAACCGAAGGGTTCGAGGCGGACGACATCATCGCCACCTTGACCCGCCACGCCCGCGAAGCCGGGGGCAAGGTCACCATTATTTCGTCTGACAAAGACCTGATGCAGCTTGTCGATGACCAGGTCGACATGTTCGACGCCATGAAGAACAAACGCCTTGGCCCGGCCGAAGTGTTGGAGAAATTCGGCGTGCCGCCCGAAAAGGTGGTCGAGGTGCAGGCGCTGGCCGGCGACAGCGTAGACAATATCCCCGGCGCGCCCGGTATCGGCATAAAGACGGCGGCACTTCTTATTAACGAATATGGCGATCTGGAAACCCTGCTGGCCCGCGCGGGTGAAATCAAGCAACCCAAGCGGCGCGAAACCCTGATCAATTTCGCCGACCAGATTCGCCTGTCACGCGAACTGGTGCAGCTGCACCCTGATACGCCGCTCGACATCACGCTGGATGATCTGGAAATCCGTGCACCCGAATCTGACGCGCTGCTGGGTTTTCTGACGCAGATGGAGTTCCGCACCCTCAGCCGCCGCGTGGCGGAAAAACTGGGCGTCGAACCCCCGGCGATATCCGAGGCCCCCGCCCCGGCCCCGGCCAATGGCGACGACACCCCGGCCGCCCCCGCCGAACCCGCACTTATGCCCTTCGATCACACCGCCTATGCCTGCATCCGCGACATGGCCGCGCTAGATCACTGGATCGCGCGCATCCGCGAACTGGGCTATGTCGCGGTCGATACCGAGACCACCGCGCTTGATGAGATGCGCGCCGAACTGGTGGGCATATCGCTCGCGCTTGGCCCCAATGACGCGGCCTATATCCCGCTTCAGCATCGCAGCGGCTCGGGCGATCTCTTTGGTGCCAGTGCGCTGAGCGAAGGACAGATCCCGCTGGAAGAGGCGCTTACGGCCCTGAAGCAGGTGCTGGAGGACGAAACGATCCTCAAGATCGGCCAGAACATGAAGTACGATGCCAAGATTTTTGCGCGTCAGCGGGGCAAGGGGTTCGAACAAGGCATTCATGTCGCGCCGATTGACGACACCATGCTGATTTCCTACGCGCTCCACGCCGGGCTGCACGGCCATGGGATGGACACGCTGAGCGAGAATTACCTGGGCCATGTGCCGATCCCGATCAAGGAACTGATCGGCTCGGGCAAATCGGCGCGTACATTCGATCTGGTGCCGATCGAACAGGCCACCCGCTACGCCGCCGAGGATGCCGATATCACGCTACGTCTGTGGCAGACGTTGAAATCCCGGCTGCATCAGGCCCGCGTGACGACAGTCTATGAAACGCTGGAACGCCCGCTGGTGCCGGTGCTGGCCGCAATGGAAATGGCCGGGGTGCTGGTGGACCGCGATACGCTCTCGCGGATGTCGAACGCCTTTGCCCAGAAAATGGCGGGGCTTGAGGCTGAGATCCACGAACTGGCGGGTGAGCGTTTCAATGTCGGCTCACCCAAGCAACTGGGCGAGATCTTGTTCGACAAGATGAGCATGCCCGGCGGCAGCAAGGGCAAAACCGGTGCCTATGCCACCGGCGCAGATATTCTGGAAGATCTGGCCACGGTGCACGAACTGCCCGGGCGCGTGCTGGACTGGCGGCAGCTCTCCAAACTGAAATCCACCTATACCGATGCACTGCAGGACCATATCAACCCTGAAACCGGGCGCGTGCATACGTCCTATGTGCAAACGGGCGCAAATACCGGGCGTCTGTCCTCGACCGATCCCAATCTGCAAAACATCCCCATCCGCACCGAAGAGGGGCGGCGTATCCGTGAGGCCTTTGTGGCGGGGCCGGGCAAGACCCTGCTGTCGCTGGACTACAGCCAGATCGAGTTGCGAATTCTGGCGCATATCGCCGAAATCGACAGCCTGAAACAGGCGTTCCGTGACGGGCTGGATATCCACGCCATGACGGCCTCGCAGATGTTCAATGTGCCGCTTGATCAGATGACCCCTGAGATTCGGCGCCGCGCCAAGGCAATCAACTTCGGCGTGATCTATGGCATTTCGGGCTTCGGGCTGGCCCGCAATCTGCGTATCCCGCGCGCCGAGGCGCAGGCCTTCATCGACACCTATTTCGAACGCTTCCCCGGAATCAGGGCTTATATGGACAAAACCATCGGCTTTGCGAAGGAACACAAATACGTCGAAACCCTGTTCGGACGCCGTATCCACACCCCCGAAATCAACGCCAAGGGCCCGGCTGCTGGCTTTGCCAGGCGCGGGGCCATCAACGCGCCCATTCAGGGCACAGCCGCCGATATCATCCGCCGCGCCATGATCCGCATCCCCGAGGCCATTGCGGACCTGCCCGCCACAATGCTGCTGCAGGTCCATGACGAACTGGTGTTCGAGGTCGAAACCAGCGCCACTGACGAAACCGCCAGCCGCGTGCGAGACGTTATGGAAAACGCCGCCAGCCCGGTGCTGGAGCTTGATATCCCCCTGACGGTTGACGCGGGCACCGGCAACAACTGGGCTGAAGCGCACTGAGGGCACTGCCGCTTACCAGCAAAGGCGAGGTTTCAGGAGGACGGGGAATGACAGGTATCAGCGGCTTTGCACAACAGCGGGTGGCTACGGGTGCAGTGGCGTTGTCATGTCACCGGGCAGGCCGGGGAGAGCCCCTGATCCTGTTACACGGCTTTCCTCAGAACCATCTGTGCTGGGAGGCTGTGGCCCCGGCCCTTGCCAAGCATTTCGACGTCATCATCCCCGATCTGCGCGGCTACGGCGACAGCGACGCCCCGCCCGATGACGCTGAGCACACCGTGTATTCGAAACGCACCATGGCCTCGGATATCGTGGGCCTGATGGACGCCCTGAAGCTGAAGCGCGCGCATGTGCTGGGTCATGACCGGGGCGCGCGGGTGGCATATCGGCTGGCGCTGGATCATCCTGCACGGGTAGACCGGCTGGGGATTATCGAGGTTCTGCCGACGCTGGAATATTGGGAAGCGTTTGACGCAGAGCTGGCCATGTCGATCTATCATTGGACCCTGCTGGCCCAACCCGCCCCGCTGCCCGAGCGGCTGATCGGGCATGACCCCGCGTTCTTCGTCGATCACTGCCTGCGTAACTGGACGCAAGGAAAGACGCTTGAGGTCTTTGCGCCCGCCGCTCTGAGCGCGTACCGGCGTCAGGCCGCAGACCCTCTGCGTCTGGCCGCCATGTGCGCCGATTACCGGGCCGGGGCCACGACCGACCGTGCACTGGATGCCGCTGACCGCGCCGCCGGGCGGATGATTGATGCGCCATTGCACTTTCTGTGGGCGGAAAGCGGATTTCCGGCGCGCGCCGCGCGTTCCGCCACCACTGACGGCACCGCACCTGACCCCGGGGCCATCTGGCGACGCTGGGCACGGCAGGTCACCGCTTCATCCTGCGTCAGCGGCCATTTTGTGATGGAAGAAAACCCCGAGGCTGTGCTGCGGGCCTATCTGCCCCACTTCGGGGCAGGTTAACCCGGCTCCTGACCCAGCTCTTGCGACAAGATGACCGGCCAGAACACGCCGCCTGACCACAGGCCAAACCAGCTTGCGCCCTCATGTTCAGCGTGCACGCCCAGCTCAACCAGCCGGTAAAAGCTCTTGCGGTCGATCAGCGCCTCCAGCCCGGCGCGGATCATGACATAGGGCGCGGGCTCGCCGGTGTCTGCGTCGCGCGTCACGCGCAGCGGGTGGTCGGGCCCGGCGCTGGCGTGATCGCCGACATTGGTCTCAAAGCGCAAAACCTGCGCCTGTCCCGCACCCGAAGCTTCAAAATCGACCGCCACGAAGGGCGCGTCTTCTACCGTGATTCCCACCTTTTCCACCGGCGTGACAAGGTAATATTTATCCCCTTCGCGCTTGAGAATGGTCGAGAACAGGCGCACGAGTGGCGCGCGCCCGATGGGCGTGCCAAGGTAAAACCAGGTGCCATCGCGGGCAATGCGAATGTCCAGATCACCGCAAAAGGGCGGATTCCACAAATGCACCGGCGGCAAGCCGCCTTTTTTCGCGGCCTTGCGGGCTTCAGCGGCCAGACTGTCGGCACTTGGGGTCACATTGTCTTGTGGCGTCATCGAAATTGTCCTTCTTGGTCTGGGCGAAGGGGGGCTGGGTGACATATAAACCGGTTACCACCCAAGGTCACGCGCAGGAGCCCCATGATGAGCGATACCCTGATCCCCGCGATCGAATCTCTGGGCGACAGCCTCAGAACCGCGCGCAATGCGATTGCGCCGCGGTTCATCGGGCAGGAGAGCGTGGTCGACCTGTCGCTCATTGCGCTCTTGTCTGGCGGGCATGCGTTGCTGGTCGGGCTTCCGGGGCTGGGAAAGACCCGGCTGGTGGATACGCTGTCCACGGTGATGGGCCTGAAATCAAACCGTATCCAGTTCACGCCGGATCTGATGCCTGCCGATATCCTGGGCTCGGAAGTTCTGGAAACCGGGCCTGAGGGGCGGCGCAGCTTTCGCTTCATTGAAGGGCCGGTGTTCTGTCAGCTTCTGATGGCGGATGAGATCAACCGTGCCTCGCCGCGCACCCAGTCGGCGCTGCTTCAGGCCATGCAGGAACGCGAAGTGACCATCGCAGGCCAGCACCGCCCGCTGGGCGCGCCATTCCATGTGCTTGCCACGCAAAACCCGATTGAGCAGGAAGGCACCTATCCTTTGCCGGAGGCCCAGCTTGACCGCTTTCTGGTGCAGATTGACGTCGGCTACCCCGACCGCGACACCGAACGCGCGATCCTTCTGGCGACCACCGGCAGCGAGGATGCATCGGTCAGCACTGTCTTCACTGCCGCGGAACTGATCGCGGCGCAGGCGCTGATCCGGCGAATGCCGGTGGGCGAAAGCGTGGTGGCGGCGATTCTTGATCTGGTGCGCGCCTGTCGACCGGACACCCCCGATACCGACCCCTCTTTGGGTGATTCGCTGAGCTGGGGGCCGGGGCCGCGCGCGGCGCAGGCACTGATGCTGGCGGTGCGGGCGCGGGCACTGATCGAGGGGCGGCTCGCCCCCTCGGCCGAAGATGTGGCAGCGCTGGCGCGGCCAGTGCTTGTCCATCGTATGGCGCTGAGCTTTGCCGCACGGGCGCGCGGCGAAAGCCTGAGCACGATCATCGACCGTGTGGCCGGGCGTGTGACCGGCAGCATCGAGGCGGCGGCATGACGGCACGAGGCACCTCGCTTGCCGGGCGCGGGGCCGAGGGGCCTTCGAAAGCCCTTGCGCGGGCAGCGCCAGCGCGGCCTGTCCCCGCGCATCCGTTGCGCCGTGTTCCGGCAGGGTGTCTTGACGCCGTTTCGAAATCGCACCCCCGGCCCGGTTGGTGCCGCCCGTGACCCGCCCCGCCATCGGTTTGCGCGCCAGCGCCGAGGCGCTGACCGGGGGTCTGTCGCCCCTGCTGGTCGCCGCCGAGCATCTGGCCAACAGCGCCTTGCCCGGCGCACACGGTCGGCGGCGCGCCGGGGCTGGGGCGGAGTTCTGGCAGTTTCGCCCGGCGGGTGCCAGCGACGCGCTGACGCGGGTGGATTGGCGGCGCTCAGGCCGTGGCGACGAGATTTTCGTACGCGAGACCGAATGGCAGGCCGCGCGGGCCGTATCGCTCTGGGTCGATCAGGGCGCGGCGATGGGCTATTCAGGTGCGCGCGAGCGCCCCGCCAAGGCCGAACGTGCCCGGCTGCTGGCCATGGCGCTGGCGCTGGTGCTCTTGCGCGGGGGCGAGCGCGTGGGGCTGGCGCATCCGGACTTTCTGCCGCGCGCGGGCCGGGTTCAGGCCGAACGGCTGGCACTGGCCCTGTCCGCAGATCCCGGCACGCAAGAGCATGCCAACCCTGACCTCATTGCTTCCCCCCCCGGCGGCCATGCCATTTTGTTCTCTGATTTCCTCGGCAACCCCGAACCCATCGAAGCCGCCCTGCGTCTGGCCGCCAGCCGCAATCTGCGCGGGCTTCTGGTGCAGGTTCTGGATCCGTCTGAGGAGGGATTTCCCTTTGACGGGCGCACCCGTTTTGAAAGCATGAGTGGCCATCTGTCCTTTGAGACGCTGCGCGCGGGTGATCTGCGCAGTGCGTATCAGGACCGCCTCGCCGCGCGCAAGGATCTGCTGGGCGCGCTTGCACGCCACGCCGGTTGGCAGTTCACCACGCTGCACACTGACAGCCCCGCCGCCGTCGGGCTGTCATGGCTATACCACGCGCTGTCGACAGGTCGGAGGCGCTGATGCTGACACTGGGCGCGATCGGCTTCACTACCCCCGCCATACTGGCCGCACTTATTGCGCTGCCGGTTCTATGGTGGTTGTTGCGCGCTGTTCCACCCGCACCCGTGCGCCGCCGCTTCCCTGGCATCGCCTTGCTGCTGGGCCTGCATGAGCGCGATCCTGAGAGCCAGCGCACGCCCTGGTGGTTGCTGGTGCTGCGCATCGGCGCGCTGACGGCGCTTATTCTTGCGCTGGCCGGGCCGGTGCTGAACCCGCGCCAGTCCGAGCCGGGCAGCGCCCCCCTTCTGATTGTGATGGATGGCAGCTGGGCCAGCGCGACCGACTGGCCTCGGCGGATCGAGCGCGCGGGCCAGGCACTGGCTGAGGCCCGGCGCGAGGGTCGCCCCGCCGCCGTGGCGCTACTGACCGGACCGCCGGTTGCGGAACTGCCCTTTCGCGGCGCTGAATACTGGCTTGAGCGCCTGCCAGCCCTTAGCCCGCAGCCCTACGCCCCGCCCCCCGGCCTGCCGGAATGGGTGGATCATCTGCCAGAGCGTGTGACCACCCTTTGGTTGTCAGACGGCCTTGCGCACGAAGGCCGCGCGGCCCTGCACGCCGCGCTGGCAGCGCGGGGGCAGATCACCGCGTTCGAACCCGCTGGCAACGTGATTGCGCTGACCGCCGCGCGGTTTGAGGGTGGTACCGTCACCCTGCCGCTGCGTCGCTCCACGCATGACCCGGCCCCCGCCAGCCTGACACTCGCCGCCATTGGCCGCGACCCGGCGGGAAACGAGCGCGAACTGGCGCTCGCCTCTGCCAGCTTTGCGGCAGGTGCCACTGACACAGATGCCGAGTTCGCCCTGCAACCTGAACTGCGCAATCGAATTACCCGCTTTCAGATCGTTGGCCTGCGCGGCGCCGGAACCGTCAGCCTGACCGACGACAGCCTGCGCCGTCGCAAGGTTGCACTACTGGGGGTGCGTGAAGGAACCGAGGCACTGGCGCTGCTCGCCCCGCTTCACTATCTGCGCCAGGCCCTTGCCCCCAGTTCCGATCTGATCGAAAGCCCCTCGATCGATGATCTGTTGCTGGCCGCCCCTGATGTGCTGGTCTTGGCCGACATGCCGGGCCTGACCGAGGCCGAAACGCAAGCCCTGCTGGACTGGGTTGAAAGCGGCGGGCTCTTGTTGCGGTTCGCCGGTCCGCGCCTTGCAGCGGCAGGGAGCAACGAGGTGCCGGAGGCGCTGGCCGGTCAGCCGCGCGACCCGCTGTTGCCGATCAACCTGCGGGCGGGCGGGCGAACGGTCGGCGGCGCGATGAGCTGGGGCGAATCCCGCCGCCTGGCACCTTTTCGCGACGGCACGCCCTTTGCCGGGTTGCGCCTGCCCGATGATGTTGAAATCCGCGCGCAGGTGCTGGCGCAACCGGGCCCTGACCTTGCCGACCGCTCTATTGCCGAACTCAGCGACGGCACACCCTTGGTGACGCGCCGCATGATGGGCGAAGGGCAGATCGTGCTCTTTCACGTCACCGCCAATGCCGAGTGGTCCACCCTGCCGCTTTCAGGCCTGTTCGTGGACATGTTGGAGCGGCTTTCGGTGTCCACCCGTGGCAGCGCGCCGGAAACGGCAGAACTGGCGGGCACCAACTGGCAACTGGAAGCCCGGCTCGACGGCTTTGGCCAGTTGCACCCCGCCCCGGACCGCCCAGCCCTCGCGGGCGAGGCCCTCGGCGCGGCGTTGATCGGCAGCACGCCGATTGGCCCAGAGCTTTTACCCGGCCTCTATACCGGCAGCGCGCAGCGGGTCGCGCTCAATGCCACGGATTCACGCACCCGGCTGGAACCCGTAAGCTGGCCGCAGGGCACGGTTGTCGAAACCGGTCTCGCGCGGCCTGAACAGCCGCTGGCCGGGCTGCTCTTTGCGCTGGCGGCGCTGGCTGTGATGGCCGATGCGCTGGCCACGCTGGCGTTGGGCGGCAGGCTGGTGCGCGCAGCCGCGCTTGTGGCCGGGCTGGCGCTGATGCCCGTGACCCCGGCGAACGCCCAAGAGGCACCACCCCTTGACCCACGCGCGATAGAGGCCACCGAGGCGGTAGTGCTCGCCTTTGTCACCACCGGAGATGCGCGCGTCGACGAGGTCGCACAGGCGGGACTTCGAGGGCTGTCGGATGCGCTGTTCCTGCGCTCGTCGGTCGAGCCGGGCGCACCCATGCAGGTCGACCCTGAGACTGACGAACTGGCGCTTTTTCCCTTCCTCTACTGGCCCGTGATCGAAACCAGCGCCATTCCGTCGGCTGAAGGCTACGCGCGGCTGAACCGTTACCTGCGCTCGGGCGGGATGATCCTGTTCGATACCCGCGATGCCGAGGTGGCGCGACTGTCGGGCACCACGCCTGCCGCGCGCCGCCTGCAAGCCATCGCCGCCGGGCTGGACATTCCGCCGCTTGAACCCGTGCCCTCGGACCACGTGCTGACCCGCACATTCTACCTGCTCGCCGACTTCCCGGGCCGCTACGCCAACTCTACCGTCTGGGTCGAGGCCGCACCCGCAGATGCGCAGCGCGCCGAGGGCATGCCGTTTCGCAACCTTAATGACGGTGTGACACCGGTGGTGATCGGTGGCAATGACTGGGCGGCGGCCTGGGCAGTTGATGACAGTGGCATGCCGCTTTTGCCCATCGGGCGCGGAATGACCGGCGAGCGCCAGCGCGAAATGTCGCTGCGCTTCGGGGTCAACCTGATCATGCATGTGCTGTCAGGCAACTATAAATCCGATCAGGTGCATGTGCCCGCGCTTCTTGAAAGGCTGGGGCAATGATGGGATTTGCAGGCGCAGAGATTGTCTTTGACCCGTATCTGGGCTGGATGGTGCTGGCGGTGCTGGCGGCGGGGGCTGTGCTGGTGACAGTGCTGTCGGTCTGGCGCGGGCTGGCGGGCTGGTGGCTGCGCGCACTGGGCTTGGCGGCGGTGCTGCTGGCGCTGGCCAACCCCGCGCTGCAAACCGAAGATCGCGCCGCGCTTGATGATGTCGTGCTGATCCTGCGCGATGACAGCGGCTCGAACCGGCTGGCCGAACGCACGGCCCAGACCGAAGCCGCGCAGGCCCATCTTGAGGCACGGTTGAGCGCGATGGGCGTAGAACGGCGGACGGCCACCGTGCCGGACGGGCCGGACAATTCCGGCACCCGGGTCATGGAAACCCTGAACACCGCGCTGTCGGACCTGCCGCGCGACCGGCTGGCAGGGGTCTTCGTGATCTCCGATGGTATTGTGCATGATACCGGTGCCGCACCCGACCTGCCCGCACCGTTGCACTTGCTGCAAACCGGCGAGCCGGACGACTGGGACCGCCGCCTGATCATCCGCAACGCCCCGGCCTATGGTATTCTGGGCGAAACCGTCACCATGACCTTGCGGGTCGAAGATGAAGGCGCGGTACCGCCCGAGTTGCGCGGGCAGCCGGTGCGTGTGGGCTTCTCGGTCAATGGCGAAGAGATGCGCTATGCCACCGCCCCCACCGGGCGCGATATGGAACTGGGGCTGACGTTGGACCGCGGCGGGATCAACGTGCTGCATTTCGTGGTTGATCCCGCGCCGGGCGAGCTGACCACCCGCAATAACGAAGCCGTTGTCCAGATCAACGGCATCCGCGACCGGCTGCGGGTGCTGCTGGTCTCAGGCGAGCCGCACACCGGACAACGGACCTGGCGCAACCTGCTGAAATCTGACCCGGCGGTGGACCTGGTACATTTCACCATCCTGCGCCCGCCCGACCGCCAGGATGGCGTGCCGGTCAATGAACTGTCGTTGATCGCTTTTCCCACGCGGGAGCTGTTCATCGAAAAGATCGACGAGTTTGATCTGATCATTTTTGACCGCTATCGCCGCCGGGGTATTCTGCCCAACGCCTATTTCGACAACATACGCCGCTATGTCGAAGACGGTGGCGCACTGCTTGTGGTGGGCGGCACGGAACTGGCGAGCGCCGACAGTATCTTTTACTCGCCGCTGGGGCGCATCTTTCCGGCCGAACCCACGGCGCGGGTGTTTGAAGAGGCGTTTCTGCCACGTCTCACTGACACCGGTGCGCGCCATCCGGTCACCGCCGATCTGACGAACGGCCAACCCTTGCAGCCGGATGGCGCGCCCGGGTGGGGTCGCTGGTTGCGCCAGATCGATCTGGACGCGCGCTCCGGTTCGGTGGTGATGGAGGGCGTGCGCAACCGCCCGCTTCTGGTCCTCGACCGGGTGGCCGAGGGGCGGATTGCGCTTCTGGCGTCGGATCAGGCCTGGCTGTGGGACCGGGGCTTTGAAGGGGGCGGGCCGCAGTCTGAACTGCTGCGCCGTCTGGCACACTGGATGATGGCCGAACCGGAACTGGAAGAAGAGGCGCTGAGCGCCGAGGCGCAGGGCCTGTCGCTGCTGGTCACCCGCCAGTCATTGTCTGACGGGCCGCATGCGGTGATCATTGAAGGGCCCGAGGGTTCTGAACACGAACTGGCCCTGACAGAGCGATCACCGGGCCGGTTCACCGGCGTGTTCGAGGCCGAAGAGCCAGGACTTTACCGGCTGCGTGACGGCGAACTGGATGCGGTGATCGTGCTGGGGCCAGCCAACCCCCGCGAATATGAAACCACCATCGCCACCGATGAGGCCCTGCGCCCGCTGCTCACCCGCACTGGCGGCGGCGTGGCCGTTCTGTCGCAAGGCCTGCCCGATCTGCGCCGCGTCGCCGAGGGCCGCCAGGCCGCCGGGCGCGGCTGGCTGGGGATCACCCCGCGCGGGGCCTATGTCACCACGGACCTGCGGATGAGCGCGCTGTTTCCGGCCTGGGTCTGGTTGTTGCTGGGGGCGGGGCTGATTTTGGGTGGCTGGCTGCGCGAAGCGCGACGGTAACCGGCTTTTTTCAGGTGGCGCGCGGGGGCTGCCGCCCCCACACCCCCGCCTCAGGGGAGCGCACGCGCCCCCCTTTGAACCCCCCCCGTGCGTATTTGTGGCAAGATGACGCTGAGAATTGGCGCTGGACAGTCGCTGTAATTGGTTATATTTTCTTACCAATAAGGGGGATCAAGCCATGGACATGCCAAAGCCCGATGCCGCCGTTCTGGCGCGCCGAGATCGTATTGTCGCAGGGCTTCTTGATATCCTGCCGGTTGACGCCGTGATCCACGATCCGACTGAGACCCGGGCTTATGAATGCGACGCCCTGACCGCCTATCGCTGCCCCCCGCTGGCCGCCGTTCTGCCCGCCACAACCGACGACGTGGCCGCCATATTGCGGCTGTGCCATGCCGAGGGGGTGAAAGTCGTCCCTCGCGGGGCCGGAACGTCGCTGGCCGGGGGGGCGTTGCCGACCGAAGACAGCATCATTCTGGGCGTGGCCCGGATGCGCGATGTGCTGGAGGTGGATTATCCCAACCGCTTCATCCGTGTGCAGACCGGCATGACCAATCTCGCTGTCACCGGCGCGGTGGAAAACGATGGCTTCTTCTATGCGCCTGACCCCTCCAGCCAGCTGGCCTGTGCGATTGCCGGGAATATCGCGATGAATTCGGGCGGGGCGCATTGCCTGAAATACGGCGTGACCACCAACAACCTGCTGGGTGTCACTATGGTTCTGATGGATGGCAGCGTGGTCGAACTGGGCGGGGCGCATATGGATGCCGGGGGGCTGGACCTGTTGGGCGTGGTCTGCGGCTCTGAAGGACAGTTGGGCGTTGTGACCGAAGCGACCCTGCGCATTCTGCCCAGGCCCGAGGGGGCGCGGCCCGTGCTGATCGGCTATGATTCGAACGAGGTGGCGGGTGAATGTGTCTCGGACATCATAAAGGCCGGGGTGCTGCCTGTGGCGATCGAATTCATGGACCGCCCCTGCATCCGCGCGACCGAAGCCTTTGCCAAGGCTGGCTACCCCGATTGCGAGGCGCTGCTGATCATCGAGGTCGAGGGCTCGGACGAAGAGATTGATGCGCAGATGGCCTTGATTTCAGCCATTGCGCGCAAGCACAACCCGGTGGAGCTGCGCGAAAGCCGCTCGACGGACGAATCTGCGCGGATCTGGCTGGGGCGCAAATCTGCCTTCGGGGCGATGGGGCAGATCAACGATTACATGTGCCTTGACGGCACGATCCCGGTATCGAGTCTGCCGCATGTGTTGCGCCGGATCTCTGAGATGTCGAAGGACTACGGGCTGGACGTGGCGAATGTGTTTCATGCAGGCGATGGCAACATGCACCCGCTGATCCTGTTTGACGCCAACAAACCCGGCGATCTGGAGCTGTGCGAGGCCTTTGGCGCCGATATCCTGAAGCTTTGTGTCGAGGTGGGCGGCTGCCTGACCGGCGAGCATGGGGTGGGGGTGGAAAAGCGCGATCTGATGCATGTGCAATATGCGCCAGCAGATATGGAAGCGCAGTTGCGTGTCAAGGATGTGTTTGACCCAAAATGGCTGCTGAACCCGGCAAAGGTGTTTCCGCTGGATGCAACCGAGAGCCGTCGCGTGGCCTGAGGCCGGGGAAAGGGGGGCCGTCAGCCCCCCTCTGGGCCATGCGGCCCATTCACCCCCCGAGGATATTTCTGGACACAAAATGAGAATGGGCGAGGCGATGCAACCGTTGAGTGAAGCTGAACTGTCTGAGGCGATCCGCGATGCGGGTGGGCCGCTGGTGGTGCGCGGCGGCGGAACACGGCCGATCGGGCGGCCGGTGGCCGGGGCCGCGCTGTCAGTGACCGGGATCAGCGGGATCAGGCTTTATGAGCCGGGCGCGCTGACGCTGGTTGCGGCTGCGGGCACACCTGTGGCCGAGGTGGAGGCCGAGCTTGCCGGGGCGGGGCAACGCCTGCCATTCGAACCGATGAATCACCGCGGAATTCTGGGCACCGAGGGCGCACCAACCCTGGGTGGTATGGTGGCCGCCAATGCCTCAGGGCCGCGGCGGGTGCAGGCGGGGGCTTGCCGGGACAGTCTGATCGGGGTGCGGTTTGTCGATGGGACGGGGGCGGTTGTAAAGAACGGCGGGCGGGTGATGAAGAATGTCACCGGCTATGATCTGGTCAAGCTGATGGCCGGGTCCTGGGGCACCTTGGGGGTGTTGAGCGAGGTGGCGTTCAAGCTGCTGCCGCGCCCAGAGACCGAGGCCACGCTGGTACTTGATGGGCTGGACGATGCGCGCGCGGTGGCTGCAATGTCCGCAGCACTGGGTTCACCTTTTGAGGTGACAGGGGCCGCGCATCTGCCGGACGGGCGCACGGTTTTGCGGCAGGAGGGGTTCACAGCCTCGGTTGCTTACCGGGCCGGGGCGCTGGCAGAGCATCTGGCGGCATTTGGCACGCCCCGGCGGCTGGAAGCTGACGACAGCACCGCACTTTGGGCCGGGGTGCGCGATGTAGCGGCTTTTCATGGTGCAACGGGCGATGTCTGGCGCGTGTCGGTTAAACCTTCGGATGCGCCGGGGCTGGTGGCAAGGGCCCGAGGGAAGGCGCTCTATGACTGGGGCGGCGGGTTGGTCTGGCTGCTGCTCCCCGAGGGTATCGATCTGCGCAACCAACTCGGGCAGTTTTCAGGCCATGCCACATTGATCCGCGCCAGCACCCAGACGCGCGCCCGGATCCCCACCTTCCACCCCGAGGCCGATGCCATCGCTGCCCTTTCCGCCGGGCTGCGGCGCAGGTTCGATCCGCGCGGCATCCTCAATCCCGGGCTGATGGAGTAGGCCATGCAAACCCATTTCAACCCCGAGCAGTTGAAAGATCCGGCCACCGCGCGCTCCAACGAGATCCTGCGCGCCTGTGTGCATTGTGGTTTTTGCACCGCCACATGCCCCACTTATGCCGTTCTGGGCGATGAACTGGACAGCCCGCGCGGTCGCATCTATCTGATCAAGGAGATGCTCGAAGCCGGGCGCCCCGCCGATGCCAAGACTGTCAAGCATATCGACCGATGCCTGTCTTGCCTTGCGTGCATGACCACCTGCCCCTCGGGCGTGCATTACATGCATCTGGTTGATCACGCGCGCGCCCATATTGAGCGCACCTATCGACGTCCGCTGATGGACCGTGTTCTGCGCTGGGTCCTGGCACAGGTGATCCCGCACCCCACCCGGTTCCGGCTTGCGCTCCTGGGGGCAAAGATCGGACGGCCGTTTGCGTTTCTAATGCCCGACGCGCGGATCAGGGCGATGCTCGCCATGGCCCCGAAAACCATCCCGCCCGTAAGCCGCAACGATGATCCCCAGACCTTTGCCGCACAGGGCGAGCGCCGGATGCGGGTAGCGCTGATGACCGGCTGCGCCCAGCGCGCGCTCAATACTGATATCAACGATGCCACCATCCGGGTGCTGACTCGGCTGGGATGCGAGGTGGTGGTGGCCGAGGGCGCGGGTTGCTGCGGCGCGCTAACCCATCACATGGGGCGCGAATCTGACAGCCACGCCTCTGCCGCGCGCAATATCCGCGCCTGGATGGCCGAGGTGCGCGGCGAAGGGCTGGATGCGATTGTCATCAACACCTCGGGCTGCGGCACGACGGTCAAGGATTACGGCCATATGCTGCGCAACGATCCGCTGGCCGAAGACGCGGCCACCGTGTCAGCGCTGGCAAAGGATGTCAGTGAAGTGCTGGAGCAACTGAGGATCGACAAGGGCGCGCCGAAAGGGCTGAAGGTGGCCTATCATGCGGCCTGCTCGCTGCAACACGGCCAGCAGATCAAGAGCATTCCCAAAGACCTGCTCAGACGCGCCGGGTTCGAGGTGGTGGAACCGGCGGACCCGCATCTGTGTTGCGGCTCGGCGGGCACCTATAATCTGCTGCAGCCAGAAATCTCGGGCGAGCTGAAGGCGCGCAAGGTCGCGACACTGGAGGCAAAAACACCTGACCTGATCGCCGCAGGCAATATTGGTTGCATGGTGCAGATAGGCTCTGGCACCGGCATCCCGGTGGTGCATACGGTGGAACTGATCGACTGGGCCACCGGCGGGCCGCGCCCGGCCGCGTTGAACAACGAAAGTGGGCAGAAACAGGCTGTGCCGATCCTGCGCTGATCGCGGACCGGGCCAGAATTCGCCCAATTTCCGCCCCACTGGCCAGTCAGGTTGCACCTTCACTGCCCCTGACCGGACCAGCCCATGCGCGCGACTCTCCTTGCCCTGCTTTGCCTTCTGCTCACCCCCGCCGCCGTCAAGGCGCAGGACAGCCGCTTGCAAACCCTCTCCACGCTGGACACAAGCCGGGGCTGGCAGGCCGTGGGGCGGCTCAATGTCTCTGACCGCGCATTTTGCACCGCCACGCTGATCGCTCCGGACCGCATTCTGACTGCCGCGCATTGCTTGTATGATCGCGCAACAGGCGCACGTATCGACGACCGGCAGTTGACCTTTCTCGCAGGCTGGCGCACAGGCCGGGCTGAAGCCACGCGCGGCATTCGCGCGTCGGTCATTGAGCCGGGGTTTCAGTTCACACAGGGCGAAACGCTGGACCGCGTCGCCAGTGATCTGGCATTGCTGCAACTGGATCAACCGATCCGTCTGCCCTCACTCCAGCCTTTTCCGGTTGCCGCTTCACCCGCGCCCGCTGGCACCCCGGTAGCCGTGGTTTCCTATGCGCGGGACCGCTCCGAAGCCCCCTCGCTGCAAGACCGCTGTACAGTTCTGGATCAGCGGCGCGACGGGGTGATGGTGCTGTCCTGCGCCATTGATTTCGGGGCCTCCGGTGCGCCGGTCTTTACTGTGCAGAACGGACAGGCACAGATCGTCTCGGTGCTCTCGGCTATGGCGTCAAGCTCGGGGCAGATCGTCGCCCTGGGGATGCGTCTGGAAGGGCGGCTCGCCGCGCTCGAAGCCGCGCTCCACCAGACCCCGACAGGTGCCCGCGACAGTGCGCGATTCCTGCGCCCGGACCCCTCTTGAAACCGCGCGGCTGACTTCCCAGATCAGAATTGCAAGGTGCCCATCCGGGGCCTTGCAACCCCAGCACCGCCCGGCCGGCAGACCCGGCGGGCAGACAGAAAACATCGCTCAATGGAGGATGAACCATGCGTAACTTTGACCCAACCCCCCTTTTTCGTGCATCCGTCGGTTTTGACCGGATGGCAGACCTGATGGACCGTGTCCTCGCCGCCGACCCGGTGCAACCGACATATCCCCCTTACAATATCGAAAAGATCGATGAAAATGCCTATCGCATCTCGGTCGCCGTTGCCGGGTTCTCCGGCGATGAACTTAGCGTCGAGGTGAAGGAAAATGGCCTTATCATCGCGGCCCGCAAAGCCGAGGACGAAGCCGAGAGCAAGGGCAACCGCAGCTTTCTGCATCGCGGCATCGCCACCCGCGCCTTCGAGCGCCGCTTCCACCTTGCCGACCACATGAAGGTCACCGGTGCCACCCATACGGACGGCATGCTGCATGTCGAACTGGTCCGCGAGATCCCCGAGGCTCTCAAACCCCGCCGGATCGAGATTGCCCGCACTGACCGCGACAGCAAGCTGGTCGAGGCTGCGGCGGCCTGATCCGCAGGCATCATTGAAGCCAGTTAAACGGGCGCACCCGACAGGGGGCGCCCGTTCGTCATTCTGATCAGGCAGGATAACGGCGGTGGCAGAGCCCCATCCTGCGGTGCCACGCGCGTCTGCGCTCAGATGCTGAGGCAGATGTATTTCAGCTCCAGAAAATCGTCGATCCCGTGGTGCGAGCCCTCGCGGCCCAGGCCCGATTGCTTGACCCCGCCAAAAGGGGCCACCTCGGTGGAAATGATGCCGGTGTTCACACCCACGATGCCGTATTCCAGCGCCTCTTGCACGCGCGTGATGCGGCCCATGTCCCGGGCGTAGAAATACGCGGCCAGCCCGAAGATGGTGTCATTGGCATAGCCGATCACCTCCTCCTCGGTTTCAAACTTGAAGAGGGGTGCAAGGGGGCCGAAGGTTTCCTCTTGTGCCACCTTCATCGACTGGGTGACGCCGGTCACCACGGTGGGCTGAAAGAACGAGCCCCCCAGCGCGTGCCTCTTGCCGCCGGTCAGAACCGCGCCGCCATGATCCAGAACGTCCTGGATATGCTCTTCAACCTTGTCCAGAGCCGCGTCGTTGATCAGCGGACCGGTGGTCACGCCGTCTTTCAGCCCGTCACCGACATTCAGCTTTTCCACCGCCGCGCGCAGCTTTTCGGCAAAGGCGTCATAAACACCGGCCTGCACATAGATGCGGTTGGCGCAGACGCAGGTCTGCCCGTTGTTGCGGAACTTCGACATCATCGCGCCCTCGACCGCCGCATCGAGATCGGCATCGTCGAACACGATGAACGGCGCGTTGCCGCCCAGCTCCATCGAGCATTTCATCACCTGATCGGCCGCCTGCCGAAGCAGGATGCGCCCCACCTCGGTGGAGCCGGTGAAGGTCAGCTTGCGCACGGCCGGGTTCTCGCAGAACTCCTTGCCGATATCGCTTGAGCGCGACGAAGTCACCACCGACAGCACGCCCGCAGGCAGGCCCGCGCGTTCGGCCAGCACCGCCATGGCCAGCGCCGACAGCGGGGTTTCGGCGGCCGGTCGGGCGACAAAGCTGCAGCCAACCGCCAGCGCTGGGGCCACCTTGCGCGCGATCATCGCATTGGGAAAGTTCCACGGCGTGATCGAGGCCGCAACGCCAATCGGCTGCTTCAGCACCGTGATACGCTTGTCGCGCATATGACCCGGAATGGTCTCGCCATAAACACGCTTGGCCTCTTCGCCAAACCATTCCACGAAGGATGCACCATACAGGATCTCGCCCCGGGCCTCGGCCAGCGGCTTGCCCATCTCAGCGGTCAGAATCGCGGCCAGGTCATCGGCATTCTCGACCATCAGGTCATACCACTTGCGCAGCACCGCTGCGCGTTCTTTGCCAGTGCGCGCCGCCCAGTCTTTCTGCGCGGTTTCGGCCGCGGCAATCGCGCGTGCCACTTCGGCCCGGCCCAGATCAGCCACCTGTGCAATCACATCACCCCGTGCCGGATTGCGCACATCAAAGGTCGCGCCATCATCTGCCGCAACCCAGGATCCGGCCACAAAGGCGCGGGTCTCCAGCAGCGAGGGGTCTTTCAGAAGCGCGCGAAGATCGGTTGGCGTGTCAAGCATGCAAAGCCTCCTGGTTCAGTGGGGCTTGCCGCCCCGTCATCTTTGCGCAAGTTTGATCATAACCAGAAGGGGAAGACAATGGATCAGACCGAAGACCTGAGCCGCGCCTATGCCAATGCCGACTTCATCACTGACGCCGCCAGCTACCCGCCCCGTTGGGCCGCCGAGGCCGCAACCTTTCGCGCGACACTTGGCGCGCGGGCGCGCACCGGCCTGCCCTATGGGCCCGGCCCGCGACAGTGCTTTGATCTGTTCCTGCCCGAAGGACCGGCACGGGGGCTGCTTATCTTCATTCACGGGGGCTACTGGCTGGCGTTCGGCCCGGGCGACTGGTCCGCCTTTGCACAAGGCGCCTTAGCGCGCGGCTGGGCTGTGGCGATGCCCGGCTACACCCTCGCACCCGAGGCGCGTATCGGAGCAATGACACGCGAGATTGAAGCGGCGATCACCGCTGTGGCTGGGATGGTGGAGGGGCCGATCGTGGTCACCGGCCATTCGGCGGGAGGGCATCTGAGCGCGCGCATGGCCTGCGCCGATCTGACCCCTGACTGGGCTGACCGCCTGCGGCGGGTGGTGCCGATTTCGCCGCTCGCTGATCTGCGCCCGCTACGGCGCACCGGGATGAACGAGAAACTGAAGCTGGACGAGGCCGAGGCCCGCGCAGAGAGCCCCGCCCTGCTGCCCCGGCGCGCCGGGAGCGAGGTTTTCATATGGGTCGGCGCGCAGGAACGCCCGGCCTTTCTGTGGCAGGCGCGGCTGTTGTCCGAGGAATGGCACTGTCCCTGGCATGCCGCGACGGGGCGGCACCATTTCGATGTTATCGACCCGATGCGCGCGCCGGAAAGCAATTTGATGGAGGTGTTGCTTGGCGGTTTGTGACGCCCGGCGGCGCATGGCTTGCAGGCCGCGCAAGGGGGCCTTTAGCCCCCTCGGTGATAGCGCGCCGCACCCCCGCAGGATGTTTCCAAACCCATGAGGGGGCGCGGCTGTACCCTTCAGCGCCCGTAGGGCTGGGTGAGCGCTGGAAGAACCGTACCTGTAGACTCGCCAAATCCGATGGTATAGCCATCGCCCCGGCACGCGCCACGAAGCGTCAGGCGGTCGTGATCTTCAAGAAAGCTGCGGCTTGTGCCGTCGCCCAGCTTGAGCGGCTCTTTCCCGCCCCAGCTCAACTCCAGCATGCTGCCACGGTTGTCCTTTTCCGGCCCCGAGATTGTCCCCGAACCCAGAAGATCGCCCACCCGCATCGGACAGCCCGAGGTGGCGTGATGGGCCAGTTGCTGGGCGGCGGAGTAATACATCTCGCGGTAATTGGTGCGGGCGATGGTGGTGGGGGTGCCGCTGCGGGGTGTCAGCTCCACTTCGAGATCGATGTCATAGAGCATCGGGCCGGGTTCCTGCAGGTAGGGCAGAAGCGGTTTCTCGCGCGCGGGTGTGGGGCAGCGGAAGGGCTCCAGCGCCTCACGTGTCACGATCCAGGGGCTGATCGTTGTGGCGGTCGCCTTGGATTGGAACGGCCCGAGCGGCTGATACTCCCACGCCTGGATGTCCCGCGCTGACCAGTCATTGAGCAGGACATAGCCAAAGATCATGGCATCCGCCTGCGCCACGCTCACCGGCTGGCCATTGGCCGAGGGCTGGCCGACAATGGCGCCCATTTCCAGTTCGAAATCAAAGCGCTCGCAGGGGGCAAAACGCGGCGCGTCGGCATCCGGCGCTTTCAACTGACCCCAGGGCCTGCGCACATCGGCCCCTGATACGACAACCGACGAGGCCCGCCCGTTATAGCCGATGGGAATGTGCAACCAGTTGGGGGGTAGCGCGTTCTCCGCACCACGGAACATGGTGCCGACATTCACTGCATGGTGCTGTCCGGCGTAGAAATCGGTGAACTCCGCCACCGCGAAGGGCATATGCAGGGTCGCGCCAGAGAGCGGTCGCAGATAGTCGACGATCTGCGATTTCAGTGCCGAGCCTTCAACAAGATAGCCAAACAGCAGCGTCCGCAGCCTTTGCCATGCCTGCGGACCCAGCGCCATGACCGCATTCCATTCCGGCCGGTCCAGCACCGGCTTGTCCGAGAGCGCCAGCATACCGGCAGCCTCAAGCGCCGTGGCATCGAGGATCTGATCACCAATGGCAACGCCGCAGCGTGGCGCGGCACCCCCATGCGAGAACACACCGTAAGGCAGATTGTTGAGCGGGAAGGGGCAATCCGGCGCATTGGCGCTTTCAAGCCAGGATTTCATCAGGGGCATTTCGGTTCCTTTGTCAGCCTGTGGCGTCCGGCTGCGCTTCGGGCACAGCCTCGGCAAAGGCGGGCAGATCAAGACAGGCGGCCTCGATCTTTGTGAGGTTCGGCCAGGGCGTCAGATCGAGGCCCCAGCGACGGGCGTTGTAAAGTTGCGGGATCAGGCAGATATCCGCAAGCCCCGGCGCGGTGCCAAAGGCAAACCGGGGCGCGGGCAGAGTGGCTTCGAGCGTGTCGAACCCCAGCTGCATCCAGTGATGCATCCAGGCGATCCGGGCGCCTTCGTCTGCATTGAAATGCGCGCTCAGGGCCTGCAGCACGCGCAGGTTGTTGACCGGGTGAATATCGCAGGCGACGACATGCGCGGCGGCCAGAACCCGGGCGCGCGCCACTGCCTCTGACGGCAAAAGCGCAGGGGTGGGCTGCGTGGCCTCCAGCCAGTCAATGATCGCCAGAGACTGGGTCAACACCGTGCCGTCATCCAGTTCGAGCGCGGGCACCAGCTTCTGCGGGTTGAGCGCCGCGTAATCCGGCGCGCCCTGTTCGCCCGCAACGAGCGAAACAAACACATCCTGCCGCGCCACCCCCTTGAGGTTGAGCGCGATTCGCACCCGGTATGCCGCCGTGGAACGCCAGTAGGTGTAAAGCTTCATGCGGCCTCCTGCGTCTAAATGGGGTGCGCCACGGTGACAGATGGTATCGCACTGTTGAAATCATTGATTGATTTCCAGATCATCACTTTAGGTTACTCCGCGCGCCGGTCAAGCCATGCGCCATATCTGCGCGGGTCAGCGAGCCTTGCCCTCGCTGGCCCTCTGGCCCATTCGCCGGCCGCGCCACCGGCTTCGGCGTTCGCGTCCGGAGTCTTGCAGTGGAAGCCCCGCGAGATACCGCTACCCGGAGGACGGCGGGGGCAGTGCCCCACCTGCTCCGCGCCAGCACGGAGCCGCCGACCACGCCTCTACATCAGCACGCCCTGTCACTTCATCCCCGGCGTGCCGTCGAACTTCTTTTCCAGCGAGGTCCAGCAGTCCAGATAATCGTCCTGCAACGGTGCCTCGGTCGCGGCCCATTCCGTCAGATGTTGCGGGAACCGGGTTTCGAACATGAAGGACATGGTGTTGTCCAGCTTCTCGGCCTTCAGATCGGCGTTCGAGGCCCCCTCGAACGCATTGCGGTCCGGCCCGTGGGGCAGCATGCAGTTGTGCAGGCTCATGCCCCCGGGCGCGAAGCCCTGCGGTTTGGCATCATACTGACCGTAGATATTGCCCATCAGTTCGGACATGAGGTTCTTGTGATACCAGGGCGGGCGGAACGAGTGTTCGGCCACCATCCAGCGCTCGCGGAACAACACAAAATCAATATTCGCCGTGCCGGGCTGGCCCGATGGCGCGGTCAGTACCGTAAAGATCGACGGATCGGGGTGATCAAACAGCAGCGCGCCGACCGGGCTATAGGTGCGCAGGTCGTATTTGCACGGGACATAATTGCCGTGCCAGGCCACCACATCCAGCGGTGAATGACCGATCTCGGTTTCATGGAACTGGCCGCACCATTTGACCACCACGCGGCTGGGCACCTCGCGGTCCTCGAACGCCGCCACGGGTGTTTTGAAATCGCGCGGGTTAGCCATGCAATTCGCCCCGATCGGGCCGCGCCCCGGCAGCTCGAACTTCTGACCGTAATTTTCGCAGACAAAGCCGCGGCAGGGCCCTTCCAGCACTTCAACCCGGTAGACCATGCCGCGCGGCAGGATGGCAATTTCCTTTGGCTCCAGATCGATCACACCCAACTCGGTGCAAAACCGCAAACGGCCTTCCTGTGGCACCACCAGCAATTCACTGTCGGCCGAGTAGAAATATTCGTCCACCATGGAGGCGGTCACCAGATAGACATGGCTGGCCATGCCCACCTGAGTATTCACATCACCCGCCGTGGTGGCCGTGCGCATGCCGGTCAGCCATGTATAGCTTTCGCCCGCCCCGGGCATGGGCACCGGGTCCCAGCGGTACTGGCCCAAGCTGATCACATCGGGCAGCACATTGGGCGCGGTTTTCCAGTGCGGCAGGTCGATCTTTTTGAACCTTGCGGTATGTTTGACCGAAGGGCGAATGCGATAGCACCACGCACGCTCAGGTTTGGGCTGGGTGAACGCGGTGCCTGAAAGCTGTTCGGCGTAAAGCCCGTAGTTGCATTTTTGCGGCGAATTCTGGCCTTGCGGCAGCGCGCCGGGCAAGGCCTCGGTTTCAAAATCGTTGGCGAAGCCGGGCATATAGCCCTCATGCGTCCCGGTCGTGCTGGTGGCACGGATCATTCCGCTTGGCAGGTTGTGTTCGGTCATGGCGTCCTCCGATTGGCTTGCGCGACGCGCGAGTATGGACCATAGATTCATTGCACATGCAACAATGTCAAGGCGTGATCCGCTCCTTTGTTGCAACCGCATTGATTCCCGCGTGGCTTTGTGATCGGATTCAAGGGCAGCAACATGCCAGAGTTATCCCAATGCCCGACACGGTAACCGATTTCGATCTCAGCAACTTTCTGCCCTATCGGCTGATCACTGCGGCCAATCGCACCAGCCGCGCATTCGCTGATCGCTATCGCGAGGAATTCGGCATCACCATTCCTGAATGGCGGGTTCTGGCTCATCTCAACCATGCCGGGGCTGTTTCAGTGCGCGATATCGAAGCGCGCGTGGATATGGAGAAATCCAAGGTCAGCCGCGCCGCCAGCCGGCTGGAAGAGGCCGGGTATATCACGAAGCAGGTACATGGCAGTGATCGCCGGTTGCTTGAGCTGCGGCTGACCTGCGAAGGTCACGCCCTTGTGGCCCGCCTTCTGCCGGTGGCAACTGCCTTTCAGAAAGAGATGCTTGAGCGGCTGGGCGACGCCGCACCGGGGCTGACACGGGCGCTGGAGATTTTGCTTGAGAAAGACGCCCGCCCGGAACGGTAGCTGCGACGAGCAGTCGCGGGCTGCGGCAGATGGTTGGCATTTACTTATCTGATAGAAAAAGTCAGGATTTGGATGCCCAGCCAGCGACTCAGGTGTTTCGTCGTCCGCCCGGTGTGAACCGCAACACTCGCATCAAGGATCAGGGCCATGTCCCGCTTTTTCCGCTTCATCATGGGCGCCGTTCTGCTTGCACCCATGCCACTTTCCGCCGAAAATTACAGCTATGCCGATTTCGAGGCCTCGGTGCCGCATATTGATCTTGAAACCTGCCCCGAAGGGCTGGCCGAGGGCGATGTTTTCTGCCGCGTCTCGATGAACAATGACGCGCTGCATGTCTATGTCTTTGAATCAGGCGGCATGCAGGAATTCGTTGCCCTGCACAGCTTCTACGAGGACGAGTTCAGCTTGCGCTTCGGCCAGTAAATCGGGGGCTTGCGCCGGGCGGCTGACCGGCGCAGCATGGCGCGGCTTCAACCCCGGGCCGCGCCATGATCCATGCCCTTGCCCTGATCTTTCTGTGCCAGCTTGCGGGCGAGGCGCTGGCCCGCTGGCTGGGCCTGCCGGTGCCCGGCCCGGTGCTGGGCATGGGGTTGATGCTGGTGCTGCTCTCGGCCTCGGCCCGGGTCGCGGCTTTGGTGGTGCCGGTTGGAGAGGGCATTCTGCGCCACATCGCGCTTTTGTTCGTACCCGCCGGGGTGGGCGTTGTCGGGCATCTGGACCGGCTGGGTCCGCAGGCCGCCGCGCTGGCACTGGCAATTGTAATTTCCACGGCGCTGGCCATCGCGGCCGGGGCACTGGCCTTTGTGCTGGTGGCACGGCTGACCGACTCGGTGGATAGCGATGACTGATTTCGCCGATATCTGGAGCTACCTAGCCTCAGGCCCGCTGGTTTGGCTGACGCTGACGCTGGTGGCCTATATTGCGGGCGATGCGTTGTCTCAGGCCAGCGGGCGCGCGCCACTGGCCAATCCGGTGCTGATCGCGGTGATCCTGCTGGCCATGGTGCTGTGGGTCAGCGAAACTCCCTATCCAGTGTATTTCGAGGGGGCGCAGTTCGTACACTTTCTGCTGGGCCCGGCGACAGTCTCGCTGGCGATCCCGCTTTGGCAACAGGGCCGCCGCCTTCGCAAGGCGGTGCTGCCGGTGTTGGCCGGGCTGGTGGCGGGCTCGCTGGTGGCGGTGCTGTCGGCACTGGGTATCGCCCGGGCTTTGGGGGTGGATACCGAGACACTGGCCGCGCTGGCCCCCAAAAGCACCACCGCACCCGTGGCAATCGGCATTGCCCAATCGCTGGGCGGCTCACCCACGCTGGCGGCTGTGTTGGTGCTGCTGACCGGGATCACCGGCGCGGTGATGGCAACACCGCTTCTCAATGCGCTGCGGGTGCGCGACTGGCGTGCGCGCGGTCTGGCGGTGGGCACGGCCGCGCATGGCATTGGCACGGCGCGCGCCTTGCAGGTTCATCCGCGCGCCGGTGCCTATGCCGGAATCGGCATGGGACTGAACGCGATCCTGACGGCCTTTCTGGCCCCTTTCATCTTTCGTGCCTTTGGTTGATGGGGGGGGAAAGGGCACTGCTGCCCGGGCCCCGGATTGTATCCGGGCCGCCGCCCGGCGTATTTCCGGAAAGATGAAGCACAAGATATCCGCCCTGCCAGACACAAAGGAGCCTGCCCCATGCCAGACTACCCGTCACTTGCCGCCCGCATCCGTGCCCTGACCGAAGGCGAAACCGACACTGTCGCACTGATGGCGACACTTGCGTGCGAAGTGCATCACTCGGATGACCGGTTTGACTGGACCGGATTTTACCGCGTCACCGCGCCGGGGCTGCTGAAAATCGGCCCCTATCAGGGTGGCCACGGCTGCCTTGTCATCCCGTTTGAGCGCGGAGTCTGCGGCGCGGCGGCGCGCACGGGCGCGGTGCAACTGGTGCCGGATGTTGAGGCCTTTCCAGGCCATATCGCCTGCGCCAGCTCAACACGGTCGGAACTTGTGCTGCCGGTCTTCAATGCAAACCGTGAACTGATCGGTGTCTTTGATATCGACAGCGACCAGCCCGATGCTTTCTCCGAGGACGATGCCAAGGCCATGACCGCTATCTTGGAAGAAACCTTCGCCCGCATCTGACGCGGCCTCGCTTTCATCTTGCCGGAAATACGCACCGAAACGACAGCCAGAACCGTAGCGGCCTGAACTGAGGCGGGAGCGGGGGGTTCTCAGGGGGGCGCGCGCGCCCTCCTGAGGCGGGGGGCGCGGGGGGGGGGGGCCCCCCCCCCCCACCCCCCCGGGGGGGGGGGGGGGCGGTTCAAAACCCGGGGGCAAACCCGTTGAAACAAAATAATAAAGACCGCGCT
>JAFIEK010000097.1 GCA_020832545.1 Pararhodobacter sp. | reverse complement strand
TGCGGTGTGGCCTAGACCCCGCACTGCCCTTGATCGACTTGCCCGCAGTGTTGAGCAACAACCGACTTGGCCGGTGCCGACAGCCCCACCGGCCTGATCGATTTCGGGGATAGGTGCTGGTCGCTGCGGGTTGGTAAGCCGGGTTCTTCTGCCGTCAAACGGAAGAACCGGGTTGGCCTACAAACCCATCACCGACCAGCAATTGAGATTGTATATGACCGACATCCCAAACCACAGTCAGCGCACATCGGCCGCCCCAGCGCACACGGTCCGCAGAATCCGCTGTCCGATCCTAAGTGCTCAGGCAAACAAGGAGCGACATAGGCAAGCCCCTCTGGGTCTAGTCCGAGGAAGCCGTAGCTTTTTTGCACTTGGGCCGGGTTCCGGCAATATTTACCGCCGTCTCGCCGCTTCGCTTCGCAGGTTGCGCGCTCCCGCCTGGGTGTCGAGATCGAGATGAATGTGATGGAAGGGCGGCGTATCCCAGAAGTAATAATCGCGCTCTGCGCAGAGCAAGAGCATCCGTTCATGGATGTACTTGCTTTCCAGGACCTCCCCCGGCGCGACCAAGGCCCCACGGCAGAACGCGCCGAGGCTGTATCTGGGCGGACGTAACAAGCCTTTCAGTTGTTCCCGTCGCGTACGGTCGATGCGCACCGAGAATGTTGCGGGTTCCAACGCAGACCCGACTTCGGGCTCATCATCAAGATCCTCGTTCACGACCGGGCGCGGCAAAGCAAAGGGGTGCCTGCTCCGATAACCCGGTTCGGTCACAAACCGGTCAGCCGCCAGGCGGATGATCTGGGATGGGGCCAGGTGGAGGCGCACGTATCCGGGCTGCAGAAAGCGATAATCATCGCGATCCATCTGAACGACGATATGTACTTCGTGCGCGCTGGACATTTCAGACCTCGGGCTTTATTTACTATACGATGTATAGTTATACTTACTAGCTATACGTTGTATAGTGCTATACAGAGCATATACAATGTATAGTAATATTGATACTACTATACAAGGTATATTGCTCCATAGGTCAATCGCCGTCCCGCAAATCCCTGGCCGCGCGGTCTGCCGCATCCGGATTCCGGATCCGCTCGCCATTGGCTGTAAGCAGCCGGATCAACAGGCCCCTGTCATCGAGCGGCTGGAAGCCCGGGATATCGACCTGCAAAAAACCCGGAAGCTTCCTTCGTATTGAAGCCCTCAACCAGTTCGGCCTCGAACTCGGAGAATGGCTGAGCGAGACGATACCATCGTAAGACAGTACGGGCCCAAATATTTTGGCCATCGAGCGCGACCAGCTGCGAGGTTGTGATCTGGTCATTATCGCGCAGACTTGGGTGGCCACTGCCGATGCCCCAGAGGATGGGAGTGCCTTGCCGGGAGAAGAAAGGGCGCCAGCAGTCAAGCATGGGCGCATCAGAGAGATCCTCTTCCGAAGGGCCCGCCTCGGCTGCATTGAGAGCCGCAAGCACCTTGTCGATCCAGAGCCGCTGGTCGGGGGTGAGTTGCATCGGATATCTCCTGTTTGGGAAAGGGAAAAAGCTTGGGTCAGCGCAGCTGCGGCCGGGAACACTCCCGCCCGAGAAATTGCAAACTGCGAAGAGAAGGTCAGAGCAGGGCGAAATTGCGCGCTGTGCAGAGGGTGGTGGTCAAGCGCCCCAAAGGGCATCACCTGATCGGCTCGGTCGGCCCCATGCCCCGGGTTGGTATCAGTATTTCAACCCGTGCAAGAACGCTTTCGCGTAGCGCTCCGCATCAGGACCTGCGCGATGCGGCGCGGGCAAGCGCGCGAGCTTTTCATACGCATGATCGATGCCCGCTTCGCTCAGCACGTGCTCAAACGCGCTGTAGATGTCGAAAATCCGCAACGACACGGGCTGCGCCCCTTCAAGGAAAAGCCTCCTGGCCCAGATTTCATCGTATTTGGGGGCATCACTACAGACCGTTTTTCCGGATATGAGCTTTGCCGCCTCGGCTGCGACCATGCCCGCAGCTGGTGCCCTGGTAAGTTCATCAAGCGGTATCCCGTGCACCTCCGCCGATACCGGGTCCCATGCCTCCATGCTCCAGCTGAGCTCGGGACGTATCAGGCTTGACCAGGTTCTCACGTCAGCACCTTCAATCCACGACAGTCCGATTTCAACAGGCCACGATTGAGGGCCGAGACCCGAAGCCTCGAAATCGATGAAAATGAATTGCTCAGCGTCCTCACGGTGCATCATGGCCTCCATGGTGCGGATGCGGGCTGCCAGCTGGCGCAAACATGATGTCTGGATCTTCGTAGCGGTGCTCGATGACAATGTTCATGCCTTTCGCCCTCGATCTGTGCGATGCCGCGCGTAATGCCCCCGGATAGCGCTCTTGAGTTCTCTTCGTACAAGTTCACGGGTGGCGGTCATTACTTCGTCCTCATGGACGCCCTCGATTTCCCCGAAGACAAGCGCAACAAGATGCATGTAGAGCATGAAACGATTCATGTGCACGGGTTCCTCCCCCTCTACGGCGGGGGGCCAGATCAGCGGCGCGACGTAGGGATTCGTATCGGAGGTAGGCACATCGCCTGCCAGGACCTTCTGCATGGCCAGTTCGAAGACGTGCTCTATGAGGGCGTCCTCAGAGCTGAATATTCCCAGTTCACCTTCGAGATTTTGGGCATTCGACAGCACCAGCATGTCCTGCCCATGCGCCGCTTTGGCGACATATCTCATGAAATGGGACAGTCCCCGCACGGCCCGCTCTGCAAGTGACGGTCGCGACAGGTCGTACAGATACTCGATCACAGCCAGCTGTCTGGCGCTGAGCTCTTCAAGCTTTTTCGGGTACATTAGTCACCTCCAGATTGATGACTGTTGGCTACCGGGCTCAGAAAATCCCGGGAGCCCGGAAAATTTCCTTTGGTCAGAACTGCGGTACAAAAGCACCGGGTCGACCCACCGCATGCCGCCCGCTGCCGGGCGTCACCGATCACCACCTCGGACGCCTCAGCCAAGATCACTCTTCCGGTGCGCGCGGAAACATTACTGAGTAGCCATTCCGCGGGATGGGGCCCTGCCAGCGTTGTGCCTTGCAAGCGGCCTGCAACTTTTTCCTGACAAGCGCACTGTCAGGAGAAGGACATGAGTTATCGGGTTCTGTCGCGAAATTTTTGGATTGGCTGAGAAATCCAACCTGCGGACATGAT
>JAFIEK010000044.1 GCA_020832545.1 Pararhodobacter sp. | reverse complement strand
GGTGAATTCGGCGCAGCCGAAGAGGGGGGCAAAAAGCCCCCCTCACCCGGTCGCAAAGCGCGCATCATCCGTTCAGTTGCGCGCGTCCAGATAGCGCTGCATGAAGGCCGCGCTATAGGGGATGGCCTTGTCGGTAAAGGCCTCGATGCTGTCCAGCACCCGCGCGGCATCGGCGCTCTCGGCGCGCTGCTCCTCGCGCACCTCATCCCAGGCGTCGCGCATGGCGCTGACCACTTCGTCGGGGAAGGCCAGAAACTCCACCCCCGCCTCTTCCAGCTGGGCCATGGCCTGCACGTTGTAATAGTCGAACTGGCCCATCGTCTCCATCGCGCACTGCATCGCGGCGGCTTCAAGGATCGCCTGCAGATCGGGGGACAGCTCGGCCCAGGCGTCGGTGTTGACCACCACCTCCAGCCCCGCTGAAGGTTCGGCATAGGCGGGGGTGTAGCACAGGTTGGTGATGCGCTGCAGGCCAAACGCCTGATCCAAGAGCGGCCCCACCCATTCGGCGGCGTCCAGCGCGCCTGATTGCAGCGCCTGAAAGATCTCGGTGGCGGGCATCAGCACCGCATTGACGCCCAGCTTGCGCATCATCTCGCCGCCAAGGCCCGCGATGCGCATGTTCAGCCCTTGCAGGTCATCCAGCCCTTCGATCCGGTCCTTGAACCACCCACCTGACTGCACGCCCGAATTGCCCGAGTAGATGGGTTTCAGGTTGCGCTCGCCGTAGATGTCGTTCCAGATTTCCTGCCCGCCGCCCCATTTCAGCCAAGCAAAGTGCTCGGTCGCGGTCATGCCGAAAGGGACGCCCGTGAACCAGTGCGCGGCGGCGGTTTTCGACGCCGCGTAATAGGGCGTCGAATGGCCGATCGCCACATTGCCCTGCTGCACCGCATCTTCCACGGCAAAGGGCGGCACCAACTCGCCTGCGCCATAAACGGTCAGCACAATGCGCCCGTCTGACATCTTTTCCACCAGTTCGGCAAACCGGGTGGAATTGGTGCCCACCCCCGGCGCGGCTTTTGGAAAGCCCGAGGGCATGTTCCATTCGATGACGCCTTGCGCCACGGCAGGTGCGGCCAGTGTGACGGCGCTCAGGCCCGCGCCCGAGGCCAGAAATGTTCTGCGTTTCATGCGTAGTCTCCTCCGTGTTGATCAGCCAAAAATCTTGTCAGGTAGCCATGTCGCCAGCGCCGGAAAGGTGATGATCAGCGCCAGCGCCAGAAGTTGCAGCAGCACAAACGGTATCACACCGCGATAGACATCGACTGTCGAGATCGACGGCGGCGCAACGGATCGGAAATAAAACAGCGCAAAGCCAAAGGGTGGGGTCAGGAAGCTGGTTTGCAGGTTCATCGCCAGCAGCACGGCAAACCAGACCGGCGAGACATCGCTGCCCAGCACCGCAGGCCCCAGAAGCGGCACAACGATATAGATGATTTCCACAGCCTCAAGAATGAAGCCCAGCACAAAGACCACGCCCATCACCAGAAACAGCGCCCCCCAGTCGCCGCCCGGCAGCGCGGCCATCAGCGCGCTGACCGTGCGGTCACCGCCAAAGCCGCGAAACACCAGCGCCAGCATCGAGGCGGCGATGACGATGCCGAACACCATGCCCGAGATGCGGATAGTCTCCACCAGCGCGCCCTGCAACATCCGCCCCCGCCACAGCCGCGCCCCCGCCGCCATCACCCCCAGCCCGATCAGCAGGGCGGCTGCCAGCGCCAGCATCCCCGCCGGGCTGTCCAGTGCCGCGCGCCCGTAGCCCGCCATTCGCAGCATCACCAGCGCAAAGGCCGACAGCCCCGCTGCCGCAATGACCACCCGCTCGCCGCGCGCCCGGGTTGTGGCAAAGGCGGACATCAGCAGGGCCCCCACCGCGCCCAGTCCCGCCGCTTCAGTCGCCGTGGCAATGCCGCCGAGGATTGAACCGAGCACGGCCAGGATCAGCAGCATCGGCGGCAGGAAGGTGAACAGGATATCGGCCATCGGCACCACCGCGCCGCGCACCCGCAACGCCCCCTTGGCGGGCCTGAGTGTGAACACAAGCCACAGCGCATACAGGCTCACCAATAGCAGCCCCGGCACCATCGCCCCGGCAAACAGATCCGCCACCGACACCGGCTGCGGCGCAAAATTGCCCGCGCGCTGCTGCGCCTCAAGATAGGTATTGCCGATCTGGTCACCCAGCAGCACCAGAATGATCGAGGGCGGTATGATCTGCCCCAGTGTGCCCGAGGCGCAGATCAGCCCGCTCGCCTGCCGCTTTTGTACGCCCGCGTCGAGCATCGGCTTCAGACTGATCAGCACCAGCATCACCACAGTGGCGCCGATGATCCCCGTTGATGCCGCGATCAGGGCACTGAAGGCGAGCACCGACAGCGCCATGCCGCGCGGGCTGCCGCCCAGCATCTTCGCCAGAATGCGCAGCATTGCCTCGGCCAGGTTCGAGCGCTCCAGCAACACACCCATCAGCACAAAAAGTGGCACCGCCATCAGCAACGTGTTTGTCATCACGCCCCAGACACGGGCCGGGAAGAAGTTGAGGAAATGCAGATCGAACATACCGAACTGCGCGGCGATGACGGCGGTGACCAACGGCACACCGGCGATTGCCAGCATGGCGGGAATGCCGCTGAGTATGCCCGCAAACAGTGCCACGAACATCGCCGCAAGGATCATTTCCTGCGGGCTCAAAGCGTGCTCTCCGCCCGCTTCGGCGGGTCGATGACTGCCGCCAGCCCCTGCACGATCATCAGCGCCGCTGCCACCGGCAGCACCGTCTTGACCAGATACTGCCCGCCCAGCCCGCCGGGCGTCGATGATCCTTCGCTCACCCGCCAGCTATAGATCAGGTCACCCCATCCGGCCCGTATGATCAGTGCAAAAAGCGGGATCAGGAACAGCACCAGCGCCACCGCATCTGCCCCGCGCAGATAAGCCGGTGACAGGCGTTCGGACAACACCTCGACGCGCACATGCCCGCCGCGTGCCAGACAGACCGGCAAGCTGGTGATCAGAAAGATCGCAAAAGCATATCCGGCCAGATCCTGCAGTTTGATCGAGCCCATGCCGAAACCATAGCGCAGCACCACATTGACCAGCACCATGACCACCAGCACCAGTCCGGCGCTGCCGCAAACCAGCAATGTGGCGCGGTCCAGGACGCGGCTAAGCCTCAGAAAAGTGGCGATCACTCGGTCCTCCCGTCCCGATTGTGGGGCCATGCAACAGATCGGGGGGCAGCGTGTCAAGGATCAGATTGGCGAAGGGTGCGGGCCGAGGCTGTCGGACGGGTCAGCAAGAACAGGCCGACCAGCAACAGGACCGCCGCCTGCACCAGCAACAGGCCCGGCGGCAGCCCCAGTGCAAGGCTGATGACAAAGGCCAGCGTCATGGCCGCAACTGACAAAATCTTGCCTCGGAGCGAGATTGCCCGATGCGCGCGCCAGTCGGCAATCGCCGGGCCGAAGCGGGGATGTTGCAGCAACCAGCGTTCCAGCCGGGGCGATGAGCGCGCGAAGCAAAAGGCCGCCAGAAGCATGAAAGGCGTGGTCGGCACTAGTGGCAACACCACTCCGGCCGCGCCCAACGCCACCGAAAGCCCGCCCAGACCGCCCCAGAGAATGCGCAACCCTGCCTCCCATGTGATTGCGTCGAAGTCTATCCTGTGTGCAGCGGGTGTGCCAGCGCTTGCCCGCCCGCCGCTTCCGTGCCAGCCTTTGGGGGACTGATTGCGAAAGGACGTGCCCCATGCCCCGCCCGCTTGCCCGCGCCGCTGATTTCTGCACCCGCTATGGCCTTGAGATGCCGGTGCTGATGGCGCCGATGGCTGGCACCTCGCCGCCCGCGCTGGCGGCTGCTGTGGCCAATGCCGGGGGGATGGGGGCCTGTGGTGCCTTGCCGCTGTCTGCTTCGGCGATTGCCGAATGGGTGGCGCGGTTTCGTCAGCAATCTGCGGGCGCGTTTCAGATCAACCTCTGGGTGCCCGATGCACCGGCCGCGCGCGATGCGGGGGGCGAGGCTGCGCAGGCGCGCTTTCTGGCCAGCTTCGGGCCGGAACCAACTCCGCCGGACAACGGCCCGCTGCTGGAGGATTTCGACGCACAGTTCGCGGCACTTCTTCAGGCCGCGCCGCCCGTGGCCTCCACGATTATGGGCCTCTTCCGATCTGATCAGGTCAGCGCCCTCAAGGCGCGCGGCATCAGTTGGTTCGCCACCGCTACCACGCTGGACGAGGCGCGCGCTGCTCAGGCCGCCGGGGCCGAGGCGATCATCGCCCAGGGTGCCGAGGCCGGGGGGCATCGCGGCTGCTTCGCCCCCGGGGACGCGCCACGCGCCAGCGTCGGCACGCTTGCACTGGTACCCGCCATCGCTGATGCCGTATCGGTGCCGGTCATCGCGGCAGGGGGTATTGGCGACGGACGCGGGGTGGCGGCGGTGTTGGCGCTGGGTGCGTCGGCGGCGATGATCGGCACCGCGCTCTTGCGCACGCCCGAGGCCGATATCACCCCGGCCTGGGCGGATGCGCTGGCGCGGGCGCGACCTGAAGACACCACGCTGACGCGCGCTTTCAGTGGCCGCACCGCCCGCGCCTTGCGCAACGCCTTTACCGAGGCGGCCGACCATCCCGCCGCCCCGCCACCCGCGCCCTACCCAGTGCAGCGCCACCTGACCGATCCCATGCGCCGAGCGGCAATCGAGGCGCAGAATTTCGATCATCTCTATGCGCTCTCCGGCCAGGCCGCCGCGCTTGCCCGCACCGATCCCGCTGGCGAAACTGTTGCCCGGTTCTGGCAAGACGCCCGCCGCCTGTTGGCCTGACTGCCTGCATCATCTTGCCAAAATACGCATGCAGCCGCGCGGGCAAAGGCGCCGCGCTTCTTATCGCGCCAGCCGGGTCCCCGGGGGCAGGTCCAGACCGCGCAACAGCTCCCCGGCGCTCATTGGGCGTTTGCCCTCGCGCTGGGCCTGAATGATCTCAACTGCGTCCCCGGCGCAGGCGATGGTCAATCCCTCCAGCACTGTCCCCGGCGCACCCTGTCCGGCGACGGCCCGGGCGTTGAGCAGTTTCAGCCGCCCCGCCGGGGTCTCGCACCAGGCGCCGGGGGCAGGCGACAGGCCGCGGATATGGCGTGCGACGACGGCTGCGGGCTGATCCCATTTGACCTGCGCCTCGGCCTTATCGATCTTTGCGGCGTAGGTCACGCCCATTTCAGGCTGCGGTTCAGGCGACAGGCCGGGCAGACGCTCCAGCGCATCGACGATCAGCGTGGCCCCCATGCCTGACAGGCGGTCATGCAGGCTGCCGGCGGTGTCGGCCTCGGTGATCGGCGTGGCTGCGCGCAAAAGCACCGGACCTGTGTCCAGCCCGGCCTCCATCTGCATGATGCAGACCCCGGTTTCGCGGTCACCCGCCATGATCGCCCGTTGGATCGGTGCGGCCCCACGCCAGCGAGGCAGAAGCGAGGCATGGATATTCAGACAGCCTTTTTGCGGTGCGTCCAGTACCGGCTGCGGCAGGATCAGCCCATAGGCCACCACGATCGCCACATCCGCCTTTAGTGCGGCAAAGGCGGCCTGCTCGGCGGGGTCTTTCAGGCTGCGCGGCGTGCGGATCGTCAGCCCCAGCGCCTCGGCCCGGGCCTGAACCGGCGAGGGTCGGGGTTTCTTGCCGCGCCCGGCGGGGCGGGGCGGCTGGCTGTAAACTGCGAGAACTTCGTGGCGGGCATGAAGCGCCTCCAGAACCGGGACCGAGAAATCGGGGGTTCCCATGAAAACCACACGCATGAGCGAACCTTCTCTGCCAGGGCGTCCCCGCTCGGGGATCGTTTGCGCATGTGACACATCACGGGTTTGCGGGGCAGCGTCAAGCGAAGCCCGGCATTTGTTACCGCATGCCGCGCAAAGCGCGCGTGCGGTCGCGCAGGTTCAGTGCCCGCTGGCCGGGGGCAGGAAGGCGGCAATGGTTGCGGCCAGTTGGTTCAGCGTCATCGGTTTGGTCAGGAAGCCGTCGAACCCGGCTTCGCGGGTGCGCCCCATTTCGTCGCGCAGCACATTCGCCGTCAATGCAACGATCGAGGCCGTGCGGTCAATACTGACCCCGGCTGCGGCCTCGCGCGCGCGGATCTCGGCGGTCATGGTGTAGCCATCCATCACCGGCATATTCAGGTCAGCCAGGATCAGGCCGTAGTGTTTTTTCTCGATCTTCTGCAACGCCGCTACGCCGTCATCGGCCAGATCGGGCTCAAGGCCCAGCAATGCCAGCTGGCGCAAGATTACCTTCTGGTTCATCGGATCGTCTTCGACCACCAGAATCGGCTGATAGAGCGCCGGGTCGAACCGGCGCACTTCGCCGTCGGTGCCGCCGTCATCGGATGCGGGCAATTCGGGCAATGGCTTCAGCCCGTGACCGCAGGCGCGCTGCACCGCGCGGACAAGGGTGTCGCAGGTCAGGAGTTCCGGGCGCAGGCAGGTCACGGCCTCGGCTGTGCCTCCGCGCTCTTCCGCGCTCCGATCGCAGATCAACACGCACGCGAGATCTGTTGCAAGCCCCAGAGGCTGGCAGAAATCAGGCCCACAGATCAGCACATCCGCCGTGGCCGCCGATGCGGGCAACGCGGTGTCGCCGCCGCCGCGTGTGATGCGGGTGATCTGCGCGCCCTCATGATGCAGATACTGCGCCAGATCGTCGGCTTGATAGACCGCATTCTCCGCCAGAAGGCAGTGAAGCCCTTTCAGGCGCTGGGGCAGTTGCGGGTGCTGGTCGGTTGCGGCGCAGAACGGGATCGTCACCCGGAAGGTCGAGCCGAGGCCCGATGTGCTGTCCACGTCGATCTGGCCGCCCATCGCCTCGACGATGCGCTTGGTGATCGTCAGGCCCAGCCCGGTGCCGCCATAGCGCCGCGTGACCGAGCTTTCGCCCTGAACAAAAGGCTGGAACACCCGCGCCCGCACCTCTTCGGTCATGCCGATGCCATTGTCCTGTATCAATAACTCCAGCATGGGTGTGCCAGTGCCAGTAGCACGCGCGCGCAACTGCACCCGGCCTTCGCCATCAGGCCGGGTACTGAACTTGATGGCATTGCCCAACAGGTTATAGACCACCTGCCGCAGTCGCGAGGGATCAGATCTGATGTGGCGGGGCATGTCCGGCGCGATGAACAGGTTGATCCGCACATTCCGCTGGGCGGCATAGCCGCTCAGTGCCCGCGCATTCGACAGGATCAGTGCAGGCAGCTCGAACGACGCTTCCTCCAGCTCCAGTTCGCCCGCCTCGATCTTTGACAGATCCAGAACGTTGTCGATCAGCCCCAGCAGATGCTGCGCCGAGGCATGCATGTGCTTCAGCATCCCCGCCTGATCAGGGTTAAGGCTGCTGTGCGACAGAACCTCGGCAAAACCCAGCACGGCATTGAGCGGCGTGCGGATTTCATGGCTCATGGTTGCCAGAAAGACGGATTTTGCCTGATTGGCCTGCTCGGCAAGCAGGCGGGCCTGCCGGTCAGCCTCGGCGGCAACCCGCAGTGAGACATCGCGCACCGCGACGATAAAAAGCGTCTCGCCGTATTCAATGAACCGACTGAGCGAAAATTCTGCAGGAAAAGTGCTTCCATCGCGGCGGGCGCCTTGAGTCGCGCCCTGGGCCGTTCCCTGGGACGAGCCCGCCAGCCGCTCGGCAAAATCTTCCATGACAGCGATTGGCCGGGTCTCATTTTCATCACTGATCAGGGTTCTTATCAAAACGCCTTCCAGCATTCCGGGTTCGAAGCGATACAACAACTCGGCCTGCCGATTGGCCATCCTTATCACACCCTCGTCATCGACGATCAGGGCCGCGTCAGGTGCGTCATCAAACAGATGGCGAAACTTGGTTTCCACCTGCTCCGAGCGCAGGTTAGCCTGCCTGACATCGCTGACATTCTCATGTGCTGCCAGAACCATCGTCTGATCCAGATTGGCGAAACGTTTGATGGTGCAGCGATACCATGTCATGCCGGATGGCGTGGGGCAGGGATACTCGCAACTGCCTTCTGTCTTCTGGCCGGACAGTACCTCGCGCAAAAGGCTCGCCGCTTCTCTGGCTTCTGTGCTGGCGAAGGCGGCAGCTTCGCAGGCTTTCAGATAATCGGCGCCAATGCCGGTGGCTGCGGGGGCGGCGCCACTGTCACGGGCAAAGGCAAACCAGGCTTCGTTGGCGAAAATGATCTTCCCCGTGCCGTCCAGCACCGCGATATGCGAGTTCATCGCATCCAGAAGTGAACGGCTGAAGCGTTCACTGGCCTCCACCGCAGAACTGGCGTGATGGCGTTCCAGATTCCCGCCGATCGCAATGCCTGCCAGGGTGAGGACGGATCGCACCAGTTCAGGATCGCGGAACGGGGTGCGTTTCATCACCGCCAGAACGCCCAGCATTTTGCCCTTGCCGTCCAGCAACGCGGTGCCGCCATAGGCTTCCATACCAAGGCGTTGCAGGTCGTCATCTTCTGGAAAGCGCAGTTGCACCGCTGAGTCGAAAATACAGAGATTGCGCTGAAGGGCCAGATCGCAGGGTGTATCCGCGAGCGGGTAGCGGTAGTTCGGAGCCGCTTTGCCATCAGCCCAGACGGCAGTGGTTTCTGCCCAGCCCGGCATGTCGGCGCAGGGCTGTGCAAGTTGCACCATGTCGACACCCAAAATCTCACTGATCCGGCGAGCCGCGTGATTGGCAAAGGCCGGAAACCACATGCGCGATGCATCGACCGAGACCAGACGCAGCACCGCGTCGATAGCCTTCGGGGTTGATATATCTTCGACGAACAGGGTGATGCCGCCGATCTCGTTCTTCTCGTTCCGCCATGGCGCAAGATCCCATCGGCGCCAGACAGTGGTCCCATCCGGGGTGGTCCATGCGGCTTCTGAATTGCTCAAGTGTTCGCCTTGCATGCCCCTGCGATGGGCATCGCGCCACGCGTCTGGAAGGTCAGGGAACAGATCGTAATGCGAACGCCCAATAATGTCGCTGACGCCGACCTTGAACAGATCAATCCACGGACGGCTGACGGCAACATAGCGCATCTCGAGGTCGAACATGGCCAGCGCAATCGGGGCCTGATGTACGAAATGGCTAAGCGCAAAGGGGTTTTCGCGCAGATTCAGCGGCAGAGACTCGCGCAAGCTCGGTTCCGAAGGAACCTTGGATAGCACGCCGCGCTCATCAGTCTGGTCGCCGTTCATCTACAGGGGGACATCCTTTGTCAAAATGTCGGCTTGGTCTGAAATCGTATACTGTAGATTAATCTAAATCAAACCTATCCTCAAAAAACCGCAAGCAACAAGCCGGATTGACCGGTGAAATGGTAGGCCCGGAGGGACTCGAACCCCCAACCAAGGCGTTATGAGCGCCCTGCTCTAACCATTGAGCTACAGGCCCGGCGCGATGTTGCTAGCAGATTGCGGCCCGGCGTCAAGAATATGCGCGCGGCTGCGCCGTGTTGCGTTGCCTGTGGGCGGGGCTTGCGCTAAGGCGTGCGCCATCACGGCTACGGGAGATCGGGGCGATGAGCGAGCGCAAGAACGGGATGACCTATGCAAAGGCTGGCGTCGATATTGACGCAGGCAATGCGCTGGTCGAACGGATCAAGCCGGCAGCAAAGCGCACCGCGCGGCCGGGCAGCATGTCAGGGCTGGGCGGGTTTGGTGCGCTTTTTGACCTCAAGGCCGCAGGCTACAGCGACCCGGTGCTGGTGGCGGCGACCGATGGCGTGGGCACCAAGCTGCGCATCGCCATCGATACCGGCCATGTCGATACCATCGGCATCGATCTGGTGGCGATGTGTGTCAACGATCTGGTGTGTCAGGGGGCCGAACCCCTGTTCTTTCTGGATTACTTTGCTACCGGCAAGCTGGATGTTGATCAGGCCACGCGGATCATCGAGGGCATCGCCGAGGGTTGCGCGGCCTCGGGCTGCGCACTGACCGGCGGCGAAACCGCCGAGATGCCGGGCATGTATCACAAGGGTGATTTTGATCTGGCGGGCTTTGCCGTGGGCGCGATGGAGCGCGGGCAGGATCTGCCGCAGGGTGTGGCCGAGGGCGATGTTCTGCTGGGGTTGGCGTCGAACGGGGTGCATTCGAACGGCTATTCGCTGGTGCGCAAGATCGTGGAAAGCACCGGGCTGGGCTGGGATGATGCCTGCCCCTTCGGCGAGGGCACGCTGGGCGCGGCACTGCTGACCCCCACCCGGCTTTATGTGAAACCAGCGCTGGCGGCGGTGCGCGCGGGCGGGGTGCATGCGCTGGCGCATATCACCGGCGGCGGGCTGACCGAGAACCTGCCGCGGGTGTTGCCTGAGGGGCTGGGCGCGCGCATTGATCTGGATACCTGGAGTCTGCTGCCCGTTTTTGGCTGGCTGGCGCAGAATGCCGGGCTGGAACAGGGCGAAATGCTGAAAACCTTCAACTGCGGTATCGGCATGATCGTGGTCGCCGCACCTGACCGGGTCGAGGCGCTGGCAACGCTACTGGCCGAGGCGGGTGAAAGTGTCAGCGTGATCGGGCAGGTCACAGCGGGTGAGGGCGTCAGCTACACGGGCGATCTGGCGTGAGCAAACGCGTCGCTATCCTGATCTCGGGCGGCGGGTCGAACATGGTGGCGCTGGCGCAAAGCATGACTGGTGACCACCCGGCGCGGCCCTGTCTGGTGCTGTCGAATGATCCTGCAGCCAAGGGTCTGGAACGCGCTGCCGCGCTGGGCATACCCACCGCGGCCATAGACCACCGCCCCTTTGGCAAGGATCGCGCCGCCTTTGAGGCCGCGGTTTTACCTGCGCTTGAGGCCGCAAGGCCCGATATCGTCGCACTCGCGGGCTTCATGCGGGTGCTGACTGAGGGGTTCGTCAATCGTTTTGCCGGGCGGATGCTGAATATCCACCCCTCGCTTTTGCCGAAATATCCGGGCCTGCACACCCATGCCCGCGCGCTGGAAGCAGGTGATACCGAGGCTGGCTGCACCGTGCACGAAGTCACCCCGGTGCTGGATGATGGCCCCATCCTGGGCAAGGCCCGCGTTCCCGTCCTGCCTGGCGATACACCGGATACCCTCGCTGCGCGGGTGCTGGTGCAGGAACACCGCCTTTACCCCGCCGTCCTGCGCCGCTTCGCAGCAGGCGACCGGCGGGTGATCCTGATTTGATTGCTATGGCGGCGATTGTGCAGCGACCCGCTCGCAGCTAGCCGAGCCGATCCTCAAAGCCTCGCATTGGACAGTTGATTCCCTGCATGCGCGGGCAGCCGGAGTGGTTACGAGGATTTGTGATCACGCGATTTAAAGCTGTGATCACAAAAAGAAGAAAAAACGCCTCAGGGGCGAATCTATACCAAATAGTCATTTGTGCCAGGCTTGTTTCATGGCATTGACGGCGCAAATCGCAGCAGACGGGGACAGATCCGTGAACATTCATGAATACCAGGCGAAAGCACTTCTTCGCAGCTATGGCGTGCCGGTTTCCGATGGCCGGGTGGTCTTCCGCGCTGAAGAGGCCAAGAGCGCGGCAGGCGAGATGGACGGGCCGCTTTGGGTCGTAAAGGCCCAGATCCACGCAGGCGGGCGCGGCAAGGGCTCGTTCAAGGAAGCCTCGGCAGGTGAAAAAGGCGGCGTCCGGCTGGCCAGATCGGTCGAAGAGGCGGCGGAACACGCCAACGCCATGCTGGGTCGCACGCTGGTCACACATCAGACCGGCCCCGCAGGCAAGGTGGTCAACCGTATCTACATCGAAGACGGCTCGGACATCTCGCGCGAGCTGTATCTGGCGCTCTTGGTCGATCGTGCTTCCAGCCGGGTGTCCTTTGTCGTGTCCACCGAGGGCGGCATGGATATCGAAGAGGTCGCGGCATCGACCCCAGAAAAAATCATCTCGTTCAACATCGACCCGGCCACAGGTGTTCAGGGCTTCCATGGACGCCGTGTCGCGTTCACGCTGGGGCTTGAGGGTAAGCAGGTCAAACAATGCGTCGATCTGGTGAGCAAACTTTACAAGATGTTCGTCGAGCGTGACGCCGAGATGCTGGAGATCAATCCGCTGATCGTCACCACCGATGGCGACCTGAAATGCCTTGATGCCAAGATGGGCTTTGATTCGAACGCGCTTTACCGGCAGGCCGATGTGCTGGCGCTGCGCGACGAGACCGAGGAAGACTCCAAGGAACTCGCCGCTTCCAAGTTTGATCTGAACTACATCGCGCTCGATGGCGAGATCGGCTGCATGGTCAACGGTGCCGGGCTGGCAATGGCGACGATGGACATCATCAAGCTTTATGGGGCCGAGCCTGCCAACTTCCTCGATGTCGGTGGCGGTGCCACCAAGGACAAGGTGACCGAGGCGTTCAAGATCATCACCTCGGACCCCAATGTGAAGGGCATCCTGGTCAACATCTTTGGCGGTATCATGCGCTGCGACATCATCGCCGAGGGGGTGATTGCCGCAGTCAAGGAGATGGGCCTGAAAGTGCCACTGGTCGTCCGACTGGAAGGGACGAACGTGGAAAAGGGCAAGGACATCATCAACAATTCCGGGCTGGACGTGATTGCCGCCGACAACCTGTCGGACGCAGCCGAGAAGATCGTCAAGGCTGTGAAGGGGTAAGGCGGCGTGAAGGCCTTCGTGCATATCGGCGCGCCCAAGACGGGCACCAGCACATTGCAGGACTTTCTGTTCTGCAATGCGCAAGCGCTGGCGCAAAGAGGGATTCGTTACCACCGGGAGATCCCGGGGCGCCGAAGCCAGGTTGAATACCCGCTGGGCGCGTTGGGGCGTGCAGGGCGCATTCCAGCCTCTGAAGAAATGCGGCTGCTGTACGGGGCCGGGACACTGGATGCGATCCGCGACAACAGCGCACCGCATCTGGCCGCGCTTGCAGATTATCCGGCCCGGTATGACGAGCCGGTTGCCGTGTTCTCAAGCGAGCACATCATGATGATGATGCGTACACCTGAAGAGGTGCGGGCGCTCGACGATCTGTTTTCGTCGGTTTTCGAGGAGGTCAGGTATATCGCCTACTTCCGCGACCCGGCTGCGGCGCTGGTCAGCGAATACTCGGAGGGGATCAAGCGGGGTAAAACCGCAGGTTTTGAGGAGTTCTTCGCCACGAGATTGCCGAGCATTCAACCGCACAGGCGCGCGCAGCGCTGGCTGGATGCGGTGGGGCGCGACCGGCTGGAGGTAAGGCTGTTTGACAAGCCACATCTGCACAACGGCGACGTGATCGATGATTTCTGTCACGTTCTGGGGGTGGACCCTTCGGGGATGGACCGGCCAGAGCCCGTCAACGTCTCGCTCAGTGTTGTCGGGATCGAGTGTCTTCGCGCGCTCAACCTCAGAATCCCCGAACTTCTGGCGCAAGGCGGAACCAACCCCCTGCGCCGCCATATCGTCACTATGGTCGAAGACCTCACGCATACGGCGCCAAGGCTGCGGCTGTCCCCGGCGCAAATGGCCGCTCTGAAAGACCAGTGTGCCAAAAGTGTTGAACGGTTCCGCACCACGTTCTTTCCGCAATGTCCCAGCCTGTTCGGGTTTGAAACCGGTCAAAGCGAAGAGTTGGACCCGGTCACAGTCCGTGAACACGCTCTGGATGCGCTGGTCTCCATCATCATCAGTCTTCGTGTTGGCGGCTTGCCGCCTCTTACCGCCTCTGAGCGCCAGTCAGCAATCTATCAAGGGTATGTCCCCGGGACACCAAACGCACCCAATGGTGCGGCCAGTCCGCGCCTCGACGCGCTGCGACACAAAGTCATCCATGCATTAAAGTTGGGAACCTGAACCAATGGCCATTCTTGTCAACGAAAACACCCGCGTCATCTGCCAGGGCTTCACCGGCTCGCAGGGCACCTTCCATTCCGAGCAGGCCATTGCCTATGGCACAAAGATGGTCGGTGGCGTGACCCCCGGCAAAGGTGGCGGCACGCATCTGGACCTTCCGGTCTTCAACTCGGTCCATGAAGCGAAAGCGAAGACCGAGGCCAATGCGTCGGTCATCTATGTCCCCCCGCCGTTCGCGGCAGATTCGATCCTTGAGGCGATTGACGCCGAGATGGAGCTGATTGTCTGCATCACCGAGGGGATTCCGGTGCTTGACATGATGAAGGTCAAGCGCGCGCTCGAAGGCTCAAAATCGCGCCTGATCGGGCCGAACTGCCCCGGCGTCATCACGCCCGATGCCTGCAAGATCGGTATCATGCCCGGTCATATCCACCGGCGCGGCAGCGTCGGCGTGGTGTCGCGTTCGGGCACGCTGACCTATGAGGCCGTGAAGCAGACCACCGACATGGGCCTTGGCCAGTCCACTGCTGTGGGCATCGGCGGCGACCCGATCAAAGGAACAGAGCATATCGACGTGCTGGAGATGTTCCTCGCCGACCCCGAGACCACCTCGATCATCATGATCGGCGAAATCGGTGGCTCGGCTGAGGAAGAGGCGGCGCAGTTTCTGGCCGATGAGCGCAAAAAGGGCCGCTGGAAGCCCACTGCCGGGTTCATCGCCGGGCGCACCGCGCCTCCGGGCCGTCGCATGGGTCATGCCGGTGCCATCGTCGCCGGTGGCAAGGGCGATGCGGAAAGCAAGATCGAGGCGATGAAAGCGGCCGGGATCGTGGTGGCTGACAGCCCCGCGACACTGGGTGAAGCGGTGATGAAGGCCATCAAGAGCTGACGGCCCCGTCAGGGGTGCGCGCAACAAAGGCAAGGAGCGATGGACCGGGCAAAACTGACAGCGCAGACAGTGACGGGGGGCGGGTTTGCCCTTCTGCTGGCTGCGGCTTGCCCGGCGCAGGCTTTTGAACCCGACTTGGTGGCTGGTGTATCCTTGCTGCCTGTCAAGCGATGCGCGCAAGCCATCGACCCTGCTGCGGGCGGGCATCAGATTGCCTGCGATGGTCTGCGCGTCGTACTGCCCTATTCTCCGGATCCGCCAGTTCTGGCGACCCATGTACCGCTTGTCCCCCCCGATATTCACCCCTCACTTTGAGTGATTGACATGAACGATCAAAGCCCCAACGACGCGTTCCACGCATCGAGCTTCCTGCAGGGTGCGAACGCTGATTACATCGACCAGATGCACGCCCGCTTCGTGCAGAACCCCGAGAGCGTCGATGCCCAATGGGCCGAGTTCTTTCGCGCGCTGGATGATGACCCGGCAGACGCCACCCGCCATGCCGCTGGGCCAAGCTGGGCGCGCAGTGACTGGCCGCCCACCCCGGACGATGATCTGACCGCCGCAATGACGGGCGAATGGCCCGCCACCCTGCCAGCGCGTGAAGCGCGCGCGGCTGGCGACAAGATCACCGCCAAGGCGCAGGAAAAAGGGATTGAACTGAGTGACGGGCAAGTTCAGCGCGCTGTGCTGGACAGTCTGCGCGCACTGATGATCATCCGCGCTTATCGCATCCGCGGTCATCTGATCGCCGATCTGGACCCGCTGGGCATGCGCGACCAGTCTCCGCACCCAGAGCTTGAACCGGCTTCCTACGGGTTTGCTGAGGCAGATCTGGACCGGCCCATTTTCATTGACAACGTTCTGGGGCTGCAGGTCGCCACACTGCGTCAGATCATCGACATTCTCAAGCGCACCTACTGCGGCACGTTCGCCATGCAGTTCATGCACATCTCGGACCCGGAACAGGCCGGATGGATGAAGGAGCGGATTGAGGGTTACGGCAAGGAGGTTGTCTTCACCCGTGAGGGTCGGCGCGCCATTCTGAACAAGCTGGTCGAGGCCGAGGGCTTTGAGAAGTTTCTTCATGTCAAATACATGGGCACCAAACGCTTCGGTCTTGACGGTGCCGAGGCGCTGATCCCGGCGATGGAGCAGATCATCAAGCGCGGCGGGGCGCTGGGAGTAAGGGATATCGTGATCGGCATGCCCCATCGCGGGCGGCTGAACATTCTGGCCAATGTGATGGCCAAGCCCTATCGCGCAATCTTCAACGAATTTCAGGGCGGCAGCTTCAAGCCCGAGGATGTTGATGGTTCGGGTGATGTGAAGTATCACCTCGGCGCCTCGTCGGATCGCGAGTTCGATGGCAATGTGGTGCACCTGTCGCTGACCGCGAACCCCTCGCATCTTGAAGCTGTGAACCCGGTTGTGCTGGGCAAGGTCCGTGCCAAGCAAGACCAGCTCAACGATTCCGAGCGCCAGTCGGTCTTGCCGATCCTGCTGCATGGTGACGCGGCTTTCGCCGGTCAGGGCGTGGTGGCAGAATGTCTGCAACTGTCAGGCATCAAAGGCCATCGCACCGGCGGTACCATCCATATCATCGTCAACAACCAGATCGGCTTTACCACCGCACCGCATTTTTCGCGCACGTCGCCTTATCCGACCGATATCGCGCTTATGGTTGAGGCGCCGATCTTTCACGTCAATGGCGATGACCCCGAGGCGGTGGTGCATGCCGCCCGCGTGGCGATCGAGTATCGCCAGCAGTTCGGCAAGGACGTGGTGATTGACGTGTTCTGCTATCGTCGCTTTGGCCACAACGAGGGGGATGAACCGATGTTCACCAACCCTCAGATGTACAACCGCATCAAACGCCATAAGACGACGCTTCAGCTTTATACCGAGCGTCTGGTGGCAGACGGGCTGATCCCCGAAGGCGAGATCGACGATATGAAGGCAGCCTTTCAGGCCCATCTGAACGAGGAGTTCGAGGCCGGAAAAGAGTTTCGCCCCAACAAAGCCGACTGGCTGGACGGCCGCTGGAAGGCCATGAAGCCGAAAGATCAGTCGAACTACCAGCGCGGCCATACCTGGATCAAACCGGAAACCCTGGCCGAGGTCGGTGAGGCGCTGACGCGTTATCCGTCGGATTTCGATATCCACAAGACAGTCGCGCGCCAGCTCCAGGGCAAGAAGAAAATGTTTGAAAGTGGCGCAGGCTTTGACTGGGCCACCGCCGAGGCCCTGGCCTTCGGTTCGCTTGCGGTCGAGGGGTATCCGGTGCGTCTGTCCGGGCAGGACTGCTCGCGCGGTACCTTCAGCCAGCGCCACTCCGCCCTGATCGACCAGACGACCGAAGAGCGCTACTATCCGCTCAACCACATCCGTTCAGGCCAGGCGCGCTATGAGGTCATCGACTCGATGCTCTCGGAATACGCGGTGCTTGGGTTTGAATACGGCTACACGTTGTCCGAGCCCAATGCGCTGGTGATGTGGGAAGCGCAGTTCGGCGATTTTGCCAATGGTGCGCAGATCATGTTCGATCAGTTCATCAATTCGGGCGAGTCGAAATGGCTGCGGATGTCGGGGCTGGTGATGCTGCTGCCGCACGGGTTCGAAGGGCAGGGGCCGGAACACTCCTCCGCCCGCCTGGAGCGTTTCTTGCAGATGTCGGCCGAGGAAAACTGGATCGTGGCCAACTGCTCGACACCCGCCAACTACTTCCACATCCTGCGCCGTCAGATGCACCGTGACTTCCGCAAGCCGCTGGTGCTGATGACGCCCAAATCACTGCTGCGCCACCCGATGTGTGTCTCGCGTGCTGAAGATTTCACCGATGGCTCCACCTTCCACCGGGTGCTTTGGGATGACGCGGAAAAGGGTAATTCGGACCTCAATCTCAAACCGGATGACCAGATCCGCAGGGTGGTTCTGTGCTCGGGCAAGGTCTATTTCGACCTGCTGGCCGAGCGCGATGCGCGCGCGCAGGACGATGTGTATATCCTGCGCGTTGAACAGCTTTATCCGGTGCCCACGCAATCGCTGCGCGCGGAACTGGGGCGCTTCAAGGACGCCGAGGTGATCTGGTGTCAGGAAGAGCCAAAGAACCAGGGGCCCTGGTCCTTCATTGAACCCAATCTCGAATGGGTTCTGACGCAAATCGGCGCCCGGCAGTCACGCCCGCGCTACGTCGGGCGCCCGGCTTCGGCCTCGCCCGCGACGGGCCTGGCATCACGGCACAAGGCACAACAAGAAGCGCTGGTGAATGAAGCGCTGACCTTCGAAGGGGAATGACCATGAGCACCGAAGTCCGCGTGCCCACGCTGGGCGAAAGCGTATCCGAGGCCACGATCGCCACCTGGTTCAAGAAACCGGGTGATTCAGTGGCCGCCGACGAGATGCTTTGCGAACTGGAGACCGACAAGGTGACGGTCGAGGTTCCGGCCCCGGCATCCGGGGTCTTGTCCGAGATCGTGGCCACCGAGGGCACGACAGTGGGCGTAAATGCACTGCTGGCGGTGATCGCCGAGGAAGGCGTTGCGGGGCCGGAAACGCCCCAGCCGCGCGCACCCGGGGCCAAGTCAGAACTGGGCAGCGAAGACAACGCGCCCGCCGCCACCGAGTCGGTGCCGGTGATGGTGCCGACGCTGGGCGAAAGCGTGTCCGAGGCGACGGTGGCCACCTGGTTCAAAGCCGTGGGCGATACCGTGGCGCAGGATGAAATGCTGTGCGAACTGGAGACCGACAAGGTCTCGGTCGAGGTGCCGTCACCCGCCGCAGGGGTGCTGTCCGAGATCATCGCCGAGGCGGGCAGCACCGTTGCTGCCGGTGCCAGGCTGGCGGTGATCGGCGGCACGCCGGGGGCGACGGCCAAGGCACCGGCCACGCAGGCACCCGCCGCCGAGTCCACCGCCGCGTCTGACACGAGCGGTGGCAAGGATATCGAGGACGCGCCATCGGCCAAGAAACTGATGGCAGAGAACAACATTGCCCGTGACGCGGTCACGGGCACAGGCCGGGATGGTCGGATCATGAAGGAAGACGTGCAAAAGGCCATGTCAGCTACGGCGGCGGCCCCGGCGCCTGCGGCGACCGCGCCCGCCCCCTCCGCTGCCCCCGTGGGTCTGCCGCCGCGTGCCCCCGTTCCTGCCGACGATGCCGCGCGCGAGGAGCGGGTGCGAATGACTCGGCTGCGCGCCACCATCGCCCGCCGCCTCAAGGATGCGCAGAACACCGCCGCCATGCTGACCACCTATAACGAGGTGGATATGTCAGCCGTCATGGCGCTGCGTAACGATTACAAGGGTGCGTTCGAGAAGAAGCACGGCGTGAAGATGGGGTTCATGTCCTTCTTCGTGAAGGCCTGTTGCCACGCATTGAAAGAGGTTCCCGAGGTCAATTCCGAGATCGACGGACAGGACGTGGTCTACAAAAACTACGTCCATATGGGCGTGGCTGTTGGCACACCCTCCGGCCTTGTGGTGCCGGTGGTGCGCGATGCTGACCAGATGGGTTTCGCCGCGATCGAGAAGCGCATCTCGGAACTGGGGTTGCGCGCGCGTGACGGCAAGCTGTCGATGGCCGAGATGCAGGGCGGCTCGTTCACCATCTCGAACGGCGGGGTCTATGGCTCGCTTATGTCCTCGCCCATCCTGAACCCGCCGCAATCGGGTATTCTGGGCATGCACAAGATCCAGGAGCGTCCGGTGGTGGTGAAGGGCGAGATCGTCATTCGCCCGATGATGTATCTCGCGCTCAGCTATGATCACCGGGTGGTCGACGGCAAGGGCGCGGTCACATTCCTTGTGCGCGTCAAGGAGGCGCTGGAAGACCCGCAGCGGCTGTTGCTGGATCTCTGATGTCCCCTGAGTTCGCCAGCTTCGCGCTTGCCGGGTTCGCGCTCCTCGTGCTGGTCCATGTTGGCGCCCACTCCATGCTGTTGAAGGCGGCGGTGGGCAATGACTGGACAATCGGGTCGCGCGATCACCCGGCTGCGCCCGGCCCTCTGGCCGGGAGGGCAGAGCGCGCCTTGCGAAATTTCCTTGAAACAGCGCCCGCGTTTCTTGCGCTGATGCTGGCGTTGCACTGGTCTGGGCGCGAAGCGCCGATAGCGGTACTGGGCGCATCGGTCTATCTTGGTGGGCGGGTTGCCTATCTGCCCGCCTATCTTTCCGGCTTGCGTTATCTGCGCACCCCGTTCTGGCTTCTCGCCTCGACGGGCCTCGTCCTCATGCTGGCCGGAGTGTTGTTTGCATGACCCCAGAACTCACCGCTCTCACCCTCGCCGCCCTTCTGCAATGCGCGCAGTTTCTGGCCTATTCCGTGACTGCCAACCTGCAGGTTGGCCCGAAATACGCCATGGGTCCGCGCGACACACCGCGACAGCTGACCGGGCTGGCGGGTCGCCTGCAACGCGCACTGGGCAACCATTTCGAGGGGCTGATCCTCTTCACCATCGCAGTTCTGGTGATCACGCTCTCCGGCCAGTCCAACGCCTTCACCGCGGCCTGTGCTTACACCTATCTCGCCGCGCGCCTGCTCTATGTCCCGGCCTACGCCTTTGGCTGGACCCCATGGCGCTCGGTCATCTGGGGTATCGGTTGGGCTGCCACACTTCTCATGCTGCTTTCGGCACTACTCTGATGTCCTATCATCTTGCCAGAAATACGCTCGGGGGGTGAGGGCCGCAGGCCCGAGGGGGGCAGACAAGCCCCCCTTCCCCCGCCACCAAGGAGACCTATCATGGCCAATTTCGACCTTATCGTCATCGGTGCCGGCCCCGGCGGGTATGTCTGCGCGATCCGCGCGGCGCAGCTGGGCCTCAAGGTGGCTTGCGTTGAGGGGCGAGATACCCTCGGCGGTACCTGCCTGAATGTCGGCTGCATCCCCTCCAAGGCGCTGCTTCATGCCACCCATCAGTTGCATGAGGCGCAGGAGAACTTTCCCAAGATGGGCCTTTCGGTGGGCAAGCCAAAGGCTGACTGGTCGAAGATGCTGGCCTACAAGGACGATGTCATCGCCCAGAACACCAAGGGCATTGAGTTCCTGTTCAAGAAGAACAAGGTAACCTGGCTCAAAGGCTGGGCCTCGATCCCGGCGGCAGGACAGGTCAAGGTAGGTGATGAGGTGCATGAAGCCAAGCATATCGTCATCGCCTCGGGGTCGGAGCCCGCCTCGCTACCAGGTGTCACAGTGGATGAGAAGGTGATCGTCACCTCCACCGGCGCGCTGGCGCTGGAGAAGCTGCCCAAGAAGATGGTAGTGATTGGTGGCGGGGTGATCGGGCTTGAGATGGGGTCGGTCTATGCCCGCCTGGGGGCCGAAGTGACAGTGATCGAATATCTTGATCGCCTGATCCCCGGCAATGACAACGAGATCGCCAAGACCTTCCAGCGCATCCTCAAGAAACAGGGGATGGAGTTCATCCTTGGTGCCGCCGTCCAAAGCGCCGAGGTGAAGAAGAACAAGGCCAGTGTCATGTACAAACTGCGCAAGGATGACAGTGAGCACAGCATTGAGGCCGATTGCGTGCTGCTCGCCACCGGGCGCAAACCCTATACCGACGGGCTGGGGCTTGAGGCGCTGGGCGTTGCCCTGTCAAAGCGCGGCCAGATCGAGACCGACAAAAGCTATACCACCAGCGTCAAGGGCATCTATGCCATCGGGGATGCCATCGATGGGCCTATGCTGGCCCACAAGGCCGAGGATGAGGGCATGGCCATGGCCGAGATTCTGGCCGGTCAGGCGGGGCATGTGAACTACGGCGTCATCCCCGGCGTGATCTACACCACGCCCGAGGTGGCCTCGGTCGGTGAAACCGAGGAGACGCTGAAAGAGGCCGGGCGCGCCTACAAGGTGGGCAAGTTCAGCTTCATGGGCAATGGCCGGGCCAAGGCGGTGTTTCAGGGCGAGGGCTTTGTCAAGCTATTGGCCGATGCTGAAACCGATCGCCTGCTCGGCGCACATATCATCGGCCCCATGGCGGGCGATCTGATTCATGAGATTTGTGTTGCGATGGAGTTCGGCGCGGCCGCTGAGGATCTGGCCCGCACCTGCCACGCCCATCCCACGTTCTCAGAGGCCGTGCGCGAGGCCGCGCTTGCCTGTGGCGACGGGGCGATCCATGCCTGAGGTGCGCGAGGTTGTGGCGGGCGTTCCCGCCTAGCGCACCGCCGCCTGGCCGGACATCAACAACGGCTGAGCCTGCATCCGCGTCAGGCTCCGCCACAGCCATTCCCAGGGGCCATAGAGGAAATGGCGGAACCAGATATGGGCGAATGCCAGCAGCAGGGCAAAGATCCCGGTGGCGACCAGCAGAACCGCCAATGTGCCAAGCTGTCCGATAAGCTGAAAACCCCAGCCATAAAACAGAAGCTGGCCAAGAACGGCGGACATAAGATAGCCGGTCAGGCTCATCCGGCCGAGGGGTGCAAGAAGGCCGCGCAGCCACCGCACGCGCGCGCCCTCAAGCGCCACCGCGATCAGGGCCAGATAGCCCAGAGCCATGATCGGTGAATTCAGATGCAGCATCGCGGCCATGCCGCCCGCCTCGGCCCCGCCGAAGGCAAGCATCAGGTTGAGCGTAATGCCGATTGCCAGCAAAGCGGTGCCGGACCTCAGCAAGAGGCCCCGGTTCTCGGCCAGACGCAGGATCAGGCCTGACTTGCCTGCTGCGAGGCCCAGAAGGAACAGGCCGGACAGGACAAAGAAGCGCAGGACCAGCATACTGTCGGCACCCTCGGTCGCACTGAAGACCATGTGCCAGTTCTGGCTGATCGTGTCGAAAAAATAGGGCGAGGCGAAGGCCGTAATGCTGTCGATATGGCCTTTCGGCACCGGAACCGGCGGATCGAACCCGCCAAGGGCCAGGGCCGTGGGGCCGGCGAGGATCAGCGTGAGCGCAAGCATCAGCAAGGCCCGCGAAGAGAGCTTTGCCGCGAAGGGCAGGATCAGGCCCAGTGCGGCATACGCCATCAGGATATCGGCCCAGAACAAGAACACCGCGTTAAACAGCCCGATCGCCGCCAACACCAGCAGGCGGCGCAGAAACTGCAAGGTGGGCGCATCGTCGCGCCCCTGAGCCTTCTGCACGATCAGGCTGAAGCTCAGCCCGAACATGAACGAAAACGCGGCCAACGCCTTGCTCTCAAAAAACACCGTCAGGAAATTCCAGGCTGCGCGGTCCACGGGACCGAGCATGTCTGCCCGCATGTCAACAGTCAGATAGGCAAGGCCCGATATGGTCAGCATGTTGACGATGATCACTGCCGCCAGCACAGAGGCGCGAACGGCATCGATCAGTGTGTTGCGCTCTTGTAGTGTTTTCGGCAAGGCGCTCTCCCTGTTCCGGCCCTCGTCACAGGCCGAATTGCAGGCCAATCAGTGCGGGCATGACTAGCAGAAAAGTTAACCACTCGGCCAGTTTTTGCCAGTTTCATGAGCATTTTCTTGCCGATGCGGGCTTTGAAACAGAAATTTGACCGGTCGTACCTAGCCTGCCAGATGCCGCAGGCCCTGTGTCACATCCGTGCGCAGGGCCAGCCGCAACCCCGGCTCGTCGCCCGCCTTCAGGGCGGCGAGGATCATCCGGTGATGCGGTGGCGGCGTGTTGCGGCGCAGGCGCCCGTAAAGCGCGCGCATCGTCGGCCCCAGTTGCAGCCACAGGGTTTCTACCAGTGCCAACATCGCCGGGCTTTGGGCGCGCAGATAGAGGGTGCGGTGGAACTCCAGATTGGTGCGCACATAGGTGACAGCATCGCCGCGTCCCACCGCATCGGTAATGGCGGCGTTGATCGCCTCCATCCGGTCGATCAGCGCGGGATGGGCGCGGGGCAGGGCGCGGCTGCCCAGCTCTGGCTCCAGCAGCGCGCGGATCGAGGCCAGCTCTTCGATCCGCTCGGTGCTCAGTTCCGGCGTGGCCACCCGGCCAGAAGCTGAGAGGGTCAGTGCCCCTTCGGCCACCAGCCGCTGCACTGCTTCGCGCGCGGGTGTCATGCTGACACCGAATTCACGGCCTACACCGCGCAGGGTCAGCGGCTGGCCCGGCGCAAGTTCGCCATGCATCACCCTGGTGCGCAGCGTTCGATACACCCGGTCATGCGCCGAGAGTTGCGAGGGATCAGTCGTGGGGCGATTGGCGCGCAGCATGGTCCAGCGTCACCACATGTGTCCCGCGCCGTCAAGCTGGCGTGAACCTAAAGCGGTGCAGGTCTGAGCCATGCGACCTGAGCCAGCCTCGATGGGCCTGGTAGCCGGGCATCAACTGTGCCACCTCGTCCCAGAAGGCCGGGGAGTGGTTCATCTGCACCAGATGCGCAACCTCGTGGGCGACGACATAATCCAGTACCTCGGGCGGGGCCATGATCAGCCGCCACGAAAACATCAGGTCCCCCGCCGATGAGCATGACCCCCAGCGCGAACGCGGATCGCGCAGGCTGATCCGCCCGGCCGGACTGCCCAGCAGCCCGGTGTGGTGGCGCACCCGCTCGTCGATGCGCTGGCGCGCGCGCAGCTTGAGATACGCCTGAACCCGTGGGCCGGGTTGAACGCTGGCGGGTACCAGCAGGCAATCACCCACGGCCCGGGGTGAGCGCACAGCGGCGGGTGTGATGGTCAGGGCCGCGCCTTCAAGGGGAATCACCGCGCCATGTGTGACAACGCAACGCTGGGGCAACGCCGCAAGCGCGTTGCGCAACCAGTCGGCGCGCTCGTTCAGAAAATCGTGACCATGACGGCTGGCAGCGCGCCGGGGCAGGGTCAGGGTGATTCTGCCATCGAGGCCGGATACCCGCAGCGAGATGCGCCGCGCCTGTGCGGAACGTCGCCAATGGACCACAAGAGGCGGCTCGCCGGGCAGTTCTGTGGTTTCGCTGTCGTTTCCCATGGGTCCTTCGTGATTTTCAATGTTCCGGGCGCCGGATGCCCATTGCCAACGATCCCAGTGTCTCATAGCAAACCACGGTGACAAAGGCTTTGACAAGAACCCGCTCTTGTGGCAACCGGCGTCGATCCATGCACCAGGAAGGGGATTTCATGCCCAAAGAAGAATGGGGTGTAAAGCGCATTTGCCCGACCACCGGGAAGCGTTTTTACGACCTGAACAAATCACCCATCATCAGCCCCTTTACGGGCGACGTGGTCGAGCTTGAACCGACAGGGCGCAAGGGTGCCGCGACGCCGCAACCTGAAGCCAAGGCCAAAGCCAAGGTGCGCGCGCCCGAGGCTGAAACCGATGATGTCTTGATCGACGAGGATGATGTCACGGTCGAAACCGATGATGATCTGCTGGAAGACGAAGACGATGATACGGTTTCGTTCGACGAATTGTCGGATGTCGCCGCTGACGACGAGGACGTCTGATATCGGGGTAGCAAACCGTGTGGCCGTGCGCAATTTCCCTCTTGCACTGGCTGCGCGGCTTGCATAAACAGCCCGTGCGTTCCGCAAGGATCGCACCTCCGGTGGGGCCATAGCTCAGTTGGGAGAGCGCTTGAATGGCATTCAAGAGGTCAGCGGTTCGATCCCGCTTGGCTCCACCAAATAAAACAAGACCTTAGATCTGAAGTTGCCCCGCGTTTCGGGGCTTTTTCTATTGGGGCCCGGGTCAGTCCAGGACCCAAAGACTCTCGCTCAGCCGTCTACCGGTTGCCGCAGATTTCCATGCCTCCGACCGTGAAAAGCCGCAGGGGCGGGGTCGCCGCGCGCGACAGGTCTGCACGGCCCTGCCTTGGCGCAACATTCACCAGTCCAAGAATTTACACTTGATTTCTGAAGTCGTTGCTGACTCTAATGGCTGGCGTTGGAGATGCGATCACAAAATTTGTAGATATGATCACAGCCTTAGTACATGCATTCCTGGCTGGCGATTTCGTACGGCTCCGCGCGCGATACAGCATGTGCTCTTTCCTGCGAACCGGAGATTCGTAATGCGTTTTTCGTATGCCAGCCGCATGTGCGGTGCTCTTGCGGCTGTCCTGCTGGTCCTTGCGGTGACATTAGCCGCCCCCGCTCATGCCAACAACGCGCTGTCGCGTATCGCTATGCAGCACATGGTCGATCCGGGCGGGATTGCCGGGGCAATGGCAGCAAGCCCGGACGGGCGCATTCCGGTGATTGTTGAATTTTCCGAGCCGGAGGTTGAAGCTCTGGCCATGCACAGCGCCGCCAGCTCGGTCGAGGCCGCCGAGGCGGCGGATTCTGCACTGACGCGGGCGGTGCATGGGGCGCAAAGCGCGATCCTGAGCCGGGTGCTGGAAGCGCCCGGCGCGGGCGAGCTGTCTGCGGCGATGACTTCCAGCACCCTGAACATCAAGCGCATGGATTTCTCGCCGATGTTCGCCATCACCGCCGATGCCGCACTGCTGGAGCGGTTGGCAGCCGATCCGGCGGTTGCGCGCATCCATCTCGATCAGCAGCATGAGCCGTTCCTGACCGAAACGCTGGGCATTCTGGGCATGCCAGCCGCCTATGCCGGCGGGGCGACGGGCTCAAACTGGACGGTCGCGGTGATTGATACCGGCGGGCGACGCTCGCACGAATTTCTGCGCGACCGGATTGTCTCGGCGGCGTGCTACAGCACCAACAATGCCGGGCTTGGGGTGACCAGCCTGTGCCCGGGCGGCGTCACCCAGTCCTGGCATATAGATTCCGCCAATGATTGTGCGGCGGGCACCCCAGGGTGCGGGCACGGCACCCATGTCGCCGGTACTGCCGCCGGGTCGATCGCCTCGCCGGCGCCCGGCAACCCGTCCAGCGGTGTGGCACGCAGCGCGGGGATCATTTCCATCAACGTCTTCTCGCGAGGCCCTGGTGGGCTGACGGCGTTCACCTCGGATATCAACCGTGGTCTGGAACGCGTCTATGCGCTGCGCAACGACTATCGCATTGCTGCAGTCAATCTCAGCCTTGGCGTCCGCGGATCACCCCACACCTCTCCGTGTGACAATGACCCGTCCAAACCCGCCGTCGACCTTCTGCGCTCAGCCGGGATTGCATCAATCTTTGCGGCGGGCAATGACGGGTTCAGTTCGGCGATTTCCTCGCCTGCCTGCATCTCAACGGCCATCGCCGTGGCGAATTCGACGAAAAGCGACCAGCGCGCATTTGATTCCAACTGGAGCAACCTGATCGACCTTGTCGCGCCCGGGAGCAACATTCTGGCCTCGACGGTCAATAACGACAGCTCCTACGGGTCCATGAGCGGCACCTCGATGGCTGCGCCGCACGTTGCCGGCGCTTTTACCGCCCTGCGCTCTGCGGTGCCGACAGCCTCCATTGAAGATATCCTGTCAGCCTTGCGTGAAACCGGAACGCCCGTCAGCCATAATGGCGTCATCCGCCCGCGCATCAATGTGGATCGCGCGCTGGACCGGTTGCGCGGGGGCGGTGGCGGCCCCACACCGACCACCACGCTGCTCACCGGCCCCGCCAGTTCGACACCGGGGCAGATGGTGACCTTTACCGCGACAGTCAGCTCTCCCGGCGGCCCCGCGCCGACCGGCACCGTCACGTTCCGCAACAGCGGAACAACCATTGGCACCGGCACATTGTCGTCGGGGCGGGCCACATTCAGCACTGCCTCGCTGCCGGTTGGCATCAACCGTATCACGGCTGTCTACGGCGGTTCTGGCACGCATTCCGGCTCAACCTCGTCGGAACTGGTGCATACCGTCACCTCAGGGGGCGGTGGCCCCGGGCCAGCCAACAACCTGTTCGCCAGCGCCATGAATATCCCTGTGCCGCGCACCGTGACCGGTAGCAATGTCGGCGCCACGGCCGAGCCGGGCGAGCCCATGGCGCACCGCCTGGCCGGGTCTGTCAGCAGCGTGTGGTGGCGTTACACGCCGACCAGCAGCGGACAGATCACCATCGATACGTTCGGCAGTAATTTTGATACGGTTCTGGCGGTCTATACCGGCAACAGGGTTGATATGTTGACCCTTGTTGTCATGAATGACGATACCGACGGGCTTCAGTCACGCGTCCAGTTCACCGCGACGGCCGGTGTCAGCTATGCCATCGCGGTCGCCGGTTATGGTACAGCAACGGGCAATATCACCCTCAGTGTCTCGGGTGGCGGGGGCGGTGGTCTGACGTCCACAACTTCTGTTCTGACCGGACCTTTAGGCTCGGTTTCCGGCGAGACAGTGACTTTCTCGGTGACTGTCATCCCGCAAGACGGTCTTTCCGGCACGCCGTCAGGCACGGTGACGTTTCGCAACAATGGTGTGTCCATCGGAACGCGCACACTGGCATCGGGCAGAACAGACTTCGCCACCTCTTCCCTGCCGGTCGGCGCCAACCGGATCACGGCGGTTTATAGTGGCTCGGGCACGCATGCCGCTTCGACCTCATCAACATGGACGCACACTGTCAGCCCGGGTGACGGCGAACTGACCCCGACCACCACCGCGCTGTCAGTTCCCGGGTCTTCGGCCTTTGGCGAAGCGGTAACCCTTTCGGCTACGGTGTCGTCGGCTTCGGGCACGCCCTCGGGCACGGTTAGTTTCCGGCGCGCGGGTATGACCATCGGCACCGGCAGGTTGTCGTCGGGAACCGCCAGTTTCACCACAAGCTCCCTGCCGGTTGGCAGCCATGCGATTACGGCAGTCTACGGCGGGACCGACAGCCATGCCGGGTCCACATCCGGCTCGCGCACGCATGTGGTGGCGCAGGCATCGGTCACTGTGGCGCTCACGGTGCCCTCTGGCCCGGTGCGGCCGGGGCCTTTGCTGCGCCTCAGCGCCGAGGTCGGGGTGGTCTCGCCGGGGGCGGGTACGCCGACCGGCGCGGTGCGGTTCCTGCTCAACGGCGCCACCCTCGGCAGTGCCAGCCTGAGCGGGGGGCGGGCTTCGATCAGCGCCGCGCTGCCGGTGGGTGAGCATTCGGTGGTCGCGCAATATGTAGGCAGCATGGGTTTCAGAGCGCGCGATTCAGCGGCTCGCACTGTTGTGATCAGTACGGCAATGGGCCCTGAGATGGTTGTCAACCAGCGCA
>JAFIEK010000013.1 GCA_020832545.1 Pararhodobacter sp. | reverse complement strand
CCACCCCCCGCGCTTTGGCGGTGGTCCGCCCCCCGGGAAGCGGGCCCCTTGCAGCATGGCAAACCCCCCGCCCCCAGGGGGGCGCCGGCAAGATCGTATCAGGCCAGACGTGCCTTGCGGAACGTTTCGCTGACGCCGATGGCCGACACTGTGACATCGGTGAAGCGCGTGTCCATCAGAGTGGGAAAGTCAACCTCGACCAGCCATGCCATCGGCACATCGTCGGTGATGATGCGCTGAAATTCCGAGTAGGCCTCCTGGCGTTCCTCATCGGCCAGGGCGGTGGCACCGATGTGGAACAGCTCATCCACGCGCGGGTTCTCGTACCCGGTGCCGTTGGTATAGGCGACGCCCTGCCGGATGTTCGAGGACAGGAAGAAGCGCGACACACCCAGCGCGGGGTCGCCGAACTGGTAGGGGTAGTTCGAGGTCATCTGGAAATCCCAGTCGGCATAGCGCGAGGTCCATGAGGCCGGGTCGGATGGTTCGATCTCGACGCGGATGCCGATCTGCGCCAGTTGCTGCTGCACCATCTCGGCAAATCGCGCCCAGGTCTCACCCCAGGGCAGGCGCAGGAAGTTGACGGTGGTCCGGATACCGCCTGACCCTGGGGTCAAACCCATCTCGTCGAGCAACTCACGAGCGCGGTCGAGGTTGTGCTCATAGATCGTCACATCCGATTCATAGAACCGGGTGCGATTGCTGATCGGCCCGGTGGCCGGGGTCCCCAGCCCAAAGAAGATGATGTCGGCGAACTGCTCGCGGTTCAGTGCATAGTTGATCGCCTTGCGGAAGCGCTTGTCATCGAAGGGCGCGACCCGGGTATTGAATTCGATCCGTGCAATCGGCGCGAAGAATTCGTATCCGCGGGTTTCCAGCTCCAGATGCGGCAACGCAGCAAGGCGCTGAATGTCGAAGGGCTCGATATCGAAGAAGCTGGAAAGCTGCACTTGCCCCTGCTCCAGCGCCACGGCGCGCGCGGCGGAATCGGGCAGGATGTGGAAGATGATCTCGTCCAGATGCGGCTCACCCTCACCGTGATAGTCATCATTGCGCTCAACACGGATAAACGACCCGCGCCGCCACTCTGCCAGCTTGAACGGACCGGTGCCGATAGGCGTAGAATTGTTGGGATTGGTGCGATAATCAGTGCCGCGATACAGATGGGCAGGAATCATCGGCGCTGTTGAGAATTCAAAACCCATCAGGAAGGGCGCGAACCGCTCACGCAGCTGGAAACGCACGGTGTGGTCATCCAGTGCCTCGATGGTTTCGCAGTAGCCAAAGATGACACGGGCGCGCGAATGCATCTCCATCAGGAATTCAGAACAGGTGAAAACTACGTCATCAGCGGTAAACGGTGTTCCGTCATGCCATGTGGCGTTCTGCACCAGATTGAACGTATAGGTCAGCCCGTCATCCGAGACTTCCCAGCTCTCGGCAAGCCCGGGCAGAGGCGTGAAATCGAAGTCATAGTGCAGCAGGCTCTCGTAGATCTTACCGCAAACCAGCTGAGTTGAGGTATTCTGCTCCAGCCCGATAAAGAGCGTTGCAGGTTCGGGGAAGCAGATAGCGTTCAGAGTGCCGCCGTTGGACTGGGCAACAGCGCTGGCTGGCAACGCACCAAGCATCGCGACGGCAGACACACCTTGCATCAGTGTGCGGCGCTTCATGGTCATATGGGTCATTGTCAGGCTCCAATGTTGGTTTTGCAGGATATTATTGGGTCTTCAGGCGCTTTCAGGTTCCGGTCGGTTGTGCCATGTGCGCCCCGGCACGGCGTCAAGCAGGCTGCGGGTGTAGGCGTCTTCGGGCGCACTGAAGACCCGCGTGACCTCGCCTTCTTCCACAATCTGGCCACGGTGCAGCACAATCACCCGGTCGCAGACTTGCGAGGCGACGCGCAGGTCATGGGTGATGAACAACATGGCCAGTCGAAATTCGTCACGCAGATCGCGCAGCAGTTCCAGCACCTGTGCCTGCACTGACACATCAAGCGCAGAGACCGCCTCATCTGCGACCAGCAGGTCAGGTTGCACGGCCAGCGCGCGGGCAATCCCGATCCGCTGGCGTTGCCCGCCCGAAAACTCATGCGGAAAACGGTCAGCGGAGTTGCGCTCCAGCCCTACGCGCTCCAGCAACGTTTCCATGCGTTGCCGTGCCTCTAACCGGGGCACGCCATTGGCCAGCGGCCCCATCATGATCGACTTGCCAATGCGGTGGCGCGGGTTCAACGATGCGAAAGGGTCCTGAAAGATCATCTGTGCTTTGCTGCGATACGCTTTCAGCTCTTTCCCCTGCGCATGGGCAATATCGTTTCCGCCAAACAGAAGCTCGCCACCGTCAATGCTGGAAATCCGCATGATGCACTGCCCGATGGTGGACTTGCCTGACCCGCTTTCACCAACTAGACCCAGTGTTTCCCCGCGCGCGATGGCAAATGAGACATCATCCACCGCGACCAGCTCGGACGCGGGCTGGAAGAATCCGCCGCCGGTGCGATAGATCTTGCGAAGATTGCGAACCTCCAGCACCGGCGACTCATCCGAACGGGCGCTGGCCTCATCCCGGAAACCGGGCACAGCGTCGATCAGCTTGCGGGTATAGCGGTGTTGCGGGGCATTGAGCACATCGCGCGCCAGCCCGGTTTCCACCACCTCGCCATAGCGCATCACAGCCACGCGGTCGGCAATATCGGCCACCACGCCGAAATCGTGGGTGATGAACATTACCGCCATACCCCGCTCGCGCTGCAGATCGCGGATCAGTCGCAGGATCTGTGCCTGCGTGGTGACATCAAGCGCGGTGGTGGGCTCATCGGCAATCAGAATGTCCGGCTCCAGTGCCAGCGCCATCGCTATCATCACCCGCTGCCGCTGGCCGCCCGAAAGGCGGAACGGGTAGCGGTCAACCATCTTGTCCGGCTCCGGCAGTCCGACATCGCTCAGCAGTTCGACAACCCTCCTGCGATGCTCGGAGCGGGGCTGGCCATGCGCTTCCATCACCTCGGCGATCTGGTGGCCAATCCGCATCACCGGGTTGAGCGAGGTCATCGGCTCTTGGAAGATCATGGCAATTTTTTTGCCGCGCAACCGGCGCATCTGTGTCTCGGAAAGGGTCAGAAGGTCTTGCCCGCCATAGTGGATATGGCCGCCATCCACCTTCAGCGATTCAAGCGGCAATAGTCCCATCACTGCCGCAGCAGTTACCGATTTTCCTGAGCCGCTTTCTCCGACAACGCACAGGATTTCGCCCTTGTTAAGCACCATCGACACGTCGGACACTGCATGTTTGCGATCAGCATCCATTGGCAGGCGAACGGTCAGATTCTCTACGGTCAGGACGGGTTCGGTCATTGGCGTCCCTTTCTGGCCAGTCGCGGGTTCAGAACATCATTGAGGGCCTCGCCCACGAGGTTCAGCGCCAGCACCACCAGCAAGATCACCACGCCTGGGAAAAAGCTCATCCACCATGCCTGCCGGATCACCGTGCGCGAGGCACCGATCATGTACCCCCAACTCATCCGGTTGGGATCACCAAGCCCCAGAAAACTGATTGCTGCCTCGGTCAGGATGGCCGTGGCCACCATCAGCGAGGCCAGGGCAATCACCGGCGACATGGTGTTTGGCAGGATCTCGGACAGGATGATCTGCCGGTTCGACCGCCCCAGCACCATCGCTGCCTTGACGAACTCGCGGTTGCGCAGCGCGGCAAATTCGCTGCGCACCAGCCTCGCTACCGGTGGCCAGCTGACAATGCCGATCGCCAAAATGATCGACTGGATCGAGGGCGAGAGGATTGCGACAAGAAGCAGGGCAAAAACAAAGGTGGGGATGGTCTGGAAGAACTCGGTCACGCGCATCAGCACGTCATCGACAATCCCGCCATAAAAACCCGCCAGTGCCCCCAACAGAATGCCCACCAACAGCGCCACCAGCGTCGAAGACAGTCCCACCAGAAGCGAGACCTGCGCGCCATAGGCGATTGCGACCATGATATCGCGGCCCATCATGTCAGTGCCCAACGGAAAGCCCGGCTGCTCCATCGGCGGCAGGAATGGGCGGTTGGCCATGGGCCACGGCCCTTGCGGGAAGATGACAGGCGCTAGCACTGCCGCGATAGTCGCCGCCAGCAGGATCACCATACCGATGATGGCCTTGGGGTTGCGCAGGAAACGTTTGAAAGCTGTCATTACTCAAGCGCTCCGATACGGGGATCGACCATCCGGTAGACAAGATCGGTAATGATGTTGAACACAACCACCATGACCGAGGTGACAAGGAAGACCCCCAGCAACACCTGATAGTCGCGCTGCACCAACGCATCAAAGGCCAGCCGCCCGATACCCGGCCAGCCAAACACCGTCTCTGTCAGTACCGCACCACCTACCAGCTGTCCGGCCTGAATACCTGCCAACGTGATGATCGGCAGAATGGCATTGCGCAGGATATGGCGGCGCACGATTACCCCGCGCGCCAGGCCTTTGGCGCGGGCAGTCCGCACGAAATCCATGTCGCGCACCTCAAGCATCGAAGCGCGGGTCATGCGCGTATACACGGCCATATAGAACAGCCCCAGTGTAACAGCGGGCAGCACCAGATGCCGCGCCACATCAACCACATGGTCCCATCCGGTGTAGCCCGCGCCGATAGTCATCATGCCGGTGGCAGGAAGCCAGCCTAGCCAGACGGAAAAGAGCAGGATCGACATCAGGCCGAACCAGAACAGGGGCGTGGCGTAGAAGAGCAGCGACAGCACCGAGATCACGAAATCCAGCGCCCGGCCAACGTTCATGGCGGCAATGGCCCCCAGAATGATCCCAAAGAACAGCGCAAAGCCAAATGCCGAGACCGTCAGCAGCAGCGTCGCCGGAAGCCGCTCGGCGATGAGCACCGACACTTCGGTGCCCTGCCGGTAGGAAAAGCCCAGATCGCCCTGCAGAATGCCGCCCAGATAGGTGAAGAACTGCACATAAAGCGGCCGGTCCAGACCGAACTGTGCGCGCAACTGTTCCATGAACATCTCGTCCGCTGCGCCCGCCTGACCCGCCATGACCGCAGCCGCATCGCCGGGTGCGAGCCGGATCAGCATGAAGTTCAGCAGCACGATGGCGAGAATGACGCCAACGGCCTTTGCCGCACGAGAGAGAATGGCCCGCAGCGTCGGATTCATACCTCGCCCGCCCACTGCACCGGACATGCCCAGGCTATTGCGTCCCGCATGATGTGATTACCCGTCATCGCGCTGTCTTCCCGTTCGGCTTTTCAAACTTGCCTTCCAATCTGAAGCAAGCTCCATGTATTGTATTGCAATACGATCGTTTTGCATTTAAACGCTAGTCAACAAATTCCTCTGCGTCAATACTCGACAGGTGAAACGTGACCGGAAGCCGAACCATGAATTTGCACAGCTCTGAGGGCGTCGATGAGCGTTTGTTCATCCGGTCGGTTGCCCGCGCTCTGCGCGCGCTTGAGGCGATGGGACAGGCCGCCCGCCCGATGTCACTGAGCGAGCTGGCGCAGGCCATCAATGTCGACAAGAGCGCAGCGCAGCGGATCACGCAAACGCTTCTCGGCCTCGGCTATCTGGAACGCGACCCGCGCAACGGAACCGTGACACTTGGCAAGAAACTGCTCGATCGTTCATTTGACTATCTGCGTGCCAACCCGCTGATTGAGCGCGCATCGCCGATCCTGCTGTCATTGCGCGAAAGCGCGCGCGAGCGGGTGGATTTCAGTCTGTTTGACGGCACCACGATCATTTACGCTCTGCGGATGCAAAGCAAACGGGAAACCTTTTTTGCGACAGTTGCCGGGCGGCGGATTCCAACCTCGTCCTCGTCGGGCGGGCGGGCCTGTCTGGCGCTTCTGGACCCGGCCGAAGCCGAAGCTATCATTGCACGCAGCGAGCGACGCAAACACACACCGCGCACGATTACCGATCCCGAAACCATCCTGGCAAAAGTGGCAGAGGCCCGCGATCAGGGCTATGCCTGTGCACTGGAAGAAAGCCTGATGGGCGAGATCGTGGTGGCGGCAGCCGTGCGCGATGGCGCGCGCCCGGTCGGCGCGATACATATCGCCGGATCACTGGGCGAGTGGGATGAAGCCGGTTTCCGACGTCGCTTTGCGCCGTTGGCCATCGAGGGAGCGCGCGCTTTGTCATCCTGAGACGGCCCGGCCTACGCGCCCTGCGGATTCAGTATGATCAGCGCCTCGGTCACCGCATCGACGGCTTCGCGTGAATAGCTCAGTGGTTTATAACCGCCTGTCAGCCAGTCCTGCTGCAGATCTGTGTAATGGCTTGAGAAAGGATCGCCGGACTGGCCGGGAAGATTGACGAACAGACTGTTGTCCCACCCGCCGACATCCAACACCATCCGGACCGAGGGGCCGGTAATCGTGGCAAAGTCTATAGGGCGATAGGCGGCATACATCGTCGTTGATCCACTGCCGCCCAACTTCATCGGCTCCAGCCTGAAACCCGCGATATCAGGACAAACCGGCGCCAGCGCATGTGTCAGTGCCAACTGGTGTAACGCACCCCATTCCCAACCTGCCGGGTCCGCGCCAAGTGTGGCCATGCAATCCACCCACGCTGCCGCGAGCGTGTCATCCAGAAGTGCGGCAAGAGCCCCCTCTTGCCCGGCATTGAACCATGCTTCGGGCCGTTCCAGTACACCGGTCACAGATTGCACATCACCGGGCTGCAACAGCGCAATCAGCGCGTTGTCGGCACCAAAGTACCGGTATAGGGCGGGCTTGAGGTGGCGGGTAATCCACACCTCATGCAGCGCGGCCGGCGACGAGGTCGCGCCGCAAACATGGTCCCATCCTGCAAGATGCGATTGGGCTGCTAGGGCTTCAGGCCTGTGCAATGTCGTGGCCGCAATCACTGCGCATGAGCGTGCCGCAGATTGCGAATACAGGTCATTTTGCAGCGCGCAGGCATCGGCCAGTGAATGCGCAGCGCCTTCGCTATCGCCTAGCACATCGTGGATTCGCTCTGCGCGGCTTTTGTCGATCCATTCGTACCCGATCCCAGCGGCGTCATGGTTCCAGCCTTCAGGCAGGTTCATCTCATTGGCGGTGGCGACGAAACCTTTACCGGGATTGACCGATGAGGGCAGTTCCTCCAACGCGCGGTAGCCGTCCCACTCAAATCGCCCGTCGCCGGGCACGGGGACCAGTCCGTTCCAGTTTGGCCGCTTTGGCGTCGCGCCCACCGCCTGCCAGGCGATCGTGCCTGCCGCATCGGCGTAGACATGGTTCATCGAGGGTGTGCCCCAACTGCGCAACGCTTCATGATAGGTGTTGTGATCCGTCGCGCGCATGATCGACAGGCTTGCCATATAGGGCGCCGCGCCCGGGTCGCTCCAGACGGTGCGCAGGGCATAGGCGCGGTTTGCCTCTGGGTCGTCATGCATGACCGGGCCATGCTTGGTGAACCGGAGTTCACGGTGCTGGTCAGGATGACCGCGCACGCCAAAGCGCTCGGTAACCGCCTCCATCTGCTGCCAGCCGTCCTTGTAGCGGTAGCGCGTGGGGTCGGCGGGGTCGGTGTCATAGACCATGACATCTTCCTGATCGGCGCCAAAAATGGTGAGCGAAAAGGCGATGTGACCATTATGTCCCATCGAGACGCCGGGCACCGCAGGTTCACCCGCGCCGATGGCATCGAAACCGGGCATCGAGAGGTGCACAAGGTAGCGCAAAGAAGGCAGGGCATGCGCTCGGTGCGGGTCCATCGCCATGATCGGGCGGCCCGTGGCACTGCGTGCGGCGGCAACGGCCCAGTTGTTCGACCCCTCGGATTCGGCGGCCTGCACGACATCGCCAAGCGCGTCCAGCGTCCGCCAGCGCCCGGCCTCCTCCAGCGTGGCTGAAAGACGCTCGGGCGAGAAGGAGACCGGCGCGGTGGCGAGTTTGAACATGTCCAGCACTGCCAGCGGGATGCTACCCAGATCAAGATCGGGCGCACCCTGCGGCGGCACAGGGGGCAGAACCTGTTTGCGCAGGGCATCCAGTTTGTCGGCCTGATCGCCACCCTGCGTCAGAACGTTGGCGCGGATCACTTCGGAAAGGGCGTTGCGAGTCAGGCAATGGCTGCGGATGCGCACCACGTCAGCGGCGTCCCAGCGGAGAGGACGGGTGCTCATACGCTCAAACTCCACCGGCAGCGGGATGTGCCCGGCGTCGATCGCGCCGATGTAGGCGTTGATTCCGGCGGTGAAGGCCGTGCAGATCTCCTCGGCGTCGTCGGCATAGGCGGCCCATTCCGCCGCCATGTCTCCCCGGTACAGGAACAGCCGCGCGGCGTGATCCTGCATCAGATATCCGGGCCCGAAATCGGCGGCCAGCAGCCCCAGCCCTCGTTTGCGCCACAGATCAATCTGCCAAAGCCGGTCGCGTGCGGCGTTGAACCCCTGCCCGAAGAACAGATCATCACGGTTATCGGCACGGATATGCGTCAGACCGAAGCGGTCCACGGCAATCTCGACCGGTGCGCAGAGGCCGTTCAACGTGAACTCCTGTCGCTGTTGCGCGGTCGGGTGATCGGTGGCGACTGAACTCATCTGGCTTCCCCTCTTTGCCATGATCACCCGCTTTCGGGCAGACACGATCACGGACGCTCTCGATGATCATGTCTTGGGATGACCATGCAATCAAGCCGATCGTATTGACATTTAATACTATTGAATTAATTTATGCCACTGATTGCCCCGCCAACCTTCCTGAAAAGCCCAGGTGACCGAGCCCGCTCATGCAAGGACCAATGATGCCCGCATCGAACCGCCCAGCAGCCGAACCCCAGAGCGAGACCGGTGCCGAGCGGCTGGCGGATTCGCTTTTGCAACAGGGCGTTGATACCTGTTTCGCGAATCCCGGAACATCCGAGATGAATTTCGTTGCCGCCCTCGACAAGCGACCGCAGATGCGCTGCGTCCTCGGTCTGTTCGAGGGGGTGGTGACGGGTGCTGCCGACGGTTACGCACGCATGGCCGACAAACCGGCCGCGACGCTACTGCACCTTGGGCCGGGGCTGGCCAACGGGCTGGCCAACCTGCACAACGCACGTCGCGCGCGCACACCGATGATAAATATCGTGGGTGACCATACCGATGCCCATCTGGTCCATGACGCGCCGCTTACCAGCGATATCGCCGCTCTCGCTGCACCAATGTCTGATTGGGTGGGACGCGCTAGCACCGCCGAAGCCGTTCCTGCCGAGGCTGCCGAGGCTTGGCGAATTGCCGCGCAGCGGACCGGCATTGCCACGCTGATCCTGCCTGCCAATGTCGCCTGGGGCCGCAGCGATGCGCCGATGCCCGCCCCTCTGACGCTTGCCGCCACCCCGCGCGCCGACAGGGACGAGACCGCAAGCATCGCGCGCTTGCTGAAATCCGGCAGCAAGACGCTGCTTCTTTTGGGTGGTAAGGCACTGCGCGACGCGCCGCTGGCACTGCTGGACGCCATCGCCAGGGCCACCGGCGCGACCCTGATGGCTGAGACCTTCAACGCCCGTTTCCAACGCGGCCACGGCCGCGTTCCCGTCGCAAAGCTGCCCTATCCAGTGGGCATGGCCGTTCAGGCGCTGGCCTCTTATGAGCAGGTGATTCTGGTGGGTGCCCACGCGCCGGTCGCGTTTTTTGAATACCCCGACCAGCCCGGCATCCTGACCCCGTCCGAATGCCGGTTAGAGACGTTCTGCGCGCCGGGGACGGACCTGTTGGCCAGCCTTGCGGCACTGGCCGGGCATCTGGGCATCGACACTGAAGCCCGCACGCCGGCCCCCACCGCGCGCACCAACACCGGCGTTCGCCCTGTCACCAACGACCCCCTGACGCCTGACACGGCATGCGCGCTTATTGCAGCGCTGCTGCCGGATGACTGCATTGTCTGCGATGAATCCATCACCTCGGGGCGCAGCTTCTTTGCGCAATCCATGAACGGCGCACGGCATGATTATCTGCAACTGACCGGCGGCTCCATCGGCATCGGCCCGCCGCTTGCAACCGGTGCCGCACTGGCCTGCCCGGACAGGCGTGTTGTCAGCCTTCAGGCTGATGGTAGCGCCATGTATACGCTTCAGGCTTTCTGGACACAGGCGCGCGAGGGGTTGGATATCACCACGGTCATTTTCGCAAACCGCGAATACGCGATCCTGCGCAGCGAAATGACCAACCTTGGCATCAACCATTTCGACGACAATGCACGCCGGATGCTGACCTTCGACCAGCCACCGCTCGACTGGGTAAAGCTGGCCGAGGGCCACGGTGTCGAGGCCGCGCGGGCCACCAGCACACGGGCGCTGAAAGACCTGTTGCAGGCATCCTTCCGGCGCCGGGGGCCGTTTCTGATCGAGGCGGTGCTCTGATCGCTATTGCAGGCCGGCGCTAATACTTTCCGCGATGAAGGAAAGGATCAGCGCCTGCACCTCGCGGTCGCCTGACAGGTAGTGGCGATTGTGCAAATAGTGCGGGGGTTGGAAAACCACCGATCTGCCTTGCGGATGATCGCGCATGAACGCGCCGCAGTCTCCCTGCAGAACGGGCAGGCGAAACCAGGGGTCGTTTGCGCCGACAAGCGCCAGAACGGCAGTGTCGTGCAGCGCGTTCAGCCCGCGATATTCGGGCCAGCCCGCATGGCAGGTCCAGCCCTCGATGATGCGGGGGGCGTCAGGCGCGGCTATTGTGGCAACCGTGATCGCGCCTTCGGAATGACCCATCAGAACCAGCGGCAGGCGACGCAGCCCCGGGGTATCGGCAATCCTTTCCATGGCATGGGCAAGCTCGGCCTGCCGCCATGTCAGAACCCGCCGATGCAGGCTGCCGCGATGCTGTGCGGGGATGCAACTGACGGGCTTGTTGGCGCGGGCAAAACTGTCGGGCGCGATCACCGCGTGCCCGGCCCGCGCAAGGAAACGCCCGGTGGCATCGGTGATACGCGACAGCCCGTCGCAGCCATGCGCATAAAGCACGACCGCGCCGGTCACCTCAGTGGAGTCCAGCGCCTGCACATCGGCTGCATAGTTCGGCGCATCCGGCAGCCAGACACGCGCGCCGTTCCAGCTGCGCGCCAGTTCTGCGGGGTCACCAGCCGTATCAGCCAGCGCTGGCAGACCTATCAGCGCCGACAGCGCGAAGGGCAAAAGCCGGATCAAGCCGCCCCCAGAAGCGCGCGGCTATAGGGGTGTTCGGGCGTGCCATAGAAGCGTGCGGATGGCCCGTCCTCGACAATCTCGCCGCGCAGCATCACGGCAATCCGGTGGCTGACATAGCGGGTCGCGGCGAGATCGTGCGAGATGAACAGGGCACCAAAGCCATGCCGCTTCTGCAAGTCGCGAATGAGGTTCAGAACCTGAGCCTGAACCGAGACATCCAGCGCGCTCACCGCCTCATCGAACACGATGAAACGTGGGTTGGTGACTAGCGCGCGGGCAATGGCGATGCGCTGGCGCTGGCCGCCTGAAAGCTGACCCGGCAGACGCGCGGCAAAGCTGGGGTCAAGTCCCACCTGCCCCAGAATTTCTGCCACCCGCTCGCGGCGCTCTGAAGAGGGCATGCCGGTCAGCACCAGTGGCTCCTGAACCGAGGTGCCGCACCGCAGCCGTGGGTTCAGCGCCCATTCCGGGTGTTGCAGCACCACGGACAACTGGCCCCGCCGCTGGCGCAGCTTGCCGAAGGGCGCGCCACCAAACCGCATCTGCCCCTGGGTCGGTGGCAAAAGGCCCAGGCAAACGCGGCCCAGCGTTGTCTTGCCCGAACCGGATTCACCCACCAGCCCAACGGTTTCACCCGCCTTGACCCTCAGGCTGACGCCGCGCAAAGCATCAAACGCCGTGCCGCCCAGAAAACCGCTGCGATAGGTGACTGTGATGTCTTCCAGCGCGATGACATCGGGTTCCATCAGCGGGCCTCCTGCGGTTGCATTGCGCCCGTGGCGATCGCCTCTTCGGCGCGGTGGCAGACGACCAGGCGGCCCGCCACTTCGCGGGCCTCGGGGCGCTCGGAATTGCAGCGCGCAACACTAAAGGTGCAGCGCGGGGCATAGGCGCAGGCCTCGCAACGGCCCTCCAGCATGGGGGGTGTGCCCTGAATGGGCTCAAGCCGCGCGCCCGGCACCTCATTGCCCGCCGCCGCCGCCAGAAGCGCACGTGTATAAGGATGCACCGGGGCTTGCAGGACCTGCGCAACCGCCCCCAGTTCGACAATGCGACCGCCATACATCACCGCCACCCGGTCGGCATGACGCCCGATCAGGCGCAGGTCATGCGACAAGATCACAAGGCTTGCCCCGCTCTCGGCCCGCAGGCGGACGAGCGTTGCCATGACTTTCTCGCGGATCGAGGCATCTAGCGAGGCGGTTGGTTCATCGGCGATCAGAAGCTGCGGCGCGCGCGCAATTGCCATGGCTATCACCACCCGTTGCGCCATCCCGCCCGACAATTCATGCGGGAAGGCGCGCAAGACACGCTCAGGATCGCCCAGTTCAGCCCTTGCCAGAAGCGCCGCAACCGCCTCAGGCCCGGGCTGCCCGCCCAACGCCAATGCGACCTGTCGCCCGATGCGCATGGTGGGGTCCAGCGCCGTTGAGGGGTTCTGAAACACGAAGCCCAGCTTTTCACGCCGCAACCGGCGCAAGGCAGCATCATCGGCCTGCATCACATCCACCCCGGCCACGGTTATGGTGCCGTCCAGCAGTTGCGCCTCGGGTGGCAACAGGCGACCGGCGGCCATGCCCAGCGTGGTCTTTCCCGATCCGCTTTCACCGACAATCGCCAGTGTCTCGCCTTCACGCACCTGCAAGCTGGCACTGTCCAGCGCACGCACCTGCCGGGCGGCAGCGTCATAGCCGATGACCAGACCCGCGATATCAACCAGAGGCGCGCTCATGTCAGGGGGCGTCCTTTCAGGGGTTCAAGCGCATCGCGCACCGCGTCGCCCACCAGATTGACTGACATGATCGCCAGCGACAACACCGCGCCCGACGACAGCACCATCCATGGCGCGATGGTCAGATAGCTGCTGCCCTGCCGCAACAGCGACCCCAGCGAGGCATCGGGCGGTTGCACGCCAAGGCCCAGAAAGCTGAGAGCACTCTCAATAATCATGCCGATCGACAATGCATAGGTCAGCTGCACCATGACGGCGCCCATGACATTGGGCAGCAAATGCACCAGCATGATCCGCAGGGTCGATGCCCCTGCAACCTCAGCTGCCGTGACAAAGCCGCGCCCGGCAATGCCCAGCGTGACCGAGCGCACAACGCGGATGAACAGCGGCAGTGTGGCGATACTGATCACCGTGATGGCCGAACCCTGGCCCGGCCCCATCACCGCCGCCACCAAAAGCCCGGCAACAAGCGCGGGAAAGGCGAACAGAATATCGGCACCGCGCGCAATCGCCTGATCGGCAAAGCGGCCCAGATACCCCGCCGCCATGCCCAGCAGCGAGCCGATCACCGCCGTGATCGTCACCGCGATCGCTGACAGAAGGAAGGTAGAGCGGATGCCCTGCACCACGCGCGGCATGAAATCTCGGCCCAACTCGTCGGTGCCAAACAGGAACTGCGCGCTCGGCGCCCCCAGCCGGGGACCGGCAGCAATGCGTGACGGATCACCCAGCGGCAACCAGGGGCCGAAGATGCCCAGAAACAGCAGTGTCACCAGCGTGATCAGGCCAAACAGGGTCAGCGCATCGGCGCGCAGAAGGCGCCCGGCGGCTTTGGAGAATCCGCTCATCGGGTTGCTCCTACGCGGGGGTCGATCAGGGCGTAAAGCACATCGGCCAGCATATTGATGGAGATGAACACCACCGCCGCCAGCAACACCCCGGCCTGCACGATGGCATAATCGCGGTTCAGAAGTCCGTTGAAGATGTAGAGGCCCACGCCCGGCACCGAAAACAACACCTCAACAATCACCGCGCCGCCCAGTAGAAAGCCGAAATAGGTGGCCACAACCGTCACAACAGGAATGGCAGCGTTGCGCAGGATGTGGCGGCGGATGATCACACGCGGCGGATCACCGCGCGCTACGGCGGCGGTGATATGTCCTTCGGTCATTACCCGCAGCACAGCATCGCGCGTTGTGCGCAGGATTAGCGCCACGCCAAACACCGACAGCGTGAAGCCCGGCAACAGCATAGTGCGCAGATTGCCCACCGGATCGGTCGAAAAGGGCACATAGCCGCCAACCCTGAACCACAGCGACCAGACCGAAAAGACAAAGATCAGCACGCTGCCCAGAACGAAATCCGGCACGCTGGCACCCATCGCGCCGATCACGCGCCCAAAGTCACGCCCCTTGCGGGTTTTCGCCGCACGCGTGCCCGACAGTACGCCCAGCGGATAGCCCACCGCCAGTGCCACACCCAGCGCGATCAGCGCCAGTTGCAGCGTCACCGGCGCGCGGCGCAACAGCTCGTCGATGACGGGGCGTTGCGTGACCATCGAGATGCCGAAATCACCCCCCAGCATCGCCCAGACCCAGCGCAGGTATTGCAGCACCAGCGGCTGGTCCAACCCGTAACGCTGGGCAATGATGGCGCGCGCCTCGGCGGTGACAAAGGGGCCAAGCAGGATATCGGCATAGCCGCCCGGCAACAGCCTGAGCGACAGGAACACCAGCACCGACACGCCGAAAAGCGTGACGAGTGCGGCGAGAACGCGAGGAAGCAGATAGACGACAAGACGCAAGGGAGGGGCTTTCCGTCAGGAGGGAGACTGCGCCGGGACCAACCGGACCCGGCGCTTCAAGCGTCAGTCAGCAGGCGCAAATTCTGCGATATGCTGCCATGTATTTGCCGAGCCAGTGCGATCAGCCAGCCGCACCTCGATCTGATCGGAACGATAGGCAACATAATCGACCTTGCTGACCAGTGCGAGCAGGTTGGCACCTTCGTCGATCATCGCGCAGATGTCGCGCAGCGCCTGATCGCGCTCAGGGCTGGCCGGGGTAGAGCGGACATCGGCCAGCGCGTCGCTGAGTTCCGGGATCTCTTCCTGGAAGGCCAGATTCCAGACGGCGAAGTTGGGGTTCCACCACTGGATGACCATACTGGGGTCGGTATAGCCCGCCAGCCAAGAAGCCGAGAAATCGAAATCGCCATCGGTGAATACGCGCTGCAGGTATTCCGCCGTGGGGACCGAGGCGATGGTCACCTGAAAACCGGCCTCTGCCAGGCTTTGCTGCGCGACCTGCGCAATGCGGCCCAGCACCTGATTGGCGCTTGAGGCCATCAATTCAACTTGTGGCGACGGTTGCCCGGCCTCTTCCAGCAAAGCGCGCGCCCGCTCCAACCGCTCATCACGCGGCAGCGCATAGGTGTCGAGGTCATGGCAGGCGTCGGTGCCAAAGGCGGCGGGCACCGGATAATCCACCGCCGAGGTGCCGTTGAACACCAGCATGTTGATCGCATCACGGTCCAGCGCAAGGTTCATCGCCTGCCGCACGCGGCGATCATGAAACGCCGAATCCTCGCTGAGGGCATTTACGTCGAAGCGGTAGTAATTGGTGGTCTGGATCGGATGATTGGCGATGTTCCCGGCGGTGCCCAGCATCTGCGGCGCATCGGGGTTTTCGAAGGTGGTAAAATCAATCCGCCCATCACGAAGCGCGGCGATGCGCGCCGATTCGTCGGGGATGATCGCCACTTCCATTCGATCCGCGCGCGGGTAACCGTCACGCCCGTAATGCGGGTTGCGCGTCAGCGTCCAGCTTTCGTCCTGATTATGTTGCTCCACCATGAACGGCCCTGATCCCAGCATCTCGCGTGCGGGGTCAAAACTGCCGTCGCGGTATTCCTGGACCGGAATGATCGCGGCGGTGATATGGGCGAGTGCGGGCAGGAAAGTGGCATGCGGGCGGGCCAGTTCAATGACGATGCGTCGGTCATCCAGCGCCTCCATCGAGACAATCTCGCCGAGCTGATGTGCCCAATACGAAGCGATCTCGGGGTTCTGAATGCGCTCGATCGAGCCAATCACGTCCTGCGCATCCACCGCGCGACCATTGGAGAATGCCGCGCCTTCACGCAGGGTAAAGATGAAACGCGTGGGCGATTCCTCTTCCCAACTTTCGGCCAGTCCGGCCTGCAGACTCAATTCATCATCGGTGATCAGCAACGTCTCATAGACCATCTGGTACATTTCCCATGAGGCGACGGTGCCTGCCACATGAACATCGAAACCAGTGATTTCGGCGGGTTTTCCCCAAGTGATGACGCCTTGCGCCTGTGCCGGAAGTGCAAGGCCCAGTCCGGCCATGACGGCCAGAACGGACAGGGATGTGCGGGGTTTCTTGGGCATGAAGAGATCCTCTCTGCGGGTTTGGAACGTTTTTTCAAAGCCTTCTTGGCGAAGCTCTTGACGAGTATGTTAGTGATATAACATGATGTCAATCACTGATACGTTTCTAACTTTCGAATATGAAGAGCCGTCGCTGCATGGCTCCCGGGCACCGCAACGACAGGAAGTGCGCTTATGATTCCGACCTACACTGAACACGATGCCTTGGCTTTGGCAGAGCTTGTCCGGCACGGTGAGGTCTCACCACTGGAGCTGCTTGAAACGGCGATTGCACTGGCCGAGGCTGCCAATCCCGCGCTGAATTTCCTTTCGCAGCGGCTTTATGATTTTGGCCGCATCGCAATCGCGCAGGGGCTGCCGGAAGGCCCGTTCAGGGGCGTGCCGTTCCTGCTCAAGGATGCTTCGGGAGATCTGGAGGGGACGCCCACCATGAACGGCGCACGCCTGCTGCGCAACCACCGTGCCGGGGCCGACTCGACGCTTGTTGCACGGTATCGCGCGGCGGGGCTGGTGATCTTTGGCAAGACCACGGCACCCGAATTCTCGCTTGCCGCATCGACCGAAAGCAGCATGCATGGCCAAACCGCCAATCCCTGGGCGCCGGAGCGCAGCACCGGCGGCTCTTCCGGCGGGTCGGCAGCAGCGGTGGCGGCGCGGGTGGTGCCTGCGGCGCATGCCTCAGACGGTGGCGGTTCCATTCGCATCCCGGCTTCGTGTTGCGGGCTTTTCGGGCTGAAACCAACGCGCGCGCGCGTCCCTCACGGCCCACCCGTGGGCGAAGGCTGGGGCAGCCTTTCGTGCGCACATGTCCTGACCCGCTCGGTTCGCGACAGCGCCGCCTTTCTGGACGCCACCCACGGCGCGGCACCGGGCGACCCCTATGCGGCCCCTACCCCGGCGCGTCCTTACATGAATGAGCTGGGCCGCGACCCCGGCAAACTGCGCATCGCACTTCAACTGCGCCCGCTTTCCGGTGTCGCGCTGGACCCGGACTGCCGCGAAGCCGCGCTCAGCGCCGCCCGCCTGCTGGAATCATTGGGCCATCACGTTGAAGAGGCCATGCCGCCGGGCAATGCGGATGAACTGGGTCGGGCGCTCTGGGTGCTGGTCGCCAGTAATGTCTCGCGCAGCCTGAATGCCATCGGTGCGACGCGCGGGCGGCCGGTCACACGCGACGAGGTTGATGCAACGACGTGGAACGCGGTGGATTTCTCGCGTTCACTCCGCATTGAGGATTACCCCGAGGCGCTGCTGAGCATCCACACACAGGGCCGTCGCATGGCAGCCTTCCACGACAGCTTTGATCTTCTGCTCAGCCCGACATTGGCCAAACCGCCGGTCCCGCTGGGCGAGCAGCGCACCGATACCGATGATCTTGAGGCCTATGGCATAGCGCTTGCAAGTTTCTCACCCTACACGCAACTTGCCAACATGACCGGACAACCAAGCATGAGCCTCCCTCTTCATCGCAACGCAGCGGACCTGCCTATCGGCGTGATGATGACCGCACCTTTCGGGCGGGAGGATTTGCTGTTTCGGATTGCAGCGCAGATTGAAACCGCGCAACCATGGTCCTTAGGCAAGCCTGAGAGGGCTCAATGAGCGAGACCTTGATGGAGCGGCTGAAGCGCGAATATTCCAGCTTCACGAGGGCCGAGAAAAGTATCGCCAATTACATGTTGGCCCATCATGAGCGCCTGCCCTTCGATACCGCAGCCTCCATTGCCGAAGCCTCCGGTGTTAGCCAGATGACGGTCAGTCGTTTCCTTCGAACCATCGGCTATACCGATTCCGGAACGTTCAAGGCCGCGCTGCGCGCCGAACTGGATGCCGGGCCACTTCTGGTTTCCGACCGCATCAGCCGAATCCGCCGTGCGGGTGACGAAAGCCAGCGCATCGCTGAGAACTTCGAGCTGGAAACCCGCGCGCTTCTTAGCGCCTATGAGCAGCGCGCCACCCCGCAATGGCGCGAGGCGGTCGAGGCAGTCGCCACAGCAGCGCATGTCAGAGTCAGCGGCTTTCAGACCATCCACGGAATCGCCTCGGATTTTGCCAGCCGCTTATCCTACCTGCGCCCCGATGTGCGGTTTGCCGATGGCAGCGACGGTACCTTTGCCGATATCCTTGGCCCTGACATAGACGAGGCATGTGTCGTGCTGTTCGAGATGCGGCGCTATACACGGCTGAGCCTGTCTCTGGCGCGGGCGGCAGCGCAGCGCGGCCTGCCGCTGGTGATTATCTGCGACACGCATTGCCACTGGGCGCGGGATTACACAGATATCGTTCTGCCGGTGCGCACCGAATCGGCTTTGTTCTGGGATACACAGACACCCTTTGTCAGCCTCTCGGGGTTGTTTCTGGACGATGTGATCGCGCGCCTTGGTGAAAGTGTGCGACACAGGGTAGAGCAACTCAAGGCCCTGCAGGATGAATTCGAAGCTTTTGAGAGCTGACGCAGAGGCAGCGCTGGTTCCGGGGCCATGCGGTGCCGTCAGAAGTAAACGATCTTTTGGCCGGCAGGGCTGTTTTGTGTCGTCGCCTCCAACGCAAAGACAGCGTGAAAATCAGACGGTGGCATTGCCAGGTTAAGGATGCCAGTTTGTGAAGAGAACTGATCACGAGGTTCGGCGATTTCTATCGATTCGAATACCGCGCGCAAGAAATGGATGACGAGTCATTCAGGCGACTTGGCTTGCCGAATCGGCAGTACGCCCCAACGAGGCCGCATCCGCTGCGGCCTCGATTCTTGTTCCGAGATCCCTCGCTCGTCAGAAGGGGGTCATAGAGGGCTGCCGATGCACGATCATCACCGATTGCCTGGCACGCGTGATCGCTGTGTAAAGCCACAAACGGCGATCCGGTGCCTCAAATTGCGCGTTCAGCTTGTGGCTGACGCGCGGTTGCCGCTCCCGATACTGCGGTTGCTCTGAGTCCTTCAGATACTTCTTGATCGTCGTGCGCGAGATGCCTGCCACGCGTGCCACAGCACGGATGCTGCGGCCATCGCCCAAGATCCACCCACGGATCTTCATTGCCGTTTCCATCAGTAACATCTGCTCTTCCTCCGTGCCAAAGCGCACGGACGTTAACAATGCAGGTGGTTCAGTTTTAGATGATCATAACCCACCGAAGTGGGTCACTTTCGCATGCCGATTCACAGGCCAGCGACCAACTCCGCACCGGTCTTGCCCATCAACCACGGAAGGCCGTGGGATTCACCCTTCTGCGGCACTGTTGTGCCCAAAATCCCGAAGCCAAAGATACCGGCATCCAGCCCTACTCTATGCAGATGCTGGCGCGCTACATGAGCTCCAAGTCTGATCGCGTGCTGTGTTGCAGACTACCCTGCCAGCGTGCAAACGATGTGCTCCACCATTGTCGATAGGGAATATATGCACTCGACGGCACCGCAGACCTCACCCAATTCAACTGGTCCTGGGAAAGCTATGACTCAGATAGCTTCATATGTAGTATATAGAATTGATGCTGCGCTTCCAGTTTGGAATGCCGTGTGTCGCTTTGGCGATGCGTGCTGCCGTGCCTGCCCGCACTCACAAAGTTGTCGATTTCGCTTTACTGCATCGGTGGTTGGCGGGTCGAAGGCCGCGACCAAACTTCGCGACAATCTCGGAAACGGAATTGACTTCGGCTATCAGGGCAAGGCTCTCCAGTGTTGCCTCTTGCATGCGCGCATCGCGGCATGAGCAGGCATCGGCTGCAATCGTCACCTCCCATCCCAGATCGACGGCGTGGGCAGCGGTGGTTGCGACCACAGAATTGGTGGCGACCCCTGCGATCACCAGATGGCCGATCTCCAATGCGCGCAGAATTTCGGCCAGTGGCGAGCCGGTGAAGCCGCTGATCCTGGTATGATGGACAACGAACTCGCCGGCCGCTGGCTCGAGACCCTCGACGAATTCTGCCCCCCAGGTTCCCTCGACCATCGCGCCGCTGGCAACGACGTTGCGGAAGATCGGGGCGTTGCGGATGACCTCGGCATGGTCCGGACGAAAGGAAATCCGCACCGAAATCACCGGCACATCAGCGGCCCGCGCGCCAGACAGAAGCGCCGATGCGGCAGCGACTACCATTGCGGATGCGTCGCCCTCCCGCGCGACGCCCAGTGCAATCCGCCCCTCGGGGTGAAGCACCTCGTTCTGGTAATGAAGAGCGAGGACCGCGGTTTTCATTTCAGCGTGTCGATGTGATAGCGAATGGCAAAGCCGATCCATTCGGGGAAATGCCATTCAGGATGATCCGCGCGGATCTTGGGGTCCAGTTCGGCCACGATTGCCTCGTCATCCTTGCCGCTGGTCCTCGCTGCACTCACCTGTGCACCGACAGCCTCGATGTAATGACGCACCTCATCGACGATCTCTATCCCACCAATCTCGCCATGACCCGGCACCACGACTTTCGGACCCAGTGCGGCGCAATCCTGCAATGCCTTGATCCAGTTCGCTGCGTCAATATCGGTGTCGTCGGGCGGGAACCACGGGAAGATCGGAAAGGTCTTTTCTTCGGCAAGGTCGCCGGTGAACAGCACACCCGCATCGGGCACCCAGACGATCTGGTCGCCGCGGGTATGGGCCATACCCCAGTTGCGTAGAAAAACCGTCCGCCCCCCGAGGTCAATCTTATATTGCGCCCCGTCATAAAGCGTGTCGGCCTCCACAAGTTCAGTGCCTTCGAGCGCTGTGGCGATCTCGGGAGCCATGCCGCAGAACATCTCCAGATAACCTGGCCCCTTGGCAGCAAGATCTTCACCCTGCGCACGGTTGTAGACGATCTGCGCCTTGCCCTTGAACTGGGCCGCCCCATACCCGTGTTCGGGGTGGAAATGGGTCAGCGTCAAAATCAGTTGCCGATCGCCCGCCACCTCCTGTGCCGCGCGCAGGACGGCCGCGCCGTTCTTCGGCCCCATGCCGGTGTCGATGACAAGTGCCGTGTGTTCACCCAGCACGATCCCGATGTTAGGCACAAGCGGCACGCGGTGATCGGGGATGACGATGACGCCCGGAGCGACTTCACGGCGGGTTGCCGCATCGACTGTCGGGGCGGGAACGGTTTCGGTCATTCGGCTCTCCTGTCAGTTGTGGTTCGGTTCTTAGCGCAGACCGCGCAGCGTGATCTCGCGCCCGCCGGTGATGCCCTGCGGACGAAACAGAATGATCCCCAGCATCATCGCCGCGAGCACCACATCGCCCAGACCGGCGGGGGCCTTGAGCGCGGCGTCGATGCCTGGCAGACGAACCCCGATCTCAAGCAGGCGGAGCAGTTCGGTCAGCGTCGAGATCACGATCACGCCGAGAACGGCACCGGTGAGGCTGCGCATGCCACCCACGACGAGCATGGTGATGTAAAGGAAGGTCGGGTCGAGATAGAAGTTCTCCACCCGCAGCGTGCCGAGGAAATGGCCATAGAAGACCCCGGCCATGCCGCAGATGAAGGCCCCCAGCACAAAAGCGGTGAGCCGCTCGCGCACCACCCGGACCCCGGCAGCACGCGCGGCGACTTCGTCCTCGCGCGAGGCGCGCAGCGCTAGGCAGGAGCGGGATTCCTGATAGACAAAGGCGAGGACGATAGCCCCGATGGCCGCGAGGCCGGCGTTCCAGATCGTCACATAGGTCGGCAGACCCATGAGCGAACGCTGCCCACCGGTTACCCCGGTCCAGTTTCCGAGCACGATGTAGAAGATGATTAGCACCGAAAGCGTGGCAATCCCGGCGCCGATGCCCGAAAGCCGCATGATCGGCAGGCCCACTACGAGCGCTACCAGCGCTGCAGCGAAGCCCCCGGCCAGTGCGCCGACCACCGGGTCGAATTGGGCGGCGGCCAGCCAGTCAGGCAAGTCGCGCAGGAAGGTGGCCTTCACCTGCGGTCGCATCGTCAACAATGCCGAGACATATGCCCCGATTGCCATGAAGCCGACGAAAGAGAAGTTGAGCACACCCGAGTTGCCCATGAATACATAGAGCCCGACAACCGTGATCAGGCTGATGAACCCGAATGTCACGCGCCGCTGCTGCACGATGCCGAGTTGGCTGGCCGCCAGCATGACTGCCGCCACGACCACAACAAGAATGAACAGCGGCACGAGCCGCGCCAGCCCGTCGGGGGTTAGCCAGCGGTCGGACCGGGCCGATGTGTCAGCTTCATGCCTGATCATATCCGCTCCTTCAGTCCTCGCGCCGGGAACAGGCCTTGCGGCCTGAACAGCAACACCAGAATGACCAGCAAGAACACGAACGCCTCGCGGAAGGGTCGCAGATCAGGTGGAAGCAGGGCTTGCAACAGCGTCGAGACGACACCGACGAGGAAACCGCCCACCGCCGCGCCCAGCAGGTTCCCAAGCCCGCCGATCACAGTGGCCACGAAGGCAATGATCACGATCTGCAGCCCGAAGCGGGGATGAACAAACCCGGTTTGAGCCGAGAATAGAACCGCTACGACAGCGGCGAGCAGCGCAGACAGCACAAAGGCCGTGGCGATCACCCGGTTGGCCCGCACGCCTAGCAACCGGGACATGGTGAAATCCTCAGCCGCAGCGCGCATTTCCAGCCCAAAGCGGGTATATTTCAGAAACACCGTCAGCGCGATCAGCAGGACGAGGCAGGTGATCACGGTGGTAAGTTTCAGAAGATTCACCTGCGCGCCGAACAGGGCAACCGATCCGTCGAGCACAGCCAGCGGATTGACCGGCTTGATCCGGCTGTCGAAGGCGAACACAAGCAGCCGCTGGATGAACATGCTGACGGCGAACGAGGCGATCAGCATGGTCGCCGGATCTATCCCGCGCAGGGGCCGAAACGCGGCGCGCTCCGTCACCAGCGCCAGCACCACCGCAACCAGAACTGCGGCCGAGATTGACACGACCACCGGGTGATCGGACAGCACGAACAGCGCATAGGCCGGCACCGTGACGAATTCCGCATGGGCGAAGTTCGCCAGCCGCATCACCGAAAAGATCAGCCCGATGCCGAGCGCGGTTAGCGCATAAAGCCCGCCGACGCTGAATGCGTCAATCATGATTGGAATGAATGCACTACCCATCTGCGACGCTCCGCAGACCGAAATAGGCCGCCTCGAAATCCGGATCCCCCGAAAGGGTCTCGGCCGTACCCGAGAGCCTGATGATGCCGCCATTGAGCACATGGGTCCGATCGGCAACAGCCAGCGCCCTGCGGGCATTCTGCTCGACCACAAGGATCGTGACCCCCTGGTCGCGGGTGTCGCTGATCATGTCATAAACCTTGTCGACGATCTGCGGCCCGAGGCCCAATGAAGGCTCATCAAGCATCAGAAGCCTGGGTCGGGACATCAGCGCCCTGGCGATTACCAGCATCTGCTGTTCGCCCCCGGAAAGCCGCCCCGCCGGCTCGTTGCGCCGTTCGCGCAGGATCGGGAAGGCGTCCAGGAACCGCTCGATATCCCGCCTGACTTCGGGAGTGTCAGAGCGAATGGTGGCGCCGAGGCGCAGGTTCTCCAGCACCGTCAACCCTGGGAGCACATGCCGGCCCTCCGGCACCAGCGCGATGCCCTTGCGCACGCTTTCCTCCAGCGGCAGTCTCAGGATGTCTTCGCCCCTGAACGTAATCGTGCCGCCGGCCGCAGGCACGACACCCGCAATCGTGCTCAGGAGCGAGGTCTTGCCTGCGCCGTTCGGACCGATGATTGAAACGATCTCGCCCTCGGACACGTCGATATCGACGTCGGTGAGCGCGTTGATCCGGCCATACTGAACCGTCAGGTTGCGGATTTCTAGAAGTGCCGTCATGCGGCGGCTCCGAGATAGGCATCCTTGAAGGCTGGATTGGACATCACCTCGGCGGGTGTGCCTTCGGCGAGTGTCCGCCCGGTCGCGAGCACATGGAGCCGTTCGCACAGGTTCGTGACCAGGGCCATGTTGTGCTCGATCACCAGCGTACCGCAGCCGAAATCATCACGTATTCCCGCGATGGTCTTGCCGAGTTCCTCGGCCTCGCCGATATTCAGCCCCGCCGCAGGTTCGTCGAGCAGCAGGAATTTGGGCTCCATCGCCAGAGCCCGCGCGATGCCGACGCGACGTTCATCGCCATAGCTCAGCGCACTTGCACCCATATCGGCGCGCTCTGCGAGGTGAAGGTATCCGAGAATGTCGCGCGCGCGGGTCCGCGCCGCCGCCCGACCGACCCCCGTGGAGAGAAGCGCTGTCTCGACATTCTCGGCAACCGTCAGGCCGCTGAACAGACGCACCGCCTGAAACGTCCGAACGACGCCGCGACGGGCGAAGGCATGCGCGCTCCATCCCCTCGCATTCTCGCCGCCGACCCGTATTTGCCCGGTGCGCGGCCTCTGGAAGCCGCTCAGCACGTTGACGAGCGTCGTTTTGCCGGCCCCATTCGGTCCGATCAGCCCAACTATCTCGCCTTCAGCAAGGCGCAGCGACACGTCTTCAACAGCGCGGATGCCGCCGAAGCGCACCGTAACCCCTGAAGCTTCAAGTTCCATGCCGCTGCGTCTCCTTTCTTGATCCAGATCAGTCCAGATGCACGGTTTCCGGCGCGTAGGTGCCGAGAGCGCTGAATTCCCCATCCTGCGCCTGCATGATGGTCATCGGGCGCGTTGTCGCGATGTGCAGGTCGGGCGTGAAGGTGGTCGGCCCGATCGCGAGCGGCTCGTTATCGAACCTGTCAAGTTCCGCAGCAACCGCCGCGCCGTCGAACGAACCTGCACGCTCCGCAGCCCGGGCCCATGCCTGGAACAGCGAATAGCCGCGGATGCCATAGGAAACGTCGGGCTCACGGTCGTAGACTTCGGCATAACGCGCAAAGAAGGCGTTGACGTCCGGGTTGGGGTCATCACCGACATAAGAGCCATAGTTGACCACATAGAAGTCGCTCAGCCCCGGCACCGCGCCGACCCAGTAGTCGCCATCCAGCGACTCGCCAGTCATGACCGGCTGGTCAAGCCCTGCAGCCCGCAACTGGCGGATCGCACTGGGACCACCCGGCGCGTAGGAGCAGAGCATAATCGCGTCAGGCGCTTCGGGAAGCCCGTTGATCCGGGTGACCTGTGCGGCAATGGTCGGATCGTCATTGCGGAACGTGTCGGATCCAAGCAGCGCATCGTCGCCCGCCAGTTCGCTCCAGCGCCTGTCGAACGCTTCGCAAAGCGAGTTGGTGAAGGCGATCGTGGTGTCGAGAAGCGTATAGGCAGAGCGCCAGCCCATCTCGTTGTAAGCCCATTCCGCAAGGATCGCGCCCTGCGATTGTGCGGCATTCGAGATCGAGTAGGCGAAAGGCCCGATGCCCTGCACGCCGAAGTTCGGATCCGAAGCGCCGGAAAGCGAAATCACGCCGGCTTCCTGCGCGATGAAAGCGCCCGGTGCACCGAAATCGAAGTCACTCGGGAACAGCACTGCTACTGCACCCTGGTCGATCACGTCGATTGCGCCATCGGCACCAAGAGCAGGTTCGGAACGGTTGTCGAAGCTCACAACTTCGATTTGCCGTCCCAGAACACCGCCTGCGTCATTGATGTCGTCGATCGCGAGCATCGCGCCGCGTATCGTGCTGGCGTCGATGGGTTCAAACCAGCCGCTGTAGGACATGACGAACCCGACCTTGACGGTATCTTCCGCCAAAGCTGATCCGCCAGCCACCAGCGCGGCCGCTGCGGTGGTGATGAACAGATGTCTTATGAGCATGGTGTCGTTCCCCCTGTTCTGTCCGGTTCGCAGGGCATTTTCCCACTTGCCGAAGTAAATCCAAACACGCCGGACTGGCGCAAGATCGAACATTCCGATTCTCGTTCGTTTATTCACGAACGATTTTATCGTATCGTTTTCCCCAGAGATTCGCAAGATTGTTAGTATAGGCAGCGTGAATGCCACCGACACTGTCCTGGACCATGTGCCATACGTTGCGCCGATCAGGATGGGCAGCTATGGAACAAAACCAAGGCGGGAACGCGTTGAGGATTGATGAGGTTCAATGGATTTTGATATTCACGAAACCAAAGGCAACGACAGCGAAATACTGCCGCTGGGCAGCAGCTTCGGTAACGTGGTTCGCCATGTCAATCGCCGGATTCAGCGCGATCTTGGCGAAAGGATTGCGTCGCTCGGACTGACACTCGGTCAGTGGTATGCCTTGCGCACCCTATGGGTAGCGGACGGCATAACCCAGATAGAAGTAGCGCAGCGTTCAGGCATCGCCGGCCCTGCAATGGTGAACGCGATCCGTTCGCTGATTGCCATGGGTTTGGTGTCGCGCAAGATTCATCCCGAGGACCGACGGAAATACATCGTCTCGCTCACCGATAGGGGCAGGGCATTGGAAGAGCCAGCGCTGAATGCGGCGATTGAAGCGAATCTCGCCGCGATGAACGGGATTTCAGAATCAGAGCGTGAGGTGTGTCTTCGCGTCCTACGCCGCGCCTACCAAAACCTGGCGAACAACGATATTCGCATGCCCCGGTCCGACGACCAACTGGACCTCTGAGTATCAGACCCAGTTTAATGTGCGCGGTTGCCCGCAGGAGGCTCTAGAAGGGCCACGTTTGCCCGTACAAGCACAACGAGCTTCCTTTCCCATGCCCTTGCGTGTGCCCGCGGTTTCCTGGCGAGTTCACCCTCCACTTGGCCCGTTCCGGAGGATAGACGCCCGACCCAGCGCGGGCACCCGATCGATCCCCATGGCGCAGCACAGAAAAAGCTAGGACTTCGAAGGGATCCGGCGATTTGCATCGAGCCATTCCTATTCCGCGGTCTGCAGGGATGGAAGCTGGTGCATGGCGATGATGCAAGCATGGACCGGCACGCGGGCGATCCCTTGTCATTCCGGATTTTCGCCGTCATCACGCAGGGGAAAAGTCAGGAGCCGCACCGCGATGACCTTCACCACGCTCCACGGCAACCAGCCCCACCCCCGGTTGTGCTGCGGGCGCTCAGGCGCATCGCCTCCCCTCGGCGGCGCATACCACATGACAGGCGTGATACCTGCTGCACCGGCGTGTCAGCGCGCCAGAGGGTGCAACAGGTGATGAGCGAGCAACCCGAAGATGGCGGTGCATCCGACACAAACATGACTACGGCATCGGCTGCGCCAACAACCGAACCTGGGCGGGCCCATTCCGGTAGAAACCACCTGGTGCGATCTCCAAAGGGTCACCGGAAGGGCTTACAGGCTATCGACCACAATTGGGGCGCACAACTCGCCCGGGCGTCGGCGTTGTTCGAAGTGGGCGATCTTGGTCGCGCACCAGACGACGTGGCGTTTCTGCGGCGTCTGAACACCAGCGTCAAACCGCGTGAGGGCTCCTACAAGCCCATATACGCACCCGAGAAACTGACGGACGCTGTCGACACGGATGGACGGCTGCATCCAGATGCCGAACTCCTCGCCTTCGGGCAGTGGCTGATCACGGAAGGCGCACCGGGTGTGGTGCAGCGTGGCGGGCGTCAGATTAACCCGCGTGATGTGCTCAAGACGTTGGCGACGGCGCTGGCCGAACTGAATCAGCGTCAGACGGAAACGCCGGTGGCCGGTGGCCGGACCGGGCCTGCGCGAAACCTGAACCTGACGAAGACCATCCTGGCGGATCGTTGGGCTGATATCTTTCACGAGGCCGTGCCGACATCGGATTTCGATCGTCGCATTGCTTCGCTGAATCGTCTGCTGCCAGCCTATCTTGATCATCTCCGAACCGGGCAATTCGCGATCGAAGGAAAGACGGCCAGGAAATCACCGATGATCCGAAAGGTTCACGGCCTGCTCGGCGCGAAATCTGCCCTGAAAGCGTCAGCGTCATCGAAAGCCGCCCCATCCGCAGCCAGCGCGGCACCGATAAAAGCACCGGCGGCACCCGCGAGAACCCCGCTGGAAAGTGCTGATTTCAAGCGTTTCGCCATCAACCTGCGCTATGCCGCATCGGGGAGGGAAAGTGAATATCGTCAGCGGCTCGCTGGCGCGCTGCCGTTGCCGGAGTTGAATTATACACCGGAACCCTACCAGCCGCGCACATCCGGAATATCGCCACCGGCCAATCGTCATAACCATCTGGTTCTCACGCCAGATCTCGACATCGCGAAGCATTTCCGCATGACCGCGCTGATTGACCGGATGGCGCTCCTGATCAGCACAATCAAGCCCGCGACCGGGAGAGCAATCAGCGAATTGCTGAAGCGGGACTGCGGCATCATCGCTTTCGCTGAAGACCGGACGATTCCTGATCGAAAAGCGAAAGACTGGCGCGCGAAGCTGCCGCCGCTAGACCAGTCACTGCCCACGGGCCATCATTTCGCGATCATGATCCAGGAGCCGACCGCGACATCGCTGCGTGCCGCGCTGCAGGCCATGAACGGGGAGTGGGAGATTGTGGGTCCCGTTGTGCCATTCCTGATCGAAATGGCGGTGGATTTCTATCCCGACAAGGATGCAAGCACATCACCGGATGAGCGCCTGATCCTTCGCGAGCAGATGGTCGCCGCGCTGCAACGCCATCACTGGTGCGAACCGGATGTGCTTTTGAGTGACAGCAACGACGTGCCACGCAACCGCGATGCCCGGCAGGTTTATGCGGATGACACTGCAAGAAGAGGTGCTCCTCGATTTCTGTTTCCCCGAAAGAAGGGCAACAACATCGACAGCGACCAGGAGCTGCTCAAACCGGAAGTGCGCAACGCCATCCTGGACGCCGGAACCGGCGAGGCCCTGATGCTGAACGCCACGCACTATCATGCGCTGAAACCGGGGCGGTCCTGATCCGCATCCAGGTGCGCGATCCCTCCAAGGATTCAGACAATCACGCTGTCAAAACCGGCGATTTTGAGTGAATGACCTCTGGTGGCCGATCGGGTGAACAAACCGACGACGATGGTGCCTGGCGTGGCTGCGAAGGTCCGCCCGCGCTCCAGCACAGCGCCAGACTCGCAGGTTTGCGCGCTGGCTGACTCCTAGCGGCTTCATGACCAATTACGGCGGCCAGATGACGGTCGCCGCCAGCGCACGCCAGAGCGAGCATGGCGGCAATCCGAGCATCGCATCGAAACGGTTGGTCGTGTTCGAGATCAGAAAACCGCGTTGCTCCAAAGCGCAAGCCAGTGCGGATCGGTGATGACACCACCGGCAGACGAGACGATGATCCTGCGCTCGTCTCCCTCGAAGGACTCGGATCACTCGGAACGCTCGGATCAGACCTTCGGCTGTGGCACCCATCAGTCGGGATTCCCATCAGCGCATGATCAGCGAGGTCGCCATCCGGAGCGTGAGAATGATCGCAAAGACCGCCCGATGGCCGGGAAGCAGGCTCAGACACCAGGGACGCAAACGGCCGTCAAGACCATGCAAGTCTTGGCTCCGCCATCGGAGGGAGGTAGCCCGTCTGTCAAGTTTGCTCCTTGCTAAAAAGTGCCGATTTAAGGTCTGCAGTGTGATCTGCGACCACGGCTGGGCTGACCGGGGTGCCTTCTTGGAGAGCGCGTTTGGCAATCATGAAGCTGCGTGGGTCGTTGATGGCGTCGACGGCCAGCAACCCTTCCTCACCAAAATACCAGTTCGAGCGCGGCCCTTGATCCGCCCCCCGCACGACGACCTCGCGATACCCCGTGCTGAGCCCCGCGATCTGAAGCTTCACGTCGTATTGGTCAGACCAGAACCAGGGCTGCGGCAGATAGGGTTTTCCCGCACCAAGCATGTTTTCCGCCACGCACTCGGCCTGATCGATCGCGTTCTGAACGCTTTCCAGCCGCAACCGGTCGCCCCGATATGGGAATGACGCGCAATCGCCTGCTGCCCAGATCCCGGCGATGCTGGTGGCGCCGAAGGCATCGGTTGCGATGCCGTTATCAAGGGCGATACCGGCAGCTTGTGCAAGGCGGGTGTTCGGGTCGATACCGACACCGATGATCACGAAATCGGTGTCCAGCCGGGTGCCGTCCGTCAGTTCGGCGCCTGTCACGCGATCATCGCCGTGCAGCCGTACAAGCCCCACCCCCTCGCGGATGTCGACCCCATGGGCAGCATGCAGCGCGCGGAAGTAATTCGAGGTTTCGGCACAGGCGACGCGTTGCAGAATGCGGGGCGCCATTTCCACCAGCGTAACCGCAAGGCCACGCTCTGCTGCCACCGCTGCCGCTTCAAGCCCGATGTAGCCACCACCGACGATCAGAACGCGGCGCGAATGGTCGAATTCGGGCACCATGGCATCAATGTCTCGGATACTGCGCACGCAATGGACACCACGCAGCTCACCGCCGATCTGCGCGGGCAACCGTCGCGCGACAGAGCCGGTGGTCAGCGCAAGCTGGTCATAGGCAAGCACCTCGTCGCCCAGGCGGACCTGGCGCGATACAGGGTCGATTTCTCTGACAGGGATGCCAAGCTTCAACGTAATCGCCTGATCGTCATAATAGGCGGCGGGACGCAGGAATAACCGCTCTTGTGGCATCTGGCCGAGCAGATACTTTTTTGACAGCGGCGGGCGCTGGTAGGGTGGCACGGGCTCGTCACCGACAAGGGTGATTACCCCGTCGTAGCCCGATGTGCGCAGCTTGGCGACAAGCGACGCGCCGGCCTGTCCAGCGCCGATGATCACTATTCCAGACAATTCCCTCTCCCTTCGTTCCTCTGCCGCCACTCAGGGCCGAAGCCCGTGCAGAACAAGCGTCGTTACCTCGTCGATGATATGTTCAGCATCGAGCGGCTGGCCCTCTTCAACGCCGAGCATGAAGCGCACTTCGGGCAGATGAAGCGCGTAGTGCTGCGTCAGCGCCCAGATGTTGAACTGAAGCAGGAACGGGTCAACCGGGCGGATGAGGCCGGCCGCCACCCATTTGCGAATGCGCTCTGACGCCTTTTGCGTGGAATGCCGCGAGGTGTCCCAATACTGCCGCATCATCGGGGCTCCGCGCATCACCTCGTTGGTGAACATGCGTGCCACCTCGGGATGGTCCAGAGAGTGCCGGATCTTGCGGGCAATATAGCGGCGCAGAAAGCTCTGAGGGTCTTCGTCATCGAGGTCATCGTTGAACAGCTCGGCCCAGATGCCGATGATATGTGTCAGTGCCTCCTGATACAGCTCTTCCTTGCTGGCGATGTAATAATGCAGCTTGGTCTTGCTGATGCCCGCACGGCGGGCGATGGCTTGCGTGGAGGCACCGCGCAAACCGTTCTCGGCAAATTCCTCAATCGCCGCCTGACGGATCTTTTCCATCAACTCTTCGCGGCGCAGGGCCAGATCGGGGCGCGTGCTCATGTCCGCACCGGCAACCAGGCGGTCGCTTCCACTTCGATCAGGATATCGGGCGAAGGCATCATTGCCGACACCTCGACCACCGTCGAAACCGGCGGCGTATCAGGAAAGAACTGGCGTCGCACCGTGTTGTAGCGCGGGAACTGACTGAGATCGCGAAAGTATTGCACCAGCTTGAAGACATCGGCCATGCAGCCCCCGGCTTCCTCCATTGTGGCTCGGATACGGTCCAGAACGAACCAGCTTTGCGCCAGGATCGGCCCGTCCTTCATGTCGACCGAAAACTCGCCGGTCTGTCCGATGGTTGGCCCGACGCCTTCGGGCAGGTCGTCGAAGCTACGTATAATCAACCCCGCCGCCGGTTCGACCGCGATCACCCCCGAGAGGAAGATGAAATCTCCGCGGCGCTGAAAGGCCGAGTATCGGGCCAGGGGCCGGGCTATGTCTGCTGTCATTCTATACCTCAGATCTTTTTCAGGCTCGCTTCCACCCGATCAAGAAAGCGGGCGCGCGCGTGGTCGGAAGAATTGTTCATACTGTGCAACTGCCGCCAGATCACCCGGCAGTTGCGTGCAAAAAGCGGGCGCAAACCGCGTAGCCACAGACTGCGCCCCGGATCGCGGATCAGCCGCAGCCACCACCAGGGTGAGCCCGAGGTGGTGATGCCCACGAACACCCGGATATGGCGCAGCTTGGGGCGCGGCCTGTCGCCCTTGAAGCGGGGAATTTCAAAGGAAATGCCGGGCAGCCAGACCTTTTCCAGCCAGCCTTTCAGCATCGCGGGCGGGCCGTAATACCATGTGGGATAGATCACCACCAAGCCTTCGGCCCATTGCAGATCGGCAATGTGATCGCGCTGGCGGCCATAGTTCGCGTCAGGTTGCGCCAGATAATCCTGCCATTCCTCCAATGAGAGGACCGGATCGAACCCTTCACGATAGAGGTCGCGGATGCGCAGTTCGTGCCCCGCGACCTCAAGTGTCTGCTTCACGCGTTCAAACAGGGCCGCGCCATAGCTGTCGAGGCTGGGATGGCAAAAGACGATCAGCAATCGCATGGCATTGGCCCCCGGTTGTTCAGCGCTGGTAAAGGTCCATGCCGACCCCGTTGTTTACAAACGCATCCGTGGCAACCAGATCAAGATCGACCGCGCCTTCATCGATGATGCCAGCATTCACCGCAAGCTCGTGAAACGCGGCCACGCGCTCAAGGCTCATCGCGCCGATCCCGTGTTCCAGCGCATTACCGCTGTCGATGATATCAAGCGCCATCAGTTGCTCGATCTCACGATCCAGCTTTTCGATGCTCTGGTCAGGATTGTCGCGCATGATCATCTCATAGGCCGCCGTCCGGTCGCCATAGAGGAAGTTGTACCAGCCGATGATGGAAGCATCGATGAAACGCTGAACCAGATCGGGGTTGTTCTCGACCAGATCGCGGCGCGTCTCGATGGTGCTGGAATAGGTGCTCCATCCATGGTCGGCCAGCACATAGGTATCGACTGTCGCCCCCTCGTCGGCGGCATAAAGCGGCTCGGCCGTGGCATAGGCCTGCTGGACGATGGCGCTGTCACCAAGGAACTGCGCAATGTTGAACCCATAGGGGCGAAGGCTTTCATCGCGGAAGCCGTGTTCGTCAACCAGCCACTGCCAGAAGCTGAACTGGCCGTCGCGGCTGATCAGGATTGTCGGCGCATTGGCCAGATCCGCGAAATCCTCGTAAGATCCGGCATGGGCCATCAGCGCTTGCGGATCACGCTGAAAGAATGCGGCAACGACAGTGGTGGGGATATCATTTCGCACATTATCGAACGACAACAGCAGGTTGCCCGCCATCAGAAAATCAAGCCGCCCGGCGGCAAGCATCGGTCGGTTGTTGACCTGCGGCCCCCCCATGACGATTTCGACATCAAGGCCGTATTCGGCATAGGTGCCATCGGCGACGGCCTGATAGAACCCCGCATGGCCGCCCTGGGCAAGCCAGTTGGTGCCCAGGCGCACCTGATCCTGGGCCGAAGCGACGCTGGTAAAGCCAATGACGGCGACGGCGCTGAACAACATTTTCTTCATCATTCTGATCCTTCCTCTCCTGCTTGTCTTCATTCTGCCGCCATGTCGGCGGTCCATCCACGGGTCTTGCCCGGATTCATCAGGCCTTTTGGATCGGCCAGTTTCTTGAAGTCGATCTGGGCGGTGTCGATTTCCTTCATGCCGCCATCCTCGATGGTGACAACATGCGGGTCATAGATTGTGCAGCCATCAAGCGTTTCCATCTCATGGATGATCTCGTAGATGCGGTCGCGGCTGCTCCAGCGCACCAGCGGCAGGGCGAAGATCTGCACCTCGCCATGCATCCGCGCCATCTCGTGATGCATGAAGACCTCATCGCCATAGCGTTCCATCTGGCGCATCACCAGATCAGGGTCGAAGGGGCGCGGATAGGCGACCTGAAGATAGGTCCAGACGCCCGGTTCATGCTTGAGCGCTTGCAGCGTGGTGTGGTTCCAGCCGCACTCCCAGGCCGGGGGCAGGTTTTCGGCATCAATCTCGTGCAGCGTCTTTTGCAGGCTGATCGTGCCACCCCAGGTGGCAACGAGATCGCCAAATTCCCTGGCCGCTGAGGGTGCGACCATCGAAAACACCGCGTCATGGTCAGCGGGGAAGTGATCCGCAAGGCGCTTGTAGAACGGTGCGAACCGCCGCTCGACCGGGGTCATAAGGAAGCAATCCAGCCCTGACGCCTGCGCCTCCTGCGCGAATTTCAGCGCAGTATCGTAGCCGTCGAACAGCGCGATGCTGTGCAGCCATTCGGTGGCCGGGCTCAGTGCGTAATCGAGCCGGGTAATGATGCCGTTGGTGCCATAGGCATGGTGCACTTTCTGGATGTCATCGCCGTGCAATTCGATCACCCGTGGCGTGGCCTCAACGGTCACAACGCGGATGTAGCTGACATTACCACTGTCGCGCAGCATGCCGTGGCGCAGGCTGCCGATACCGCCAGACCCCCCTGCGATAAAGCCGCCGATGGTGGCGATGCGCTTGGTCGAGGGGAACATATTGAGCATCTGCCCGGTCTCGGCCACCGCATCCTCGACGCGCGAGATACGCGCGCCCGCTTCGCAGATCACCCGCCCCTCGGTGATCTCGATGACCTGGTTGAGCCGGGTGATATCGAGGATTACGCCCCCTTCAAGCGGCACGCATTGCCCGTAATTCCCCGTCCCGCCACCGCGGATCGTCAGCGGGATGTTGTGCCGGGCGATGGCCGCGGCGATCTGCATCACCTCGGTTTCGTTCTCGGGCATCACGACAAGCTGCCCCGACAGCCCGTCAAGCTGTTCATTGAGGATCGGTGAATACCAGAAGTAATCGCGCGAGCGTAGCGCCACCTGCTTGGGGTCGTCATAGCAACGGATCTCAGCGATGTCAGTGCGGAACGCGGCGAGGGTTTCGGCGGGGACGGTCATTGTCGGTCCTCCTTCAGAGCGATGTTGAGATGTCGGAACCGGCGCGGAAGACGCGGCGCTCGGCCCGAGGGTTTTGCAGCACGCCGGGCCAGTCAGGGGCGCGGATCAGCATGAAATCGGCGCGCGCGCCGATTTCCGGCAGCCCCGGCTCCTGCCCCAGCCAGCGGGCGGGCAGCGTCGTGATGGCATCGACCCATTCTGCCGGGTCAAGATGCGCGGCGATCACCGCCTGGCGGTGGATGTCGAGCGCGTCATAGCTGCCATAGGGAAAGAACGGGTCGGCCACATTATCGGCCCCCAGAAGCACATCCATCCCGGCCGCGCGCGCCTCATGCAATGGCGCCAGACCGCGCAAACGCGGCGTGCGGCCCGGCTGGGCATCCTGCAGCCAGGCGTTGGTGGTGGGCAGCACCGTCAGGCCGACACCGGCTTTGGCGGCCTGCTCCAGCACGCGCGCCACCGCATCATGGGGGCGCACAGCCAGCGCGCAGGCATGCCCGCAAAGCACGCGCCCCGCCATCCGGTAGCGGGCCGCCAGCGACACGATGGTATCGAAACCCTGCGCCTCGGGCTCCAGCCCCTCGTCGACATGGAAATCAAGCGTCAAGTCGTGGTGGTCTGCCAGCGCAAAGACGCGGTCAAGTTTCTCGTCCAGACCTTCATTGCGATAGACGAAGGCCCCCAGAACGGCGCCGGGCATGCGCGCCACGGCGCTCGCAATCCCCGGCCCCGCGTCAGGATCGCCGATCAGATCAAGCGGGCACAGCGCGGCGCGCTGAATCACGATCCGGTCGCGCCATTCCACTGCCAGCTCGCCCAGCACCGACCAGGCAAGCGGCGCCTCGGGTGTTGTCCAGTCAACATGGCTGCGCAAGGCGCGGAAACCGTTGCGCCACGCCTCCTCCAGCGCCAGCCCGGCGCGGTGACGGATATCGGCACCGTCCCAGCGCGCCATATCGGCATGCTGCGCCTCAATCGCGGCGAAAAGGCCTGTTGCCTGCGGTGCGCAGCGAGAGATGATATGCGTCTTGTCCAGATGCACATGCGGGTCCACCGGCAGCGGCAGCGCCAGCCAGTCGGCGGGCCCGGCGACCGGCTCGATCACGGTGATGACGCCCGCGCGCCATTCCAACCGCTGCGTACGCCCGCCGATACGGACGCGCGCCAGCGCTTGCTCTGCTGGTTCACTGCTCACGGCGGATCTCGCTTTCGTGCCAGTGCCCAAGCGCCAGTTTCGAGGCAAGCGAGGTCATCAGGAAGATGATCACCCCCAGCAGCGACACCAGAACCAGTGCGGCGAACATGCGCGGGATCTCGTTGCGAAAGCTCGATTCGATGATGCGCGAGGCCAGCCCGGTATTGGCCCCCGTCGCCCCGGCGACAAATTCCGCCACCACCGCCCCGATCAACGCCAGACCACCCGCCACCTTGAGCGCCGCCATGAAATAGGGCAGCGCCGACGGTGCCAGCAGATAGCGCAGCCGTTGCCAGGGGGTCGCTCGGTAAAGCGTGAAAAGGTCGCGCAGGTTGTGATCAGCCGAGCGCAGGCCGATCACCGTGTTCGACAGGATCGGAAAGAAAGCCACGATCCAGGCGCAGATCAGCAGCGCGGTAAAGGTGCTGTGCACATAGATCAGGATCAGAGGCGCGATGGCGACAACCGGGGTCACCTGCAAGATGACCGCGAAGGGGAAAAGGCTCATCTCGATCGGGCGTGAGAGGGCGAAGAGCGCGCCCAGAAAGACGCCCCCGATAATGGCCAGAAGAAGCGAGAAAAAGGTCAGCCGGATGGTGAACCAGGCCGATTGCATCAGAGAGGGGCCATCGACCATCAGAGTGGTAAAGATACGGCTCGGTGCCGGGATCAGGTAATGCGGAATTTCATTGAACCAGACCCAGAATTCCCACGCGCCGATGGCCAGTGTCATGGCGATCACCGGCATGATCCATGCCAACAGCCGCTGGCGCCGCTGCGCCGCCAGATGTTCGGTATTGACCGGGGCGGGCGCTTCCTGCGCGGTGTCAGTGGTCGATGTCATCGTCATGGAGCGTTCCTTTCAACGTGGCCGACACACGGCGGCATTCCTCGACATAATCCGTCGATGTGCGGAAGCTGTCATCGCGCGGCCAGGGTGCGGCGACCTCCAGATCGGCGGCCACACGGCCGGGTCGCGCGGCCATGACGACAATACGGTTGGACAGATAGACGGATTCAAAAACCGAATGCGTGACAAAGACCACCGTCAGCCGATGCTCTGCCGCCAGCCGCATAACATCGTTGTTCAGCTTCATCCGCGTCATTTCATCGAGCGCGGCAAAGGGTTCGTCCATCAGCAGGATGCGCGGACGCGTCACCATGGCGCGCGCGATCGACACGCGCATCTTCATGCCGCCCGACAGCGCGCGCGGATAGGATTTCTCGAACTTGGAAAGCCCCACCTCGACCAAAGCGGCGCGCACCCTCTCATCGGCTTCCGCGCGGTCTGTTCCGGCCAGCCGCAGCGGCAACCAGACATTGTTGTAGACCGTCGCCCAGGGCATCAGCGTGGGTTCCTGAAAGACAAAACCCAGATCCTGCTCACCCTTCTGCTCAGGAGGGGTAATGGTGACTGTTCCCGCCGTGATCGGTAACAGCCCCGCGATCATCCGCAGCGCGGTCGACTTGCCACAGCCCGACGGGCCAAGAAGGCTAATGAAATCACCCTCATTGATGGTCAGTGTCATATCCTCGACTGCAAGGACGGTCTTGCCGAATTCCTTGCGGACACGGTCCATCCGGATCAGCGGCCGGGTCATTGCTGCGCCTCCGGGTTGGCAGGGTTGTCGAGGATCGACAGCGGCGTGGCGGCAACCTCTTGCAGCAACACCGCAACCTGTCGCGCCGCATGATCGACAAAAGCGCGCCCCTTCTCGGCGGTGGCCGCGGCGGCATTGCCACAGGCCCCGGCCGGGTGCATGTCCTGCGCCTGCCAGCCCAGTTTGCCCGCCGGGCCAAGGCCAAGGTGCCGGTTGTCGCGTGCCAGCCGCGCATTCAGCGGCCGGAAATCGCGCGCATGTTTCATCTGCACAAGCTCCGGCTGCAACGCCAGCATGACCGAGGTTTCCATGTCACCGGCATGGATGCCGTGGCGTGCCTCATCCTCGGACAAAAGCCCCTCGGGCAGGCCCATCGCGAACCAGTTGGCAGCGACTGTCAGCATGTCATGCTTGACGCGCAGATCGCGCGCCACAATGTCCATCACCGCCATCTGCCCCCCGTGCGAATTCAGCATGACAAACTTGCGCACTCCCGCCGCCGCGACCGCATCGCCAATCTCGGTCCAGACGGCGATCAGGGTCTGGCTGGAGAATGTAAGCGTGCCGCGAAACCGGCTGTGCTCGTTGCTCTTGCCCACCGGCAGCGTCGGCAGAAAAAGCGCCGGGCATTCGGCGGGCAGATGATCGAGCGTGGCGGCGATGATGCCGTCAAGGATCGCCTGATCGACCGAAAGCGGCAGATGCGGGCCGTGCTGTTCGATGGCGCCGACCGGCAGCACGGCCACAAGGTTTTCATGCTCAAGGCGGGCAAAGTCGCGGGCCGTGTAATCGGCCCAGAAACGGTGGGGCAAGTGTGTCATCAAAGACCTCCGCAAAGTTTGAGGGGACGGCCTTGCGAAAGACCTGCAACGACGCGGATGATTGAATCGCGGTCGATCCCGAAATGGCGATAGAGGTCGCTTACGGTGCCCGTCTGTCCGAAATGCTCGACCCCCAGCGCCGCAACCCGGTGGCCGTGCACGCCGCCCAGCCATGACAGCGTGGCGGGGTGGCCGTCGATCACGGTCACGATCAGGCAGTGCGCCGGAAGGGTAGCCAGAAGCGCCTCGACATGGCTTTCGGCAGGGCGACCGCGAATGCGCGCCGTCTGCGCCGCTTGCCACCCCGCGTTGAGCCGGTCTGCCGAAGTGATGGCGAGAACGCCTACATCGCGCCGCCCTTCAGCAATACTCGCTGCGGCAGCGATCGCCTCAGAGGCCACGACGCCCTGATAGGCGATCACGACCTCGCAGTTCGGCCCCGGCGGGCGCAGCCAGTAGGCGCCGTCAATCACGCCCTGGCGGATCGCCGCCAGTGGCCGCCGCGGCTGTTCAAGCGCGCGGGTCGACAAGCGCAGATAGACCGATCCGCCCCCGGCCTCGCGCTGCCAGTCCGCGCCTTCGGCCTGCTGGCCGTCGCGTTGCATGTAGTCAAAGGCCCATTCCATGACACAGGCCAGTTCATCGGCGAAAGCCGGCTCAAAGCTGGCCAGCCCATCTTGGCTCATGCCGATAAGCGGCGTTCCGACCGACTGATGCGCGCCGCCCTCGGGCGCCAGCGACACGCCGGAGGGGGTGCCGACCACCATGAACCGCGCGTCCTGGTAGCAGGCGTAATTCAGCGCATCGAGACCGCGCGCGATGAACGGATCATAAAGCGTGCCGATGGGTAAAAGCCGTTCGCCAAAAAGTTCGTGGCTCAGGCCGGCCGCGCCCAGCAGCAGAAAAAGGTTCATCTCGGCGATGCCAAGCTCGATATGCTGCCCCTGCGGCGAGAAGTGCCATTTCTGCACCGACGGCACCTTTTCGGTGCGGAACGTGTCGTCCTGGTCTTCGGTCGCGAAAAGCCCGCGACGGTTGACCCAGCCGCCAAGATTGGTCGAAACGGTCACGTCAGGCGATGTCGTCACGATCCGATCAGCCAGCAGCCCATCGGATTTTGCAAGCCCGTCCAGTATCTTGCCAAAGGCGGCCTGAGTCGAGATCTCAGCGTCCGAGGGCGGCTCAAGCGCGGGAACCGGCACTTTCGCCGCGCTCAAACGGCGCGTTCCGCCAGCGAAGAACGGTGCGCTTTTGAATAATCCGGTAACATCGGCTTCCGACAGGTCAAGCCCCTCTGCCCGGTCCCATTCATGGCCCTCGCGGATATTCATGGCGGCGCGGAAATCGGCCATCTGCGCCGTTGTCATCAGCCCGCCATGATTGTCCTTGTGCCCTGCCAGCGGGGTGCCACGCCCCTTGATCGTATAGGCCACGAACGCCGTGGGCCGGTCGCTAGAGGCGGCGGCGTTGAAGGCGTCGCGCAGGCTTTCCAGACAGTGCCCGCCAAGGTTTTCCATCAGTTCAGCCAGCTCGCCATCGCTGCGGCGCTCGATAAGCTGGCTCACCGGTCCCTGATCGCCGATCTCTTCCAGAAGGCGTTTGCGCCACGCCGCTCCGCCTTGAAAGGTGAGCGCGGAGTAAAGCGGGTTGGGGCAGGCATCGATCCAGTCGCGCAGCCGGTCACCGCCCGGCTCGTCAAAGGCGGCACGCTGCAATGCGCCGTATTTCAGCCGCACCACGTCCCAGCCGAAGGCGCCGAAGATTGCCTCGATCCGCCCTGAAAGGCCCTCGCGCACCATGCCGTCAAGGCTCTGGCGGTTATAGTCGATGACCCACCAACAGTCGCGCAGGCCATGCTTCCAGCCTTCCTGAAGGCATTCGTAGACATTGCCCTCGTCAAGTTCGGCATCGCCGACAAGCGCCACCATCCGCCCCTTGGGCGCGTCATGCCAGCCCTTGGAATGGATATATTGCTGCACCATCGAGGCAAAGGCGGTGATCGCTACCCCCAGCCCGACCGATCCGGTGGAAAAGTCAACGTCATCGGTATCCTTGGTGCGCGACGGATAGGATTGCGCGCCGCCCAGTCCGCGAAACGCTTCAAGCTTCTCACGTGTCTGGTTTCCTGCAAGATATTGCAGCGCATGAAAGACCGGAGAGGCATGCGGCTTGACGGCGACACGGTCCTCGGGGCGCAGGATGTCGCAATAAAGCACCGTCATCAGCGACACGATCGAGGCGCAGGAGGCCGTGTGCCCGCCAATCTTCAGCCCGTCGCTTTTCGGCCGGATGTGGTTGGCATTATGGACCATCCATGCGCTCAGCCAGAGCGCCTTTCGCTCGATCGCACCCAGTTCGGTGATCCGCAAATTCTCCAACATCAGTGTCCTCCCTCGCCCTGGTGAAAACACTGATGTGAGAATCAGCTTTTGTCAAACCATTTGGTTTGATCAATTGGTTGGTCATTTCTGAACCGCCTCGTGATTCCTCACAAACGGTTAGGAAAGAAGGCACTTTTATTGGCGCTCTGATCGAACTGGGCTACGGGAATACGATGGCGAACACCGAGAAAGTTCGCTTTTTTGGAAACTGAAGCCTTGGAGTAGCTCCGCCCGTGCGGCAAGCCTGTCAATGGCGGTGACCTGCCACTGAACTGTTGTCCCGCTGCGACCGGAGCCCGGCTTCCGTTGCTTCACTCCCCAGGGCAGGATTATCCGAAGGCAGGGTTTTCCAGAGTCGTTCCGGGTGACAGACTGGCGAAGCCCCCTCCGTGATCGTCGCCAGAATGCGCTCGGCATCCTCGATGTTCCGCGACAGTCGATCCAACCTGATCACGGCGACACACGACGCCCTGGCGCGTTTCATTCACACGACACTCTCAGAGGGCTCGGATCAATCGGAACAGGCGTAGCACTTGCTCGACTGCCAGCACGGATCGCTGCTGCGAGGCTTTCGCAATAGCCAGACCGGTTCGGTGGCGATGTCAGGGTCAGCTGCCAGTGCGGTTGCTCGCGGATCATCGCACTGGCTGGCTGGGGTGCGCGCTGGCTGGCTCCGTGGCGACCTATGAATGATGACAGCACTCAGCGTTCGGAGCGTGCCAGGGGCGCGCTGAGCGAGCCGCAAAATACGGTCGCCGCACGGCTCACCCTCCACCACAATGTTCTCTGCGGTCTTTTAGCGTTCTCTGTGGTTTTTTGGCCAGGAGCCGCTTCGCTCAAGGCCGAGGTGTGGTTGACAGCGCAGGAAAGTTTTCTGCGGGAGGCGTTTTGTCAACCAGATATTACATCATGACCACATTTGCACGGAAATTCAGCAGCATCACTTATTCTGATGTCAACCCTGCGAGGGTATTTTCGACGTTCAAGAGTGCATGACTGCATTCATCTCGCTGTATGCAACCCAGTTTCTTACGACATGCAACCCTGACGTATGGGGCATGCAACCCTGTTGCAGATTTCCAAGTGTCCAGATGTTGCCGATGGCCGATGGCGCAGTCCTGCGACCTGTGCCCTATTCTTGACGCCGTCCCTCGAAATTGATCATCAGTTCTTCCATGAACTCCGAATGGCCCTCGCCCAGAAAGACGCGTCTTGAAGGAAGACCTGAGTAACCTACATTTCGCCGATCGATGCCACGAAAGTAAGACAGTGACCGAAACCGCTACTCTTTCATCAAAATTCCAGATCTCAATCCCGAAAGCGATCAGGACTGCGCAGAACTGGGAAGCGGGGCTTTCCTTTGCCTTCATCCCGAAAGGAACGGGGGTGCTGCTGGTGCCGGTTCCAAAGCGCGATGCGTTGAAAGGCATTGCCAAGGGTGCCACGGTCACGGGCTATCGCGACCGCTCGGAACGCGTCTGATGATCCTTGTCGACACGTCGGCGTGGATCGAGTGGCTGATCGGCTCCGCCACTGGCGACGCGGTCGCTGCGGACCTTCCCGACCAGCAAGACTGGCTGGTGCCGACCTTGGTCCAGCTGGAGCTGTCGAAATGGCTGACCCACGAAGTGGGCGAGGACAAGGCCGACCAGGTGATCGCCTTTACCCAAGTTTGCCATATAGCACCCCTCGACACCGATATCGCGCTGGCGGCCGCTGAGGCTTGCCGTAGCCAAAAGCTGTCCACCGCAGACGCCGTCATTTTCGCGACCGCTCAGGCGCATGGTGCGACGATTCTGACTTGTGATGCGCACTTCACAGGCCTGCCGGGTGTCACGCTGATCGGGAAGATCAAGGCGTGACCTCAGCTGAGACTGACCTTTGTCCCACCGATGCCGTATGCCGTCACCGTGGTCAGGCGCCTTTTCGCAGAGCAAACCGAAGTGCCTGCACGACAGTGAGGCGGGGTGCTGGATCGGACCGATCAGTAAACTCGCGCAGGAAGCCGATCCAGGCCAACTCGTTCTCGGTGACGTCGACTCTCATGGGATTCGGCCGAACCAGTCCTATCGGCCCCGTGTCCGTCATGATGATGGTTCTGGTCATCGCCCGAAGATCTCCCGCAGCTTGGTCCGGCTGCGCGCCGTAAGGCGGGGGTCGATGTCGCCGCTGGCATCGCGGATCTCGGCGACCCACTCTCGCTCATTGTTCGTCAACGGCGAGCCGAAAATCTCGGCGATGGCTTTCGCCGCTGTCACGCCGAGCGATTGCTCCATTGTCAGCCGCAATAAAAGCGCCGGGTCGCAGTCGAGTGCCTTCGCAAGTTGCGGCACCCGATCGAGGGCCAGTTTCGTCGATCCGCTTTTAATCATCGACAGAACGTTCGCGTTGAGAAACCCGGCATCAATAGCGATTTCAGCCTGGGTCTTTGCTCCGTTCAGATCGGAAATGCGCTGTGTCACGAATTTCGCCAGTCGTGTATCTGCATGTGGTTTAGTTGCCATTTTTCAAGCTCCGTCAGAGGTTTGCATCGCATCTCGCGACTTCTGACTTACTTATAGTCGCGGTTTTGACGGTCATGCGCGGGGTCTGGTGCCGATTGCGCGAGTGGTTGTGTTTTTCGAGAGTGCTGTGTGGAATGCTCTCGCCGAGGCCAGCCGTTGACGCTTCTGGCCGATGGACATGCAACGCATTCCCGGTCCCGCGACGGGGATGATCCGCAGTTGACTGCACAGACATGGCAGTCTGGTTGACGGAATGCTATCAGGACGCTGACGCGTACTTCTTTCCGATCGGACGCGTCTATGACTGAGCAACGACACGATGCGGCACACCGATGCGATTCGGCCCGTGAATTTTACAAGGCTGACGAGGTGGCATTTATTACCAGATATCGACTGCAAATGATTGGCGTTGCAGCGACCATTCTGCTGGGCATCGTGATCGCATTTTTGACCTTGGCGCCGGTCTCAAGCGAAGGAGTTCCTGGCTCGGACAAGCTCCACCATGTCCTGGCCTTTGCCGCTCTGGCCTTTCCGATTCCCTTCGCACGACCGAGACTGGCAATCCCTGTCGCGCTCGGCGTCATTGCTTACGGCGGCGTGATCGAACTGATTCAGCCCTATTTTGGAAGGCAGGCTGAATGGGCAGACTTTCTGGCCGATATTTTTGGCGCTGTTCTGGGCGCGGCGGCGGGCATGCAAACGGGCAGATGGTTCAGAGCGTATTGGTTTGCCGAGAAACCGAACCCGGACGATGCTGAGGGCTGACAGAACCACGAGCGGATCGTTGCGGGGCTAAATCGGAGTGCGCCCTGATGCAAACGCCCGAGCGGAGCTTCGGCCTGTCATACGGTCGCGCTGTCGGGCATTGCAATCGCTGGCTGGAAGAGCCCTGTTTCTGCGGCACTCAGGCGGTCTGGCAGTTATACCGGACCCAAAGATGCACGCCGACCGACCTTGCCGCCTACGGGCGCGTCTGCGCACGAAAAGTTCCGCCGAGGCGGGGCGGGTTCTCGTGGCTGTTTGGCCTTGTCGATCAGCGCATTGAGGTCACGCAACTTCTGCAGTTGGGCGCATGTTATCGCCACCACCCTCGCGGGCGGTCACGCTCGGTATTGATGCGCGACCCTTTTGCGATTGCAGTAGCGAGCGCCAGCACCATACATATCCAGATAAAGCCGAAAACAGCGGCGAAGATTATCCAGTTGCTCATCGGTAGTCCTTTCGCCCTCGCGGAGTGCGAAATGCATGATAACAACACCGCGCGAAACGCCCAGTTCCGTGCAGCTCATGCGTCGCTGTGTCGACTATAGGCTGATATGGCAACAATCACATGAAGAGGCAGGTTTCAGCGAAGCAAATCAGTTGGAACAGTCACGCCCCGGGACGCCCAGATCCCCGCGCAGACCCGTATAGACCATCCCGCACTCTGCCTCAGTCGGCGTCGATCCCCAAAGCACGCTCATGTGATTGCAGCATTCGCAGTCAAACGTGCTGAATATGCCGTGCGACATAATGGCGTCGGATCACGAAAATTTTGGGGCCAGAATAGGTGCCAATTCAGGGGCCAGTGAGACACTTAAGTGATTAATGTCATTAAAGAGGGTCAGAATTCAATCCTCTCTCACAGCACTATCCTATCCCCATGACGTCCAACGACGCCCTGTACCCCCCGGGCTTTGACGTTGGAATGAGGGCAGGAACGTAGCTGGGCAGGTCAATCGCGCGGACAAAAGGTTGACGATGCTACATTGACTGAGCGACTTTTCTCTAAACCAGGATGCGTGCCAGCCGCGCCACGACCAGACCACTGCCCATCCCCAACTGCGGCACCCGGTTGCGAGAACTGCAAACATGACCCCTCCCGCCGCATGAGTAGGGGGCAAGGTCTATCGTGCTCAGCGCGTCGCGCTACAGGTCTGTCAGCCGCCCGCTTTCTCTTCCAGCGCGGCAAGGCGTGCCTTCAGTGCCTCGTTCTCCTCGCGCGCTTTCTGGGCCATGGCGCGTACGGCGTCGAATTCCTCACGCGTGACAAAGTCGCGGTCGGCGAGCCAGCGATCCATCAGGCTTTTCATCGCTGTCTCTGCCTCGGCCCGGGCGCCCTGGGCCACACCCATGGCGTTGGTCGCCAGTTTGGAAAGATCATCGAAAAAGCGGTTATTGGGCTGCATGCTGGCACTCCTTGGTCCGGACCCCGTCTATATGTGGCTACGGAGCGCGAATCACAAGGTTGATCGCAAGGTTGACTTCGCCGCCCTGTCACGGGAAGACGTCCCCCAAAGGCAGCGGAGACCCAAATGCAGGCCCTGATCCCCTTCCCCCCCCTCTCGCCTGACATCTTTTCGATCGAGTTGGGAAATTTTACCTTCGCGCTGCGCTGGTATGCGCTGGCCTATATCGCCGGTTTCCTGATCGGCTGGCGGTTGATCGTCGCCGCTGTGCGCCGTCCTGCGCTCTGGCCCGGCCAGACCGCACCGATGCAGCCGGTGGCGGTGGAATCGTTGCTGACATGGATCATTCTGGGTGTGATCCTCGGCGGTCGGCTGGGGTTTGTGCTGTTCTATCAGCCCGGTTATTACTTGGCGAACCCCACAGAGATCCTGCGCGTATGGGAGGGCGGCATGTCCTTCCACGGCGGGTTATTGGGTGCGGCGGTGGCGGGTTACCTGTTTGCGCGGCGAAATGGCGTGGCCCCGTCGGCGGTCTCTGATTCCATGGCCATGGTGATCCCCGTGGGCCTGTTTCTGGGTCGCATCGCAAATTTCATCAATGCCGAACTGTGGGGCCGCCCCACCACCATGCCGTGGGGCGTTCTGTTTCCCGGCTATGGCAGCATCTGCCCGATTGAATGGGAACACCCCTGTGCGCGCCATCCCACGCAGCTCTATGAGGCTGCGCTGGAGGGGCTGTTGCTGGGGCTTGTTGTGCTTTGGCTGGTGCGCCGCCGCCACGCGCTGCAGTTTCCATGGCTGATCACCGGCGTCTTTTTCACCGTTTATGGTCTGGCGCGGTTCGTCGTCGAGTTCTGGCGCATGCCGGACGAGCAGTTTCTGATGCGTCATCCGCAAGGCCATGTGCTGACGCTGGGTGATTTCGGTCTCACCATGGGGCAGCTTCTGAGCCTGCCAATGGTTCTGGCCGGGGCGTTGCTGGTGGCCCTCGCGCTGCGGCGCGGACGGCAATGACGGCGCTTGAGGACCGGCTGAAGGCACGCATTGCCGCCACCGGTCCACTGACGCTGGCCGAGTACATGACCGATTGCCTGCTGGACCCGCGCCACGGCTATTATGCCACGCGCGACCCATTGGGCGCGGGCGGTGACTTCACCACCGCGCCCGAGATCAGCCAGATGTTCGGCGAGCTGATCGGCCTGTGCCTGGCCCAAAGCTGGTTGGATCAGGGGGCGCCCGCACCCTTTGCGCTGGCCGAGCCGGGGCCGGGACGCGGGACGATGATGGCCGATATCTGGCGTGCCACGCGCGGGGTGCCGGGAATGCACGCCGCCGCCCAAGTGCATCTGATCGAGGCCTCGCCGACATTGCGCGCAATGCAGCGCGAACGGTTGCAGGGCCTGCCGGTCTGCTGGCATGACAGCACCGACGCCCTACCCGACATCCCCCTGTGGCTGGTCGCAAACGAGTTTTTCGATGCCCTGCCGATCCGCCAGTTTCAGCGTGATGGCGCGGGTTGGCGAGAGCGGGTGGTCGGGGTGCGCGACGGGGCGCTGGCGCTGGGGTTGAGCGACCCCGCACCCCGTCCCGAACTGGCGCACCGGCTGTCTGATACCCTGCCCGGCGACATCGTCGAGACCTGCCCCGCTGCGGCCACCGTCATGGCGGCGATTGAGAACCAGATTGCCAACCATGGCGGCGCGGCCCTGATCATCGACTACGGCGACTGGCGCAGTCTGGGAGACACCTTTCAAGCCCTGCGCAAGCAAGCATTCGATGACCCGCTCGCGCATCCGGGAAACGCCGATCTGACCGCGCATGTGGATTTCGAAGCCCTCACCCGCGCCGCCCCAAGCCTGACCCACAGCGCGCTCACGCCTCAAGGTGTCCTGCTCGACCGGCTGGGAATTGACGCCCGCGCCGCGCGTCTTGCCCAGAATTTGCGCGGCCCGGCGCTGGAGGCCCATCGCGCCGCGTATCAGCGCTTGACCGATACCGCAGAAATGGGAACGCTGTTCAAGGCGCTTGCGCTGGTCGCCCCCGGCGCGCCGCTTCCCCCCGGATTTGACCCGGTGTAAGGCTGGCTGCATGACACTTGAAATACTGACCTCGGACACACTCGCCCCTCTGCGCCACGGTTTCTTTACCCGGCGCGGCGGGGCCTCGTCAGGCGTTTACCGAGGGCTGAACTGCGGCGGTGGCTCGGGCGATCAGACCGAAATTGTGGCGATCAACCGCGCCCGGGTGGCCATGGCAATGGAGGTAGAGCTTCAGGCACTGACCGGCGTGCATCAGGTCCACTCAGCTGATGTTGTACGCATCACTGACCCCGGGACCGATACCAGCAGGCATAAGGCCGATGCCATGGTGACCGATCAGCCCGGCATCGCGCTGAGCGTGCTGAGCGCCGATTGCATGCCGGTATTGCTGGCAGACCCGGACGCCGGGGTGATCGGCGCAGTGCATGCGGGCTGGCGCGGCGCGCTCGCGGGCGTGTTGGAGGCGACGCTGGACGCGATGGAGGAACTGGGGGCTGATCGCGCCGGGATCAGCGCGGTGATCGGCCCCTGCATCAGCCAGCGCGCCTATGAAGTGGGGCCTGAGTTTCTGGAGGCCTTCATGGCCGAAGACCCCGGATACAACTGGTTCTTCGCCACTGGCGAAGGCGACCGCTACCTGTTCGACCTGCCGGGATTTGGCCTGCACCGGCTGCGCGAAGCGGGCGTCGGCCAAGCTGAATGGACCCGCCACTGCACCTATTCAACGGCCGAACAGTTCTTTTCCTATCGCCGCTCAGTTCATGCAGGCGAGGCTGATTACGGACGCCTAATTTCTGCAATCCGCCTGTAAACCTGCACCGCCCCTTGTGACGCGCAAACGGCGTGACGCGCATATGGCCATGCGATTTCGAAATCGCATGGAACGGCGGTGCGCCGGGTTTTCGAAAACCGCCGCACCCTTGCCAAAGTCACGCCGGAATCGCCCGCCAGAGTGGGGCAGCAACCGGAATGAAAGACAGTTCATGAAAAAACAATCCCGCTGGGCCCGCTGGGTTCTGACCGAAAGCGCCGCACCGGAAATCACCTTTCCCTGGGCGGGCCAGCCATTTCATCGGCGCGCTCAGTTCCGGCCTTGAACTGCGCACACCATCCAAAAGGGACAAGCACCTACAATCGCCGCCGCGCGGCGAAAGCCGCCGAAATGGTGCCGTCGTCCAGATAATCCAGTTCACCACCCATCGGCACACCCTGCGCCAGCGCACTCACGCCAACGCCGGTAGGGGCCAGCGCCTCGGCGATATAATGCGCCGTTGTCTGGCCCTCGACCGTAACATTGAGCGCCAGAATGACTTCGCGCACCCCCTCATCTGCAATCCGCGCCACCAGTTGCGGGATGCGCAGATCTTCCGGTCCCACGGCATCGAGCGCCGACAGCGTACCGCCCAGCACATGATAGCGCCCCTTGAACCCGCCTGCGCGCTCCATCGCCCAGAGGTCTGACAAATCCTCGACCACGCAGATCTCGCCCGTCGCGCGCCTTGGATCGGCGCAGATATTGCAGATATCATGCGTGCCGATATTGCCGCAGACCTGACATTCGCAGGCGGTTTCGGCCACCTGCTGCAGCGCCCGCGCCAGTGGCTCCATCACCTGCACCCGCTTGCGCAGCAGGTGCAGCACCGCTCGCCGGGCCGAGCGTGGCCCCAGCCCCGGCAGCCGCGCCATCAGCGCGATCAGCCCCTCGATATCGGCGGGGCGCGGCTCCATCACATGCCGGGCAGGTTCATGTCGCGCGGCAGGCCCATGCTTTCGGCCAGTTTGCCCATTTCATCCTTGGTACGCTCTGCCGCGCGGGCCTGCACGTCCTTGATCGCGGCCAGAATAAGATCCTCGACCACTTCCTTGTCATCCGCCGAAAAGATCGACGGATCGATCGTCAGCGAGGTCAGTGTGCCCTTGGCCGTGGCCGTCGCCTTGACCAGCCCAGCGCCACTTTCACCGGTCACGGTGATGGCGTTCAACTCGTCTTGCAGCGCGGCCATCTTGCCCTGCATTTCTTCGGCGGCCTTCATCATCTTGCCCATATCGCCCAGACCGCCCAGTCCACCCAAGCCCTTGATCATGGTTTAGTCCTTTCAGTTGTCTTCAAACGGATCCCACTCATCCTCAACCTCGGGCAGGGCCTCGATCGCGGCTTCCTGCACAGCGGCTTCGGGGTCGCGGAAATCGGTGATGCGCGCCTTGGGGAACACCTCGAAAATTGCTTTGACCAGCGGGTTCTCCCGCGCATGCGCCTCGCGTGCGCGGCGCTCGGTGTCGCGTGTCTCTGTGATTGTAGCTGCGCCGCCAGAGCCGGTGACCGACACACCCCAGCGCGCCCCGGTCCAGCCCTGCAACCGCCCCGCCAGCCGCGAAGCAAGGTCCGACGGCGCGTCGGCGGTCGGTTCAAACTCAATCCGGCCCGGCGAATAACGCACCAGCCGCAAATGGGTTTCAACCTCCATCAAGAGCCGCATGTCGCGTTGCGTCCGGATCAGCTCGACCACGGCCTCAAACCGCGCGTACTGCGCCAGCGCCGAGGGCTCGTTTGCCAGCGCGGCCTGCGTGCCGCCACCGCCGCCCGATGGCATCCGCGCTGCCCCCATCGCGTTCACCGCCGCGCCCGTGGCAGGCGTACGCCCCGGCCCGTTTCCGCCACCGCCATCCGAAGGCGGGGGTGGCGCGTCCTGCAACCGGCGCAACAGATCCTCAGGTGCGGGCAGATCGGCGACATGCGTCAGCCGGATCACCGACATCTCGGCGGCCATCATCGCGTTCGGTGCAAGTGCCACCTCTTCCAGCGCCTTGAGCAGCATCTGCCACATCCGCGACAGAACCCGCATCGACAACCGCGCCGCCAGATCCTGCCCGCGCTGACGCTCATCGGGGCCGATGGTGGGGTCTTCAACCGCTTCGGGCGTGATCTTGATCACGCTCACCCAATGCGAAATCTCGGCCAGATCGCGCAGTACCGCGCCCGGATCAGCGCCATCGGCGTATTGCGCAGCCAGTTCGGTCAGCGCGCCCGCCGCATCGCCGCGCAGAATGGCCTCGAACAGGTCCAGCACCCGGCCCCGGTCAGCCAGCCCCAACATGGCGCGCACCTGTTCCGCCCCGGTCTCGCCTGCGCCATGACTGATCGCCTGATCCAGAAGGCTCATCGCATCGCGGACCGAGCCTTCGGCGGCACGGGTGATCAGGGCCAGCGCATCATGGTTGATCTGCGCGCCTTCCAACCCGGCGATCTTTTCCAGATGCGCGATCATCACCTCAGGTTCGATCCGGCGCAGATCAAACCGCTGGCAGCGGCTGAGCACCGTCACCGGCACCTTGCGGATTTCGGTGGTAGCGAAGATGAACTTTACATGCGCGGGCGGCTCTTCCAGCGTTTTCAGGAGCGCGTTGAAGGCGTTGTTCGACAGCATGTGCACTTCGTCGATGATATAGATCTTGTAGCGGGCGCTGGCCGCCCGGTACGCCACCGAATCGATGATCTCGCGGACATCGCCTACACCGGTGCGGCTGGCCGCATCCATCTCCTGCACATCGACATGGCGCCCCTCGGCAATCGCGCGGCAATGCTCGCACTGGCCGCAAGGCTCGGTCGTCGGCCCGCCCTGCCCGTCAGCCCCGATGCAGTTTAGCCCCTTGGCGATGATCCGTGCGGTGGTCGTCTTGCCGGTACCGCGGATGCCGGTCATCATGAACGCGTGGTGAATGCGATCAGCGGCAAAGGCATTCTTCAGCGTGCGCACCATGGCCTCTTGCCCGATCAGATCGGCAAAGGTTTCGGGGCGGTATTTGCGGGCCAGAACCTGATAGGCGGGGGTTTCGGTCATCGATCCTGTCGTCTGGTCAGGGGCGGAGAAAGCGGACTGCTCTGCACACTAGGCGCGCGCTGCTCCAGCGTCCAGCCCTGCCCCGTCATCTTGCCGAAAATACGCGCCGGGGTGAATGGCCGCAGGCCAGAGGGGGCGGTAGCCCCCTTCTTTTTCGGCAACACTGTTGTCACCGTGTCCGCTTCAGCCCCCCGCCACCTTCAACACGATCTTGCCGATATGTGCCGAGCTTTCCATCCGCTCATGCGCTGCAGAAGCCTCTTCCAGCGGGAATTCGGCATCCATCACCGGCGCGATCCTACCTGAAGCCAACAGCGGCCAGACCTCGGCTTCAAGCGCCGCTGCGATGCGCGCCTTGGCTGATACCGATTGCGGGCGCAGGGTGGAACCGGTGATCGTCAGCCGCCGCACCATGAGCTGGGCAAAGTTCAGCTCCACCTTCGGGCCTTGCAGGAAGGCGATCTGCACCAGTCGGCCGTCATCGGCCAGAGCCTTGATGTTGCGTGGCAGATAGTCGCCGCCCACCATGTCGAGGATAAGGTCTGCCCCACCCTCGGCGCGCAGAACCTCCACATAATCCTCTTCGCGATAGTTGATCGCCCGTTCAGCCCCCAGCCGCGTGCAGGCGGCGCATTTCTCGCCACTGCCAGCGGTGGCAAACACCCGCGCACCCCGCGCGGAGGCAATTTGAATGGCCGTGGTGCCGATCCCGGATGATCCGCCATGCACCAGGAACCTCTCTCCCGCCTGCAATCCACCACGCTCGAACACATTGGTCCAGACGGTGAAAAAGGTCTCGGGCAGGCAGGCGGCGGCGCGCAGGTCCATGCCATCGGGCACGGGCAGGGCATGGGCGGCGTGAGTGGTGACATATTCGGCATACCCCCCACCGGGCAACAGCGCACAGACCGCATCCCCCTCGCGCCAGCGCGTCACGCCCGGCCCGACGGCGGCGACATGGCCTGATGCCTCCAGCCCCGGCAGATCCGAGGCACCGGGCGGCGGCGCATAGGCGCCCGCTCGTTGCAGCGTATCGGGGCGGTTCACACCGGCCCATGCCACGCGAATGACGATCTCACCCTCGCCTGGAACCGGCTCGGGCCGCTCGGCCAGTGCCAGAACCTCGGGGCCGCCGGGCCGGGAAATCTCGATCGCGCGCATGGGGGTCCTCCTGATTGGTCGGGGCAGGATAGCGACCGGACCAGCAGGCGCAAGGGCTGCGCCGCGCGCGCCGCTTCCAGATGCCTTTACCCGGCCGCCCCGGAATGCGCCCACTCCCAGTACAGCGCGCGGGCGCGCTCGCCCATCGGGGTGCGGGCAAAGATCCGGTCTTCGAACCGCGCCACCGGCATCACTTTGGCGATATTGCCGGTGACAAAAATCTCGTCCGCCTTGTGAAAATCACCGATGGTCAGCGTGCATTCCACAACCTCCACTCCATCGCTCCGCAACAACCCGATGACCCGCCGCCGCGTCAGCCCGTCCAGGAAGGTGCCGTTGGGCACCGGCGTGAATACCGCCCCCTCGCGCACCAGAAACACATTGGTCGAGGCGGTTTCGGCCACATTGCCGTCAGGGTCGCGTGACAGCGCGTTAGAGAAGCCCCGCGTGCGCGCCTCGGCCATGATCCGCCCGTTATTGGCGTAAAGCGAGGCCGCCTTGGCCTCGGTCAGCGCCATATCGGGGCGCGGTCGGGAAAAGGGCGAGACGGTCAGCGAAAAAGCGCCCGGTTCGGGCATCGGCAGGGTTTCGATACAGATGGAAAAGCCCGTGCTTTCAGGCACCAGATCGATGATGCCGGGGGTTGAATCGCAGGCCCACATCATCGGGCGCAGATACAGCGCAGCATCAGGCGGGAACATCGCGCAGCCCTCAAGCAACAGGCCCTGCACGGTGGCGGCATCGACCGGCGCAACCATGCCCATGACCTCGGCGGAACGGATGATGCGGGCTGCATGCAGGTCCAGATCAGGGCGCACCCCTTCGAACTGGCGCGCGCCGTCGAACACCGCAGAGCCCAGCCAGGCGGCATGATCGGCGGCGCGGATGATCGGCGCGTTGCCCTTGTGCCAGCGCCCCTCAAACCAGGTGACGATTTCCTTGCCTACAGCCATGGCCTGCCCTCCCCGCAGTTGCTGCGGCGGCATTAGCGCGCGACTGCCGCCACGTCAAGCGAGGCGAAATATTATTGCGCGGTTGCGCAATTTAATTATCTCCAGCCTGCGACTCCCAGTGCCCCGGTAGCGGGGGGGCGGCCACGCCGGGTTTACGCACGCCATCCAGCACCGCCAGCGGCAAGGCGAAAAGCTTGCTCAGGACCGGGCTGTTGCGCACCTCGGCCTTTGCCTTCTCAATCCGCATCACATCCTCGACCCGGCGATCCAGAAACTCCCAGGTTGCCTCATATCCGGGCGAGGAATCCCCCAGCCAGTACAGCACCGTCGAGGAATACACCCCCGACAGCATTGCCCGCTTGGTGTACCAGTTCCCGTCTACCGATCTATCGCCCAACGCATTCCAGATCGCATCAGCGGTGTTCCACAGCGCGCGCGCGGCCTCGGGGGCGTGATGGGGCAATGACAAAAGTGTGGCACCCCGGCGCACGGCCTCGCGGTCCGCGCTCTCCAACCGCAACCGCACCGCCAGTGCCACCCGCTCGCGCATCCGCATCGCCACCAGATCGCGCGCGGCAAGCGCGGCAACCATCGCCGCATCGCCCTGCCGGTGATAGGCCAGCGCCAGATCCAGCCCGCCGCGCGGGTAGAGGGCGTATGCCGTTGCCGGGTCAACACCGCATTCCAGAGCCGCAGCCTCAAGTGCGGCTTGCGACCAGCCGTCAAAGGCGACATGCGGCAGGGCGGCGTCCAGCAAACGGTCGCCAAGGGTCAGATCGGGGTCTTCGCTCATCGCATTCTCCATGCTGGACAACGCGCCCAGGCTTTGCTATGCGGGCGCTTCCTGCAATACCCAGTCACTCTAGCTTAGAAAGGTGGTGAAAACCACATGCAGGTAAGTGTTCGCGACAACAATGTCGAACAGGCGCTCCGAGCCCTGAAGAAGAAACTTCAGCGTGAAGGTGTGTTTCGTGAAATGAAGCTCAAGCAGCATTTCGAGAAACCCTCCGTCAAGAAAGCCCGGGAACAGGCCGAAGCGATCCGCCGTGCGCGTAAACTCGCGCGCAAGAAGGCGCAGCGCGAAGGCATGCTCTGATCGGCAGGCCTTCTACGGTCAGGCGACACATCCCGCACCTTCGGGCGCGGTCAGATCAACCCCCTGGGCCTGGCCTGCGGGGGTTTTTCATTGGCAAAAGCAATTTCAGCAGAATTTGGCCGCCCCTTACGGTTCGGAACTGCGACTTGCCAAAGCGCTGCGGGCTGTAAGTTGCTTTGCCCCCTGTTGGCTGCGCCAATTCACTCCCAGGATATTTTCAGACAGAAAATGAAACGGCGATCAGAGCTGGATTGCCGTGGTCTTCTGAACGGTGCGGAGCGCGAATGAGGATTGCATCTGCGCCACACCCGGCAGGCGGGCCAGATACTGGCGGTGGATGCGGGCATAGTCGTCGGTGTCTTCGACCACAAGTTTCAGCAGGTAATCAGCCTCGCCCGCCATCAGGTGGCACTCCAGCAATTCCGGAATACGCGACACACCCTTCTCGAATGCGTCCAGTGTCTCATCGCTTTGGCTATTGAGCTTGATTTCCACAAATACCGTCGTGGGCTTGCCGATGCGGCGAAGATCCAGCAGCGCGACGTAACCCCGGATATACCCCTCGGCCTCCAGACGCTGAACACGCCGATGGCAGGCAGAGGGCGAGAGGTTGATGCGCTCGGCCAGATCAGCATTTGAGATCCGTCCCTCCCGCTGCAGGACATTCAGAATGCGCCGGTCGATCTGGTCTAGCCGCATTGCAGCGCAACTTCCTTCGAAGATCAGGGCCATATTGTCGCAGAATCTGCGAAGAAACTGGCATGAGACTGTTCAGATTCCAAGCACTATCGGTAAAAAATCCGCAGAATCCATCCATCATGCAAACAGGGAGGCTGCCATGCTCATCGGTTGTCCGAAAGAGATCAAGGCGCAGGAATTTCGGATCGGAATGTCGCCGGCCGCCGCACAGGAAGCGGTGGGCGCGGGTCATTCGGTGATCATAGAGACCGGGGCCGGCCTAGGTGCCGGGTTCAGCGATGACGATTACCGTGCCGCCGGGGCGGTGATTGTCGATACTGCAGAAGAGGTATTCACCCGGGCCGAGATGGTCGTGAAGGTCAAGGAGCCTCAGGCCGGTGAGCGCAAGCAGTTGCGTGAAGGGCAGGTCCTGTTCACCTATCTGCACCTCGCGCCGGACGCCGACCAGACGCGCGATCTGCTCGAAAGCGGCGTGACCGCCATCGCCTATGAAACCGTGACCGACCGCAACGGCGGCCTGCCGCTTCTGGCGCCCATGTCCGAAGTGGCCGGACGGCTGGCGCCGCAGGTCGGTGCCTGGACGCTGCAAAAGGCCAATGGTGGGCGCGGGGTGCTGATGGGCGGTGTTCCGGGGGTGCGGCCTGCGAATGTGGTGATCATCGGCGGCGGCGTGGTGGGCACGTCGGCTGCGCGGGTGGCGGTGGGCATGGGGGCGAATGTTACCGTGCTGGACCGCTCTTTGCCGCGCATGTCCTATCTGGATGACATCTTTCAGGGCCGCCTGACCACGCAGTATTCCAACGCCGCCGCAATTGAGGAATTGATCACCCGTGCCGATATGGTGGTGGGCGCGGTCCTGATCCCGGGTGCCGCCGCGCCCAAGCTGATCAGCCGCGCGCAGTTGTCGCAGATGCAGCCCGGTGCGGTGCTGGTGGATGTCGCCATCGACCAGGGCGGGTGCTTTGAGACCTCTCGCGCGACAACGCATCAGGATCCGATCTATGAAGTGGACGGGGTCATGCATTACTGCGTTGCCAACATGCCCGGTGCAGTCGCGCGCACCTCGACACAGGCTCTTGGAAACGCCACCCTGCCCTTCCTGATGGCGCTGGCCAACAAGGGCTGGCGGCTGGCTTGCGCCGAGAATGAGCATTTGCTGAACGGGCTGAACGTCCATGCGGGCCGCGTAACGTATGACGCCGTGGGCGCGGCCCTGGGCCTGCCCGTCACCGCCGCGCGCGAGGCACTGCGGCTTTAACTCCAGCGCGCCTTCGTCTGCTCGCAAATATCCCGGGGGTGAGGCCGCAAGCCGAGGGGGGCAGCGCCCCCCTTCTTGCCTGCTCAGGCTTCTTTCCGGTAGCGCTCTTCCAGCACGTCGAACGGCACGCCCGGATCGTCCTTGGCACAGCGGATCACCAGCGAGGTTTTCACGCTGGCCACATTCTCTGCGGCCAGAAGTTGTTCGGTCAGAAAGTTCTGGAACGATGACAGATCAGGCGCCACGCATTTCAGGATAAAATCGATCTCGCCATTGAGCATGTGACACTCGCGCACCAGCGACCAGTCGCGGCAGCGTTGCTCAAAAGCTTTCAGATCGGCCTCGGCCTGACGGTGCAAGCGGACCATGGCAAAGACCTGCACCTCGAAGCCCAGTTCACGCACATCAACACGCGCATGATAGCCCCGGATGAACCCTGCCTCCTCCAGTGTGCGTACGCGGCGCAGGCAGGGTGGGGCCGAGATGCCGACACGGCGGGCCAACTCGACATTGGTCATACGCCCATCGGCCTGAAGTTCAGCAAGGATCATCCGGTCGATCGGATCAAGTTTCGCGCCGGGCATGCGGCAATGCTCCATTGTATTTTTCGCTTATGTATGCGGGAACAGCGTTACGCGCAACATTCTTTCGTGTTTGCGCAATTCCTTTGCGCCTGCAGGGCATCTGGGTGGTGTGCCACCTTGTCATTGCCGCCGACAAGGGGGTATGGCCGGGGCAAGCTGCGCCCATCCCTGAAGCCCCCTTGCACGGGCGGGAGCGGGCATTATATGCAAGAAAACGAATTCAATGGAGCCCCTGATGTCTGATCCCCGCCACACCCGCCTTCTGATCATCGGTTCTGGCCCAGCCGGCTATACCGCCGCCGTGTACGGCGCGCGCGCGATGCTGGAGCCGATTCTGGTTCAGGGCATTCAACCCGGCGGGCAGTTGACCATCACCACTGATGTCGAAAACTGGCCCGGCGATGCCTCGGTCATGGGGCCAGACCTGATGGCGCGGATGGAGAACCACGCGCGTGAGATGGGCGCCGAGATCATCACCGATGTGATCACCGCGCTCGATCTCTCAAAACGCCCTTTCACCGCCACCGGCGACAGCGGCACCATATATACCGCCGATGCCGTGGTTCTGGCCACCGGCGCGCAGGCGAAATGGCTGGGCCTGCCGTCCGAGGCGAAGTTTCAGGGCTTTGGCGTGTCAGCCTGTGCCACTTGCGACGGCTTCTTCTATCGCGGCCGCGAGATCGTGGTGGTCGGCGGGGGCAATACGGCGGTGGAAGAGGCGCTGTTTCTGACCAATTTTGCCTCAAAAGTCACGCTGGTGCATCGCCGTGACAGCCTGCGGGCCGAAAAGATCATGCAGGCACGCCTGTTCAAGCACCCCAAGATTGAGGTGCTGTGGAACCATGCCCCGATTGAGGTACTGGGCGACGAGGCGCCGCTGGGCGTGACCGGCGTGAAAGTTCGCCATGTTGAGACCGGCGCAGAGCAGGTCATCCCGGCCGCCGGCTTTTTCGTGGCGATTGGTCACGCCCCGGCGTCGGAACTGGTGAAAGAGCAGTTGAAACTGCACAGCGGCGGCTATGTCTGGGTTGAACCGGGCAGCACGCGCACCTCGGTGCCAGGGGTCTTTGCGGCGGGTGATCTGACCGACCATATTTATCGACAGGCAGTCACCAGCGCCGGTATGGGCTGCATGGCCGCACTGGATGCCGAGGCCTTTCTCGCCGCGCAGGAATGACCCCGGACGCGTCCGGTTTTACTGGATATTAAGAAACGGCGCGGTATCCTGCCCGAAACAGGAGCATCGAACGTGCTACAATACCATCAACGCCTGCCGGGCGACCCTCTGCCGCATGTCACCCAGCGCACCGCCGGGAAGGAGCGTTTCAACCTTGGGGCGGCGGCAGGGCGCTATATTGTAATCTGCCTTCTGGGCCCCTCGGCCAACCCGGCCCTGCCTGGCGTGCTTCTGGCCGCTGCGCGTCGCGATGTATTCAATGACAGCCTCGCCAGCCTGTTCCTGGTCAGTACCGACCCCGAGCCAACGTCTCTGCCGCAAGAGCGACGCGGTTTTCGTGTGTTTCTGGACCATGATCTGAAGGTCAGCCGCGCGCTGGGTGCCGCCCCCTTCAACAGTGAGGCCGCGACCCCCTACCGCCCGCTCTGGATCATCGCCGATCCCATGCTGCGTATAATTGAGACCTTGCCAGCCGGGGTCCACGACACGCAGGCGGTTCTTGACCGGATCGAGCGCCTGCCACCGCCCGAACGCGCCACGGGTATCGCCCTTCAGGCGCCGGTCCTGTACCTGCCCAGGGTGTTTGAACCGGAGTTGTGCGCCGAACTGATTGACCGCTATGAGGCCGCGGGGGGCGAGATTTCGGGTTTCATGCGCGAGGTGGACGGCAAGACCGTCGGCCTGCATGATCCCAACTTCAAAAGCCGCCGCGACCATATTGTTACCGACCCCGGCCTGATCGAGCACATACAGGGCCGGATCGTGCGCCGCGTTGTGCCCGAAATCCAGCGCGCCCATGCCTTCCACCCTACGCGAATGGAACGCTATATCGTGTCATGCTACCGCGCAGATGAGGGCGGACATTTCGCCGCGCATCGTGACAACACAACCCCCGGCACCGCGCATCGCCGCTTCGCAGTTTCGATCAATCTCAACGATGCTTTTGAAGGCGGCGAGGTATCCTTCCCTGAATTCGGCCCGCAGGGGTTTCGGGCACCACCCGGCGGGGCGGTGGTCTTTTCCTGCTCGCTCCTGCACCGCGTCTCTGCTGTCACCAGCGGCGCGCGCTACGCCTTTTTACCGTTCCTCTATGATGATGCAGCGGCGGCACTCCGCCAGAAGAACCTGCACACCGTCACCAGTGACACCGAGGCAGCACAATGACCCTCCTCTTTCCCATCCGGCACGGTTGCGGATTGCATGCGATCATTTCCAGTGCCTGAAGGGCCGGACCGCCAACGCTTGCACTCTCGCGTTCTGCAACACGCGTGCCATCCGCGTGAACCAATGGCACCCTAAAATTTATTGCCCAAAGGAACGATTCCATCGCGCTCGTGTGCCAGACCCGCCAACCCTTCGGCCGCCGCTGAGGGCTGTTGTTGACACGTCACGCCAGCAAGCCCAAACCTGAGGGTCTTGCAAGCATAGAAATTTTCGCAAACAGTGATCGAAACGCAAGGACTTGCCTGATGACACCTGAACAGCTCAGACAAATTTACGGTGCGCCATCCCCAAGAGCGGCCGCAAAGGTCATCCGAGAATTTGACAGGCATTGCCGTCAGTTTATCGAGCACTCAACCTTTCTGGTTCTGGCAACATCAGATGGAGAAAACCTGGATGTTTCCCCCAAAGGCGATCCGGCGGGGTTTGTAAAGGTTGAGTCGGATACGACCTTGCTGCTTCCGGACAGGCCTGGAAACAACCGCATTGATGGGTTGATAAATATCTTGTCTCATCCGAAGGTTGCCCTTGTCTTCTTTATTCCGACAGTTTCCGAGACACTCAGAGTGAATGGGACCGCTGAAATTCTGTGCGATGCCGCAATGTGTGACCAGTTCAAAGTGAATGGGCGCAGTCCCAAGACTGTCCTGCGAATTACCGCAGAGGAAGTATTTACACACTGTGGAAAAGCACCTTTGCGCGCAGGAATGTGGAAGCCGGACACCTGGCCAGCATCACGTCCGGTTGCTTCACTCAACGAGATGATCCGGGATCATGCAGAAGTTTCTGTGGACTCCATCGAACAGTCGGCTGTCGAAGAACTGTACCGCAAAAGCCTCTATTAGTTCTGGCCGCAACCCTTGGCTGCAGTGGGCTCATTCCAATGGCTCCCCACACGCCGGGCAAAGTTCGCGCCGGACCTGATCATCACCGTGCGTCAACGCAAACGGATGGCCTGTGTGAGAATTTGCATTGCTTTTCTGGTGGAGCCGAGGGGGATCGAACCCCTGACCTCGTCATTGCGAACGACGCGCTCTCCCAACTGAGCTACGGCCCCGTTGCGCGTCGGCTTAGTTGGATTTCCCAAGCCCGTCAAGTGCGCCGAAACACGTTCGATTCTCTCTGGAACAAACGCTGTTTGCTGACCGGTCAGGCCGGGCGGGCGTTGCTCTTGGGGGCACGGGGGGCTATGGTGCGCGCTTGTTGCAACAGCAATCGGAATGACTTTATGACGCTGCGCGCCCGGATCTCGACGGACCTCAAAGAAGCGATGCGCGCCAAGGATACGCTGCGCTTGTCCACGCTCAGACTTATCAGTGCCGCGATCAAGGACCGTGATATCGCTCTGCGCGGCGAAGGCGAGGACCGTGAACTGACCGATAGCGAGATCATGGCGATCCTGACCCGCATGACCAAACAGCGCCAGGACAGTGCGCGCGCCTATGAAGAGGGCGGGCGGCTGGAACTGGTAGAGCGCGAACAGGCCGAGATCGCGGTGATCGAGGGTTATTTGCCGCGCCAGTTGACCGAAACTGAGGTTCAGGCCGCGATCGAGGCCGAGATCAAGGCCCTTGGCGCCACCTCGATCCGCGACATGGGCCGCGTTATGAACGCCCTCAAGGCCCGGTATACCGGGCAGATGGATTTCGGCGCGGTCGGCCCGATGGTGAAATCGCGCCTGAGTTGATGCCCGATCCGGTTGGACCCGGTCCGCGAGCCCGCATTTTCCCGCTAGGAATGTGAGCGCAGGCGGATCAGAAGCGCCGACAGTTCTTCACGCAACGCCAGACGCTCCTCAGGTGTCAGAAACGCACCCAGTTCAACCTCTCGCCCGCCACCGGTAAGGGTCAGATAGTGCTCCACCGGCCCTCCTTGCGGGATCAGGTTGAGGGTGATCCAATGCGGATCTGCCGTCCACTCATTGACCTGACCATCAGGCGCGACGTGGCGCAGGTAGACACGGGTACGACTAAGGTACAACTCCTCGACTATCCGCCGGTCACGCCAGTTGCGCTGCAAAGCAAACCACAGGCCTGTGAGCGCGAGCACCGCAAACGGCAGCAGACCCCACAGTGTGGGGGACCCCAAAAGCGCCAGCATCGGCAAGCCAAGCGCCAGCGCGCTTAACCCGATCACCAACACAAAACCGTTTGGTGCCAGAGTGTTGTGTGGCCAGAGCTTCAGACTGGCGCTGTCATGTGTGTCACTGGTCAGCAGGTAAGGCATGATCCAAGTTTAGGTGCATGCGCGCCAAGGGAAAGGGGCAATGTCAGGTTGTCCTCAAAGCCAGTTTCTTTCTGGCCGGGATAGCCGCCAGGCAAGGCAATCGTTGCGGTAGAGGCATTGCTTTCATTCGGGCAAGATATTAAAAAAAATGTAAATTTTGGGCTGGTCGGAAACCATAACTGCCCCAAATGTGTTGGAATGGGTACTTTACTGAGAATCTGGATCTGTCTTGTCTGAATTTGCTCCATTTTGCGGGTTGGGCCGCTTCCAAATTTGCCTCGTGCCGCGTGTTTGCGGTCAAAACCGGGAGATGCCGACATGAACCTCGACACCCTTCGGATCGAACTGGAGCACGAGCGCCGCATCGGTGCATCGCCCAAACTGTCCGTTTTTCGCCGCAATGCCACGACATGGGAGTTGCTGCTGCTGCTCGCGTGCGAGCATGCCCGGCCCGCCGATGACGGGCTCTATGGGCTTGTCGAGCGGGTTCATACCGATCACCTGAGCGCCCCGGCCCTGCTCAAGTTCATCCGCGACCGGCGCAATGATGGCCTGCTACACTTCGAACCGCACGAAAAGCGCAGCAAATGGCGTGTGAAGGTCGATGATACGGTTCTGGATGAACTGCAAAGCCATTTCGCGCTGCGCGACCGACTGCTGCCCAAAGCATCTCCCCGGCGGTCGCAAACTTTCTCCTGCCCCCCGCAGTCGTGAACCCTATGGCCCGCCGGGCCGCAGCATTATCCACGGGCCGGTTGGTCACCGCGACAGGGCGCGTGCCTTTTCGTCATGGCTGATTTTACATCGGGCCGCTGATCATGCGTCGCAGTCCAGGCGCGCCCGGGCAAGCCGGTCACGGTCACCCCAGACCGACAGGCAGATGGCATCCTGTCCGTTCTCGCTCAAATGCGCGGGGCAAATCTCGACAATGCGCACGCGCAGGTTGGCCCCCTCGTTCAACGCCGGAGCGATGAGTTCCGCCGCCTCTGAGCACAGCTCGCCGATCGGCACTTGCCGCCGCCGCCGTCCGAACAGGGGCAGCCAGACGCCGTGCCGCCAGATCATGGCCATGACCTTTCCGGCGCCATCGGCTTGAAGATGCACATTATCGCCCAGAACCAGCCCCATCGAGGCGGGCCCTTCCGCTGGGGGCATCAGCGGGGTTTTGTGAAGTATGACTTGCATAGCCTGACTGCTTTCTGCCGTTCCGGGCGGTCCCCCGGGGGTGAGGGCCGCACCTGTCGTTGCGCCGCCAATGCTATCGACATCGTCGCGATTCGCAAAAAGGCTGGTCGCAGGATGCGCGGAATTCCTCTCATGGCCCTTCCGCTGAAACGGCGATTGACAGAGGGGCGGGGGCAGCGTTACGAATTGTTCGATAAACGAACATATATCCGCCAGACGAACAGAAAGAAATCATGACCAGACCGCTCCGCCTTGCCGTGGCCCGTCTGTGGTACGAGGCCAACAGCTTCAACCCTCTCGCGCAGCGGCTTTCCGCGTTTGAGGCGCGTGAATGGGTCAAAGGCGCGCCCGCCACCGCGCTCTATGCCGGAACCGCCACCGAAATGGGCGCCGTGGTTGCGTTCGCACAGCAAAATCCCGGCTGGCAGATTGAGTACCTGCGCTGCACCTCGGCCCCCCCCGGCGGACCGGTGGAACAGGCTGATCTGGACCGGATCATTGCCGAGATTGTCGAAGGCGTCTCAGCGGGCCCCTGGGATGCGGTGTATCTGTCGCTGCATGGTGCACTGATCGGCACCGCAGATCTCAGCCCCGATCACACGTTGCTCGCCCGCGTCCGTGCCGAGATTGGCCCTGACGTACCGCTGGCAGCCAGCTTCGACATGCATGCCTGCCTCAACCCCGCCATTGCGCCCTTGCTGAATGTGATGACGATTTATCGCACTTATCCACATGTCGATATGTTCGAAACCGCAGAACGCGCGCTGACGCTGCTACGCCGGACAGTCGAAGGGTCAGCACGCCCCGCAGTCACCCTGCATCCGGTGCCGATGCTGCCCCCCAGCCATAACATGCGCACCGATCACGGACCAATGGCAGAGCTTCTGGAACTAGCGCAACATGAGAATGCGCCGGGTCTGCATCATATAGATCTGGCTGGCGGTTTTGCCTTTGCCGACACGCCCCATGCCCATGCCTGCATTGCGCTGTGTCATGAGGCCGGTGTTGACGCAGTTACCACGGCCGACAGGCTGGCTGCGGCTGCGCTGGCCCGGCATGGCGCGTTCATTCCCGGTCTGCCCGGGCCCGACGAAGGGTTGGACCAGGCGTTTGCCGAACTGGCTGCCGGAACCCGCTGGCCCGTTGCGGTAATCGACGCCGCCGACAACCCGATGTCAGGCGGGATCGGTGACACAACGGCGGTGTTGCATGCGCTGATCGCGCGGCAATCTGACCTGCCCGTGGTCTTTGCTTTCTTCCATGACCCGGCGCTGGTGGATCGCGCGCATGAACTGGGCGAAGGATCGGCCATCAGCGCGCAACTGGGCGGGTGTATCGCGCCCGTTTTTGGCGCCCCTGTCCAGTTTCACGGCACTATCACCCGCCTCACCGATGGCCGGTTTCGCAACACCGGCCCCATGGAACGCGGCATGCCGGTCAATCTGGGCCGCACCGCCGTTCTGCAATCAGGCGCGCTTCAGATCGTCATTTCCGAGACCTGCCAAAGCGCCAATGACCCCGGCTGGTGTGATCTTCATGGGATCGACCTGTCGCAAACCGCGCTCTTTTGCGTCAAGGCCAAGAACCATTTTCGCGCCAGTTTCGCACCGCTGTGCGGCGCGCTGATCACCATTGACGCCCCTGGCGCCGCCCCTGCCAACCAAGGGCTTCTGCGCTACCGACACGTTCCTGCCCACTACCTGACCCCACAGGACATCACCCCATGACCGATGCTCCTGAAACCCTTGATGTTGATGCCGTGATCATCGGCGGTGGCCACAATGGATTGGTTTGCGCGGGCTATCTGGCGCGCGCAGGGCTGAAGGTTGCAGTGGTTGAGCGGCGGGGCATTGTCGGTGGGGCCTGCGTCACGGAAGAGTTCTTCCCCGGTTTCCGCAACTCCTCCTGCGCCTATCTGGTCGGGTTGCTGGCACCCGAGGTAATCCGCGATCTGGACCTGCACCGCCATGGGCTGGAAATACTTGAACGGCAGGGCGGCACCTTCAGCCCGGCACTTGACGGCTCGCATATCGAATTGCTGGCCGACAAGGCCGCCGTCAAGGCACAGCTGTCGGCCAGCGATGGTGCCGCCTATGACGAACTCAGTGCGCTTCTGGACCGCGCCGCCGTTGTGATGCGCGCCATCGCCCGTGAACGCGCGCCCGACATGGCGGGCGGTTGGGGTGAAATGTGGCAGGCCGCGCGCTCGGGCTGGCATCTGCGCCAGCTTCCCGCCGAAGACCGCGCCGAATTCGCGGCTCTGATGCTGAAAAGCCTCGGAGATTTCCTCGATGAGCGGTTCGACAGTGCGGCCTTTAAGGGCGTTTATGGCTTCAAGGGGCTGGTCGGCAACATGGCCAGCCCCTATGCCACCGGCTCGGCCTATGTGCTGCTGCACCATGTATTCGGCGAGGTGAACGGCAAGCGCGGCAAATGGGGCCAGCCGCGCGGCGGTATGGGGGCAATCACACAGGCGTTACAAAAATCGCTTGAGACGCAGGGCGGGCGGGTGCTGACCGGCGCGAGCGTGCGCGAGGTGATTGTCGAGGGCAAGCGCACCCGCGGTGTGGTGCTGGAAAACGGCCAGACGGTGCGGGCACGCATTGTGGCCTCCAGCGTCAACCCGAAGCTGTTGTTTCTGAACATGCTGGACCAAAGCCTGCTTGAGCCCCGGTTCCTGCGTAAGCTCAACGCCTGGCGCTGCCGCTCGGGCACCTTCCGCATGAATGTGGCGCTGTCGGAACTACCCGATTTCACCGCCCGCCCCGGTTCGGACATGCAGCGCCACCATCAGGGCACTGTCACCATCGCCCCTTCGCTGGCCTATCTGGAACGCGCCTATGATGACGCGCGACACAAAGGTTGGTCGGATGCGCCGGTGATCTCGATGTGTATTCCTACCACGATCGACCCGGCGCTGGCGCCCGAGGGGCGGCATATCGCGGGGCTGTTTTGCCAGCATTTCAACCCGGTGCTGCCCGATGGCGCAAGCTGGCATGACCACCGCGACCGCGTCGCGCACCACATCATCGATGCGATCGGCCAATATGCCCCCAACTTTCCCGGCGCGGTGCTGGGCTACAAGGCCCTCACACCGCTGGACCTTGAAGAGGAATACGGGCTGGTGGGCGGCGATATCTTCCACGGCGAAATGCATCTGGACCAGCTCTTCAGCCTGCGCCCGGCCTCGGAAGCTGCCGATCACACCACTCCGGTGCGCGGCCTGTTTCAATGCGGCTCGGGCACACATCCGGGCGGGGGCGTCACGGGGCTGCCGGGCTGGAATGCGGCGCGGGTGATCTTGAAACACAACAGGCAACTGGCCTAAAGGACGAAAAGGTCGCGCGAATAGCGAAAACCGGGGGGATAATGGACGACAGCAGCGAAACAGGCGACTCCGGCGATTTCGTGCGCTCACTGGCGCGGGGGCTGGCGGTGCTGAAAGCGTTTGATCAGGACACCCCGGCCATGACGCTGAGCGATGTGGCGCGCAAGACCAACCTGTCACGCGCGGCTGCCGGGCGGTTTCTCAAAACACTGGTTGCGCTGGACTATGCCAGCTTCGATGGCCGCGACTACCGCTTGCGCCCGCGTGTGCTTGAACTGGGCATGGCCTATTTCAGCTCACATTCCTTTATCGACATCGCCAACCCCATCCTCAAAGCCGCCGCAGACCGTGCCAAGGAACCCTGCTCGATGGCGGTGCTGGACGGGCCGGATATTGTCTATGTCGTGCGCCATACCGCCGAGCGGATGATGTCGATCAGCATCACCATCGGCAAGCGTTACCCGGCGCACTATACATCGCTGGGCTGGGTGCTGCTGGGGGGGCTGGATGACCATGAACTGGACCGCGTTCTGGCCGGGGTCGAGCTGCGGCAGGTCACGCCCCACACCGTGACCGACCGCGCCCGCCTGCGCCAGGTTATCGTGCAGGGCCGCCGGGAAGGCTTTTGCGCGGCCGAAAGCCAGCTGGAGACCGGCATCTTGTCCATCGCCGTTCCGGTGCGCGACCGGGCCGGAACAACCATCGCAGCGATCAACATGGGCGTGCCATCTTCTCGCCATGACCGGGAATCGCTGCAACGGGATTTGCTGCCCGTTCTGCGCAAGGCGGCTTCAGAAATCGAATTTGCGCTGTCGAAGCGCCTCTGACCCCGTAGACCCTGAAAAAGCGCGCCTTCCTGTCCAGTCGCCGGGTTGACATCGCGGCTAAGTCGTTGCTAGATTCGTTCACGAAGCGAACGCTTATCCGCTAGGCGAACACAGGGTGAGAAGGATGCCGAATGAGCGATGAAACGCCGGTCTCGGTCAGTGACCTGCACAAGAGTTTCGGCGCACTGGAGGTGCTCAAAGGCATCTCGATGACCGCCGAAAAGGGCGATGTGGTTTCGATCATCGGGGCCAGCGGCTCAGGCAAAAGCACCTTCCTGCGCTGCATCAACCTGCTGGAAACCTATGACAAGGGCGAAATCCGCATCTATGGCGAACGGCTGAATGTGCGCCCCGGCGGCAAGGTCGACAACCGCCAGGCAGATCGCATCCGCCGCCGGGTGGGGATGGTGTTTCAGAACTTCAACCTCTGGTCACATCGCACCGTGCTGCAAAACCTGACCGAAGCGCCGATCCATGTGCTGGGCCTTCCCCGGCGTGAGGCCGAAGAGCGCGCCGAGGCGCTCTTGGACAAGGTGGGCATCCGCGACAAACGCCATCAATACCCGTCGCATCTGTCAGGCGGGCAGCAGCAACGCGCGGCCATTGCGCGGGCACTGGCGATGGAGCCGGATGTGCTGCTGTTTGATGAGCCCACCTCTGCGCTGGACCCTGAACTGGTGGGCGAGGTGCTGCGCGTGATGCGCGCTCTGGCCGAGGAAGACCGCACCATGATCATCGTCACCCACGAGATGCGCTTCGCGCGAGAGGTCTCGTCAAAGGTGATGTATTTCCATCAGGGATACGTTGAAGAAGAAGGCCCGCCAGAGCAGGTCTTTGCCGCACCACATTCTGACCGCTGCCGCCAGTTCGTCAGCCAGTCCTTTGACAACTAACCAAAAAAATCATCAACCAGGGAGCCTGACCTCATGACCATCAAAATCCTCACCCTCACCATTGCCGCACTGGGCATGACCGCCTTTGCAGCCCAGGCCGATCCACTGCGCATCGCCACAGAAGGCGCCTACCCCCCGTTCAACTTTGTCGATTCCTCGGGCGAATTGCAGGGTTTTGATGTCGATATCGCCCGTGCCCTCTGCGCCGAAATGGAGATCGAATGCGAGATCACAGCGCAGGCCTGGGACGGGATCATCCCGGGGCTGAACGCGGGCCGCTATGATGCCATCGTCGCCTCGATGTCGATCACCCCGGCGCGGCTTGAAGCGGTGAACTTCACCCAGCCCTATTATCAGGCGGGCGCTGTTCTGGTGGCCCCGGTCGACTCCAACATCATGCCCGAGGCCGAGGCAATGGCAGGCCAGATCATCGGCGTGCAGCGCGCCTCGACCTATGCCAACTTGATCGACCAGCGGTTCCCGGACGCAACTACACGCCTCTATGACACGGTCGAGAACCACAACCTCGACCTGATCGCCGGACGGCTGGATGGCGTGATCGCGCAGCGGATCTTTATGTCGAACTGGCTGGAAAGCGACGAGGGCGCAGGGTTTGAGATGAAGGGCGAGGCCATGCTTGAGCCCGAAATCCTTGGCCTCGGCGCTGGCATCGCCGTACGCAAGGACGACACCGATCTGCTGGAGCGGCTGGACGCCGCACTGGATGCAATCATGGACAACGGCACCTATGCCGAGATCAACGATCGTTACTTCACCGTCAGCCTGATGCCCGCACGCTGATTGCCCCGCCCCGGCACCAACCTGCCGGGGCGCTTCCACCTGAACCGGGATAGTCACGATGTTCGACTTGCAGGGCTTTGGCCCGATGCTGCTTCTGGGCGCATGGATGACCGTTCAGGTGGCACTGACGGCCGCGTTCTTTGGCATTCTGCTGGGGCTGGGCGTGGCGCTGATGAAGCTGTCCAACAGCCGCATCGCCCGGCTTCTGGGTGACATCTATACCACCGTGCTGCGCGGCGTGCCGATCCTTGTGGTGATCTTGCTGTTCTACTTCGGCGCCATCTCGGGCGTGAACGCCATCGCCCGCAGTCTGGGGCACACCCAGTTCATCGATCTCAGCGCCTTTGTGGCGGGCACCGCCGCGCTGTCACTGGCCTTCGGTGCCTATGCAACCGAGGTGTTTCGCGGTGCATTTCAGGCCATCCCAAAGGGCCAGATCGAGGCCGCACGCGCCGTTGGCATGTCGCGCTTCACCGCCTTTCGCCGGGTGTCGCTGCCGCAGGTCTGGCGGCTGGCGCTGCCGGGCTTGGGCAATATCTTTCTGGTGATCCTCAAGGAAACCGCGCTGGTGTCGGTGATCGGGCTGGAAGAGTTGATGCGCAAGACAGAATATGCTGTCGGCTTCACCCGCCAGCCCTTCACCTTCTTCCTCTTCGCTGCGCTTTTGTATCTGGCCATGACCATCGTCGCCATGGTGGTGCTGCAACAGCTTGAAAAGCGGGCCAATCGCGGGATTGTGCGGGGGGTCGGCGCATGAATTTTCAGGTGATAATCGACAGCCTGCCACGCCTTCTGAATGGCGCGCTGGTGACGCTGGAACTGGTGGCGCTGGCCGCACTGGCGGGCTTTGTGCTGGCGCTTTTCATTGCGTTGGCGCGGCTGTCACGCAACCCGCTTTTGTGGATGCCCGCCTATGGCTTCATCTTCTTCTTTCGCGGCACGCCACTGCTGGTGCAGATCTTCCTGATCTATTATGGCCTGTCGCAGTTCCCCGAAGTCCGCGCCTCGGTGCTCTGGCCGGTTCTGCGAGAGCCCTATTGGTGCGCGCTGATCGCCTTCTCGCTCAACACCTCGGCCTATACCGCCGAGATCATGCGCGGTGCCATTCAGGCCGTGCCGCGCGGCCAGATCGAAGCGGCGATGGCCACCGGCATGTCGCGCCTGACGCGGCTGCGCCGGGTGGTGCTGCCACAGGCCATGCGCATTGGCCTGCCAGCCTATTCGAACGAGGTGATTTTGCTGGTCAAGGCCAGCTCGCTTGCCTCGACCGTCACGCTGATGGACATCACCGGCACCGCGCGCACCATTTCCTCGGTCAATTACATGCCGGTTGAGCTGCTGACCACAGCCGCGCTGATCTATCTGACCATCAATTTCCTGCTGACCCGCGCGTTCAAGGTCCTTGAACACCTGATCTCGGGCGAGACCCGCGCGGCAGTGAACGACCCGCTGATGGCCGCCGGGCTGAACACGCCCGAGGCGATGAAGAAAATTCAGGTGAAATGACCCAAGCCCCTGCATCCGATTGGCACGCCCGCGCCCGTGCGCTTGTGCCGGAAACCCGCGCCTTCATTGGCGGTCGGTATGTTGATGCCGCCAGTGGCGCGCATTTTGACACCGTCAACCCCGCCACCGGCCTGGCCACCGCACAGGTCGCCGCCTGCGGGGCCGGGGATGCTGACCGCGCCGTCACCGCTGCCCAAAATGCGTTTGACGCGGGGCATTGGGCGCAGTCCAGCCCGGCACAACGCAAGGCCGTCTTGTTGCGGCTGGCCGATCTGATCGAGGGCGAGGCAGAGCATCTGGCGCTCCTGGAAACCCTCGACACCGGCAAACCGATCCGCGACAGCCTCGCCATCGACCTGCCCGCCACCATCCGCTGCCTGCGCTGGTTCGCCGAGGCAATCGACAAGCTTTATGATGAGATCTCGCCCACCCAGGGCAGTGTCCTATCGATGATCCGACGAGCGCCGTTGGGCGTGGTCGCGGCCATCGTACCGTGGAACTTCCCGCTGGTCACCGCCATGACCAAGATCGCCCCGGCGCTGGCGGCGGGCAATTCGGTGGTGCTGAAACCCTCGGAGCTGTCGCCGCTTTCCGCCCTTGCGCTGGGGCGGCTGGCAGCCGAGGCGGGCCTGCCGGACGGCGTGCTGAACATCCTGCCGGGCATCGGCCCCGAGGCCGGGCGCGCGCTGGCGCTGCATATGGATGTGGCGGCCTTGTTGTTCACCGGCTCCACCACGGTGGGCAAGCTGTTGATGGGCTACGCCGCGCAATCAAACCTGAAGTCGGTCAGTCTGGAATGCGGCGGCAAATCAGCCAATATCGTCTTGCGTGACGTACCCGATATGGCGCGCGCGGTGCAGGCCGCCGCGATGGGTGTGTTTCACAATCAAGGCCAGATCTGCAACGCAGGCACACGGCTGTTGCTGGATGCGCCGATACACGATGAGTTTCTTGAACGGTTGCTGGCCCTCACCGCCACCTTGCAACCCGGCGACCCGCTGAACCCGGACACCCGCTTCGGCCCTCTTGTCAGCGACGCCCATGCCACCCGCGTGCGCGGCTGGGTCGCCACGGGCGTGGCCGAGGGCGCGCAGCGTCTGACACCTGACAGCCCCGCCCCACCCGGCCTGCGCTCGGAGCCGCTGGTGCCACCCACCATCCTGGGCGAAACCACCAACGCCATGTCGGTCGCGCGCGAAGAAATCTTCGGCCCCGTTCTGTGCGTGATGCGGGTGGACGGCCTGGATGATGCCATCGCCACGGCCAACGACAGCCCTTACGGGCTGGCGGCAGGGCTGTGGACAGGTGACGTGACCCGCGCATTGGCCGCACAACATCGCCTGAACACCGGCTTTGTCTGGATCAACACCCTGCGCGTGGGCGACATCTCCACGCCGTTCGGTGGCGTCAAGCTCTCAGGGCAAGGGCGCGACAAGTCACTGCATGCCTTTGACAATGTGACCCAGCGCAAAAGCGTCTGGCTGGATCTGAGCGCCGCACCATGACCGCACCACAGATCCTGATCGGCGCGATCCTGCATGAGACAAACACCTTCAACCGGGTGCCCACACGGCTGGCTGATTTTGAGGGGCGGTATCTGTGCCTTGAGCCAGAAACCATTCGCGACCGGTTGACCGGCACCGCAACCGAAATGGGCGGGTTTCTGGAAGCTGTCGACACCTACGGCTGGCAAGCCAGACTGGCCCTTGCCGCCGCTGCCGGACCTTCGGGGCCGCTGGCGACCCCGGACTGGGACATGCTGAGAAACCACCTGCTGGACGCCGCGCGCGGCCCGGTCGATGGTGTGCTGCTGGCACTGCATGGGGCGATGGTCACGCAAGATGACCAAGACCCCGAGGGCACGCTGCTGCAAGCCCTGCGCGCGGCCCTGCCCCCGGGCACGCCCATCATAGTTACGCTGGACATGCACGCCAATGTCAGCGCGCGGATGGTGGCGCATGCGGACGCGCTCTTTGCCTATGAAACCTATCCGCATGTCGATCACGCCGATTGTGCGCGCGATGCGGCGCAGGCGCTGGCCCGCCTGATCGCCCTGCCTGCCCATCGTCGCGCCACCCGCCGCGCGCTGTTGCGCCCGCCGATGCTGGATGCCGCCGATCATGGCCGCACCGACCCGCCGGGACCGATGAACCAACTGGTGGCGCAGGCACGCGCTCTGCGCCAAAGCCCCGGCGTTCTTGCCACCGCCCTGACCATTGGCTTCCCCTGGGCCGATGTGGCCGAGGCCGGGCCGGCGGTGGTGGTGACAACCCTTGCCGACAGCCCCGCCAACCCCACCACACTGGCCCGTCCTCTGATTAACGGGCTGTGGGACAGCCGCGCGAAAACCCAGTTGCGCTTCCCCGCCCTTGACGAAGCGATGGCCATTGCGCGTCAGGGTCGCCCCGGTGACGCGCCACTGGTTCTGGCCGATTTCGCCGACAACCCGGCAGGCGGTGCCAATGGCGACTCGCCCAATCTGTTGCGCGCGATGCTGGCGGCGGGGCTGAGCAATGCAGCCTTTGCCACGCTGGCCGACCCGCAGGCGGTGCGCGCCGCACAGGACGTGGGCGAAGGGGCTTCGCTGGACCTTAGCCTTGGCGGCCACCACCGGCCGGATCTGACGCCGCCGCTGCATGTTACTGCCCGCGTCGAACGCCTGCATGATGGGCGGTTTCGCTGTCAGGGCCCGGTGCTGCGCGGCGTGCAGGTGGAAATGGGGCCAACCGCGCTTCTGGAGGTTGACGGCATCAGGGTCATCGTCGCCAGCCGCGCGCTGGCGGTGACCGATGTGAACCTGTTTCACGCGCTGGGGCTTGACCCTGCGCGCCTGACCACCATCGCGCTGAAAAGCCGCAATCACCACCGCGCGGCCTTTGGCCCGCTTGCGCGGCAGGTGCTTCTGGTCGATGCAGGCGGGATCACCACCATGCAACTGAACCGCATCACTTATACCAACCTGCCGCGGCCGATCTGGCCACTCGACGCTGACGCAAGCCCTCAGGATATCCGCCTTCAGGAGTTCGCCGCCCATGACCACCCTGCCCATGAATGACCGCACCGCCATCACCGCGCGCCTGCAGGAGACCGATCTGCGCCACCATATGCACCCTTTCGCCGACCATCAGGAACTGGTGGCAGAGGGCGGCGCGCGCGTCATCACGCGCGCCGAAGGCAGCACCTTGTGGGACAGTGAGGGCAGGCGCCTGCTCGATGGCATGGGCGGGCTGTGGTGCGTCAATCTGGGCTATGGGCGGCGCGAACTGGTCGAGGCCGCCACACGCCAGATGCACGAGCTGCCCTATTACAACACCTTCTTCAAGACCACGACGCCAGTTGCCGCTGAACTGGCGGCCGATCTGGCAGAAATCGCGCCTGCAGGGCTGTCGCGGGTGTTTTTCGCCAATTCCGGGTCCGAGGCGAATGACACCAACATCAGGCTGGTGCGCAGCTACTGGTCGCGGCTGGGCAAGCCGGAAAAACGCGCGATCATCAGCCGAAAATATGCCTATCACGGCTCGACCATCGCGAGCGCCAGCCTGACCGGGCTGGCCGCGATGCACGATATCCCCGGCGTGCCGATCCCCGATATCCACCACGCCCCCGCACCGTTCTGGTGGGCCGAGGGCGGGGCACTTTCGCCCGAGGAGCACGGCCGCGCCTGCGCCGCCGCGCTTGAGGCAATGATCCTTGATCTGGGGCCGGAGAACGTGGGTGCCTTCATCGGCGAGCCGGTGATGGGCGCGGGCGGGGTGCTGGTGCCGCCGCCCGGCTACTGGTCGGCGGTGCAGCGGATCTGCCGCAAGCATGACATCCTTCTGATCGTCGATGAGGTAATCTGCGGATTTGGCCGGACCGGCAACTGGTTCGGCAGCCAGACCTATGACATCGCACCAGATATCATCACCGTGGCCAAGGGCCTGTCGTCGGGCTATCTGCCGATCTCGGCCTCGATCATCGGCGACCGGGTGGCGGGGGTGCTGATGGATCAGCCGGGCCGCTTCCCGCATGGCTACACCTATTCCGGCCACCCCGCCGCCGCTGCTGTCGCGCGCGAAACCATCCGCCTGATGAAGGCCGAGGGCGTGGTGGAGCGGGTGCGCGACGATATCGGGCCATATTTCCAGCGCGGGCTTGCCAGCCTGCTGGACCACCCGCGCGTTGGTGAGGTGCGCGGCGTGGGGCTGATGGCTGCGGTTGAACTGACGCGCGACAAGGCGGGCCGCGCGCCCGTGCAGCCCTTGGGCAGCCTGGCGACCCCGGTGCGCAACCTGTGTTTTGAGCGCGGTCTGGTTACGCGCGCAGTGCGCGATTGCCTGCTGTTCTCGCCGCCACTGGTTATCACCCATGCCGAGGTGGATGAATTGGTGGGCATTCTGCGCGGCTGTATCGACGCTGTGGAATAGATGCCCCTCAGGTCGTGGTGGCGATCACATCGGGCACGATGCCTGAACGCGCGATATAGGCTGCCGGGTCCAGCCCGCGAAACAGGCCATGCGCGGCGATCAGCACCGTGCCCAGCCCCGCCGCGCGCCCGCCCAGCACATCGGTATGCAGCGTGTCGCCCACCATCGCCACGCGGTCGCGTGGCACATCCCCCAGCCGCGCCAGCGCCGCATTGAACGCCCCGCCAAAAGGCTTGCCATAAAACGCCGGGGCCAGCGGGCCACTATGGCCCGGTAGATCATGCGCGAAATGGCCCGGCTCCAGCGTCAGACCGTCTTCGCGGGGCGCAACGATATCAGGGTTGGCGACGATCACCGGACGGGGCCGCACGCGCAAGGCCCCCTCCAGCGCGGCCTGCCGTTCAGGCGTCCAACCCTCGGACCCCAGAAACAGAAAGCCGTCAGCATGGTGCAGCAGCGCCGCGTCACCTTCCAGCGCCTCTACCCGCGCAGGCAGGTCGTCAAACGAGGCCCCCGGCGCAGTGATCGCGGCCCAAAGCCCCCCACGCCCTGCCAGCGCCTCGGCGGCCAGATCGCGACTGGCCACCACCTCATCCGCCGTAAAATCAAACCCCAGCCGGGCGTATTTCGCCAGCGCCGCTTCGCGCGGGTAACTGGCGCCGTTGGTCAGCACCACCACCCGCTTGCCCGCAGCCCGCATCTGCGCCACCCGCTCAACCGCGCCCGCAATGGCGGTTTCACCGATATTAAGCACGCCAAACGCATCCAGCACAAAGGCATCATAGTGATCAAACACCGCTGACAAATCGTCTACCTGCATCGGCAGGCGCTCAAACGCGGCCTGTGGCAGCCGCGCGCGCAGCCCCTCATACCGCTGAAAGGTCCATTCCAGATCAACGCGGGGAAAGGCGGCATGCAGGGTCAAGGCGCGCTCCGACCAATGGGTTCCGGCCCGCTTTCTGCGGTGCGCGGGCGCCATTTGCAAGCTGTGCCGCGACATCGCGCTCCGGCACGCAAATTCTGCCCACTTCTTGATCATTCCGCGTTCAAGGTTCATCACCTTGCCCTCCGCCCGGCCCTTCCGTGCCACGAATCGCTTGGAGCCTTCACACTTTCGTGCCATCAATTTGACCGGAAGATAAAATTTCGACTGTCGATGCAACCGCCAGCAACAGGGACATCCGCCATGACCAAAGCACGCCTTACCCGTCGCCACCTTCTGGCCACCGCCGCCGCGGGTGCCGCGCTCACCGCCTTCGCCGTCACACCAAGCCGCCTGATGGCTGATGAACCCCTGCGCGTAGCGGGCGTTTATACCGTGCCCGTGGAACAGCAGTGGGTCAGCCGCATCCATCTGGCGGCTGAGACCGCCGAAGCGCGTGGCGATATCACCTACACCTTCACTGAGAACGTCTCGAACACCGACTACGCCCGCGTGATGCGCGAATATGCCGAAGCTGGGGTGCAACTGATCATCGGTGAGGTGTTCGGCGTCGAACAGGAAGCACGCGAAGTGGCTGCGGAATACCCCGATGTGGCCTTCCTCATGGGTTCCAGCTTCATGCATGACCCGGATCTGCCTAATTTCGCGGTATTCGACAACTATATCCAGGACGCCGCCTACCTTTCGGGGCTGATCGCTGGGGCAATGACCGAAAGCGCAAATATCGGCATGGTCGGCGGCTTTCCGATCCCCGAGGTCAACCGCCTGATGCACGCATTCATGGCCGGCGCGCGCGAGGTGAACCCGGAGATCCGCTTTCAGGTGGCGTTCATTGGCTCATGGTTCGATCCGCCCCGCGCCAAGGAAACCGCTTTTGGTATGATCGAGGGCGGGGCCGACGTTATGTATGCCGAGCGCTTTGGCGTGGCAGACGCTGCGCAGGAACGCGGCGTGCTGGCGATCGGCAATGTGATCGACACGCAGGCCGATTACCCCGACACCGTGGTCGCCTCGGCCATCTGGCATTTCGAGCCGACGCTGGATGCCGCCGTAGCCGCCGTCAAGGGCGGGGTGTTTGTGGCCGAAAACTATGGCGTCTATTCCTATATGATCAACGAGGGTTCATCGTTGGCGCCGCTGGGGACGTTCGAAGGCAGAGTGCCGGAAGAAATCATGGCGCTTGTCGAACAGCGTGAAGCAGAGATCCGGGCAGGGGAATTCGAAGTCGAGATCAACGACGACGAACCGCGGTCAATGTAAATGGCGGACCAGTTGGGGGCGCAGGAGGTTGTCCTGCGCCTTGACGGCATCACCAAACGCTTCGGCGCGCTGACCGCGAATGACGCGGTCAGCTTTTCCCTGCACCGGGGCGAGGTCGTGGCGCTTCTGGGCGAGAACGGCGCGGGCAAGACCACGCTGATGAACATCCTCTTCGGCCATTACACGGCAGACGAGGGCACGGTCGAGTTGTTCGGCCAGCCCCTGCCGCCGGGGAACCCGCGTGCCGCATTGGCGGCAGGCGTGGGCATGGTGCACCAGCATTTCACGCTGGCCGACAATCTGTCGGTGCTGGAAAACATCTTGCTGGGCACCCGTCCCCTTTGGTCTTTTGGCTTTGACCGGGCATCGGCCCGCGCCCGTATTGTGCAGCTTGCACGCGATTTTGGCCTGTCGGTGGTGCCGGAACATCGGGTCGGCAACCTGAGTGTGGGTGAGCGTCAGCGCGTCGAGATCCTGAAAGCACTGTATCGTGATGCCCGCATCCTGATTCTCGATGAACCCACCGCCGTCCTGACTCCGCAGGAGACTGACGCGCTGTTTGTCACCTTGCGCAAGATGGTCGCCAAGGGCCTGTCGGTAGTGTTCATCAGCCACAAACTGCATGAGGTCATGGCGATTTCCAGCCGCGTGGTGGTACTGCGCCACGGCAAGCTGGCGGGTGAGGTGGCCACAGGTCAGACCGACCGCCACAAGCTGGCCGAGCTGATGGTCGGCAGCGAGGTGAAGTCGCCCGAGCTGCGCGCCAGCACCCCCGGCCCCGCGCTTCTGACGCTCAGCCAGATATCAACCCCTGACCACGGTAACGCGCCGGGCCTGAAAGCCGCAAACCTAGCGCTTCATGCGGGCCAGATCACCGGGCTGGCGGGTGTGTCGGGCAATGGGCAGGCCGCACTGGCCGATCTGATCGCCGGGCTAGAGCGCCCGGTTTCCGGCGACATGGCCTTGCACGGTGAGGCCCCGGCCCACTGGTCGCCACGCGCCGCGATGGATGCCGGTATCGCCCGCATCCCCGAAGACCGCCACAAGACAGGCACCATCGCCGATTTCACGCTGACCGAGAACGCCATTCTGGAAAGCTACAGCCAAGCCCCCTTTTCGCGCCGGGGCTGGATGAACTGGCGCGCAGCGCGCGATTTCGCCGAGCAGGTCATCACCCGCTACGACGTGCGCTGCCCCGGACCCGATACCCGCATCCGCCTGCTCTCGGGCGGCAACATGCAAAAGCTGATCCTGGGCCGCGCGATGGAACCGGGGCCAAAGGTCATTTTGGCCAACCAGCCGGTGCGCGGCCTTGATATCGGGGCGATCAGCTTTGTGCATGGCCAGCTTCTGGCTGCACGCGACCGGGGCGCGGCGATCTTGCTGATGTCCGAGGATCTGGATGAGGTAATGGCGCTGTCTGACGTGATTCAGGTCATCTATGAAGGCCGCCTGTCCCCCCCCTTCTCGCGTGGCTCCATGACGGCGGCGCAGCTGGGGCAGTGGATGGCGGGCGGCGGCTTTGACGGAGATGCGCATGCGGCTTGAACCCATCGCCAACCCCACGCTGGCGCGCACGCTGGGCTTTCCGCTGATCGCACTGACGCTGACCGTACTGATCGGCTCGTCACTCGCCATGCTGGCCGGGGCCAACCCCTTCGCCACGTTGGGGCTGATTCTGAAAGGCGCGGCGGGTTCACGCTTTGCGATCCTCGAAACCCTCAACCGCGCCACACCGCTGATTTTCACCGGGCTGGCCGTCGCCGTAGCCTTCCGCGCCAAACTCTGGAACATCGGGGCCGAGGCGCAGCTTTACGCAGGCGCTGTGATGGCGGTGCTTTTGGGCACCGGTGCGCTTGGCTGGCCCTCCGGCCTGCTGCTACCGGCCATGGCAGGGGCGGCGATGCTGGCGGGGGCATTGGTGCTGCTGGGGCCAGCAATTTTGAAAGTGCGCTTTGGGGTCGATGAGGTTGTCACCACGCTTTTGTTCAACTTCGTGGTGTTGCTCTTTGTGTCGATGCTGCTGGAAGGCCCACTCAAAGACCCGATGGGCATGGGCTGGCCGCAATCCTCGCGCCTGATCCCCGAGGCCCGCCTGCCCCGCATCATTGACGGTTTGCGCCTGCATTGGGGTTTTGGGCTGGCGATCCTGTCGGCACTGGTGGTCTGGGTGATCCAGTCGCGCACCACCTTGGGCTATGAGATGCGGGCGGTCGGCCAGAACCGGCAGGCGGCTGAATTCGCGGGTATTCCGGTGGGCCGCGTCATCCTGAAAACAGCGCTTCTGTCCGGCGGACTTGCTGCGCTGGCAGGGTTTTCCGAGGTGGCGGGGCTGAAAGGCAACCTGACGCTCGATATCTCGCCCGGCTTTGGCTACACCGGCATCATCGTGGCGATGCTCGCGCTTCTGAACCCGGTGGGCGTGGTGGTTTCGGCCATTTTCGTGGCGGGTGTGTTCGTGGGGGCGGACAGCATGAGCCGGGCTGCCGGTGTGCCCACCTATATCGCCAATATCATGCTGGCGACCGCGCTTCTGACCATGGTGCTGGCCATCGCACTAACCCGCTTCAACGTACGCAGGGGCTGAGCGATGATGGAAATCCTTGATATCCTGCTGTCCGCCAGCTTCTGGGCCGCTGTTATCCGCATCGCCTCGCCGCTCATATTCGCCACGATGGGTGAGCTGATCTGCGAACGCGCGGGTGTGCTGAACCTTGGGATTGAAGGCATCATGGTGGCCGGGGCCTTCGCGGGTTGGATGACGGTCTATTCCGGCGGGGGCCTGTGGACCGGGGTAATAGTGGCGATGATGGCGGGCATGCTGTTCGGCCTTGTCCATGCCACGCTGACGGTGCCCTTTGGCCTCAGCCAGCATGTGGTGGGGCTGGGGGTGACGCTGCTGGCGACCTCGGCCACCTATTTCGCCTATCGCCTCGCCCTGCCCCGTGTGAACACGCCACCGCGGATCGAGGCGTTTCAGCCGCTGCCGATCCCGTATCTGTCGGATATACCGATCATCGGACATGCGCTGTTCAGCCAGACCCCGCTGACCTATCTCGCCTTCGTACTGGTCGCCGTGGTCTCAGTGGTGCTCTACCGCACGCCGTTGGGGCTGGCCCTGCGCGCGGCGGGCGAGAACCCCTCGGCCGTGGCCGCGCAGGGGTTGTCTGTCACCGGCATCCGCATGGGCGCGGTGATCGTAGGATCGGGGCTGATGGCGGTGGGCGGCGCGTTTCTGACCATGTCGGCGTTCAACTCATTCTTCTTTGAAATGGTCAACGGGCGCGGCTGGATCTGCATCGCGCTGGTGGTATTCGGCGCATGGATGCCGGGCAAGGCGCTGCTGGGTGCGGTGCTGTTCGGGGTGTTCGACGCGCTGCAGATCCGCCTGCAACAGACCACGCTGGGGGCCGATGTGCCCTATCAGGTGTTCCTGATGATGCCCTTCCTTTTGTCCATTCTGGCGCTAGTGGTCATGTCGCGCCGCGCCTCAGTTCCGGCGGCGCTGATGGTGCCGTTCAACAAGGGAGAACGCTGAATGTTCGATCTGATCGTGAAAGGCGGAACCCTGCCCGATGGCCTCGTGGCTGACATTGGCATCCGGGGCGACAAGATCGCGGCGGTGGAGGGGCTGGCGGGCGCCGAGGCCGGGCAGGTAATCGACGCCACCGGCGATCTGGTCTGCCCGCCGTTTGTGGACCCGCATTTTCACATGGATGCGACGCTGTCTTATGGCCAGCCCCGGGTAAATGCCTCGGGCACGCTCTTGGAGGGGATCGCGCTTTGGGGCGAGCTGAAGGCGATTGCCACGATCGACGAGATGAAGGCGCGCGCGCTGGAGTATTGCGACTGGGCCGTCAGCATGGGGCTGCTGGCGATCCGCTCTCATGTCGACACCTGCGACCCTGACTTAAAAGGAGTGCAGGCCCTGCTGGACGTGCGCGAGACGGTGAAGGAGTATATCGACCTGCAACTGGTCGCCTTTCCGCAAGACGGCCTCTACCGCGACCCGAACGCGCTGGAACAGACGCTGCGCGCGCTGGATATGGGTGTCGATGTGGTGGGCGGCATCCCGCATTTTGAGCGCACGATGGATGAGGGAAGCTGGTCCATCACCAACCTGTGCAAGATCGCGGCAGACCGGGGCTTGCCGGTTGATATGCATTGCGACGAAACCGACGACCCGATGAGCCGCCATATCGAGACGCTCGCCTATGAGACACAGCGTCTCGGGCTGAACGGACGGGTGGCCGCTTCGCATCTGACCTCGATGCATTCGATGGACAATTACTATGTGTCCAAACTGCTGCCCCTGATCGCCGAGGCAGGCATCAACGCCATCCCCAACCCGCTGATCAACATCGTTCTGCAAGGGCGGCATGATACCTTCCCTAAGCGCCGTGGGCTGACGCGGGTGAAGGAGATGCAGGCCCATGGCATAACCGTGGGCTGGGGGCAGGATTGCGTGCTGGACCCGTGGTATTCGCTGGGCACGGCAGACATGCTGGATGTGGCTTTCATGGGGCTGCATGTCGCGCAGATGACCCACCCCGATGAGATGCGCCGCTGTTTCGATATGGTGACCAACGCAAACGCCCGCATCATGGGCCTGCAAGGCTACGGGCTGGAGCCGGGCTGCACAGCCTCGCTGGTGGTGCTGGACGCAGGCAACGCCATCGAGGCGCTGCGCCTGCGCCCAGACCGACTGGCGGTGGTGTCGCGCGGCAAGGTGGTGGCCCGGCAGACGCGCAATGATAGCCGCCTGTCGCTACCCGGTCGACCAGAGACCGTGCGACGGCGCCACCGGGCTGGCTGAACGCTGCTTGAGCGCGTCTGCGCCTGTCCCGGCATAAACGCCTTCCATGGTGCCTGACCGGCCCGCCGTTGGTTCGGTTCTTACCACCAGCAGACGGCGCGGATTACCCGTCAGAAAACGGTGTCATCTGCGCCACTATCACCGCGTTCTCGTCCCGCGCGCGTTGCATCAGCGCACGCTCGGCCTCGTCGATCTCATCGCCCTGCGCCAGCCGCTCTTCCAGCGTGCCATAGCCCGTGACATCCAGCGGCGCCATGTCAGCTTGCTTCAAAATTGCCACGGTTTCGCGCACGGCTTCCGCCTCGTCCACGCCCGAAGCGTAGATCAAGAGGCCCGCGCCGGTACATTTCTTCGGCAGGCCATCACCCGCACTGCGCCCGACCTCGACCAGCAGTGTGTAGACCTGTTGCGGTCGCTTTTCCGGTTTGCCGCCTGATGTCTCATCTGCCATGCGTTTGCCCCTGCCTGTGCGTCGCCGCCCGCCAAGTGACAGGAATGCTTACACGCCGCAAGACCCGCCGCCATGCGCAAAGTCGGTGCGGATCAAGGTGGCGAGCCCGGCAGCCCAGTGGCGATAGATCTCTGGCCCGGGGTGAAAACCGTCCTCGGCCATCAAGGCTGTGTCCAATGCGGCGGCGTCGAAAGGCAGGTGGCGCAGCACCGCATGCCCACCGGCCTGAGCCGCCAACGCCGCGTCAAACACAGCCGCGCGTGCCCCCAGCACAGCGCGCAACGGCTGCGGCAGAAGCGGAAAATGCCCCAGCGGCGGCACGCCGGACAGATAGACATGGCGGCACCTGAAGCGATCAGTCAGCAGGCCGGTAAGAGCAATTTGCATGGCAAGCCAGCGCCTGAGCGGCACCTGCCGGGTGACATCATTGACCCCCAGCGCCACCACCGCGGCATCGAAGGCCCCGGGCTGCTGGCTCTCTAGCGCGGCGAGCGCGGATGCGGTTGTCGCACCCGTACGGGCCTCAATTCGCCAATGCAATTGAAAATCGGCCAGTTCCGCCACGAGCCGCCCGCTCAGTGCCGCGTCCAGATGTGAGACGCCCACCCCCGCCGCCGAGGAATCGCCCACAATCAACAACCGCAGCGACGGCCCCTTGCCGGTGATACCGGTGCGCGGTCCCGCCGCCTCGGGCAAAATCGTGGCACGGCGGCGCACCATCAGGCCCTGTGCCAGACAGACCGGTGCCAGAGCCAGTCGCACCACAGGATGGGCCAGAGTGAGCGGGTTCATGGGCCGCGTGCGTCAGTGCGCCACTTCGACCGTATCGATAAACGCAACCTCATGCCCGCCACAGACGATCCGCACACCGCTATAGGCAGCGGTATTGCCATCAATCAGGTCGAGTGCCGGCATCTCCAGGCGAAGTTCATAAGGTGTCAGAACCTGCGATACGGTCCCTTCGGGCGCAGTTGCAGTCAGGTTGACAATCTGCACCGGGCGCGCGGAGCGGTCAGTGATCCCCGGTTCCAGCGTGGCATCATAGCCCGGCGTCGGCAGGGTCACTGTTCCGGTGACGATCAGCGAGAGGCCGGGGACCTCCGCGTCATCCATCCCGTCGTCGATCACACCGGGCATGGCATTGATCCAGGCGTGCCAATCGGACGAGTCCAGAACGGGGCATTCCGAGTTCGCGCTTGTTTCCATGCCGTTCTCGGCGGCTGCCTCTGAATCGGTTTCTGTGCGGTTATCCGCGTCGGTCTCGGCGTCTGTATCTGCGCCGCGGTCTGCACCGTTGTCATCGTTTGTACCAGTATCGGTACCAGCATCATCACCTGCGCCAGTGTCTTCTGTGCTCTCTGCACCATTCTCCGCGTCAGAGCCGTTCTCTTCGCGCAGTTGCTCTTCGTCGTCGGTCAGGGCCTCTTCCTCCAGTTCGTCGGCCAGTTCACCTTCGGCGCGTACCTCGACATCGATCTCATCGATGTCTTCGTCCGGTTCAGTAACAATGCCGTCGTCCTCGTCCGTTGCGTCGCCGTTCACCACGGCTTCGCGTTCGGCCAGTTCGACCGCAGCATCGCGCAGTGCCAGCAGATCGGAACAGCCCGCCATCTCTTCGGCGCTTTCACAGACAAAGAGCTTTGACAAAAGCGTGGCACAGCCTTCGCCGGTGCGGTCGGCCTCGCAGGCCAGGATGCGCGCGCCGTTTATCCCCGCCGCGTCAGGAGCAGAGGCCTCATCGGCCGCAGCTGCCATGGGCAAGGCGGCAAGCGACAGGGCGAAAAGCGGAAACCGGGGGCGCGACATGACAGACTCCTTCACAACAACGATGTTAAGCAAACGCCAGTCCAGCCCTTCGGTTCCCGCCCGGTCAACCTGCGTGCGCGTCAATCACGCAGAAGTTCGTTGATCGAGGTCTTGGACCGGGTCTGGGCATCCACCCGCTTGACGATCACCGCGCAATAAAGGTTCACACCGTTTTTCGATGGCATCGAACCAGACACAACAACCGATCCTGCAGGCACTTCACCATACATCACCGCGCCGGTCTCGCGATCGACAATTTTGGTGGACTGGCCGATGAACACACCCATCCCCAGCACCGAGCCCTCGCGAATGATGCAGCCCTCAACCACCTCGGAGCGCGCACCTATGAAGCAGTTGTCCTCGATGATCGTGGGCCCGGCCTGCATCGGCTCCAACACGCCGCCGATCCCCACACCGCCCGACAAATGCACATTTTTACCGATCTGCGCGCAGCTGCCCACCGTGGCCCAGGTATCAACCATCGTGCCGCTGTCGACATAGGCGCCAAGGTTCACGAAGGATGGCATCAGCACTACACCCGGCGCGATATAGGCAGATTTGCGCACGATGCAGTTGGGCACGGCGCGGAAGCCCGCTGCCTTCCAGCGGTTTTCACCCCAGCCCTTGAACTTGCTGTCCACCTTGTCCCACCAGCCGCCACCCTGCGGCCCGCCTTCTTGCGGCTCCATATCCTTGATGCGGAACCCCAGCAGGACCGCCTTCTTGGCCCACTGATTCACATGCCAGTCATTGCCGCGCTTCTCGGCCACCCGCAGCGCGCCGGTATCCAGCGCTTCAAGCGTGGCCTCGATCGCGTCGCGGGCGCCACCTCGGGTTGCGGGAGTGATGGTGTCCCGCGCATCCCATGCGGCTTCAATGGCGGATTCGAGTTCGGCAATATTCATCGGTTTCTCCTGCGGCTCTGGTCACTGGGTTGAGCAGGCTATAGCCTCGCGCGAACAGGCACGCAATGCAGGCAAAGGACATGACAATGAACAACAAACCCCGCGTCCGCCCGTTCCCAGATGCGGAACAGGATGTTCGCGCTTGGCACAGCGCCCCCGACACACCGCAGACCCTGAACCCGGCATATCGGCTGGCGTTTGATGATCTGGACTTTCTTAAGCGCGATGAGTTGCGCCCGGTGCGGCTGCAACTGGAGCTGCTGAAAACCGAAATGCTGCTGACCGAGCGGCAGATTTTGTCGACAGTGGTGATGTTCGGCGGCGCGCGCATTCCGGCACCGGAACAGACCACCGGCAAGCCGGGGCTGGACAGCCTGGCACCCTATTACAAGCAGGCCCAGGAATTCGCGCGGCTGATGACGCTGCGCAGTGTCGCCACCGGCGACCGCGAGCATGTCATCTGCACCGGCGGCGGGCCGGGCGTGATGGAGGCCGGGAACCGCGGTGCGGCTGAAGCGGGAGGAATTTCAATCGGGCTGAATATCGTGCTGCCGCATGAACAGGCGCCCAACGGCTGGGTGACACCGGACCTGAGCTTCAACTTCCACTATTTCGCCATTCGCAAGATGCATTTCCTGATGCGGGCGCAGGCGATCACTATTTTTCCTGGCGGGTTTGGCACGCTGGACGAAATGTTCGAATCTCTGACCCTGATCCAGACGCGGCGGATGAACCCGATCCCGATTCTGCTGTTCGGCCGGTCCTTCTGGGAACGGGTCATCAACTGGGATGCGCTGTCTGAGGCGGGCACGATCTCGCCCGAGGATCTGAACCTCTTTCGCTATGTGGAAACAGCGCAAGAGGCGGTGGATTGCATCGACACATGGGGGTGACGCTGTCGGACAAGGTGCCGGGCAAGACTCGCCGCCGCGTGGTGCTCCGGCCTATTCGGCCGCAGGCGAGGTGACAAGCGCACTGCCTGGCACCAACGTGCCCAGCGCGCTGCGCAAGCGTTCGATCTGCAAAGGTTTGGTCAGGCAGTCGTCAAAGCCTGCCGCCATATAAGCCTCGACCTGATGCGACATCGCATTGGCGGTGAAGGCCAGAATGGGCAGCCGCTCGCTGGCCTTTTGCTCGCCGCGCGTGGCCCGCTTGCCCTCACGGGCGCGCAGTTCCTTCAGCACCATCACCCCGTCCATTTCAGGCATCGAGATATCCAAGATGACCGCATCGAACGCTTCTTTGTCAAAGGCTTCCAACGCGGCCGGACCGTCAGCGACAAGCACCGAGGTGATCCCCAACTGGCCCATCATCGCACCAAGGATCATCCGGTTGGTGCGGTTGTCATCAGCAGCCAGCACCCGCAGCCCGGCGAGATCGTATTGCACATCCGCCACCTGAACGCGCGCGGTCTCGCCCTCGATGGCGGTCAGCCGCGGTAGGGGCATGTCGATCGTCACGGTCGTGCCCATCCCCAACTGCGACTTAAAGCTGATGTTGCCGCCCATCATGTCAACGAGGCGCTTGGCAATCGGCATCCCCAGGCCGGTGCCCCCGAACTTGCGGGCAATCGAGCCGTCAGCCTGACCGAACTCTTCGAAGACATGCGCCTGCTGTTCATGGGTCATGCCGATCCCGGTATCGCGCACCTCGATCGCCACGCGGTCGGCATCGGTGCAATCCATCTCCACCCGGACAGAGCCCGTCTCGGTGAACTTGATCGCATTGCCGATCACGTTGTGCAGGATCTGCAGAATGCGGTGCGGATCTCCCAGCCGCTTGGCCTCGGCGTCGCCCACCACGGCCACACCAAAGGATAGCTGCTTTTCCGACGCCTTGAGCGTGTGCACCGATTCAATACGCTGCGCCAGTTCGGGCACGCTGAAGGGCACCAGTTCGACGGCCAGCTGATCCGCCTCGATCTTCGACATGTCCAGAAGATCATTGATGATGTTCAAAAGCAGGGTGCCGGAATCGTGCATCACCTTGATCATGCGTGCCTGATCTGGATCGGTGATCAGACGTTCCAGCACTTCGGCTATGCCCAGAACGCCATTGAGCGGCGTGCGCATCTCATGGCTCATCTTGGCCAGGAACTGGGTCTTGGCGGCATTGGCGCGCCGTGCCTCTTCCAGCGCAGCCTCGCGCGCGCGCTCGGCCAGCACCTGATCGGTGACGTCGAGCAAGGCATAGACCACACGCGCATCACGTGCGCCGCCCTCGGGCACCGGCGCGGCGTGGACGGAACAATACTGCGTGCCACTCCGACCACCGAGCTTGTAGCGCTGGTCGGAGACCGCGGATTTCGACACCATCACCCGCTCAAAGGGGGACTGCCCCGCCTCGACCGGCTGACCATCCTCGCGGAACCGGAACCAGCCTGCCCGGTCATGTGACTGACCGATCATGCGCGCGCGCGGCGCACCCAATACCTGCTCGGCCGCATCATTGGCAAATCGGATGACACCTTTGTCATCCAGCACCAGAATGCCCATCGCCGAGGTGCTCAGAATGCTTTCCAGGAACGCCCGCTCGCCCGCCAGTTCGGCCTGCGCCGCCCGTACTGCGCGATCGCTTTCGCGGCGCTGCATCACCGAACAGATAACATCCGCGACCGATTGCAGCAGATACAACTCGCCGGGAAGGAAATCATGGGTGTTATTGACGCCGTCAAACCCGATGAAGCCATAAAATGACCCCTCGGCGCGCATCGGCACCAGAAGCACCGAGCGGATCTCCTGCCCTTCCAGCAAATCACGGGTGGGTGAATTCTCCGGCAGGGCCTGAATGTCGGGCACATGGAAGGGAATCCCGGCTGTCAGCGGCTCTATCATCGGGCCATAGAGCGACCAGGGCAGTTCCTGAAGGTTTTCAATCTCTGGCTGAATCCCGTCGCTGCACCACTCATGGGTGTTGCTGGTCAGCTCGCCTTTGACGGGGTCACTCACGTTCACAAAGACATAAGAGCGGTCGCGTTTGCAATACGCACCAATCCGCTCGATCGCCCGGTTGATAGAGGTATCGGTCTGCTCAATCGGCGCGCGCAGCAGATCGTTGAGTATCTCGACGACCAACGCCTGAATGCGCGTCAGGCGGGTTTCATTGGTGATGTTTTCAGATTGCATACTGCTGCGCGTCCACCAGATCGATCTCACTCAAACAGGCCGACCAACGATACCAGCAACGCGGCCTGTCACCGTTATTGATACTTTGCCGGTTCTAACCTACTCCATCGCGCACACTGCGAGACAATACACCTGAACCTGTGAAAACCCTAGCACAGCGCTCGCGACCGTCAATCAATTCCACCTAGAAACTGGCGATATTATGGCTCTGACAATAACATTAAGTAGACTTCCGGCGCACCACACCGAACAGGCGCTTGCAGATGCGACCGGCCCACGCTAGCCAACGGACTGACCGGCAACGCCGCTCTGACTGCCGAAAGGAACGCCGATGCCCGCAACAGACCCCGCCGAACTGACCGCCCGGCTGATCCGCTGCCCCTCGGTCACCCCGCAAGAAGGCGGCGCGCTGGGGTTGCTGCAGCCAATGCTGGAAGCGGCAGGCTTCAGTTGCACCCGAATTGACAGGGGCGGGGTGGCGAACCTTTTCGCGCGCTGGGGCGCAAAGGATGCCCCGCTGCGCTTCGGCTTCAACGGACATACAGATGTCGTCCCCCCCGGTGACCCTGCCGACTGGCGCTATGATCCCTTCGCCGGGGTCGAGGCCGGGGGCCGCCTCTGGGGGCGCGGCGCCTGCGACATGAAATCAGGCGTGGCAGCGTTCGTTGCAGCGGCGGTTGATTTCGTCACCAAAACCCCGCCCGCTGAGGGCGCGGTGATCGTGACCATCACCGGCGATGAGGAAGGACCCTCTACTGACGGCACCGTGGCAATCCTCGACTGGATGCACGAAAACGGTGAAAGCATGAGCCATTGTCTGGTGGGCGAACCCACCTGCCCGCAGATCATGGGCGAGATGATCAAGCATGGGCGACGTGGCTCGATGACGGCGGCCATCACGGCGCGCGGTGTTCAGGGACATGCCGCATATCCCCACCGCGCCCGCAACCCCTTGCCCGCACTGGTTGCCCTGCTCGATCGCCTGGCCCGCCATGAACTGGACCGCGGCAACAGCAATTTCGACCCCTCGACCCTGGCACTGACCACGATCGACACCGGAAACCCGGCGTCAAATGTGATCCCGGCACAGGCCCGCGCGGTGCTCAACATCCGCTTCAATGACAGCCACACGGGGACCAGCCTCAGCGAATGGCTGGAACAGGAAATCAACACCGCCGCCGAAACCGGGATCACCTTCGACCTTGACATCAAGGTGTCCGGCGAAAGTTTCGTCACCGCGCCGGGCGCCTTCACCGATCTGGTGGCGCGCGCGGTGAAAACCGTGTGCGGTGTCGCGCCAGAGCTGTCCACATCGGGCGGCACTTCGGACGCGCGCTTCATCAAGGATCATTGCCCGGTGGTCGAATTTGGCCTGGTGGGTCAGTCGATGCATCAGGTCGATGAGCATGTGGAGATCGATCATATCCACATGCTGAAAGCAGTGTATCTGCGCATCCTGGAAAGCTATTTCGACCAGCGCCCGACAACGACTTCCGGAACCGGCACGTGAGCGGGGCCTGCCTGCCTTCATCTACTCAGAAATATTCCGGGGGAGTCGCCCGGCACGGGCGGCGGGGGGCGCGCCCCCCCCCCCCCCCCAACGCTGCGGAGCGGCAAAGCAAACAGGCGTCTGCGCAGCAGGCCATTGGATCAGCCGACGGCGCGCGATCGCGCTGAAACCCGCAGAATCCCCATGACGCGCGCGCCGCGTCGTGGTAGCGGCTGGCGCATGAGCACGCTTCCTTCCAAGACCGACCTCCATGCCTGGCTGACCGAAAACCCCGAGACCACCGGGCTGCGCGAGATTGCGCGGGCCTTCGGGATCAAGGGCTCGGCGCGGCTCGACCTCAAGCGCCTTCTGAGCGAGATGGAGGAAGAGGGGCTGTTCACCCGCCGCAAGCGCCGCCACGCCAGCCAGCGGCTGCCGCCGGTTGGCCTGTTGACGGTGTTGGCCCCCGACGGGTCGGGCGACCTGTTCGCCGAGCCGCAGGACTGGGATGGCCCCGGCCCCGCCCCCCGCATTCTGGTGCTGACGCGTGACAGTGACGGGGCACTGGGCGAGGGCGACCGGATCCTGGCCAAGCTCTTGCAAGTGCGCGGCGACGATCACGATTACCATGCTCGCGTGATCCGCAAGCTGGGGACCAACCCCCGCAAGGTGCTGGGGATCTTCCGTGCGAGCGCCGAGGGTGGCCGGATCGTGCCGATCGACAAGGGGGCCGATATGGAATGGCTGGTCCCGGCAGGTCAGACCGACGACGCCCGCGACGGCGAACTGGTCGAGGCCGAGCAGACCGGCCCGGCCCGCATGGGCTTGCCCCGTGCGCGCATCGCCGCGCGGCTGGGCGACCCGTCCGCGCCAAAAGCCGTGTCGCTGATTGCCATTCACCAGCATGGCATCCCCGATCACTTCCCCGATGTCGTCATCGCGGAAGCTGATGCGATGGAAGCGGCAACACCAAAGGGGCGCGAGGACCTGCGCGAACTGCCCTTGGTGACCATCGACCCGTCAGACGCGCGCGATCATGATGACGCGGTTCTGGCCACACGCGACGAGGACCCTGAAAACCCCGGCGGCTTCATCGTCTGGGTGGCCATCGCCGATGTAGCCGCCCATGTGCGCCCCGCCTCGGAACTGGACCGGGAGGCGCGCAGGCGCGGAAACTCCACCTATTTCCCCGACCGTGTGGTGCCGATGTTGCCCGACCGGTTGTCGGGCGATCTGTGCTCGCTGCATGAGCATGTGGACCGGGCGGTTCTGGCCGTGCGAATGGTGCTGAACGCCCATGGCGACAAGATCGCACATCGCTTTTCGCGGGCGGTGATGCGCTCGCACGCCTCGCTGAGCTATGAGCAGGCGCAGGCCGCGTTCGAGGGCCGGCTTGACGCCGCCACCGAGCCCCTGGCCACCCCTCTGGCCGACCTGTATGCCGCCTGGCAGGCCAGTCTGCCCGCCCGCGCCCGCCGCCAGCCGCTGGATCTGGACCTGCCTGAGCGCCAGATCGTCCTGTCGGACGATGGCAAGGTCACATCGGTCGCCTTCAAGGCGCGGCTTGATGCGCACAAGGTGATCGAGGAATTCATGGTGCTGGCCAATGTCGCCGCCGCCGAGGAACTGATCGCCCGCCGATCGCCCCTGCTGTTTCGCGTCCATGAAGAGCCCAACCCCGAAAAGATCGAAGCCCTGCGCGAGGTCGCGGTCAGCGCGGGCTTCGTTCTGGCCAAGGGGCAGGTGCTGCAGACCCGCCATCTGAACGCGCTTTTGAAACAGGCCGAGGGCAGCGAGTTTGACGAGCTGATCAACATGTCCACCCTGCGCTCGATGACGCAGGCGTATTACAGCCCTGACAACTATGGCCATTTCGGGCTGGCGCTGCGCAACTACGCGCATTTCACTTCGCCCATCCGGCGCTATTCCGACCTGATCGTGCACCGCGCGCTGATCACCGCGCATCGCTGGAGCCCAAAGAACGAGGGGTTGTCGGAGTGGGATATCGAGCATCTCGCCGACACTGCGAAGGTGATCTCTGAGGCCGAGCGCCGCTCGATGACGGCCGAGCGTGACACGACGGACCGCTATCTTGCGGCCTTTCTGTCTGAACGGATTGGTGCGGAATTCGGCGGGCGGGTCGCGGGCGTGGCGCGGTTCGGACTGTTCGTGAAGCTCGATGAAACCGGGGCCGACGGTCTGGTGCCTATCCGCTCGCTGGGTGACGAATTCTTCCATCATGACGCCGAGGCCCAGACCCTGACCGGCGACCGCTCGGGCCAGGTGATCGGTTTGGGCCAGCGCGTGACGGTCAAACTGTCCGAAGCCGAAGCCGTCACCGGCGGGCTGATCCTGGAATTGCTGGAGATCGAAGGCGAGGTCCTCGCCCGCCCGTCGCGCGGCAAACGTGGCCGCCACACGCCGCGCAAGGGTGCAGCCGCGCGCGCCGGAAAAGCCAAGGCCCGGCGCAAGGTCGAGCGCAGGCGTTGAGGGGAATGGGGAAAGGGGGGCTGTCTGCCCCCCTCTTCGGCCCTGCCGAATTCACC
>JAFIEK010000096.1 GCA_020832545.1 Pararhodobacter sp. | reverse complement strand
CATGGCCCGTTTCTGTTGGGCTGCATCAGAGCGATCATGAATGCGTCCTTGTGAGTGGGCAAAGACGGCCCTGGCCAGCGAGTGACACGCTTCACTTTTGTTCAGGCCCGCATGGCATTCCATGCGCAGATCGGCGTTTTCGATCCAGTCGAGCATGAAGAGCGTGCGTTCGATCCGACCGATTTCACCCAAGGCAAGGTAGAGCCGGTTTTGCTGGCGGTACGCCCCAAGCTTGCGCAGGATTTCAGACGGTTTCAGGGACTTGTCCCGAATGCTGGCCGCGAGCCGCATGATATCGCCCCAGTACTGCCGGATCACCTCTTCGTTGATTGGCTTCCCGATGAGGGGTGACAGGGTGGGCCACGCCTTCGCGCCACCCAAACATGCCAACCGCCGATCGGGAAAGTCGCGCAAGCGCGGCGCGAAGGTCATCCCCAACAGATGGAACAAGGCGAAGACATGGTCCGACACGCCGCCTGTATCTGTGTAATGCACGAGCGGGTCGAAGCTGGCCGGGTTGCTCAGCAGGCCATCAAGCACGAAAGGGGCTTCGCCTGCGGTCGCCCCGATGACGCTGGAATGGAACGATCCGTACTGGCCCGACAGGAAGGAGTAGATTTTCAGGCCGGGATCTGGTCCGTATTTGGCGTTGATAAGGCCACTGCCACGGTTGGCAGAGAAGAACTGACCATCCGATGAGCTGCGCTCCGCTGCGCCCCAATGTTGCGCGAAGGGTAGGCCATGATGGGCATCGACAATGCGGCCCAAGGCATCCGCGAATGTCTCGGGCCGAAGGTACCATGTCTGTGCCCAAGTCAGCTGCGCATGGCTGACACGTGATGAAGCATGGGCCATCCGCTCCAGGCCGAGATTGGTGGCCCCGGCAAGGATCGTGGCCAGAACAGCGGCGGGGTCATCGTGCTGCTTGCCAGACCGCAGGTCAGTGAAGGCATCGATGAACTCGGTCTGTGCATTCACCTCCCAGAGCAATTCCGTGATGCGGATGCGCGGCATCAGGGCGTCAATCGCCCGTTCCAAGCGCGCCGCAGCGGGCGGTGTGACCGCGTCATGCGGCGTAATCTTCAATCGCCCGCGCTCAATTCGGACACCAGAGAGCGCATTGCGCTTCAGGGCGCGATCCACCTTGTCCAAGCGTTTGGCCAACATGGTACGACGATCCGCCAGCCATGCTTCCGGGTCGGTCTCGAAGCCCGCATCATGCATGACGGTCTCCGCTGTGTCCCGGGGCATCAGATAGCTGTCGAACCGGCGATATTCGCGACTGCCGTCGACCCAAACATCTCCCGCGCGCAGGCGATCCCGCAAGGTGGACACAACGGCCGTTTCGTACACGCGCCGCTGTGGTTGACCGTTGTGATAAATCAGCGACGGCCAATGCTTGGCCGCGAACGGCATGGGCAGATCATCGGGCAACTTGCGTTTGCCGGTGCGGTTCTGGTCACGCAACAAGGTAATCGCGTCCTTGAGGTCATCACCCGCATCAGTGGCATTGAACTGGAAAGCCTCCAGAAAGGCAGGGGCGAACCTGCGCATATAGGCATAGCGCTCAGCCGCCATAGAAAGCGGATCACTGGTTGCCAGCTCCCCGAAGTCGGCGATTTCGTCACGCTTGCCCAAAAGAGTGCCCCACCCAACGTCCGCATCCAGCGCAGCAAAGGGATCTTGCCCCGTGTCCTGCGCGCGGGCCATGGCATCAATGGACGCGCCGAAAAGCTGCATCAGCTTGCCAACCTTGGTCTTTCCCAGACGCCAGACCTCCTCCTGGCGATTGCGTGATCTTGAGAAGAGCTGGCCGGTCAGCCGCTCGAACATGGCGATGGTCGCGTCGGTGATCGTAATGGATAAATCCGCCATCTGTGCCGCGAGCGTTGCGATCCGCCGCCGTTCACCAAAATCGTTCAGCAAGCTCACGGGCGCTACAGCGCCCTCGCGCGCAAACTTGAGCAGCCGGTCCGGATGCAGGCCGTGCCCAAGATCTGGCGGCAGATCCAATGATCGCAGGTATTTCAATCGGTACAGAAGCGCGGTCATGCTGGCCGGGCTGGTCGAATGTGGAAAGCCGCGCAACCACGTGAGCCGCGTTTGCCCAACGGACGGGTCATTCACCAAGAGCGCCTGTAACTGGTCACGCTGCTCCGGTGAGAGAGCGTCAAACAACGCCGCAGCAGCCTCACGCCGGGCGCGCGCTCTGCCCTTCAAGGCGAGGCGCTCAAGCGTGTCTACGCTCGGTAATACCAGATGGTGCTTGCGCAAATCCGCAATCAACGTCTCCACAATCTTCACGCCATGATCCGTCGCGAAGGCCGCCTTCGTGGCGATATCCTCCGCCACTGCCATATGTGTTTTGGTGAACGGCGCCAGATCCAGACACTGCATCGCAAGAGCTTGATGCGCAGCCCGTGTTGCCCCACGGCTGGCATAATTCAGAAGGTGTGATGCCGGGAGATGCAGCTGATCCCCGAGCCAGTCCAAGAGGGCTGCTGGCAATATCACCCCATCGCGCCATCCTTGGCCTGGGTGACGGAGCAGAGAGATATGGACAGCCAGCCCGAACCGGTTTTCATCGCGGCGGCGCGTCCGGATCAATTCCAGATCCGACGGTGACAGCAGATAATGGCGCATCAGGCCATCAGGGTCTGTCGGGATATCAAAGAGGGCTGCGCGGGCACGGGCGGAAAGCAATGAGCGAGGGGGCATGGTGTCCTCAAAACGGTGTTGAAGTTTTCTGGACACGCTTTAATATGAAGACTATTAAATAGACAGATATCGATATCCGGAAGGACGCTCCCCCACTTCTCTGGCAGGCGTCCCCAAATCGTTCGTTTTGGAGACATCATGCCACGCACTGGCGATATCCTCGGATACGCAAGGGTCTCGACCGCCGACCAGGATCTGTCAGGCCAGAAAGACCGGCTGCTACAACACGGCGCTATTCGCGTGTTCGAAGACGTGATCTCCGGCAAGACGTTCAACCGGCCCGGTTTGGCAGCCTTGCTTGATCAAGCCAGGCCCAACGACACCCTCGCCGTCATCCGACTCGATCGCTTGGGGCGCTCGCTCAAGGAACTTCTGGAAACCGTCGACGGCCTCAAGGCCAGAGAGATCAATCTGATCAGCCTCGAGGAACGGATTGACACAACCTCTGCCGCCGGGGAGCTCGTATTTCATGTCTTCGGGGCCATTGCGCATTTCGAGCGCCGCCTGATCTCAGAGCGCACCAAAGACGGCCTGGTCAACGCTCGAAAACATGGCCGCACCCCCGGGCGGCCGCCATTGCAGCCCGAGACAATCTCAGCCCTCCAAGATCTCGTCAGCGCCGGAAAATCCGTCGCCCAGGCCGCAAAACACCTCGGCATAGGCAGATCAACAGCTTACAAGGCGATCAGGGAAACCGTCACACCAAGCATGTTCGCTGAACGTTCCCTCTTAGAGTAATCCTACGCAGCAACCTTCCGATGGGGCCA
>JAFIEK010000095.1 GCA_020832545.1 Pararhodobacter sp. | reverse complement strand
CTCAACACTGCGGGCAAGTCGATCAAGGGCAGTGCGGGGTCTAGGCCACACCGCATGAGGCCTCCCTGATGCATAGAATGCCCTTCCATAAATCATGATTTTGCTGCATCATGAGTTATAGAAATGGACTCTATAGCTCATGCGCTGGAACTGGACGCAACCCGACTGGCCGAATTTTCGCTATGACAGCGCCGCCGTCGAACCACTCGAGCGGCGGTTCTTGCTGTCATCCGGAGAAATCCTCGGCGCCGTCCGTCATGTAACCGGCGAAGAGCGCGACAGGTTGCGCATCGAGTTGCTGAGTGAAGAGGCGATGCGGACGAGCGCCATCGAGGGCGAGGTGCTGGATCGGTCCAGTGTGCAATCCTCCCTGTGCCGGCAGTTCGGCTTGACCGCCGACGGCGCGCCATCCAGGCCGCGCGAGCAGGGCATCGCCGAGATGATGGTCGACGTCTATTCGACCTACGCCGCACCTCTGACCCGCGACACCTTGTGTCGCTGGCACGCGATGCTCCTGTCTCACGACCGCGGCCTCGAGACCATTGGCGCCTACCGTAGACATGACGACGCGATGCAGATCGTTTCTGGTCGCATCGACCGTCCGACGGTGCATTTCGAAGCCCCACCATCGGCGCGGGTTCAGGGCGAAATGAACAACTTCGTTGAGTGGTTCAACCGCACGGCACCAGACGGACCGGCGCCACTGCCCGCACTAACACGCGCAGCGCTTGGGCATCTCTGGTTCGAGAGCATCCATCCCTTCGAGGACGGGAACGGCCGCCTCGGGCGCGCCCTCGCCGAAAAGTCGCTCGCACAAAACATCGGGCAACCCAGTCTTATCGCGCTGGCCTACACGATCGAACGGGATCGAAAAGGCTACCACGACCAGCTCGAGACCCACCAGAAGACGCTGGATGTCACCGGCTGGCTTCTGTGGTTCGCCGAAATCGTTCTTAAGGCGCAGCAGGTGACGCTGACACGGGTCGCCTTCTTCATCGCCAAGGCGAAGTTCTACGACCAGTTCCGCGACCGGCTGAACGACCGACAGGCCAAGGTGATCGAGCGTATGTTCCGCGAGGGGCCGGAGGGGTTTAAAGGCGGCCTGAGCGCTGAAAACTACATCGCCATCACCGGCACGTCGCGCGCGACCACGACCCGGGATCTGCAGGACTTGGTCGAGATGGGCGCGCTCGGCCGAACCGGTGAGCGACGGCATACGCGATACTGCTTATCCTTCGCAGCCATCGCATAGTTTCATGGATGAGAAAGGACGACGTACTTTAGGCTCTAACCAAGCTGGTCGGTTTCCCGGACCAGCGTAGGAAGATCCAGAGTGCCAGCCGATCCAGCCCGATGCGGTCACCTGCAAACCAGTTCACACCCGGACTCTGTCCATTTGCCCAGTTCGCGGCGCTAGCTGCCTAGAAGGAATAGATCAGAGCCATTTTGCTGCTCAACAAGGAAACTTGCGACAAAACCGCATCCGCCCGCATCAAGCCGATGATCTGAGCGCACGACATACCGTCCCGACCGCGACGGTTTTCGCCTCGCTCAACCTACGTGGCCAGATCATCCAGCGCGACTTCAAGCGCACCTGCCAGTGCGCGCAGGGTGGCGACCGAGCCCTGTTTGCGACCGGTCTCGATCTCGGCCACCGTAACGCGGCTTACGCCCGCCTTGTCGGCCAGCGCTGCCTGAGTCATGCCGCGCAAGTCACGAAAGACGCGCAGGGCGCTTTCGCCGTCGAGCAGGCGGTTCACCGAGGCTGCCGGGATCAGTTCGTCGTCGCCTGCCGCCAGCGCCGCCCTGGCGCGATCATAGGTCTGAAGGTCGGCCAGGTCTTCAGCCGCTGCGCGAAGGCAGTCATATTCGGCGCGGGGAATAGTCACCATGTCATTCATTTCATGCCCTTTCAGTCATAGATGCCGCCACGGGGTCCGATATCCAGAACGGCCAGAACATTGCCCTGATCATCCATGATTACGCGCCAGTCGCCCACCCGCAGCCGGACCCCCTGTCGCCCTTTCAGGGCCTTCACGTTATTGGCCTGCGCGCCCGGGTCCCGCGCATAAGCCTCGATCTTCAAGCGGATCAGCCTCGCCGTGGTCGCAGGCATCCGGCGCAGGGCCCGGATCGCGGCTTTCGTATAGCTGATCTGCTTCATGGTGTAGCTATGGGCGACATCGTAGCGCAAGTCAAGCGAATTGTCTCTGAAAGCTACACGCGCGGGCAGCGGGGGCCGACCGCGCCAACCTCTCACACCACCACGCGCCACATCCGGAACCGGCCTTGCCCCGTGACCTCAAGGATCAGCCCCTTTTCCTCCATCCAGGCCAGGTTGCGCTGGACGGCGGCGCGGCTGGCGCCGGTCAGGGTTTCAGCCATGGGGGCCGAGACCAGCGGCCAGTCAGTCAGGGCCTTGCGCAGCGCCGGTGGGGTCTTGCCCGATTGCCGCGCCATGATGCTTTCAGCGCGCGCGGCCCAACCCTCGATCTGGTCAAGGTGGCGCATCGCGGTCAGGGCGGCGCTGTCCATGCCATCCAGCCAGCGGCTAAGGCGGTCTGCCGGGCTGCCGCCCGCGCGCAGGCCGCCGGCCCCGCCCATCGCCAACGGGGCAAAGACCGCGCCGCGCCCCTCGCTGGCCGCGACCCGCGCTGCCGTGACTGCAGCTTCCAGCCGGTCGCCCTGCTGGCCCAGCCCGGCCAGCGCCCAGAGGTGATAGCCCATACAGGCGCGGCTGATCGGGTGTAGCCCCGCCGCCGACTGCATGAAGTCCTGCCAGCCGCCCGCCCGGTCGGTGAAGGGTTCTGACTGATCGTCCAGCCCTCCGGGGTCATGGCGACCCAGAAACCCGGGCAGGCCCGCCACCGGTCCCGGCCCGCCAGTCAGCCGCCGGACGGCCCAGCCCACGCGGGCCAGTGCCGCCGCATCCTCCTGCACGCCTGAAAGCCGCAGCGCGACCCACAGCGCCAACCGGTCGGGCGCGATCCGGTCGCCCGCAAACCAGCTCAGCTCTGCCGCCTCGATCAGTGCCAGCCGGTGCCGCCAGCCCTCGGGCCCGCGGGCAAGGCGCTCATCCAGTGCGCCCAGCTTTCCGGCAACGCGGGCCAGTCGCGCGGCATGGCCCGCCTCGGCGCGTGCCCAGTCAGACAACACCCCGGCCTCGTCCGGCCCGGCGCGCGGTCCCGGCGGCAGGTCATCGCCCTCTTCCTCCGACGGGCCGGGGAGGAACCACAGATCCTCCTCTTCCGGCGCGGTGTCTGTGTCAGGGCGGCCTGTTGCTGCTGCGAATATATCAAGAGATGCAGGGTGTTCGCTTTTCATATGCGCAGAATATCGACTTCGTGCGTATTACCCAAGTGGTTTCTGCATGCGCCGTATACCGCTATATAGTCGCGGCGCGCTTGCGGGTGGGTCATTTCGGTCTGATCCGCGTCAACGCCCATGAACACAGGCGTTGCGCATCAGCGCAACGACAGCGGCGGCGCTTGCAATTGTCACCAAACGGTCGTTTAGTG
>JAFIEK010000094.1 GCA_020832545.1 Pararhodobacter sp. | reverse complement strand
CCCCTCTTGGCCTGTCGGCCAATTCACCCCCCAGGATATTTTTGAGTAGATGAAGGTGCACAGAGGCGCGTGGGAGGCAGTCGCGCAGGTGAATGGGGCCGTTCAGTTGCCGTCCTTGAAATCAAGGCCCATCTCGCTGTAGCGCTCGGCCTCTTCCAGCCAGTTCGTGCGGACCTTGACTTGCAAAAACAGATGTACGGGGCGGCCCAGAAACTCTGCGATTTCGACACGGGCGGCCTGGCTGATACTCTTGATGGTCTCGCCCTTGTGGCCCAGCACGATACCCTTGTGGCCGTCGCGTGCGACATAGATCAACTGGTCGATGCGCACCGAGCCATCCTTGCGCTCTTCCCAGTTCTCATTTTCGACCGTCAGCTCATAGGGCAGTTCCTGATGCAGGCGCAGGGTGCATTTCTCGCGCGTCAGTTCGGCGGCGATCATGCGCATCGGCAGGTCGGCGATTTGGTCTTCCGGGTAAAGCCACGGACCTTCAGGCAGCTTTTCCCCCAGCCACTGGCGCAGTTTTTCCACCCCGTGGCCCTTTTCGGCAGAGATCATGAAGGTCTCGGAGAAGGGGTAGGCGGTGTTGAGTTTCTCGGACAGTGCCAGCAGGGTTTCGGCCTTTACCCGGTCGATCTTGTTGATCGCCAGAACCACCGGGCGACCGGCCTGCATACGCTCGTGCAGGGTTTCGAGGATCGCCTGCACGCCCTCGGTCAGGCCCCGATTGGCCTCGACCAGCAAGACCACGATATCGGCGTCCGAAGCCCCGCTCCATGCGGCGGCAACCATCGCGCGGTCCAGCCGCCGACGGGGCCGGAAAAGCCCCGGTGTATCGACGAAGACGATCTGTGCGCGGCCTTCGATGGCCACGCCCCGGATGCGGGCCCGGGTGGTCTGCACCTTGTGGGTGACAATCGACACCTTCGCGCCGACCATGCGGTTGGTCAGGGTCGATTTGCCCGCGTTGGGTTCGCCGATCAGGGCAACGAAACCGGCACGGGTGGGGCCGGTGAGGTTGGCGTCGGTGTCGGTGTTGGTGTCGGTGGGATTTGTGTCTTCGGTCATCGTTTGACCTCCAGCTGTTCGAGGAGCGCGCGGGCGGCGGCCTGTTCGGCATGGCGCTTGGAGCCTGCGGTGGCGGAACAGGCCATGCCGTCGGCCAACCGGGCCTCGATTGTAAAAAACGGCGCGTGGGGCGGGCCTTCGCGCTTGATCTCGGAATAGACGGGTGGCGCTTCGCCGCGGGACTGGACGAACTCCTGCAGTGCGGTCTTGGGATCACGGGCATCAAGTTCGGCGCTGGCGAGGTAATCGGCCCAGTGCTGCAGGATCACAGAGCGGGCGGCATCCAGCCCCCCGTCAAGGTAAACGGCGGCAATGACCGCCTCCATCGCATCGCCCAGCAGCGTTTCCTTGCGTCGCCCGCCGGTGAGCATTTCCGAACGCCCCAGCCGCAGCACATCGCCTAGGCCCATGGCGCGGGCGATATCGGCGCAGGTCTCTTTGCGCACCAGTGCATTGTAGCGCGGCGCTAACTGGCCCTCGGTGGCGCTGCGGTCGGCGGTGAACAGGGCTTCGGCCATGACCAGGCCCAGCACGCGGTCGCCCAGAAACTCAAGCCGCTGGTTGTCCGGCCGGGTTTTGGAGGCGATCGACGAATGGGTGAGCGCGCGGGCCAGCAATTCAGGCCGGTTGAATTGGTGACCCAGACGCGTGGCGAAGGCCATCAGTTCAGCCGAGAGCTTCATCACTGGAGCCGGTGGAAGAAGCGGTCGCTGCGCCAGGTCCAGAAGGCCAGCATCGACGTACCCGCCGATGAGAACATGACCCGGTCAGCACGCCCGATCAGATGGTCAAACGGCACAAACCCCACCCCACCGACATTGCGCGGAGCGCGGCTGTCGACGGAATTGTCGCGGTTGTCGCCCATGAAGAAGAAATGCCCCTCAGGCACGGTATAAAGGGGTGTGTTGTCAGCAAAGCCGCGTTCTTCGATATTGAGAACCGGATACTGGCGACCGCCGGGCAGGGTTTCCATATAGCGTGACTTGATGCATGTCCCGCCCTGACCGACCGGCGCGTTCTCGCAGCGCGGATATTGCCCGGCTGACCCCTGACGCTCATAGGTTTCCGTAAACTCCCCGGCGGGTTCCTGGGGGATCGCCTCGCCGTTGAGATAGAAAACGCCTTCGCGCATCTGGACCGTGTCACCGGGCATGCCGAGGACGCGCTTGATGTAATCAGCCCCGGATACAGGATGGCGAAATACCACGACATCGCCGCGCTCAGGCTCAGAGCCGAACAGGCGGCCGGAAATGGGGCACAGGCCAAAGGGGCAGGACCAGCGCGAATAGCCGTAGACCATCTTGTTGACGAACAGGAAGTCGCCGATCAGCAGTGTTTCTTTCATGGATCCAGAGGGAATCCAGAATGGCTGAAAGAAGAGGGTGCGGAACAGACCGGCAATTACCAGCGCCCAGACGATGGTTTTCACCGATTCGAGCCACCCTTCGCTCTTGCCGCTTGCGCTGTTCATGCCCTGTCTGCCCTGCCGTTATCCATGAGAAAAAGCCGCACCTCGCAGGGCGCGGCGGTCAGGGGGCTTCATGCTGTGCCGGGCGGCGCGTGTCAAGCACCGCGCCGGACAGGGGCGCGGCGCGGGGCCCGGCTTGCGGTGAGGTCAGCCGACGATCGTGGCCTCGGTCGAGGCGCGCAGATCGGCCTCGCTCACGCCGTCCGCGCATTCCACGATCTTCAACCCGCCTTCGACGACATCGAGCACGCCAAGGTTGGTGATGATGCGGTTGACCACGGCCTTGCCGGTCAGCGGCAGGGTGCAGGATTTCAGCACCTTGGATTCGCCCGCTTTGTTGGTGTGGTCCATCACCACCACCACACGTTTGACGCCCGCCACAAGGTCCATTGCGCCGCCCATGCCCTTGACCAGCTTGCCGGGGATCATCCAGTTCGCCAGATCGCCGTTCTCGGCCACTTCCATCGCGCCGAGGATCGCCATGGCGATCTTTCCGCCACGGATCATTGCAAAGCTTTGCGCGCTGTCGAAATAGGCGGTATGCGGCAGGGCGGTGACGGTCTGCTTGCCCGCGTTGATTAGGTCAGGATCAACGGCATCATCGGTGGGGAAGGGGCCGATGCCCAGCATCCCGTTTTCCGATTGCAGCGTGACGTTCACCCCATCGGGGATGTAGTTGGCCACCAGCGTGGGGATGCCGATGCCAAGGTTGACATACATCCCGTCTTCAAGTTCGCGTGCCGCGCGGGCGGCCATCTGGTTACGGTCCCAAGCCATGGTCAAACCCTCCTTCAAGCCTTGCGCACGGTGCGCTGTTCAATCCGCTTTTCATGATCGCCCTTGATCATGCGGTGCACATAGATGCCGGGCAGGTGAATGTTGTCCGGATCAAGGGTGCCGGGCTCAACGATTTCCTCGACCTCCAGCACGCAGACCTTGCCACAGGTGGCCGCCGGCGGGTTGAAGTTGCGCGCGGTCTTGCGAAACACCGCATTGCCCGTGGTGTCGGCCTTCCAGGCCTTGACGATGGACAGATCGGCGACGATCCCGCGTTCAAGGATGTAGGTTTCGCCGTCGAAATCCTTGTGCTCCTTGCCCTCGGCGATGACGGTGCCGACGCCGGTCTTGGTGTAGA
>JAFIEK010000043.1 GCA_020832545.1 Pararhodobacter sp. | reverse complement strand
AGACGTGGCAACGCTCTCCTGCTGCGCGGGATAACTGCGCGAATGGGGGGCACGTGATAACGTAAAGAATCTTTCGCACTTTCAGATTTGACGGCTCCTTCTACAGTGACGGAAGGGGCGAAAGGATGGCTGACGAGAAGAAGGACGGTGCGATGGGTCAGGTGATCCAGATCGACGAGGGCCGGATCCGGGATCATCTTGGCGAGATGGTGCGCGGCACGGTCGAAGAGGCGCTGAACGCGATGCTTGACGCCGAAGCCGATCAGTTGTGCGGTGCCGGACGCTATGAGCGCAACGAAGGGCGCAAGGACACGCGCGCGGGCAGCTATGAACGGGCGCTGCACACCAAGGCTGGCGAGGTGAAGCTGAAGGTGCCGAAGCTTCGGCGCCAGACCTTTGAAACCGCGATCATCGAGCGCTACCGGCGCCGGGAAAGCTCGGTTGAGGAGGCGCTGATCGAGATGTATCTGGCGGGCGTGTCGGTGCGCCGGGTGGAAGACATCACCGAGGCGCTGTGGGGCACGCGGGTGAGCCCGGGCACGGTGTCGAACCTCAACAAGAAGATCTACGCCAAGATCGAGGAATGGCGGAACCGGCCGATCGAGGGCGAGCATCCCTATCTCTACCTCGACGGGATCGTCATGAAGCGGACATGGGCGGGCGAAGTGCGCAACGTCTCGCTGCTTGTGGCCAGCGCTGTCAATTCCGAGGGTTACCGCGAGATATTGGGCATCTGTGAAGGCGCCAAGGAGGACAAGTCCGGCTGGTCGGCCTTTCTGCGCCACCTGGTCGATCGCGGCCTGAGCGGCGTGCAGTTGATCATCTCGGACGCCTGCAGGGGTCTTGTGGAAAGCATCTCCGATTATCTGCCCGACGCGCGCTGGCAGCGCTGCATGGTGCATTTCTACCGCAATGTGTTCAGCCATGCGCCCTCGACAAAGGTGCGCGAGATCAGCCACATGCTGAAGGCGATCCACGCCCAGGAAAGCCGAAACGCGGCGCAGGAGAAGGCCGCCACCGTCGTGGAGGACCTGCGCCGCCAGAAGCTGGGCAAAGCAGCCGAGCTGATCGAGGCGCATATAGACGAGACGCTGAGCTACTACAGCTTCCCCGACTGCCATTGGCTGAAGATCAGGACCAACAACCCACTGGAGCGCATCATGAAGGAAATCCGCCGGCGCACCCGGGTGGTCGGCGCGTTTCCGGACGGGCAGAGCTGCCTGAACCTGGCAGCGGCGCGTCTACGTCACATTGCCGGTAGCCAATGGTCGACACGAAAATACATGAACATGGACCCGCTCTACGCGGAGCAAACCTCAAGCCACGGAGCCGTCGCCTGAGAAAATGTGCGAAAGATCTTTGACACTACCAAGCCACTCACTGCCCGGTGTTTTCGGAGGTCTCCGAACGCATTGATTCCAAGTACAAAAATGGATTGACATTTCTAGCCCCCTTGACCTATCCCTTGATCATCGAAGAGCTGCGCCCGGAGGACACCCTCGCGGGCGTTTTCGTTTTCCTGACATCTTGGACCCAGATCCTGCCGCCGACCTTCCGGGTCAGCGCGCATCGTCATGTCCGCCCTGCCCCACATCAGAGAGCTACCAAATGGACCTCGTCTTCGCACCGAGCCAGGTTGAGACTTGGCCGATCGACCGGCTGCGCCCCTATGCCCGCAACGCCAAAATGCACGGCGACGACCAGGTGGCGAAGATCGCCGCCAGCATGGCCAGGTTCGGCTGGACCGTGCCCTGCATGGTGGCCGACGACGGTGAGCTGATCGCGGGGCACGGCCGGGTGCTGGCCGCCACCATGCTGGGGCTGAAAGACGTGCCGGTGATCCGGCTCAACCATCTCGACGAAGCGGAACGCCGGGCCTACCGCATCGCAGACAACAAACTGACCGAGTTGGGCGAATGGGACGAGGCGATGCTGCGCGACGAGATCGGGGGGCTGCTGGCCGAGGATTTCGACCTGTCGCTGCTGGGGATCAGCGACGATGATCTCGACGCCTTGCTTCGCGACCCCGAGACGCTGGGCGGCGATGGACCAGTCGAGGGCGAGGACGATGTGCCGGAGCTTCCGGTCACGCCGACCTCAAAGCCGGGCGATCTGTGGCAACTCGGCGCGCACCGGCTGATCTGCGGCGACAGCACGTCGGCGGACGTCGTCGCGCAGTTGCTGGCCGATGTGCGTCCGCTCCTGATGGTGACCGATCCGCCCTATGGCGTGGAATACGATCCCTCCTGGCGCAATCAGGCGGGCACCGCCAAGACGAAGCGCACCGGCAAGGTACTGAACGATGACCGCGCCGACTGGCGCGAGGCATGGGCACTGTTCACCGGCGACGTTGCCTATGTCTGGCATGGCGCGCTGCACGCTGCGACCGTGGCCGAAAGCCTGACAGTTTCGGGATTCGCCATCCGGTCGCAGATCATCTGGGCCAAGGACCGACTGGTCCTCAGCCGTGGCGACTATCACTGGCAGCACGAGCCCTGCTGGTATGCGGTTCGCGCCAGGGGAAAGGGCCACTGGGCCGGGGACCGAAAGCAGACGACGCTGTGGCAGATCACCAGTCGCGATCAGGATGCCGACACGGTGCACGGCACGCAGAAGCCCGTGGAATGCATGCGGCGCCCGATCCTGAACAACTCGAGCCCCGGCCAGGCTGTCTATGAGCCCTTCATGGGCTCCGGTACCACGCTGATCGCGGCCGAGACCACGGGCCGCGTGTGCTACGGGGTGGAGCTGAACCCAGCCTATGTCGATGTCGCCGTTGAGCGCTGGCAGGCATTCTCGGGCGAGAATGCGGTACTGACAGAAACCGGTGAAAGTTTCGCGACCCTGAAAGCGAAGAGGTGCGGATGACCCAGTCCCGACGCATGTCGCTGCTTGAGGCCATCGCCAATGTTGTCATCGGCTATGCGCTGGCAGTCGCCACGCAGATCGTGGTGTTCCCGTGGTTCGGCCTGCAGCCGGGCCTTCGCCAGAACCTTGCAATCGGCGCGCTGTTTGTCGGCATTTCACTCCTGCGCAGTTACGCTTTGCGCAGGGCGTTCGATCGCTGGCGGGGAGGCTGACCATGCTGTCCTGCCCGCGCGGGCAACGCTCACGAGGGAATACGGATGTAGGCAGGCCAGAGACCTGCTAACATCCATTCATGTTTCGCCTGTTCAATATGTTCGGCCCCTCGAAAGCGCAAATGGCGTTTGACAACGCACTTCGAGTCTCCGGGGTGCATCCGCTGCTTGTTCCGGAACCCGTAAAGCTCACGGTAATTCAGCTCAACAGGAAGCTGGCCGAAGAACGGGACCAGGAAATAGCTTTCACGCATGCGGCTCAGCTGATCGCCTATTGCATTCTGGGCGATGAAGAGTTCCGATCAATCAACGGACGTGAGGCAGCAGACCAGACTGACCAGCGTATGGAAACGGCAATCACCGAGGGCAATTCGCTCGACGCTAAACTCATCCTGTTGACCGTGCATTCAGGTTTGATCTCCCCTGAGATCGCCGACCGGATCGACGTTGAGGATACCTGATTACACAGACGGCGCGAACCATCTGTAGTCAGTCTCCGGAAACCCGATAGCAGCGGCCCCGGCCCTCAATCATCTCGGTCGTAATCGCCAGTTCCAGTTTTTTCTTCAGGGTGCCTGAGATCATTCCACGAGCTGTATGTGGCATCCAGCCGGTCGCCTCAACGATCTCGCCAATGGACGCTCCCTCCGGCCGCTGGAGGAGCGCAATGATCGCGGCCTGTTTGGTGCCCGCGCGGATACCGACAGGCTTCGACCCGTCTGAGGGTGCCGGCTTCGCCTTGCGTACTGCGGTCACTGCGCAGGCCACCACCGGCTCGATCCCGATGGCCTGCAGCGCGGCCTCGGTCGCGAACAACGTGGTACCGTGGCCATCGCCGGTCTCACGCCATAGGGGCTCGCCCCGGCGCAGGTTGGCCTCGCCTTCCTCGAGCCAGCCGCGCTCGATCATCCTGTTGACCACCATCCTGGCCGCGGCCCCATGCAGCCCCCCGGGCAGCGGCAGGGCCAGATTGCCGGGACGGGTCGCGGCGCGGCTGAGGATAATAGTCTGGGTGTCGGTGAGTCCGGGCAACTTTGCCTCCTGTTTCAAATAAGGTTTTCATGGCCGGGCCCGGTCAGGCTTCGGCGGCATGTTGTGTGATCTCGCCCCAGACACCGTCCTGCCAGACATAGAGATGGCAGAACGCGCGGGTCGGGCGCGGGAATATGAGCGGTTTGCGTGGCGGATCGTAGCAATCGAGCGCGTCTTTGCGCACCTGCCGGATTTCGCGGGCGGCGAGGATGTCTTCCGGTGTCCAGCTCGCCAGCGCGGGCAGCATGTGCGAAGGGTAGCCATCGCAATGGCAATAAACGTGGGCCCATTCCTCCGGCCCGATCTGTATGGCGATCTGCGCGCGCGTGCTCATGGGTCTGCCCTCCGTCAGATCAGCTGCAGATCCGCCAGCACCGCGCTGGCGGTGGCAAGCTGGGCAGTGGGCAGCTCGATCTTCAGGTGCGAGATCACGTCCGAAGCCTCGGCTTTGATCCCGTCCTCGCGCAGCGCGGCCTCGATGACCCTGGCCACGGAGTCGAGGCGGCTGCGGTCGAGGGGGTGGGGCAGCGCTGCGTGGTCGATGCGGATGGTGGTGATGGCGGTCATGGTCGGATTCCTCAGTTCTGCTGTTCGATCATGGCGAGGATCGCGATCGCCATTCCGCCGAGAAGTTCGCTGCGGTGGAAGACGATGTCGTCGATCTCGCCTGGGGAGGTGATGGTCGGATCGACCGCAAGGTCTTCCGCCATATGCGGCAGGATGAGGGAAACTTCGGTGTTGTAGCGCTCGGCAATGGTCATGGGCGTGCCTCCGTTCAGGCGTGTTTGCTGATCAGAGATTCAGCTCGATTGCGCAGTGCAATCAACTCAAATAGATCGTTTTTTCAATTTATTTACAATGTCTTGATGATATTCACGGCGCCATGGAAGGACTGTCTGAGCGTGCCTATGCGGCCCATTCCGGGCTCTCGCGCGGGGCGGTGCAGAAGGCGCGCAGGAATGGGCGGCTGGTGCTGTTTGCAGACGGGTCGATCAACGCTGCCGCCTCGGATGCGCGCCGCGGAGCCATGACTGATCCGGATCAGCAGATGCAGCCGCGGGGTGGGTTTGGCGCTGGTGGCGATAGAGCAGCCCTTAGCAGCAGCAGCGTTTCCGGCCCCGGCGGGGGCCGCTGGATCGACCTGATGACCGAAGCCTCAATCCTGCCGGTCAACAAGCGCCCGCGCCACGCCATCCGGCTGCACAACTCAAACTGATCGGCAGAACTATGTCCGTCTACAAGGCTGGCCACGCAGGTCATCCTAGTCACGCATAAACGACCGGAGACGAACAGGACGGTAGAGCTGGAGCTGGAGCGGTAAGTCGACCATTCGGCCAAAAGTGTCCGTCGTCGAATGATCTGGAACAGGCGGCGTGATTTTGGTCTGGAGGGCTCCGGCTCTGTGGGTTGATGTTAAGCTGCTTGGCGCTGATGGATCAAGCGCCGGTTCTGGATGGTCTGTGCTTTGATTTTCTCCCTTTCTGCCAGGATTGCCGGGCCGAGTCCAAAGTAGACGTCGGCGGGTGTCAGATTGCCGAGGCTTTCGTAGTATCGGTGGTGGTTGTAATGCTCGACGAAGGCGGCGATGGCGGCCTCAAGCTCACCCTGCAGGTAGTATGTGTTCCAGGAGGATGCGGTTCTTGAGGGTTTGGTGCCAGCGCTCGATCTTGCCCTGCGTCTGGGGGTGATTGGGCGCACCGCGGACGTGATCCATACCATGTTTGCCGAGGTATTTGGCCAGATAGTCTGCGATGTAACAGGGGCCGTTATCGCTGAGCAGCCGCGGCTTGTGCAGCACGGTGACGCTGTCACATCCCGATGCGGCCAGAGCAATGTCCAGTGTGGCGCTGACATCATCCGCCCCCATGTTGGTGCAAAGTTTCCAGCCGACGATGTGAGCCGCGAGAAGTCGTCCAGCGCCGTGGACAGATAGAACCAGCCTCAACCGATCACCTTGAGATAGGTGAAGTCGGTCTGCCACATCTGGTTCGGCCTGGTGGTCTTGTCCCTGAACTCGTCGGCAGCTTTGACGACGACATAGGCGGGGCTGGTGATCAGGTTGTAGTAATTGAGCAACCGATAGACGGAAGCTTCTGACACAAAATACTTTTTCGTATCTGCAAAGCGAACGGCCAGCTCACCGCGGGGAAAGGTCCGGTTCGTTGAGCGCCAGGTCCACGATCTGCTCACGCACGGCGTCCGGAATGCGGTTCCAGACCTTGGACGACCGTGATGGGCGATCTTCCGGCTCTTCCGGGCCATGCTCGACGTAGCGATCATACCAGCGGTAGAAGGTCGTGGGCGGGATCCCGATCCGGGCCAGAGTTCGGCGGACCGGAAGGTGGGATTGTTCGACGATGCGGATGTTCTCGAGCTTTTCGGAGGCAGGGTATCTCATTCGTGGTCGCCCCCAGCCCCGATCGTGTTTTTTTGAGGATGCGGTTCTCGAGGGTCAGGTCGGCCACCACCTCCTTGAGAGCCAAAGCCTCGGCGCAAGTCCTTGACCTCCGTGCTTGTTGCCTGACGAGCCGTATCCCCGGTCAGGCGCTTCTTGCCCGCCTCGAGAAACTCCTTCGACCAGCTTTAATACAGGCTCTGCGCGATGCCCCTGCGGCGGCACAGTTCTGCAATGCTGTCCTCGCCGCGAAGCCCGGCCAAAACGATCCGGATCTTCTCTTCGGCGCTATGAACCTTGCGCGTTGCACGGCGGATGTCTTTAACGGCCTTCTCGGCCTCGGCCTTCTTCGTCACGGGTTTCTTGCTCATCTTCGCTCCATAAAGGCTACGATGAGCCAGAAACCCTCCGGTCCGCAATCTGCCTAAACTGTCCCATGGGCGCTGACGTCAGACAGCGCGCGAGGTCGCGCACCGCGGCAGGCAGCATGCCATCGTCGCCATCGATGATGGTTGCGAGGCGCCCGACATGTGCCGGTCCGGTGGGGGCCACGATGCCCTGCTCAGCCAGATGTGCCCGCAGCGCATTGATCGTCTGTGTGCGCTGACGAACCAGAAGGTCGCGGTTCCGATAGGCCATCGCCGCCGCCTGTTGGGCCTCGCTCTTCACAGCGACAAACCGCATCGTCGGCCGTGACGCCGCTTCCGCAATCGCCTCAGCATCCGCCATGTGATTCTTCTGGCGCTTCACGAACGGCTTCACATAGGCGGGCGGGATCAGCCGCACCTCATGGCCGAGATCGCCGATGGCGCGGCCCCAGTGATGCGAACTGACACAGGCCTCCATCGCTACGACACAAGGCGGCTGGGCCGCCATGACCTTCAGCAGTTGGGCGCGCGACACCTTGCGGCGGAACACAACTGAACCATCTGCTCCGGCGCCATGCGCCTGAAACACGTTCTTGGCCAAATCCAGGCCGATGATGCTAACTTCTCCCATGGACGCTCCCCTCTGTAGCGGTGCTTCAACACCCGCCACCATGGCACATCGATGCCGCCGGGGGGCGTCCACCCCATCGCTTACTCGCCTTCTCCACCCAGATTTCCTCCAACCCCGCTTCGGCCCCGCGGACAAGGTCGGCAGCGGCGCGGTCGGGGGGTACTTTCGGGTCACGACGGGAGCGGTGAGGTCGGTATCGACGAGCGTCATCCCCACCTTGGTCATATGGATCGGATATGGGCACCGCTTCAGCTATCACTACAGGCAAAAAACCACCGTGCCGCTTCTGGCGGCAAGGTTTCTGACCATACAGTACTGTTGGGACCATGCCACTGGGCCGACTGGGCCGCCCGCTGCGCGAAGCTGTGCTCTCGGGCGCGTGGGTCGTTGGGCCAATGTGGCTCTACATCAACTGCTCGCGATGCGCAGATGGACGGTTCGGATTTGTCCTTCGTCGGGGAATTCCACGCGCTCGCCGCTTCCCGCCTTGCCGTCGATTGTAAAGGAAAGGTTTTCGCCAATCTGCCCCGGCAGCTTCTCGCATATCACCTCAATCACACCACCGCCTCGCACCAGCCGCGCGGTATAACCGTCCCAGTCAGGCGGCAGGCAGGGGCGGATCACAAGTTCGCCACCACACAACTGCAGCCCGAGGATATGTTCCACCGCCAGCCGCCAGCTCCATCCTGCGGCGCCGGTGTACCAGCTCCAGCCGCCGCGGCCCAGATGCGGGGCGGCACCGCCGATATCGGCTGCCATGGCGTAGGGCTCGGTCATGTAGCGTTCGGCATCGGCAGGCGTGCCGGACTGGCAGACGGGGTTCAGCCGGTCAAACACCGCCTTGGCGCGGGCGCCGTCGCCAAGTTCAGCGAATGCGATACCCAGCCAGGCGGCGGCATGAGAATACTGGCCGCCGTTCTCGCGGATGCCCGGCGGGTAGGCGCGGATATAGCCGGGATCGCGCGGCGTGCTCTCGAACGGCGGGTCAAGCAGCCGAACAATGGTGTCATCGTCACGCATCAGGTTGCGCGCCGCGGCATCCATACCGCGGCGTGTATGACCTTCGTCGCCCGCCTGTGACAGCACCGCCCATGATTGCGAGATGGAATCGATCCGGCATTCCTTGTTTTCCGCCGAACCCCAGGGGCGCCCCTCGTCGTCGCGCGCGCGCAGATACCAGTCGCCATCCCAGCCCGCAGCCTCGACGGCGCGGCTCAGCTCTTTCAGCCGCTCGCGCCAGAGCGGCGCCAGATCGTCGCGCCCCGCCGCGGGGCACAGGCCCAGAAATCCGCGTATCGTGGCGATCAGGAACCAGCCAAGCCAGACGCTTTGGCCCCTGCCCTTCGCGCCGACGCGGTCCATCCCGTCGTTCCAGTCACCGGTGCCGATCAGCGGCAACCCATCCGCCCCCAGTGCAAAGGCGCGTTGAAGCGCACGCTCGCAATGCTCCATTAGTGGCCGGGCATCCGTTTTGTGCTCAAAGAGGGCGTAGCGATCATGCTCCTGATCACTCAACGGTGGCGCCGTGAGAAACGGAACCTCTTCGGCCAGGATCGCGGCATCGCCGGTGGCCTCGACATAGGCGGCGGTCGCATAGGGCAGCCACAGCAGATCGTCCGAGCAGCGCGTGCGTACCCCGCGCCCCTCGGGCGGGTGCCACCAATGCAGGACATCGCCATCCTCGAACTGATAGGCCGCGGCGCGCAGGATATGCGCGCGCGCCGTCTGTGGATCGCCATGCAGCAACGCCAGAACGTCTTGCAACTGATCACGAAAGCCGAAGGCTCCGCTGGCCTGATAGAACCCGGCGCGCGCATCGAGCCGCGAACTGATGGTCTGATAGGGCAGCCAGCGGTTGATCATAATGTCCATCGCCGGATCAGGGGTCTGCACCTGCACGGCACTAAGGCGCGATGTCCAGCTCTCTCGCACCCTGTCAAATTCGGCGCGCACATGCCCGGCGTCGCGCCAGCGCCCGGCCAGCACGGTGGCGTCCTCGGCACTGACGCCCTGGCCAAGCACGAAATGCGCCTCGACGCTCTCGCCCGGCGGGATGTCGAGATGAATCTGATAAGCTGCGCAGACATCGCCGATACAATCGGTGGCCTCGCCCAGATTCCAGCGCCGCAGCGCTTCGGGGTTGGCAATGTTGCCCTGCCAGCCAAGGAAATCAGGGCGCGAACAGGTCACGCTATGCGGGGCATGGCTGGCAGTGAGGAATGCCACGCGCCCGGCAAACACCGGGTTGCGCGCATTTCTGGCAATCAGCGCGCGCGCCGTGCCGTCATAGGCGGCCATCAGGAAAGGGTCAGGCCGCCCCGCCACCGCCCCCAGAAGCCAGTCGGCGTAATAGGTTGCGGTGATGCGGCGCGGCTGGGTGCCGCGATTGTGCAGGTGCAACTGGACGAGCTTTACCGGGTCGCAGGCCGCAACGCAGACCCGCAATTCCTGCTCAAGCCCCTGCGCCGCGCTGTGCCATGCCGTAAACCCGGTGCCATGGCGCACCCGGAACGCGACATCACCGCCCGAAGGAAGCGGTGTGGGGGTCCAGACATGCCCGCTCATCTCGTCGCGCAGATAAAGCGCCTCGACCTGTGGATCGCTGACCGGATCGTTGCGCCATGGCGTCAGCCGGTTCTCGCCGCTGTTGATCGCCCAGCTCCACCCCAGGCCGGCCTCGGTGACGATGGTGCCGAAATCCGGGTTGGCAAGGACATTGGCCCAGGGTGCGGGGGGTGGCCTGGCCTGATCGAGCGTGATGACATAGTCGCCGCTCTCGCGGCAGAACCCGCCGAAACCGTTCTCCAGCATCAGATCCGGCGGGGGTGGCAGTTCCGCCGGGGCGCGGGCCTCCAGAGCGCCTGACGGCGCGAAGCGTGGCGGCTCGGGCCGGTCCGGGCGCAATCTGGCAAGCTGTTTCGTCAGCCCGCCCTGCTCGACGTCAAGCATGACCGCCGCCGCCGCCTCGATCGCCGCCGCAGAGCCGGGCGCGCCGGGATCGACTGCCACAAGATGCACACCGCCGCGATGCCCCAGCAGTTCCTGCGACCCGGCATCACGCAGGTGCGCGACAAGGCGCTCGCGCACCGGCTCGACATAGCCCGGAATGCCATCGTGAAGAATGGCAAGGTCAATGCGCAACCCGCTGTCGCGCCACAAACGGTGCGCAGCAAGCAGCATGGCGGTCAAACTGCGCGCGCGCCCCTCGCCAACCCGCAAGGCCAGGATCGGCGCATCGCCCGATATTCCGTGCGCCCAGAGGTCCGGCTGCGCCGGGGACGGCGCCCGGATATCGGGCAACCGTCCGGTTTCGCGCGGTCCGGGGCGCAACACCTCTGACAGCAGCGCCTGGGCCGGCGGCAGATCTGATGGCGTCAGCCCGAAACCCTGCACGCTGCGCGCCGCTTGCATGCCTGCCGCTTCAAGCGCCCAGTCAAGCGTGGTCAGCGTGGCAAAACGCCGTGCTGTATCCTCGGCATCAGCGCGGGTTTCGCCAGCGATGGTGACAAAGGCGATCTCGCTGTGCCCATGCGGCGCAAGCGTCACCTCGGCCTGCAACGCGATCACCGGGTCAAGTGTCCAGCCGGTGCGCGCGCCAAGTGGCGCGGTGCCAAGCGCTGCCGGGGACGCGGGATCGCCGTGACGGCCCAGAAAGGCGCGGCGGTCGGTCTCGTAGCCTGACACAATGGCGGTTCCATCATCGCAGACCATCCGGTGCAACAGGACGGGGTGTATTTCCTCGGGGCGCCGCCCCCTGCGGCTGAAGATCAGACCATCCAGTGCCGAAACAGGGCTGCTGGCCACAAACAACCGGCTGAAGGCCGGGTGGCGGTCGTGGTCCTCCACGGGGGCCAGAACCACCTCGGCGCAACTGGTAATCGACAGCTTGCGAGGGCGATCGGTCTCGTTGACCAGCGCGATCCGGCGGATCTCGATCGAGTCACCGGGCGCGATACCGACCAGCAGGCTCATGGCGATGCCGTTCTGGCGATGATGGTATTCGACCATATGCTGATGCAGCACCACCCGCCGCAGATCATCCGCGCCATCGTCAGCCACCGGGCTGCCCAGACCCCATAGCGCGCCGTCCTCGCAGTCGCGCAGATACAGGCTGCGCCCGCCCAGCCCGTCCACATCCCCGCCGATTGCCCGCGTCAGCAAATGCCGATGCCACCAAAGGCTGCCGCCAGCACCATCGCCCAGCCGTGCCGACATATCGGCGTTGGCAATCGCGTGGTGCAGGTGGTCGCGCCCGTTCGCAGGTGGCAACCAGGGATGCAACGACGGAACCGCTTCAAGCACGTCCTCGGTCTGCCGCAGGGTTTCGTCGGCGCGCGCCTCCTCGACCGGCAACTCCCATGGGATCCGCTCACTCAGCAGCAGTTCCACTGTGCGAATATACGGATCGGCATGGAACCAGTTCACCAGCATGTCTTCGCACAGTGCATTGCCAAGCGCTGCAAGCCCCATGCCGTGGTGATGCGCCATATAAGAGCGCACGGGCACGAAGTTTTCCCCCACCGGAACGCGATCAGCGGTGAAATCGACTGCCTCGAAATACCCGTAGCGCCCCATCATCCCCATGTCAGCCAGTTTGCGCAAGTTGGCCATTGCGGCCTGCGGGCGCAGTTGCAGCGCCAGAAGCGTGGCATAGGGCGCGATCACCAGATCGCGCGTCAGTCCGCGCCGAACGCCAAGGCCCGGCACCCCGAAGGCGTGGTAACGATACTTTCCCTCGGGATCCTGCGCGGCATAGCCCGATTCCGAAATACCCCAGGGCACGCCCAAACGCGCGCTATAGGCGCGCTGCATATCCACGGCCGTGCGGTCGCTCTGGCCCAGCAATGTCGATGCCGGGCTGCGTTGGAACAGGCGCGGCATGAGGTATTCGAACATCGAGCCGTTCCAAGACACCAGCGCAAGGCCCCTGCCCTTGCCGGTCACGGGCCTGCCAAGCTGGAACCAGTGCTCCAGGCGCACATCGCCCTTTGCTATGGCGAAAAAACTTGCCAGCCGCGCTTCCGAGGCAAGCAGATCGTAGCGGTTGGGGTCAAGCCGCCCGACCCCGACATCATAGCCGATGAAGAAAAGCCGCGTGGCTGGATCCAGCAGCATGCGGAAGTCCATCCCGTGCGCCCAGTCCCGCGCCCGCGCCGATATCGCGCGCAGGGCGCGCTCCAGCCCGGCATGCGTCTGCGCAGCGGTTTCAAGCGCACGGTCCAGCGCATCGATCCATTCCCGCGCCAGTTCGGCCTCCAGCAGCGCGCCCAGTTCGGAAAGCCGGTCGCGGGCGGCCCTGAACGCAGCACCAGCTTCGGCCAGTGGCAAATCATGGGGTAACGCCTGCCTCACCGCCTGCGCGCGATCGGCGCAACCGGTGGGTGCGCGTTCCAGAACCGCGCGCCAACCCTGCTGTGAGTTCAGGTCACGCTGCATCGTGTTCAGATGTTGCCGGGTGCGCCCCAGCCATGTTTGCACTTCGCGCAGAGACGCCGCCGGCGGAACCTCGCTTGCCGCGATGGCATCACGTGTGCAGGCCTCAAGCGCGGGCAGCATGGCGTCGCAAAATTGCGTCAGGACGTCGGGCCATTGCTCGCGCAAGTCGCGGACCCGCTCGGCATCCGCCTGCATGTCGCGCAGCACCTGCGGGCAACCGGAAGTGAATATCCGGGCGTTTTCCGTCATCTCGATCGCTTCCGCCAGCAAGGCAAGCGTGTCATGCAGCCCGTCCCAGCGGGCGGGGCTGAAGGCGGGTTCAAGGCGGGCGGCCTGCGCCGCCTGGCCCAGCGTGATCAGGCTGACCGCCAGGTTGCCGCTGTCCACCGTCGAGACATAGCGCGGCTCCAGCGGTGCCAGATGGCGGGTTTCGTACCAGTTGAGCAGGTGGCCGCGCCAGCCTGGCAGCCGGTCCATCGTATCAAGCGTGTTGCGGGTCCGTGCGACCAGCTCGGGCAGGCCCAGATGCCCCAGACGCCAGGCGGTCAGCGACGACAGAAGCATCATCCCGATATTCGTGGGCGAGGTCCGGTGTGCCACACCGGCCTGCGGTGCTTCCTGATAATTGTCTGGGGGCAGCCAGTTGTCCTCAGGGCGCACGAAGGTTTCGAAAAACAGCCAGCTACGCCGGGCGATCCGCCGCAGAAAGGCGCGGTCGCGTGCGTCGAACCCTGCCTCGGGCTTGTCGGCCGGGCGGCTGACAACCAGCGCGATTTCGGGCGCGGCGAACCACAGGACCAGCAGCCCACCTGCCGCGGGTAGCGCCGCCGGATCGATCAGGGCGAGCCCGACACCGGCCAGCACGGAAACCGCTGGCGCATGCCACATCGCCTGCCAGACGGCGCGCCGGGGACCGCGCCGGGCAAGACGCGCTGCCACCTGTGCCGCCGGGGTCCATTCCAGCAGCCCCGCCCCGCGCCAGAGCCGCCAGAGGGTGCGCATGATGGCATCGAGCGCCGTTACCGCATCGTTGACCAGAAATGCGACCGCCAGGGCCCAGCGGCCCGCATGTTCGCGCGCGCGCAGCAGCGCCGAGCGCACCGCGCCCCGCCTGCGCCCTCGCGCGAAGCCGGTAACCAGATCGGTGAACAGATGCGCCCCCGGCACCAGAACCGCCAGCCCGGTCCAGACCCATGGGCTGCCCGGCAGTACTGCCCAGCCCGCAAGAACCAGCGCCAGCAGGCTGACCGGCACCAACGAACGGCGCAGGTTGTCCAGCAATTTCCACCGCGCCAGCAGCGAGAATCGGTTCGCAAGCTTTGTGCCGTCAGGACCGGGAACGCGGCGGCCCAGCCAAGGCAGAAGCTGCCAGTCGCCCCGGATCCAGCGATGCAATCGCGCGGATTGTTCCGGGTAGCCTTGCGGGAACCCCTCATAGACAACGATGTCACTGGTCAGACCGACACGGCCATGCAGCCCTTCAAACAGGTCATGGCTGAGAATGCGCCCCTCGGGCACCCGCCCGCTGAGACTCTGCGCGAAGGTGGCGACCTCATAAAGGCCCTTGCCGGTGAAGCTGCCGTCGCCGAACAGATCCTGATAGACATCGGAAACCGCACGCGAATAGATGTCGATGGCGGTGTCTCCGGTGTAAAGACGCGCGAACAGCGTTTGCGTCGAATCCTCAGGCGAGATTTCAACCCTTGGCTGAAGAACGGTATAGCCACCAAGCACCTGCCCCGTGTCAGCGTCAAAGCGCGCCGTGTTCAGCGGATGCGCCAGCGTTGCAACCAAACGGTTGACCGAGCCAGACGGCAGCTTCGTGTCAGCATCAACTGTCAGCACAAACCGGACCCGGCGCAGCGCGCGGGTGTCGCCGGCCCGGCAAGGGAAGGCATCACGCGCACCGGTCAGGATCAACGCGTTGAGCTGTTCCAGCTTGCCGCGCTTGCGCTCCCAGCCCATCCAGCAGCCTTCCGCCGGGCTGTGATCGCGTGCGCGGTGCAGAAGATGAAACGGGTCGCCGCCGCGTCCGTCGCCGTAGCGCGCATTCAGCCCGTCGATGGCCGCGACCAGCGCGCGCTCGACCTCGGCATCTTGCGGCAGAATGCGGGTCTGTGCATCGGCGTGATCGCTGAGCAGGACGAATTGCAGCATCGGGTCCGGATTGGACAGACGGTGCGCCTCCAGCGCCTGCGCGAGTTCGGCGGCGTCTTCGGGCTTCGACACCAGCGCCGGAATCGCAATGGCAGTGCGGCAGTCAGGCGCAATGGCGCGGCGGAAATCCAGCTTTGGCAGGCGGCGCGGCGCAGACAGAAGCGTGACCAACCAGTTGACCAGGGTCACTCCGAGCACCGAGGCCGGCAGAACCGCCAGGGCGATTCCGGCAGCCCAGGCCAGCGGCCCGGCGGCCACCCACCAGAGATACACCGCCGGGACAGCAAGCCCGCCCGCCCACGCCAGCCCCAGCGCCCCGGCATAGAGCGCGCCCGCGCGCCGCCCGGCGGCAAGACGGATGCGCAGCAAGATCGGGCGGCGCACGCCGAGGCGAGCCTCGAAATCATGCCGGCCTTCGTCCACCAGCCACCAGCCGACATGACTGCGTCGCGAACCGCCCGGATACTGGCCGCACAGGGTGATCAGCGCCTCGGCAATCTCACGTTCACTGTGACGGCACAGGCCACTGATCGCCTCGATCACTTTGCGGTAATCGTCACGGCTGCGGAACTCCATCAGCAGATAGGCCCCGGCAGGGTCGCGTGCCAGAATCTCCTCGACAATGCTGGAAGCATCGAAAACCACCTTCCAGTCGATCGTTTTCAACACCGACAGCGTTGCAATTGCCCTTGCGATGCATTCCGATGCGTCAAGCCCCGCTGGCAATTTCGCCAGCCGCTCGCGCGACAGTGGCGGGGTAACGGCCGGAAAGCACTGGCTTACGGCTGCTATCAGCACCTCCAGCGCCGCAACCCGCAGCATCGCGGGAAAGGCCCACAGCTCGGCAATATCGAGCGGCGCGCGGTCCTGATAGGCGCGCAGAAAACGCACACAGACCGGCAGCGACAGCTGCATCTGCGACGCGGCAAGCAAACCGTGGGCCATGGCATGGATGCGGGGCTGACCGGCGCGGCGGTCGGCGTGCCCTGCCCTGGTCGCAGCGTCCTGCGGCGGCAGCGCGCGCAACCGGTGCAAAAATGCAGGAGGCATGTCAGCACGGATTTGTCGCAGCGCGCGGCGCAATTGATAATCGTTGTCGAGCATCCACTCGGCGGATGTCAGGTTTTCGGGGTTAGCTGCGCGCGCAGCAGCCAGCGCACGCGGCACCCAGTCACTGATCGCGCCAAGCGCTGCCAGTGCGGGCGGCGACTGCGGCGGCCCGTCATGGAGATGGTGGTGGCCCGCGAGTGCCCATGCCGCCCGAACCTCGGACGGCGGCGAGGCCGAATCCGCCGTGCGATCATTCATGCCAGCAATGCTGCGCTCTGCGGAGCGAGGGCCGCCGCGCGCCGCCGGCTGTGGCGATGCGATGATTTCGTTTCAGGCCGCACGACCAGCAACGGGGTCTCGCTGTGAAAGCTCAAATGGGCCGCAACACTGCCGTAGTGATGACCGGGCAGATGGCGGAAACCACTTCCACGTGACGAAAGCACAACGAGTTCGAAAGCATCCTCGCGCAGCAGTTCCAGCAATCTGTCGCGCGCATCCGTCCCGGCAACAACCCGTGTGCAAACGATGATGCCCTGTTCGGCAAGCAAGCCGCGCAGGCGCTCAAGATACTTTCTGGCGGCACGGTCATTGCGTTCCATGACCCGCGCGCGCAAATCGGTATCGTCGGGCTCGGGCGGGGTGGGGCAAACAAACTCGGGGGGCGTGACGATCTGCGCAAGCACGATCTCGGCCCCCGTTGATCGAGCAAGGCGCACTGCAGTCGGCAACGCGCTTTCGGCCCAGCAAGACCCGTCCAGCGGCACCAGAATACGCCGGAACCCATGCGTCTGCTGATCGTTCTCGGGCACCAGCAACACCTTTTCATGGGCGCGTTCCAGTATGGCGCGCGCCGTGCCGCCGATCCGGGCTGCGCGCTCCTCGTCTTCGACATCCTCACCGTAACGGCCAAGAACGATGACGTCGGCCTTAAGCCGGTCAGCCACGTGGAAGATTTCTTCGGCCGGACGCCCCTGGGCTAAGACGATCTCGGCTTCCACACCGCCGCGCTCGGCCAGGCGGGCAAGCGCAGCGCCCGCCTCGCGGCGGCGCACCTCCCAATCGACAGGATCGGGGGGCAGATCGTCGCCGCTATGGGGGTCAAGCACCCGCATGAGCACCAGTTCGCCATCCATCGCGGCAGCCAGCGCCCCGGCATGCGCCAGCACTCGGCGTCCATGGCGCGAACGATCGACGCAGGCCAGAACAACGGGCCTCGTGTGCGCAGTGCCCGCGAACAGGGCATGTGACATATCGGCAGAGCCGGGGATCGCAGTTGATCTTATGGTGTGTGGCATGATTTCACCTATATATTACCGCACAGCACCCGCAGGCGTGTTGCGCGCTGGACAAGCCAAAACGGCCGGGATGACCGCCTTCGTGTGCCTCGCGTCCAGATCGTTTCTAATATCGCAACAGTAACGATGTGGCGAAAAGCCTCGAACCCTCTGTTCCCGATGTCATCCTGCGAGAAACGCTCGTTAAATTTATGGCGTTCAGCTTGCAGCGCAGTCTTATCGACGAAAAACATTCCCGCTCGACAGGTAAGAAAATGCCCGATTTGGTCTTTAATTGCGCAACAATAAACTGCCCTTCGTTCGAACTCAATCGAGAGCGGCAACCAGATAGTGCACAGCATGTCCGGGCGTCGCAAGGTGTCGGTAGTCAGCTTCGGGCACTGAAACGCCAAGGCGCTTGTGAAGTGCCGCAACAAGATTAAGAATGTCCATCGAGTCCAACTCCAGATCATCCTGAAGGTGATCATCATCGCCCACTGTCGCCGGGTCGATGTCCGGGGCGACGGCAGTGAGTTCCTCAAGAAAAGCCCGGCGGATGTCGGCATCGGTCATAGTTTTTCTGGCTCCTTCAGCAGGCGTTCAATCTCGGCGAGCAAGCGCGCACCGCGCCGACCGTCGCTGACCCGGTGATCGGCTGACAGTGTCACGGTGACCGTGGTGCGCAACACAACCACATCATCCACGACCCAGGGGCGGCGCACCGGGGCACCAAAACCCAGGATCGCCACCTGCGGCGGGTAAATCACGGCATAAAGCGCATCTGCCCCGCCCTCACCCATGCTGGATACCGTGATGGTGCCCTGCGTGACCTCGGAATTGCGCAGCCGACCGTTGCGCGTGCGCGCCACCATATCACGGATCGCAGCCATCATTGCATCAAGTCCGAGTCTTTGCGCATCACGAATCGCGGGCGCGATGAGACCACCGCCACGCATCGCCACCGCAAGCCCGGCATGGACTGCACTGGACGGTTGAAATTCACCGTCCTCGTAATGGCCATTGAACTCGGGCACCTTTGTCGCCGCCAGCGCCGTTGCGCGCAGAAAAAGCGCCCCCATCAGCATCCGCGCGTCAGGGTCGCAGCCTTCGTTGCGTGCGGCCAGCCAGTCGGTGGCACACTGAAGGTCTATGGTGCGCTCAAGATAATAATGCGGGATCTCGCGCTTCGAGCGGCTCATCGCCGCCGCGATAGCCTGACGCATCGCGGCCATGTCCAGGCCGGGTTTGGCGGGGTGCGGCGGGGCGGGTTTGGTTTCGCCCTCCGCCTCGGGAACCTGTTCCCCGGCGCCAGTATCCTGCGCCGCCTCGGGTGGTGCTTCCAGTCGCGCCTCGACATCGGCCAGCAGAACTGCGCCGCCGGGTCCGCTGCCGGCAATCGCGTGCAGATCCAGCCCTGCCTTCCTTGCCAACACCCGTGCGGCCGGCGAGGCGGGCGGCGGCGCATCGGTGCCAGCAGGGCTGCGGGGCTTTTCCTTTCTGGCCGGGCGCCCAGTTGCGGGTTCCACCGGTTCGGGCTGTCCTGCGGGCTTGGGGGGAACCGCCTGTTCCTCGGCGCCGCCGCCGAGGCTGTCATCAAGGCTGTCTTCAGGCACCGCGCGCGGCATGTCGCCCGGCGTACGTACCCGTGCCAAAGGTGCCCCAACGGGCAGCGTTTCCCCTTCCGAAGCGAGCAACTCGGCAATCACCGCCGCCTCGAATATCTCGATTTCGATGGCTCCCTTCTGGGTTTCCACCACGGCAACCACATCGCCATGCGCCACCGTGTCGCCGGGCTTGACCAGCCACTCGACCAGCTTGCCTTCCTCCATGTCCGCGCCCAGCGAGGGCATCCTGAAAGTGCTCATGGCTGCCCCCCAAGCGCCGCGCGGGCGGCGGACACGATATCGGCGACCTGCGGGATCGCGGCCTCTTCCAGATGTTTCGGATAGGGGATGGGCACTTCGGCCGAACACACCCGCCCGACCGGCGCATCAAGATGCCAGAACCCCTGCTCCATGATGCGCGCCGCAATTTCGGCAGACAGCGAACCGGTCCGCCAGCCCTCGTCCACCACCACCGCGCGACGGGTAAGCAAGACCGACGCCATGATCGTCTCGTCATCCAGCGGGCGCAGGACGCGCAGGTCGATCACCTCGGCCTCGATGCCCTCGGCGGCCAGCGTCTCAGCGGCCTCCAGCGTCTTGTAAAGCGAGCCGCCATAGGTGATCAGGCTGATGTCGCGCCCCGGTCGCCGGATGGCGGCGCGGTCAATCCCGACCGCCCCGGCATCGGCCGCCAGATCGCTCGTGTGGTTGTAAAGCATCAGGTTTTCGAAGATCAGCACCGGGTCAGGCTCCTGCAACGCCGTCCACAGCATCCCGCGCGCATCTTCCAGCGTGGCAGGCGCAAGCACCCGCAACCCCGGAATATGCGCATACCACCCCTCAAGGCTGTGCGAATGCTGGGCGGCAAGCTGCCGCCCGCCGCCCGTGGCCATACGGATCACCACGGGCACGGCAAACTGCCCACCGGACATATGCCGGATGGTCGCGGCGGTGTTGAGGATCTGATCAAGCGCCAGAAGACTGAAATTGACCGTCATAATCTCGACAATGGGCTTCATGCCAACAATCGCGGCACCGATCCCCGCGCCGGTGAAGCCGGATTCACTAAGCGGCGTGTCGCGGATGCGGTCCTCGCCGAATTCGGCCAGCAAGCCCTTGGACACGGCATAGGTGCCGCCATAGGCCCCCACATCCTCGCCCATCAGAAACACCCGTTCATCGCGCAGCATCGCATCCATGATCCCTGCGCGCACGGCCTCGCGGTAGGTGGTCTGCACAGACACGCCCGAGGGCTTGGCGGGCGCGGGCGGCGCGGGGCGCTCGGCGGCGACGACATCGCGTTCCAGATCCTCGACCGGCTCCCAGGGAGCCTGATCGGCAGCGGCCACGGCATTGGCGATCTGTGCGTCGACTTCGGCTTCGATTTCGGCGATCTCATCCTCATGGATCAGGCTGTTCTTCAACAGCCAGCCCTTGAAGCGCTCTATCGGATCGCGTTTGCGCCATTCCCTGACTTCGGCCTTGTCGCGGTAAAGCTCGGGGTCGAACATCGAATGGGCGCGGAAGCGGTAGGTGCGCGCCTCGATGAACTGCGGATGGGGCGCCTCACGCATCGCGGCCACGGCACGGCGTGTCGCTGCCTCCACCGCGGTGACGTCCATGCCATCGACGGCTTCGGAAACCATGCCATAGCTGGCCGCGCGCATGGCGATATCGGTCTCGGCATGGGCACGCTTCAGGGCTGTGCCCATGGCGTAGAGGTTGTTTTCGCAGACAAACAATACCGGCAGCTTCCACAGCGCGGCCAAGTTCATCGCCTCGTGAAATTCGCCCTCGGCCACCGCACCATCGCCAAAGAAGCACACCGTCACCCGGTCCTCGCCCTGCATCACATCGCCCAGAGCCAACCCGGTGGCCAGCGGCAGCCCGCCGCCAACAATGGCATTGCCACCGTAGAAATTGGTTTCATGGTCAAAGAGATGCATAGAGCCGCCGCGCCCGCCCGAGCAGCCGGTCGCCTTGCCATACATCTCGGCCAGCGCGGATTCCATCGAGATGCCGCGCGCCAGCGCATGGCCGTGCTCGCGATAGGTTGAAACGATGCGGTCGCGTGGCTTCAGCGCGGCCATCACGCCCACGGCCACCGCCTCTTCGCCGTCATAGAGATGCAGAAACCCGCGGATCTTTTCCTGCGTGTAAAGCTCGGCGCATTTGCCCTCGAAACGGCGAATGCGCAACATCCCGCGCAGCAGCTCGCGGATATGGGAATGATCAAGCTTTGGCTTGGTGGGATCGCTCATGTCTCATCACTTTCCAATGTCGAGATATCGCCCTCTGGCAGGCCAAGCTCGCGAGCCTTGAGCAACCGGCGCATGATCTTGCCCGAGCGGGTTTTCGGCAGGGTCTTGCGAAACACGATCTCGCGCGGGGCGACGGCGGGGCCAAGCCGTTTGCGAGCATGGCCACGGATCGCGCGCTCGGTTTCTTCATCTGCCTCGAAGCCGGAGTTGAGCGTGACATAGGCCTTGACCACCTCTCCGGCAGTCTCGTCGGGGATGCCGATTACCGCAGCCTCGGCCACGGCCTCGTGCTCGATCAGCGTGCTTTCAACCTCGAACGGGCCGATCAGGTGGCCCGAACTCTTGATCAGATCGTCGGCGCGGCCAATGAACCAGTAGTAACCGTCGCTATCGCGCAGTGCCAGATCTCCGGTCAGATACCAGCCATCGGCAAAGCATCTGGCATAGCGTTCCTCCTCGTGCAGATAACCGCGCATCATCGAAGGCCAGCCCGTGCGCAACGCCAGCTCACCAATTTCGCCCGCGCCCATCTCGCGCAGGGTGCCATCCTCGCGCGCCACTACACCGGCCTCGATGCCCGGCAAGGGCTGGCCCATCGAGCCGGGCTTGATGCCCATTGCGGGTGTGTTGGCGATCATGATGCCGCCGGTCTCTGACTGCCACCAGTTGTCGTGGAACGGATGGCCGAACACCTCATGCCCCCAGACCACGCATTCGGCGTTGAGCGGCTCGCCGACGCTGGCCAGAAAGCGCAGGGCCGCTAAATCATGCCCCGCGACTGCCTCCTTGCCCGCACGCATCATCATGCGTATGGCGGTGGGCGCGGTGTACCAGATCTGCACACCCTCGCGCTCAAGGATGGAATACCACCGTTCCAGGTCGAACTCGGCCTCGTCCACAATCATGGTCACCCGGTTGGCGAGCGGTGCAATGATGCCGTAGCTCATCCCCGTCACCCAGCCCGGATCGGCGGTGCACCAGTAGATGTCGCCCGGCCGCATGTCGAGCGCGAGGCGCCCGCTCTCGATATGCGCGACCACCGCACCATGCACATGCATCACACCCTTGGGCTTGCCCGTGGTGCCCGACGTGAAATGCAGGAGCGCCATGTCTTCGGCCTCAGTCGCGACGGTCTGGAAGCTGTCCGACGCCGCCGCCATCGCCGGGTCCAGTGCAACGCAGCCCTCGGGTGCATCCCCGCCGACGATCAGCACCAGTTTCAGCGACGGCAATTCATTGCACCAGTCGGCCACCTTGCGCCGATAAAGCGCGGCGGTGGTGAGCAGAACACTCGCCGCGCCAATCTCCATGCGCGCGCGCACCGGCTCGGGGCCAAAGGCGGCAAACAGCGGGCTGACAACCAACCCCGCCTTGAACGCGCCAAGCGTGGCGGTGTAAAGCGCGGGAACGCGGCCCATCAGCGTGAACAGCCGGTCGCCCCGTCCGACGCCGTGCGCGGCCAGCACATTGGCAAATCGCGCAGCATCGGCAGCAAGGGCGCCATAGGTGATCTCGCGGCGGCTGTCGTCGCGGCCCAGCCAGCGGATCGCAACCTGATCGGCATGTTCGGGCAGATGTCGCTCGACGGCTTCATGCGCGATGTTCAATCCGCCACCGGGCAGCCTTGCCAGCCGTGCGCGCGCATCCACCCATGAAAACGCCGCGCGTGCCGCCGGGCTGTCGGCGGCGGCATCACGCGCGGCTTTGGTTTTGACGATGATGGGAAACGCGCGCTGGTCGCTCATGGTCCGTCCCTTTCGGCCTTTGCCACCTGTTCCTTCACGCGGATGAAACTGTCGGGCGTGACCGAGATTGAATCGATACCGCATTCGACCAGAAAGCGCGCGAATTCCGGGTGGTCGCTGGGCCCCTGCCCGCAAAGGCCGATCTTTGCGCCCGCTTTATGCGCCGCCGTGATGACATGGCCGATCATCCATTTGACTGCCGGGTCCTGTTCATCAAACAGCTCTGCCAGCGTCTCCGAATCGCGATCCACGCCGAGGGTCAGCTGCGTCAGGTCGTTGGAACCGATGGAGAAGCCGTCAAACCGCTCGGCAAAGGCCGGGGCGAGGATGATGTTCGAAGGGATCTCGGCCATCACATAGACCTGCAACCCGTCCTTGCCGCGCTCGAGACCCTCTTCGGCCATGACCGCCAGCACGCGGTCGGCTTCAGTCACCGAACGGCAGAAAGGGATCATGACCACCACATTGTCGAACCCCATCTCATCTCGCAGCCGCCGGATGGCGCGGCATTCCAGCGCAAAGCCTTCGCGGTAGCGCGGCGAGGTATAGCGCGAGGCACCACGAAACCCGATCATCGGGTTTTCCTCATGCAACTCAAACTGCGCACCGCCAATCAGTTCGGCATATTCATTCGTCTTGAAATCGCTCATGCGGATGATGACCGGCTTGGGGTGCAACGCCGCCGCGATCCGCGCCAGCCCGCGCGACAGACGATCAACGAAATACTCGGCCTTGTCAGCATGCCCCGCTGTCATCTCGGCGATCTGCTCTTTGGCCGCGGCATCCTTGAGCGTGTCGAAATGGATCAGCGCCATCGGGTGGATGCGCACATGGTTGTTGATGACAAACTCCATCCGCGCCAGCCCAACACCATCGGCGGGCAAGCGCCACCAGCGAAAGGCCGCGGCCGGGTTGGCAAGGTTCAGCATCACCTTGGTGCGGGTGCCGGGCACAGCCGCCGGGTCCAGCATCTCTTCCGTGATCTCGGCGGTACCCTCATAGACAAAGCCCTGATCGCCCTCGGCGCAAGACACCGTCACCTCCTGCTCATCATGCAAAACATGCGTGGCATTGCCGGTGCCGACAATCGCGGGCAGGCCCAGTTCGCGGCTGACGATGGCGGCATGGCTGGTGCGCCCGCCCCGGTCGGTGACAATGGCGGCGGCGCGCTTCATGATCGGCACCCAGTCAGGATCGGTATTGCCGGTGACCAGCACGCCGCCATCAATGAACTTGTCAATGTCGCGCGGGCTGTCCAGCAGGCAGACCCGCCCCGCCACCGCCGCATCGCCGATGCTCAGCCCGGTGGCCAGCTTGCGGCCCGTGGCTGCCACGCTGTAGCTGCGGTAAGCCCCGGCCTCACGGCGCGATTGCACGGTTTCGGGCCGGGCCTGAACGATGAACAGCGCGCCGGTTTCGCCGTCCTTGGCCCATTCGATATCCATCGGGCAGCCGTAATGATCCTCGATCACGCAGGCCCAGCGGGCAAGCTGGATGATCTCGGCATCACTCAGCACATAGCCCGCGCGCTCGGCCTTAGAGGTCGGCACGGTGCGCGTGGTGCCCGCACCCGCCCGCGCATAGATCATCTTCTGCTCCTTGGCACCAAGGCGCTTTTCGACAATCGGCACCGCGCCCGCGCGCGCCAGCAGCGGCTTGAACACCTGATATTCATCGGGGTCCACGGTGCCCTGCACCACGGTCTCACCCAGCCCCCAGGCAGCATCGATCACCACCACGCCGGTGAAGCCGGTCTCAGTATCGATGGAAAACATCACCCCTGAGCCGCCGATATCCGAACGCACCATCACCTGTACACCAACCGACAGCGCCACCTTCAGATGATCAAAGCCCTTGGCCTCACGGTAGCTGATCGCCCGGTCGGTGAAGAGCGAGGCATAGCAGCGCCGGCAGGCCTCCAGCAGCGCGTCAGGCCCGCGGATGTTCAGGAATGTCTCCTGCTGACCCGCAAAACTGGCGTCGGGCAGATCCTCGGCCGTGGCCGAGGAACGCACGGCAACATCGGCGTCCTTGCGTCCGACACGTTGGCACAGCGCGGCATATTCCGCGCGGATCGCGGCAGCGGTCTCTTCGGGCCAGTCGGCCTTGAGAAAGGCCGCGCGCAGCCTCGATCCGGTCTCCGCCACCGTGGCCTTGCCCGCATGCATCGCTTCCAGCGCCCCGGCGACAACCACACGCAGGCCGCCCGCATCGACGAACTGCCAATAGGCGTGGGAGGTCGTGGCAAACCCGGGCGGCACCTCTACGCCGCGCGCGCCGAGATGGCGGACCATCTCGCCCAGTGAGGCGTTCTTGCCGCCAACCCGCGCGACATCTTCCCGCCCAAGTGCCTCAAAACGGATAATCTGATTGCCGATACCGCCCATGCAACCCCCTGCCGCGCTGGATATGTGTCGCGGCAGGCGGGGCAAAGCGACCAACTCTTCCACCAGTAGATGCAGCAACAAGCGATCAGTAACATAGACAATGCAGACGAGCCTTGATCTGCATCAGGGCAGCGCTTCAGCCTGCACCTCGCCGAATGGCGGTTCGGAGGCTGTGTGACCGATTGATCCCCGCGAGTTGCGCCGTCTGATACGCCATGTAAAGGATGGTGGACGCCTTTCGAGATCCTGTTCGACTAAACGCGACCATGGCATCACGGTGTCTACCGGCTTCAGGATCGCCTTCATCGCCGGGCTGGCACCAGCTGTAACCCGCAAAGTGTTCACTAAAGAAGCCCGGCGCCCCGATCGGGCAGCGGCGCGCACGACCGTGTCAACTGTGGCCGCCTTTCTCACCGCCGTTCTCATATCTTCTGCGAGACAAGTGTTGTTTCCAGGTCCGCGAGCATGTCGATCTGCGGCCGGCCCATCGCCATAGGGGCCATGAAGCAACAACACTTTCGGCGAGGGTTGGACCGCGCCGGGCAGGGATCAGGCGGTTATGCACAGCTTGCGAAACACATCCGGGATCGCCACTCAACAGCCGTTCGTGAAGCTGCCCGCACCAGCGGGGCGCAGGGCCAAATCTTTCGGTCAATGCCCGATGCCGAGGCCGACCGGCTTGATCAGCATCCAGATTGCCATGCCGATCATCATCAGGTTTTCGGTCAGCGACACGAAGCCCAGCGGCACGTTACTGTCACCGCCGACGCAGGCACATTTCAGCTCTCGACGGTCGATGTAGACCGCCTTGAAAACCGATACCGCACCGATTGTGCCAATGAAGAGTGCCACAGGAATCGATATCCACATCAGCGCGCCTGCCACCATGAGAACGCCCGCCAGCCCCTCGGCGAAAGGATAGACATAACCGTAGCGTACCCAACGCTGTGCCAGCAGGTCATAGTTGAGGAACATGGTCGCGAACCCCTCTATGTCCTTGAGCTTCTGCAAGGCCAGCAGGCACATCGAGATGGCGATGAACCATTCGGCCGCGGCGACAGTCGCCAAGCTGCCATGGGAAGCCCAGCTGATCGCGAGCGCCATGGCCGCCGCCATCGCAAACAGGGCGATTACCGGCGCGTAGGTGACGGTGTCAGGGTCCTTCACCTCCTTGCCGAGAAAGGTCAGCAGATCCTCGTAACCACCGATGCGGCGACCGTCGACGAAGACCTGCGGCGTCGTCTCCACGTCATGGCGAGCCTTGAAGGCATCTATCTCGGCGCGCGAGGTCAGCGTGTGATCCTCGACCGCATAACCCTCGCGCTTGAGCAGATCGCGCGTTTTCAGGCCATATGGGCAGATGTGATCCGTCGTCTCCATGCGATAGAGTTCAGCGTGGCGATTCTTGCCATCGGGCATGGCAGTCTCCTTTCTGATCAATTTAATTGGTCCGATGCATATTGGGGGCGGCTCGCCCTGCCGCCCCCTCGGCGCAGGCCTACCGGACTCCGCGCTCGGCCAGCCAGCCCTGCATCATCTCGATTTCGGCCTCCTGCGCCTCGATGACCTCTTCGGCCAGCGCGCGCACCTCGGGGTCACTACCGTGTTCAAGCACTACGCGAGCCATGTCGATCGCGCCCTGGTGGTGGGGAATCATGCCGAGCATGAAGTCGATGTCTGCGTCGCCCGTGTAGTCGATATCCATGTCCGCGTGCATCGCCGCATTCACTTCCATGAAGGCTCTGGTCGAGGGGGCGGCATCCGCCGGGATCGCACCATCACTGCCATGCATGTCCCCGTGATCCATCTGGCCGTGATCGCCGTGGCCATCGTGCGAACTGGCGACAGACATCGCGCCCCAGCCCCCAAGTCCGAGGCCAGCGACAAGCGCTGTAGCAATGATTGTCGTTTTTGTCTTGCTCATGATCTTCTCCTTTTAAACTCGTCTCTTTATTCAGGTCTGACCGAAGTCACTCGATCGCATAAGCCTCATAGCCCTCCTGGCGGATGGCGTTTTCAACACCTTTCGCGTCTTTCGCCCCGTTGACCGAGACGCGACCCTGCGCGCGCTCGATCAAGACCTCCGCTTGTGGTGCAACCTGCTTCACAGCGCGTTGCACCGCCGCCTCGCAATGCCCGCAGGTCATTCCCTTCACGACCAGTTCCATCGTACCCTCCTGATCAAGTTGAAAGATGTAGATGGGGCTTCCGGTAACTGGAAGGTCAAGGGCAAGCCATTTTCCCGGCGAGGAAACACGCGGACGTGGAGGAGAATAACCGGTCATGCAAAGACGAGCCGCTTGTTCTACGATTGCATTGATCGTTGTTTTGTCAGGTGCGGAGGCATTTGCCGGCGACATCCGCCTTGGGCGCGGCCTGTACGCCGAGCATTGCGCCGCCTGTCACGGCGTCGATCTGGAGGGTGCACCCGATTGGCAGCGTCGCGGACCGGACGTCCGCTTTCCGGCGCCACCGCATGACGAGACGGGTCATACCTGGCATCATGGCGATGCAATGCTGTTCGACTACACGCGCCGCGGCGGGCAGGCCTATCTCGACGATCTGGGGGTGGCGTTCGATTCGGGCATGCCGGGCTTCGGAGATGTGCTGAACGATGCCGAAATAAACGCAATCCTTGCCTTCATCCGCTCGACATGGCCCGAGCGGATACGCGAGTTTCAGGCGACGCGTACTGAAGCAGAAGGCATGGATTAGGCACGAAACACACCGGGTTCGGGGCGGGGGCGGCTCAAGGTAGGAGCGTAACGATTTGGCGACGGAGTCCGCAACTGATGTGCTCGCCTGGCTCGACCGGCATTTCTCGGTCGAGCTTCCATTCCTGCGCTTCGCCCGAAACACCCTTCTGCTCAGTCTGGCCGGGCTCGCGCCAACGCTCGCGCTCTACATCGTACTGGCACCGGGGCTCTGGTCGCATCTGCTTGCGATGGACGCCGCACTGGCACGTTTCGCGCGTCAGGTTGCGACCAATGGCCTGCCGGTAATCTTTGTCGTGAATGCGCTTGGCCTTGTCCTCTACGCGAAGTTACGTGCCAACCGGCTTGGCCCCGGGCGTTGTCTGGCCATCGACATTCCGGCCCGCATCGCTGCGTTCATTGCCCTGCATCTGGTGATCTACCCCGCTTCGGCGCTCCTGTTCGGCTCTTTTGGGGGCGACCCTGTGCAAGGGTTCCGCGTTGTCGGACCGACGCTGGCGCAGTCGGCAGCCTTCGCGAACCTCTCCGGCGTCTATCTCTATGCCACGCTTCTCAGCGCCGTGCCGCTGCATATGGCTCTGCTCGGCGGGGCATTGCACAACCGTGGTCTGCGGGTGCCGTCGATGCCAGTCCTGATGCTTGCCGCGCTCGCGGTCTTCGGGTTGCAGGCGCTGCTGCTCACTGGCGTCGCGATACTGTTGGGCCTGCGCTTCTAACCCTATGCTTGCGCTGCGACCCTGCGAACTGTCCGAACGCTCCACCCAACGCCCGAGGGATCATTTGGCCCACATGCGAGAATGGGTGAAACTCAGCGCAAGACTGAAGGTCGCAAGCATCGGAAACATGAATGCCGCAGGCCAGAGCCCGTAGCCCAACCGCAGGCCGAGAATTCCATGCCCCGCGAGCAGGAAGAAGCCCGTACTCATGACACCCCAGGCGATGAGCGCGAAGCCGAGGCCCTTTGCCCAGAAACTCCGGCCGGGAAGATACGCATGCAGCCGGGCATAGAGAAATCCCCAGATCATGGCGCCGGTCAGATAAGGCACGAGACCGCCCAGCTGTTCGCCGGTCCACGCACCGAGCAGGCGCTGAAAGTCCTCATAGGGTCGGAACCGCGGCAGGATGCCGAAAGCGTCCTTTGCCAACATCAGCATGCTGTGGATGGCGAGGCCCGCAAGTCCGGCGACGATCACGGTGGCCAGCGACCGGAGCACGCGTGCGGACATGGTGGGGGCTTGCCGCGTCATGCGTTCGCCGAGCGTATCGCCCGCGCCCCCAAAAGATGGCGACGGGTCAGCCAGATTACGAAGGGCGGAATGACCAGCCATTGCAGGAGCGGGCTCAGCCCCGTGTCAAACGGCGGCACCAGCGGCATCAGGTCTGAGTAGGTCCAACGCAGGCTGATATTGGTGTAGTAATACTCGAACCCGACGGTCAGGAGGATGCCCACGGCGACGAAGACCGCGACCGGCACACGGGTTGGGCGAAGGATCCAGTCCCGGCTGCGCACTGCCAGGCTGGCCGTCCAGAAAGCCGTCAGCGCGAAACCGACGTCACCGAAGGTTGCCGACATGCAGAGCTTGATCGCCTCCCAGTGCGCCATCTCGGCCATGCCGGCATAGGTAGGCACCTGCGCGAACTCCCAGACGAAATGCAGAATGAAGGAAAAGAAGGCGACGGGCAACTCAGGAACTTCCCACAGGCCCGCAGGGCGCGCGCCGTCGGCGGAAAGGGCGGCGCGCGCGGTTGTCTCGCTGTCATGTCCCATCAAGCCGCCTCGACCGCCTCGACCAGCATGCCGCGGACTTCGGCGGCAATCTTCTGGAGTTCGGCGTTTTCAACGGCCTGCATCGACGCTACCGGGTCGACGGCGCTGATCTCCACGCCGCCATCCACCGCGCGCAGGATCACGTTGCACGGCAGCATCGCGCCGATCCGTGGCTCAACCTGGATGGCCTTGTAGGCCATGGAGGGACTGCATGCGCCGAGGATGCGATACTCATCGACCTCGGCGCCGATCTTGGCCTTTAGGGTCGCCTTGACGTCGATTTCGGTCAGAACGCCGAAGCCGCGCTCGGCGAGGGCCGCTCGAACGCGCCCGTCCACGTCGTCGATCGACCCATCTTCGATGACCCGGTCATGCGTATAGCTCATGGCCTGTTCCTTTCCGTTCATTTCATCAGGTATTTGGCCAGCGCGGCGATCGCGAGAACGATCAGCGCAAGGATCAGGACCATCCAGAACCAGTGCAGCCCCATGCCCCAGCCATCCATCATTCCCCATCCGTTCATCATATTCGTCTCCTTCGAGTGTTATGGAGCCGCCGGCAGCGCACCGCCGACGGCCCGGCCCGGCCGGGCAGGTTCAGTCGATTTGCCGGAAGAGCCCCGGATAGCGGTTGAAGGCGAGGCGCTGAACGAGCG
>JAFIEK010000098.1 GCA_020832545.1 Pararhodobacter sp. | reverse complement strand
TTCTTGGTCTTGGTTGCGCCGGGATTGTCGTGCAGTTCATTCAGTTTCATGTCGCATACTCCTTGGCCGGAATACCCCCCCTGCGACGGAAACAGGGGCAACGCGGCGCTACGTGTGATCCCCGGACGAGATGCCGGGGCAGTTGCTGGGCCGTATAGACGCCCCGCACCGCATTCGCAAGCGCCGCGGGACAGACCCCTTTGCAAAACGCCCCGGTAAACAAACCGGGGCGCAGGTGTTTCATCGGGATAACCGGCTTGCAAGCCGGTTCAACGCCCTTTCTTCAAGGGCGTTCACCCGCGCAGGCGTCAGCCGCGCTCTTCGATGATCTCGACCATATGCGAGATCGAGGCGACCATACCGCGCACCGAGGGGGTATCCTCAAGCTCGCGGGTGCGATGCATCTTGTTCAAACCCAGACCTTTCAGCGTAGCGCGCTGAACGGCGGGGCGGCGGATCGGCGAGCCGATCTGCTTGACGACGATGGTTTTTGCCATTGCTCCGCTCCTTACGCTTCAGCCGGCTGCGGCTGCTCGGCATCAGGCTTGCGCAGGATGTCGGCCACCTTCTTGCCGCGACGCTGCGCGACCTGACGAGGGCTTGCCTCGTGGCGCAAACCGTCCATGGTCGCGCGGATCATGTTGTAGGGGTTCTGGCTGCCGAGCGACTTTGCCACGACATCCTGAAGGCCCAACATCTCGAACACCGCACGCATCGGACCACCGGCGATGATCCCGGTCCCGGCCACCGCCGTCCGCATCACCACCTTGCCCGCGCCATGACGCCCTTCGATGTCATGGTGCAGCGTGCGCCCGTCGCGCAGCGGCACCCGGATCATCTGGCGCTTCGCCTGCTCGGTCGCCTTGCGGATCGCCTCGGGGACCTCTTTGGCCTTGCCCTTGCCGAAGCCCACACGGCCCTTCTGATCGCCCACGACCACCAGTGCCGCAAACCCGAAGCGCTTACCGCCCTTCACAGTCTTCGACACACGGTTGATCGCGACCAGACGATCGGCGAATTCCGGGGTTTCGTCGCGGTCGCGGCGATCCCGGCGGTTATCTCTCTCTGCCATTATCGTCTCCTCAGAACTTCAGGCCGCCTTCACGGGCGGCTTCGGCGAGTGCCTTGACCTTCCCGTGAAAGAGGAACCCGCCACGGTCAAAATAGCACGCCTCGACGCCCGCAGATTTCGCGCGCTCGGCGAGCTTTGCGCCAACCTTGGCGGCAGCCTCGACGTTGTTGACACCCACTGCACCCAGCTCTTTCTCGAGCGTCGAGGCCGCCGCAACGGTGATCCCCTTCGCATCGTCGATCAGCTGGGCGCTGATGTTCTTGTTCGAGCGGTGAACCGACAGGCGCAGACGGCCGTTGGCAGTTTTCCGCAGTTTGTTCCTCACGCGCAGGCGGCGTTTCTGGAACAGCTTCGCTTTTGTGTTCGCCATGATACGCGCCCTTACTTCTTCTTGCCTTCCTTGCGGAAGATATACTCACCCTTGTAACGGATGCCTTTGCCCTTGTAGGGCTCAGGCCGCCGCCACTCACGGATATTCGCCGCAACCTGGCCGACGAGCTGCTGGTCGATACCTTCGACTACGATCTCGGTCGGTTTCGGGGCAGACACGGTGACACCGGCGGGAACCTCGAAGATCACTTCGTGGCTGTAGCCCAGCGACAGCTTCAGATCCTTACCCTGCATCGCGGCGCGGTAACCCACGCCGACCAGCTCAAGGTCTTTCTTGAAGCCATCAGCCACACCCTGCGCAAGGTTCGCAACCATCGAGCGGGACATGCCCCACTGCTGGCGCGCACGCTTGGAATTGCCGCGCGGCTTGACGTTGATGACATTGCCATCAACCACGAAGTCGATGTCGTCTGTTGCGGTGAAGCTGCGCGTGCCTTTGGGACCCTTGACCGAGATGGTCTGGCCCGAAACACTCGCCGTCACGCCCGAAGGCAGCTCAACCGGCTTTTTGCCAATACGAGACATTTCAGCCCTCCTCAGAACACGCGGCAGAGCACTTCGCCGCCAACATTGGCCGCGCGCGCTGCTGCATCTGACATGACGCCCTTGGGGGTGGACACCACAGAGACGCCCAGGCCGTTACGCACCATCGGAATTTCGGTGGAACCGGCATAGACGCGACGACCCGGCTTGGACACACGCTTGAGTTCACGGATGGCGGGTTCGCCAGACGCATACTTGAGCGCGATTTCCAGTTCGGGGTGGCCTGCCTGGCTGGTGACACGCTCATATCCGCGGATGTAGCCCTCATCGAGCAGAACATCCAACACCCAGGCGCGCAGCTTTGAAGCGGGCGTACGCACGCTCGTCTTGCCACGCAACTGTGCGTTGCGGATACGGGTCAGCATATCGCCGAGAGGATCGTTCATCATGGTCTCTCCTCCCTTACCAGCTGGACTTGACCATGCCCGGAACCTGTCCGAACGAGGACAGTTCACGCAGCATGATCCGCGAAAGTTTCAGTTTGCGATAATAGGCCTTCGGACGGCCCGTCAGTTCGCAGCGATTGTGCAAGCGCACGGTCGACGAGTTGCGCGGCAGTTCGGCGAGTTTCAGGTTCGCCTTGAAGCGCTCTTCCATCGACACGTTCTGGTCTTTTGCGATGTCTTTCAGCGCGGCACGCTTGGCGGCATACTTCTGCACCAGGCGCTGACGCTTCTTCTCGCGTTCAACCATGGATTTCTTGGCCATGTTTCTCTCTCCGTCCTGCGTCAGCTGTTGAAGGGCATGTTGAAAAGCTTCAACAGCGCCTTGGCTTCCGCGTCGGTATTCGCGGTGGTGCAGATGATCACATCCATGCCCCAGACTTCATCGACCTTGTCGAAATCGATCTCGGGGAACACGAGATGTTCCTTGATGCCCATGGCAAAGTTGCCACGGCCGTCGAACGACGAGCCCTTGACGCCGCGGAAGTCACGCACGCGCGGCAGCGCGATCGTGATCAGGCGATCCAGGAATTCGTACATCCGTTCGCCACGCAGCGTGACCTTGACACCCAGGGGCATCTCTTCACGGACGCGGAACCCGGCGATCGAGTTCTTGGCCTTGGTGATGATGGCCTTCTGACCAGCGATCGCGGACAGATCAGCCTCGGCTGACTTGATCTTCTTGGCGTCCTTGACGGCCTCGCCAATCCCCATGTTCAGCACGATCTTGTCGAGCCGGGGGATCTGCATGTCGTTCTTGTAGCTGAACTCTTCCTTCAGCGCCGGACGGATCCGGGCCTTGTAGTCAGCCTTCAGACGCGGGGTATAGGTGGCTGTGTCAAGCATCAGAGGGCCTCCCCGGTGGTCTTGGCAACGCGCACTTTCTTGCCGTCCTCGATACGGAAGCCCACGCGGGTGGCCTTACCGTTCTTGTCCAGTGCCGCCAGGTTCGACAGGTCAATCGGCATCGCTTTCGGGATGCGGCCGCCCTGGCTGGTCTGGCTTTGCTTGGTGTGGCGGATATAGACGTTGATGCCGTCCACGATGGCCTGGTTGTCGGCGGGCATTACCTGGGTGATCTCACCCTGCTTGCCCCGGTCCTTACCGGCCAGAACGACGACCTTGTCGCCTTTCTTGAGTTTCGCAGCCATCAGAGCACCTCCGGCGCAAGCGAAATGATCTTCATGAAGTTCTTGGCGCGCAGTTCACGCACGACCGGCCCAAAGATACGCGTGCCGATGGGTTCACCCTGGTTGTTCAGGATGACGGCGGCATTGCGGTCAAAACGGATGGCGGTGCCGTCTTCGCGACGAACTTCCTTGGCGGTGCGTACGACGACAGCCTTGCGGACGTCGCCCTTTTTCACACGGCCTTTCGGAATGGCTTCCTTGACCGACACCACGATGATGTCGCCCACGGATGCATAGCGGCGATGCGAGCCGCCCAGAACCTTGATGCACTGCACCCGGCGTGCGCCGGAGTTGTCAGCGACATCCAGATTGGT
>JAFIEK010000042.1 GCA_020832545.1 Pararhodobacter sp. | reverse complement strand
GGGGGGGGGGGGGGGCGCCCCCCCCCCCCCCCCCCCCCCCCCCCCCCCCCCCCCCGGCCCGGGTTCGCACGCCTTTGGCGCGCAACCCCGTTGCAGGCGTCTGGACGCTGTCCCTGTGTCTGGCACTTTCAGCCGGTCGTTGGCTTCATGCCTCGTGCAGCGTAAAATCGCGTTTGATGCCTTTGGTCGCCTGTCCCCAGTCGCTGTTGGCAGTGCGCATCTGATGGGCCTCAAAGGCCGCGCGGTCAATGAAGGCCTCATCGACCTGCCAGACCATCGGATCGGCGGTCTGCATCAGCGTGAATGACAGGCAGCCCGGCTCGGCGCGCGACAGGCGGATATGCGCCTCGGCATGGGCGCGCACGCAGGCGGCCTGGGCCTCGGATGTGCAGATCAACAGGCCGGTGAGGGTGAGCATGCCACTACTCCAGTTCGATCGTGCCCGGCGGTTTTGAGGTGCAATCGTAGAACACCCGGTTCACGCCCTGCACTTCATTGATGATCCGCGTCGCGGTTTCGCCCAGAAAATCATGGGTGAACGGGTAATAATCCGCCGTCATGCCATCGACCGAGGTGACTGCGCGCAGCGCCAGCGCGAAATCATAGGTGCGCCCGTCGCCCATCACGCCCACTGTGCGCATCGGCAGGATGGCGGCGAAGGCCTGCCAGATCTCATCATACAGCCCATGCTTGCGGATCTGGTCGATATAGACCGCATCGGCCTTGCGCAGGATATCCAGCTTCTCGCGCGTGATCTCGCCGGGGCAGCGGATGGCAAGGCCCGGCCCCGGAAACGGGTGGCGGCCAATGAAGCTGTCGGGCAGGCCCAGTTCACGGCCCAATGCGCGGACTTCATCCTTGAACAGCTCGCGCAGGGGTTCCACCAGCTTCAGCCCCATTTTCTCCGGCAGCCCGCCGACATTGTGGTGTGACTTGATGGTGACCGAGGGCCCGCCGGAAAAGCTGACCGATTCGATGACATCGGGGTAGAGCGTGCCCTGCGCCAGAAACTCGGCGCCATCAATCTGGTCGGCGTATTTCTGGAAGACATCGATGAACAAACCGCCGATTATCTTACGTTTTGTTTCCGGATCGGAGACGCCATCCAGCTTGCCGAGGAACAGATCACTCTCATCGGCGTGGATCAGCGGGATGTTGTAATGGTCGCGGAACATCGAGACCACCTGATCGGCCTCGCCCAGCCGCAAGAGGCCATGATCGACGAAAACGCAGGTCAGCTGATCGCCAATCGCCTCATGGATCAGCACGGCGGCGACCGAGCTGTCAACGCCGCCCGACAGCCCGCAGATCACCTGCCGGTCGCCCACCTGTGCGCGGATCGCGCGCACGGCTTCATCGCGGTAGGCGCCCATCGTCCAGTCGCCGGTAAAGCCTGCCAGACGCACGAAATTGGCGTAGAGCTGTGCGCCGCGCGGGGTGTGGTGAACCTCAGGGTGGAACTGCACGGCATAGAAATGGCGCACCGGGTCGGCGGTTATGGCGAAGGGGGCGTTGGGGGAGGTGCCGTAGACCGCAAAGCCGGGTGCGATGGCCGAGACATGATCGCCATGGCTCATCCAGACCTGTTCGCGGCCGCCGTGCGTTTCGGGGTCGAACCAGCCATCCAGCAGATCAAGCGGTGCGCCGGTATGCGTGACAAAGGCGCGCCCGAATTCAGCCGTTCCATGCCCGCGTTCGACCTTGCCGCCAAGACAATGCATCATCACCTGCTGGCCGTAGCAGATGCCAAGAATCGGCACGCCCAGATCAAAGACCGATTCCGGCGGCATCGGCGCGCCCTCGGCAAAGACCGAGGCCGGGCCGCCGGAGAAGATCACCGCCTTGGGGGCGAAGTCCTTCAGGAAGGCATCATCGACCCGGTTGAACGGGTGGATTTCGCAGTAAACATTCAGCTCACGCAGGCGGCGCGCAATCAGCTGCGTTACCTGAGAGCCGAAGTCGATGATCAGAAGGCGGTCATGCTGGGTCATGGCCGGGGAATACGGCTTTCACCGGGCCATCGCAAGAGGATTGGCGCGCGCCGGTATGTCGGTTTTCCGCTTCAGATGACGCAATCGCGGCATGAGCGAAATGCGAAACGGATAAAAGGAGGAGGAAGATTCCGGAGGGACGTGAGATGAGCGAAGCAGGGGCAGAACGGCGCGCACGCGGTGGCGGCGGAGCCGCGCGGCGGGCGGCGCGCACAGCGGTCAGCATGGAGACCGCGCGCTTCATCACGCGCAACATCCCAAATCTGGAAATCCTTAACGAAGAGGCGTTGCAGATCATCGAGTGGAACGCCGATACGGTGCTGGAAGAGATCGGCGTGAACTTTGTCGAGAACCCCGCAGCACTTGAGGTCTGGCGCGCGGCCGGGGCCGATGTACAGGGCGAGCGGGTGCGCATTCCGCGCGGACTGGCGCGCCAACTTTGCGCCACCGCGCCGGGCCAATTCACCCAGCATGCCCGCAACCCCGCGCGCAATGTCGAGATCGGCGGCAAGTCGCTGGTGCTGGCGCCGGTCTATGGCCCGCCCTTCGTGCGCGATCTGGCAGGCGGGCGGCGCTATGCGACCATGGAGGATTTCCGCAATTTCGTAAAACTGGGCTATATGTCGAAATGGTTGCACCATTCGGGCGGCACGGTGTGTGAACCCACCGATATTGCGGTGAACAAGCGCCATCTGGACATGCTGCTTGCGCATATGACGTTGTCGGACAAGCCCTATATGGGCTCGGTCACCGAACCCGTGCGCGCCGAGGATTCGGTGAAAATGTCGGAAATCCTGTTCGGGGCTGATTTCGTTCAGCAGAACACCGTGATGACCTCGCTGATCAACATCAACTCGCCGCTGACCTTTGATGCGACGATGATGGGCGCGCTGGAGGTGTATGCGCGCGCTGGTCAGGCCTGCATCATCTCGCCCTTTATCGTCGGCGGGGCCATGGCGCCGGTGACGGTGGCGGGCACGCTGACACAGGTACTGGCCGAGGTGCTGGCGGGTGTGGCCTACAGCCAGCTGATCCGGCCCGGCGCGCCGGTGATCATGGGGGCGTTCGTCACCTCGATCGACATGAATTCAGGTGCGCCCACCTTTGGCACGCCGGAGGCCGCGCATATCACCTATGGGGCGGGGCAACTGGCGCGGCGGATGGGGCTGCCGTATCGGTCCGGGGGGGCGTTCTGTGGCTCAAAACTGCCCGATGCGCAGGCGGCGTATGAAACCGCCAACAGCCTGAACATGGCGCTTCTGGCCGGGGTGAACTTCATGCTCCACGCCTGCGGCTGGCTGGAAGGTGGGCTGGTTGCGAGCTTCGAGAAGTTCGTGCTTGATGCCGATCAGCTGGGCACGCTGCACCATCTGGCGCAGGGCGTGTCGATGGACGACAACGGACAGGCGATGGACGCGCTGCGCGAAGTCGGGCCCGGCGGGCACTTTCTGGGCTGTGAACACACCCAGGCCAATTTCAAGACGGCGTTCTGGCGCTCGGATGTGCTGGATTACAAACCGTTCGAGACCTGGGAAGACGAGGGCGCGCGCGATTCCGCGACGCTGGCGGCGGTGCGGGTGGAAAAGCAACTGCGCGACTATCAGCCCCCGGCGCTGGACCCGGGCATCACTGAGGCTTTGGAGGCCTACGTCGCCGGGCGCAAGGCATCAGAACCGGACGCTTTCGGCTGAATGCTGTGACGGGGGGGTGTGTGCCCCCCACGCCGCCTTTGGCGGCTCCCCGCGAGGACACTTATAGACAGAAAATGAAGGGCCGTGCCGATACATGTCGGGCTTAGCGTGAAGGCCATGACATTTTGTGTCTGAAAATATCCTCAGGGGGTGAATTGGCCAAAGGCCAAGAGGGGGGCTTGAAAGCCCCCCTTTGCGTCTGGTTTTCGAGATGTCGTCTGATCAGCGCGAGATCAGAACCGAGCATTGTGCATGACGCACCACGCGTGCGGCGGTTGAGCCGATGAAATAGTCGCTCAGTCCCGGGCGGTGCGAGGCGATCATGATCAGATCGGCGCCGGTATCCTCGGCGCATTGCAGGATCTGGCTGGAGGCGGCGCCCGAGCGCACTTCGGTCGCGACATTGCTGTCAGCGCCCTGCGTCAGCAGACCGAGTTCTACCTTGGCCTCGGCCTGACGGCGATCATTCAGGTCGCGCGGCAGTTCGGCGGCGATATAGCTGGGCACATCCTCGATGACATGCAGCAGGCGGACGGTGCCGCCCGGATCCACCAGTTCACTGGCGCGGGCAAGCAAGCCCTTGCCTGCCTCGCCATGGGCCAGGTCGACGGCGACGATGATGTTCTTGTACATGGATTCTCTCCTGTCCGGGTTCGCGTTCAAGGGCGACTATCCGGGGCAATGATCAATGGTGCGTTGATCTGGGTCAAGGTCGTTATGGCGGGGCCAGCGCGCGCAGGAAAAAGCCGCGATCATGGCTGATCGCGGCCAGAAGGATTTCAGTGTTGCAAGAGGGTCAGCCGCGCGAGCGCCGCCCGCCGCGCCGCCCTGAGGTGGCCTGACTGGCGGCCTGGCTGGCCTCGGCAAAGCTGGCGCCGTCTTTCATGGCTTCCAGCACTTTCGCCAGTCTGATCCATTCACCGCCATTGGCGTCATGGTTCATCAACAGGTTGGCGGCGCGGATTGCCTCCATTTCCTGCGCGCGCACCGGGTTCATGATCGCCGAGGTCATGCCCGCACCGATCGCCATGGGCAGGAAGGCTGCGTTGATCCCGTGCCGGTTGGGCAGGCCGAACGAGATGTTCGAGGCCCCGCAGGTGGTGTTCACGCCCAGTTCATCGCGCAGGCGGCGCACCAGTGTGAACACCTGATGGCCCGCCGTGGCCATGGCCCCGATCGGCATGACCAGCGGGTCCACCACGATATCATGCGCCGGGATGCCGAAGTCTGCCGCGCGCTCGACGATCTTTTTCGCTACCGCAAAGCGCACATCCGGATCGGGCGAAATGCCGGTGTCATCGTTCGAGATCGCCACCACCGGGACGTTGTATTTCTTGACCAGCGGCAGCACCAGCTCCAGCCGGTCCTCCTCGCCGGTGACCGAGTTCAGGAGCGGGCGGCCATACGCGGCTTTCAGCCCGGCTTCCAGTGCACCCGGTACCGAGCTGTCGATGCACAGTGGCACATCCACCACCGCCTGCACCCGCTCGATCAGCGCTTTCATCAGCGGCGGTTCTACGAAATTGTTGTCCGCATAGCGCGGGTCGGCGGCCATCCGGTTGGTGAACACCGCGCCCGAATTCACATCAAGCACCGTCGCCCCGCACATCACCTGTTCGATGGCGTCCCGCTCGACGGTGGTGAAGTCGTCGGCCTCCAGTTCGGCGGCCAGTTTCTTGCGCCCGGTCGGGTTGATTCGCTCGCCGATCACGCAGAAAGGCTCGTCAAAGCCGATGATGACGGTCTTGGTGGCCGATTCGATCACGGTGCGGGTCATGGGTGTCCTTTACAGGGGTCAGGCGGCGGCGCGCATCGGGCGCTGGCCGTGGCGTTGGGTCCATTCGGCGTTGGCCTTGATGCCACCGAGGGGGAAGAAATGCACCGATTCGATGCCAAACGCCGGGTTTTCGGCCTTGTGGCGGGCGAGGGCTTCCAGAAAGCTGTCAGGCTCATACGGCAACAGCAGCTTGGACACATCCATCGCCCGCTTTTGCAGCACCCTCATCGAGGGGCCGACGCCGCAGGCCACGGCGAACCGGATCAGTGTTTGCAGCTTGGCCGGGCCCGCGACGCCGATATGGACTGGCAGATTGATGCCTTCAGCGTCCAGCCGGTTCACCCAGTCGATGACCGGCTGTGCGTCAAAGCAGAACTGGGTGGCCAGCGCCATTTTCGCATCGGTGCGGGCGCTGAAGGCCTGTTTCCAGCGCAGGGCCTCCATCACCATGTGGTCAGAGCCGTCGGGGTCGATATCCTTGTTGCCCTCTGGGTGGCCCGCGACATGCAGGCGTTCGAACCCGTCAAACGCACCGGTTTCCAGCAGTTGCATCGACGAATGGAAATCACCCACCGGCTGCGATACGCCACCCGCAAGGATCAGCCCCTGCTTCACATCAGCCTCGCCCCGGTAGCGCGCCACCCAGTCGCGCAGGGTGGCGATGTCGGGGATGATGCGGGCCGGGAAATGCGGCATCGGCTCATAACCCTCAGCGCGCAGACGCCGTGCTGTGGCGACCATCTCGTCAATCGGTGTGCCGTCGATATGGGCGATATAGACGCGGGTGCCTGCGGGCAGAAGGGCGCCAAAATCCTCGATCTTTTCTGCGGTGCGGGGCATCACCTCGATCGAGAAATCCGTAAGGAAAGAGGCCAGCGCCGCCGATCCGGTCTCAGCTTGCGGTCTGCGGCCAAAGGTAAACAAAGCCATCAGTGCCTCCTTCAGTTTATGCGCCAGCATCCCAACCATCATTGGCGATCAGCGCCTTGAGCTTCTCGGTGTCGTATGCCGCTTCCAGCCGCGCGGCCTCGGCGCGAGCGACCAGTTCGGCGTCACCTGCGACATCATAGGGGTCGGCTTTGCGCCATTCGGCCAGATAGGCGTCCGCATCCTTCGCGCCCCCCTTCATGGCGGCGCGGTCGATCGCCTGTTCAAAGCGCTCAGACAGTTGAACCTTGGCGCTGCGGCGGCCTTTGCCGACGATGACCTGCGCAGGAATGTCGCGCCAGAAAACGATGGTGACCGGGTGCATGGGAACTCCGTTCTGCATGCCTTCTGCATACAGCGCCCGCCCGCGCCAACTGCGGCGAATATCGACCGCCGCAGGGCCGGTTGCGACATGCGCGCTATGGGCCCGGGTCCGGCAACAGGTCTCAGGCCGGGCAAAGGCGGGGTTGGGGTTACAGGCTGACGTCTGAATCAGGGGCGCGCGAATTGAAAAAACCCGGCCGCTTTCGCGACCGGGTCAGAACAAGGTATCGGTTGACCCGAAAGGTCAGAGGGTCAGAAGCGCATAACCGCAGAAACGCGGGCCAAGTTCATTGTCGCGCGAACGCCGTTGTAAGGAACGTCGAGCGCGAAGTTCTGACGGCGGAAGCGGTAATGCTCCAGATCGCCACGCAGGTTCCAACCGCCTTCAAAGGCGTGCTCCAGGCCCACGCCGACCATCATGCCGTTGGTGCGGTTGGTATCACGGAAGTTCCCAAACACCGGGTGCCAGGTGGAATGACGGATGTTTGCCGAGGCAACGCCACCGGTTGCGAAGAGCAGGGTGTTGTCCATGGCGATACCGGCACGCACGCGACCCGAGAGCACGGTGCCGACACGCGAGCGGCAGGTCCAGGCAGGGTTGTCGCACTCATCGCTACCGCTCATGCGGGCCAGACCGCCTGCGATTTCACCACCGAACACCAGATCGCCGGTCTGCCAGTTGTAGCCGATCAGCCCGCCGCCACCCAGGCCGGTCGCGTTGGGCAGAGATCCAGCCGCAGGGCCGGAATGAGCCGAGCGACCATAGGTCAGGCTGAGACCGATATAACCGCCGGTCCAGTCGTGGGCCACGGTCGGGGCAGGTGTATAGACCGGCGGCTCTACGATGGGAGCTGCCATACTGCCTGCCATGGCTGCGGATGTGCTGAGAGCCAAGGCCGTACCAATTGCAAGTGAAAATTTCTTCATGCTGTGCTCCACTGGAAGTGATCCGACTGCGAATCGTTTATGTTCTGCAGAAAAATTACAACTTTCTTCACACTCTCTCAACCTTTCGTTGTCTGGTTGTGAGTCGTGCGCCCGGAAACGCTCTGTTTTGTTGTATTGTTGCACCTGTGCCCGCCCGCCCTGTCTGCCTGCGCAATCTTTTAGCACCCAAAGGCGGCGGTCCGCAGTTCATCTCTGGGCCATCCCCTTAACATCACCTGCTACGCGACACGAAAAAAACCCGGCCTCAAGCGAGGCCGGGTCAGAACAAGGTATCGTTTGACTTCAGGTCAGCAGCTCAGAAACGACGCACGATGCTCAGACGCGCGAGGTTCGTTCTCGCGGTGACCGGGACGCCACCGAAGAAGTTCTCGGTGCCGAGGCGATAGTGCTCAAGATCACCACGCACGGTCCATTCGCGCGAAAAGCCGTGCTCGACGCCGACACCGACAACCGGGCCATTGTAGCGACGGGCCTGCGATGCAACTTCAACACCACCGAGGCTGATGGTGTGACGCTGCACATCCGTGGCATAGCCAGCGGTCATGAAGAGCAGGGTGTTGTCCATCGCGACACCAAGACGAAGCCGGGCGGACGCGAAGTTGTTGATACGCGATTCGCATTCCAGAGGCGGCAGCCCACAATCGTTGGTGCCGTTCATGCGCGAGAACACGCCTGAAACTTCGCCGCCGACGACCATGCCGCCGTTCTGCCAGTTGTAACCCATCAGCACGCCCAGGCCGGGGCCGGTCGAATTAGGGGCAACCAGCGGCGCGCCGCCGCCAACACTGTGCGTGCCGCGACCATAGGTCAGGCCAACACCGACATAACCACCGGTCCAGTTGTAAGCTTGTGAAACCGGGGGGCTGTAAACTGGAGGCTCAACGACAGGAGCGGTGAACGAACCCGCCAAGGCTGCTGAGGTGCTCAGAACTAGTACCGAACCAAAGACGAGGGAAAACTTCTTCATTGTGTGCTCCATAGCGAAGGTAGTGTCAGAAAATGACGATCTACTGGTGATGGAATTAAATCTTTTTACACATTCACTCAACTCCGCGCGGACAAACTGTGAAAAATCTATGACGAAACGTCAGAACCGATGTGTTCCTGCAACGGTTACTTCATGCTTGAAATAATGCGACGCGCCTGTCCCGGACAGACAGGCCGTCCCCTGTGCGATGTCGGCCGAAAGATCCACGCGAGTTGCAGCCTCAAGTTGCAGCGACACACCTGCGCAAATTTGCGCCAGCCTTGCATGACTTGGCGGGATCTGGCGAGGGCGGCGAGGTCATTGCGGGGTTTTTCCGGCCGGGGCGCTTGCACGAGAGCGCAGTGCGCATTACCTTGAAGGCAACACGAAATGGAGGGCGAGTAATGGCGCCCGAGCGTCCCGCAGGCGCGGCGGCGCGTCCGAAATCGTCGAGACCGTCCGATACAGGGGACGGGGCTCCGAAACCGGCAGAGCTGAAGCGCCAGATTTGGCCCGATCGGGGCGGGCTTTATGCCGCGCTCGATCTGGGGACCAACAGTTGCCGCATGCTGATTGCGCGCCCCAAGGGTGCGCAGTTCGAAGTTGTGGACAGCTTCTCGCGTGCCGTCGAACTGGGCACGGGGCTGGAAAGTACCGGGCGGCTTGGCCATGTGCCGATGTCGCGCACTGTGCAGGCGCTGCGCATCTGCCGTCGCAAGCTGGAAGAGCACCGCGTGCGCCGCATGCGGCTGGTCGCGACCGAGGCCTGTCGCCGGGCGCACAACTCCAGCGAATTCATCCGCAAGATCCAGCGCGAGACGGGTCTGACCCTTGAAATCATCCCCGCCGAGGAAGAGGCGCGGCTGGCGATGATCTCCTGCGCGCCGTTGGTGGCAAGGCGCACCGAGCAGTTGCTGGTGATCGATATCGGCGGCGGCTCGACCGAGCTGGTCTGGATCGACCTGTCCGAAGTGGCCCCCGAGGCCCGCCGCGCCTCGGTCATGTCGGTGCGGCTTGGGCTGGAGCAGATCGCGGCCTGGCGACCCGGCGAGGGCAAGCCGCGGGTGGTGGACTGGATCAGCGTGCCGCTTGGCGTGGCCACGCTGAAGGACCAGTTCACCGATGTCGATGATGATTCGGCGCGATTCGCGCTGATGAGCTGGCATTTCGAGGAACAGCTGCACGGCTTTTCCCCCTATCAGAACCCGGCCCCGCGTGAGGGGTTTCAGATCATCGGCACCTCGGGCACCGTGACCACTGTCGCGGCCTCGTTTCTGGGGCTGAAACGCTATGACCGAAACAAGGTTGACGGGTTGTCGATGACCTCGGCGCAGATTGATCAGGTGATCCGCGAATATTTGGCGCTGGGCCCCGAAGGGCGGCGCACCGATCCGCGTATCGGGCGAGAGCGGCACGGGCTGATCATGTCGGGCGCGGCGATCCTGCAGGCGCTGATGCGGGTCTGGCCGACTGATGTGATGTCGGTTGCGGATCGCGGGTTGCGCGAAGGGCTGCTATACGCGCTGATGAGCCGCGATGGCGTGCTGGATGTGATTTGAGAGGAACGATGACGGGCAAAACCGAAAAAGGCGGCGGCTCGGGCCGCGGGGCGCGCGATCTGCGCGTCAAGGTGAAAACCGCCAAAGGGCGCAAGCTGTCCTCCACCCGCTGGCTGGAACGGCAGCTGAATGATCCGTATGTCATCCGCGCCCGGCGCGAGGGGTTTCGCGGGCGCGCGGCCTACAAACTGATTGAGCTGGACGACAAGTATCGCTTCCTGCTGCCCGGCGCGCGGGTGGTCGATCTGGGCTGCGCGCCTGGCGGATGGTTGCAGGTCGCCGTCGACCGGGTGAATGCGCTGGGCGCGAAACAGGGCAAGAAGCAGGGGTTCGTGCTGGGCGTGGATCTGCAGGAGATTGAACCGCTGGCAGGTGCCGAGGTGCATCTGCTGGATTTTCTGGAGGACGGGGCCGACGACAAGGTCAAGGTCTGGCTGGGCGGAACGGCGGATGTGGTGATGTCGGACATGGCGGCCTCGGCCAGCGGGCACAAACAGACCGACCACCTGCGGATCATGGCGCTGTGCGAAGCGGCGGCCTATTTTGCCTTCGATGTGCTGGAAACGGGCGGCACTTTTGTCGCCAAGGTACTGGCGGGCGGGGCCGAGGGGGACTTGCAGAAGGTCCTGAAACGGCGCTTTGCCAAGGTGCAGAACGTCAAACCGCCCGCCAGCCGCGCCGACAGTTCAGAAAAATACGTTGTTGCGCAGGGATTTCGCGGGCCCGAAACGGCTGATGACCCGGGCGCAGACGAGAGCAGCTGACGAACACCCGCCAGCAATGCAGCAAATGCCGGGGGGCTCCCGCCCCTCGTCCGGCCCGGGCTCTGCCCGGACCCTCCTCGCGTTGGGCCGGGGGGGGGCGGGGGGGCGGGGGGCGGGGGGGGGGGGGGGGGGGGGGGCGGGCCCCCCGCCGCCCGTGCCGGGCGACTCCCCCAGGATATTTTCTGACACAAAATGAATGAGAGCAGACACCATACCGTTTTCTGTCTAAAAGTATCCTGGGGGGTGAGCGGCGTCTCAGGGGCCTTCCAGCGGGAGGCCCCGGCTGTGAACGCCGAGCCCGTGGCGAGGCCGGGGAATGGGCCGCATGCCCAGAGGGGGCAAAGCCCCCCACTCTAAATTTTGGAAAGTGAGGCGGCATCGCCCCCTCAAGCGCGCGCTTTCCCCGACGTTGCGTCAGCGCAGGCCCAGATCGGCCAGCGCGGCGCTGAGTTCGGGGGGCAGGGTGTCGTCGCCGGGGCGCTGCGCGGGCAGGTCGCGCGGCGCGTCCTCACCCTTGAGATAGCGCCAGCCCTGAAACGGGCGGCGGGGCTGAGGTTCGGTGCGGATGATCGCGGCATCGAGAATGATGCCGCAGCGGATGATGCCATCCTCGCCCTCAACCGCATCCAGCCGCAGAATGCTCTGGCGGGCGAGCACCACGCCCTTGAATACCCAATAGAGCGATCCGCCCTCCAGCAACTCGCTCTCACGTCTGGGCCACATCCGGGTGACATGGCGCGTGCAGCCCACGGGCCAGCGGTGGCGCTGGCTGTCATGCCACACCGTCAGATCATCGACGCTTTCGGCGCCGACGCAGAGTTTGAGAAGGTTGAGTGCGGCAGGCATGACGCTGTATCTAGGCTGCCCGCCGGGTGCAGGCAACAGTCTCGGGCGCAAATCGTGATTGAAGCGCAAGAGAGGTTTGACCGGGGGGGCGCGGCGGCTTATCTTGGCAGGTCTCTCGCCCGCACCACAGGATTTGCGCATGAACCGCTTTGCCGCCCCAATCGCCGAGCAGATCTGGGACATGAAATATCGGTTGAAGGATGCCGCTGGCAAACCTGTCGAGGCCACGCTGGAAGACAGCTGGCGGAGGATCGCCCGGGCGTTGGCGGCGGTCGAACAGGACCCGGCGACGTGGGAGGGTCGGTTTTACACCGCGCTGGAGGATTTCAAATTCCTGCCCGCGGGCCGCATCACCGCAGGCGCGGGCACCGGCCGGGCGGTCACCTTGTTCAACTGTTTCGTCATGGGCACCGTGCCAGACAGTATGGGCGGCATTTTCGACATGCTGAAAGAGGCCGCGCTGACCATGCAGCAGGGCGGTGGCATCGGTTATGACTTTTCCACCATCCGCCCGCGTGGCGCGCCGGTGACGGGGGTGGCCGCCGATGCCTCGGGCCCCTTGTCGTTCATGGATGTCTGGGACGCGATGTGCCGCACCATCATGTCGGCAGGCAGTCGCCGCGGCGCGATGATGGCGACCATGCGCTGCGACCATCCCGATATCGAGGATTTCATCACCGCCAAGCAGGATTCCGCCCGCCTGCGGATGTTCAACCTGTCGGTTCTGGTGACCGATCCGTTCATGGAGGCCGTCAGGGCCGATACTGCCTGGGATCTGGTGTTTGGCGGCAAGGTCTATCGCAGCGTGCAGGCGCACGATCTGTGGAACCGGATCATGCGTGCCACTTATGATTACGCCGAGCCGGGGGTGATCTTCATCGACCGGATCAACGCTGCCAACAACCTGAATTATTGCGAGACGATCTCGGCGACCAACCCCTGCGGCGAGCAGCCCCTGCCGCCCTATGGCGCGTGCCTGCTCGGCTCGATCAACCTTGCGCGGCTGGTGAGCGACCCGTTCACCGATGCCGCCGGGCTGGACATGGACGCGCTGGATGGTCTGGTGCGCACCGCCGTGCGGATGATGGACAACGTGGTTGATGCCAGCCGCTTTCCGCTGCCGCAACAGGCCGAGGAGGCCCTTGCAAAGCGCCGGATCGGGCTGGGGGTGACGGGGCTGGCCGATGCGCTTCTGATGCTGGGTCTGCGCTATGGCTCTGATGACGCTGTCGCGCAGACGGAAGCGTGGATGAAGGCGATTGCGCGGGCCGCCTATCTGGCCTCGACCGATCTGGCGGCCGAGAAGGGTGCCTTTCCGCTTTTTGACGCCGAGAAGTTCCTTGCGTCGGGCAATATGCAGGCGATGGATGAGGATGTGCGCGAGGCCGTGCGCACCCACGGTATCCGCAATGCGCTTCTGACATCCATCGCGCCCACCGGCACGATCAGCCTGTATGCCGGTAATGTCAGCTCAGGTATCGAGCCGGTGTTCGCCTATGCCTACAAGCGCAAGGTGTTGCAGCCTGACGGCTCGCGCCTTGAGGAAGAGGTGGTGGATTACGCCGTGCAGATGTGGCGCGATCTGAAGGGCGACGCACCCTTGCCGGACTACTTTGTCAATGCCCAGACACTGGACCCGATTGACCATGTGAAGATGCAGGCGGCGGCGCAGAAATGGGTCGATAGCTCCATTTCCAAGACCATCAACTGCCCTGAGGATATCGCGTTTGACGCGTTCAAGGATATCTATCTGGCCGCCTGGGACATGGGCTGCAAAGGCTGCACCACCTACCGGCCCAATGATGTGACAGGGTCCGTTCTGACGGTCTCTGAAGCCACCGACGCGGCACCGCAGGCCGATACCGGGGCCGAGGTGATCTATCTGTCCGAACCGCTGGGCCGGCCCGAGGCGCTGGAGGGTCAGACCTACAAGTTGAAATGGCCGGTCAGTGAGCATGCGATTTATATCACCATCAACGACATCATTGTGGGCGGTCGGCGGCAGCCGTTTGAGGTGTTCATCAACTCCAAGAACATGGAGCATTACGCCTGGACCGTGGCGCTGACGCGGATGATCTCGGCGGTGTTCCGGCGCGGGGGGGATGTGTCTTTTGTGGTTGAGGAGTTGAAAGCCGTGTTCGACCCGCGCGGCGGGGCGTGGATGCAGGGGCGCTACATTCCCTCGATCCTGGCGGCCATCGGCGGTGTGATTGAAGAGCATCTGGTGCGGATCGGCTTTATCGAAGGGGCGGGGCTGGGGTTGAAATCTGACCCCAAAGCCAAGGTCGCGGTGATGGGCGCGGGCAAACGCGGGGCGGCCTGCCCGTCTTGCGGGGCCTATGAGATGGTGATGATCGAAGGGTGCATGACCTGCCGCGCCTGTGGGCATTCGAAATGCGGGTGAGGGCGCAAGTTGAAATGGCAGGCAAGCCGTTGTTTTTCTGACATTATTTTCTGCTGCTTTCTGACGCAATGAGAGAGAGGCATGACGCTGGTTTCCGTCAGCCTCCATTGTATTGACGAATTAGGACAAGTGACCTAGCCTGATCGCAGATCATGACAGGACGTTTGCCTTGCCCGCACATGGAACCAGAAACCTGATCATCGAGAAGGCCGACACGCTTTTCTACGAAGGCGGGTTTGCGGCGACATCTTTCGCGGACATTGCCGCAGCGGTGGGTATCTCACGCGGGAATTTCTATCACCACTTCAAGTCCAAGGATGAGATTCTGAACGCCGTGATCTCACGCCGGTTGAAACGGACGCGCAAGATGCTGGATGACTGGCAGGCCGGGGGCGCGCAACCCCGCGACCGCATCCTGTCGTTCATCCATATGCTGATCACCAACCGAATAAAGATCATGGCCTTCGGCTGCCCGGTCGGAACGCTGTGTTCGGAACTGGCCAAGCTTGACCATGAGGCGCAGCACCGCGCGGCAGAGATCTTTGGCCTGTTTCGCGACTGGCTCGCCGGGCAGTTTCGTGCGCTTGGCATCGATGCGCAGGCCGAGGCGCGGGCCATGCACCTTCTGGTCTGGTCGCAGGGGGTGGCGGCGCTGTCAAACGCCTTTCACGACGAAGCTTTCATCCAGCGGGAAGTTGCGGGTATCACGCAGTGGCTGGACAGCGTTATCGTCGATCAGAATAATCAAAAGGAGCACATATGTTCTTAACTTTCCTGAGATTTTCTGACAATCGCGCCGCCGCGCCGGACTTCATGGCAGCCCATAATGACTGGATTTCACAGGGCTTTGCGGAGGGGAAGTTTCTTTGTGTCGGTGCGCTTCAGCCCGCAGCTGGCGGTGCAATCCTCTCGCATGGTGAAAGCCGCGCCGCCCTTGATGCCCGTATCGCCGCAGACCCGTTCGTGGTGCATGGTATTGTCACCGCCGAAACCCATGAAATCGACGCCAGGCGCACAATTCCCGCGCTGGATTTCCTCAAGGCCCCGGCATGAGCGGCACGGTTCCCGGCCCGGACGGGCGCCCGCGCTGCCGCTGGTGTGCCGCCGCGCCGGAGTTTTTTGCCTATCATGACCGCGAATGGGGCTTTCCGGTTGTTGATGACATCCGCCTGTTTGAAAAGCTGTGTCTGGAGAGTTTCCAGTCGGGGCTGAGCTGGCGCACGATTCTGAACAAGCGCGAGAATTTCCGCGCCGCTTTCGCCGGGTTCGATTTCCGCAAGGTGGCGCAGTTCACCGCCACTGACGTGACGCGGTTGCTGTCGGATGCCGGGATTGTGCGCCATCGCGGCAAGATCGAGGCTGTCATCAACAATGCCCGATGCGCCTGCGATCTGGTGGCGACTGAGGGCTCTTTCGCCGCCTTCATCTGGCGGTTCGAGCCGCAGGACGAGGATGCCGCGCCGCAAGGCCGCTCTACCTCGCCTGCGTCGGTGGCGCTTTCGAAGGCGTTGCGCAAGCGCGGCTGGAAATTCGTTGGCCCCACCACCGTCTATGCGTTCATGCAGGCCATGGGGCTTGTCAATGATCACGCGAATGGTTGCGTGATGCGCGAAGAGGCCGCGCAGGCGCGCGCCGCTTTGCGCCGTCCTTGCTGACAACGGAAATGGCGCGTCAGGGCACTAGTATCGTATGGCGCGCATCGGGCCACCGGAAACGCCACGTCTTGCGGCCATCAGCCCGTCATCGGTTTTTCAGTTCGTTGCGTCGCCAAAGGCCATGCCGCCCTGCGCCACCTGCCCGGCGGGGCTGTCAGGGTTGCGGGCGTGATACGGGCTGAGCGCCAGAAACGCCTGCCATTGAGCGGGTGCCTGAACATCGTTGCGCGCACGCAGGCCGCGCCATCCAGCATACACCGCCCCGGCGCGGACAAGATCGCGTTGCGACGGGGTCAGGCGGGTCAGATAGGGGTCCTCTTCAGGGGGCAGTGCCGTCAGCAGATCGGTGTAAAGCCGATCGCGGTTTATGCCCGTCAGCCAGTTTGCCCGCCCGGCGATCACCGCGCGATGGGTGCGCGGCGCGAGGTATTCGATCAGCGGGTGGTCGTCCGTGTTGACGGGGGCCTGTGCGAACAGGTCAGAGGCCGCATTGCCCGCGTAAAATTTCAGCGCGCGGTCGATCAGCACATCTTCAGCCGTGTCTTCGCCGGTCATGGCCCGCCACTGCGCGGCCAGCGTCGCAGGGTCCAGCGGTGCCGCGTCATTACGCCCCACCAGCGCCAGGATCGAGCGTTCGGGGTAAAGGTCGCCGCGCCACAGCGTCACCTCGGGAAAGACCTGCGACATGGTGTTGGCGATGATCTCGAACTCGCGGCGCGACACCTGATAGAGCGGCATCCACTGCACATAAGCCCCGCCGGGGTTCAGGCGGCGGGCGGCCAGCCGGTAATGCTCCAGCGTATAGACATTGCTCACCCCCGCCCGCCACGGCGTGAACAGATCGGCGATGATCAAGTCATAGGTGGCGGGCGAGCGCGCGAGGCATTGCCGCCCGTCCTCAGGGTGGATGGTCACCCGCGGGTCATCGAACAGGCCGTTGACATAGGGGCGAAACCAGTCGCGGGCGAAGGTGATGACATCGGGCAACAACTCGCAGACCGTGACGCGGTCAGGGTTTGCGAACAGCCCCGCCCCCGCCGAAATGCCTGTGCCCATGCCAAGGAAGAACAATTCGCGCGGGGCAGGGTGGGTGAGAAGCGGAATCATGGTCTGATTGCGCTCAGGGATCAGCGCGCCTGATCCGCCCAGCGTGTAAAAGTTGTTCACCCGGATGAACCGCGCGTCCCCCCGTTCGACCACGGCGACATGGGCCGAGGGGCCTTCGCGGAACGCCAGCAGGTTTTCGCCGCTGTTCAGCCGCGTGGCCTGCAAGCCCGGCTGCCCGGTCAGCAGCACAACGGCCCCGGCCAGCGCCGCAAAGCGGGTGATCCGAGCGCCCCATCCATCGCCGGGTCGCCAGAGCACCAGCACCAGCGCCGCATAGACCGCGCCCATCAGCCAAAGCCCCTTCCAGGCGCCGACCATCGGCAAAAGGACGAACCCCCCCGACAATGCGCCCAGAATCGCACCTGTCGTGTTGACGGCGATCAGGCGGCCCAGCACAGCGCCGGGTGCGGCCCCGCCCTGCATTAGGCGCAGAAGATAGGGCAGCACTGCGCCCAAAATCGTGCCGGGGATCAGCATGGTCAGCACCGCGACGCGCCCCACCTCCCACACATAGCCCACGAAATCGGCCCGCCCGCCAAGGTATCCCAGCCCCCCTGTCAGGTGGTGGAACAGATGCGGTGTGGCGGCGATGACAGCGGCAGAGGCCAGCAGCAGCCCCGTCAGCACCGCCTCGGGCCGTATGCGCAGGTGGTTAAGTGCATTGGCCAGCGCCGCGCCCAGCGAGAGCGCCGCCAGAAATACGCTCAGCACCAGCGCATAGGTATAGACCGAATTCTGCAGCACTTGTGCGAAAGCGCGGGTCCAGATGACCTCGACCGCCAGTGTGGCAAAGCCCGAAGCAAACGCAATGACCCACAGCCGCCCGGGGACCGGCAGTGCGGCAGGCTGCGCCTCGGCCCGCATCGGCACTGCGCGGCGTGCGATCAGCACCGCCGACAAACCCACAAACAGATCAAGGCCGACGGCCAGCAGATACGCGCCTGAAAACCCCAGCCAGACCGGCAAAAAGAACCCCGCCGCCAGCGCCCCCGCCGCGCCGCCTGCCGTGTTGAGCGCATATAGCGCCGACCCCATCCGCCCCAGATCAGCGCGCACCCGAATCACATGCTGACCCATCAGCGGCAGCGTGCCGCCCATCAGAATGGCCGAGGGCAGAAGGATCGTCGCGGCCACACCGGCCTTGAGCGCGGTTTCCAGCACCGGCACGCCGCCGACCAACGCATAAAGCGCGGGGTAGAGCGTGACATAGGCATCCGCGACAAGGAAGTGCCCCAGCGCCGTCGCCGCCACGCCGATCTCGACCAGCCCGAAGGCGCGCAAGGGCCGGGCCAAGCGCGCCGAGAGCCTACCGAACAGCCAGCCCCCCAGCGCAATGCCCGCAAAGAAGATCGCAATTGTCAGCGCCGCCGCCTGCGCGGTGGAACCGAACAAGAGCCCCAGTTCGCGCACCCACAGCACCTGATAGATCAGCGCCGCCGCCCCCGAGAGGGTGAACAACGCGGCCAGCGCGGCGGTCTGACGGGAGGGAAGGGACTCGGTCATGGCGCGTCTGTTATAGTATCACATTCAGGGCGACAAGCTGATCTCGCCTGCAGATCAGGGGCTTGGTGGTGCCGGGGGGCAGGCCAGCCGAACATCAGGCCACCGGCACCGCCACCCCTTGCTGTCCAGCCGGGCGTTGAAGGCGTGCAGCTTGTGCGGCGAGGCCGAGGTCGGCCGCAAGATCATCCCCATCAGATCATCGACCCCGAAGGGTGCGAGGATGCGACAGGCCGTGCCCGCGCGCAGGGCTGCCACCGCTGTTGCGGTCTCGGGCCAGTGGCGCATCGCATCTTCGACAGATGTGTAAGGGGCATCGCCGTTGCGCCTGTGCATTCTGGCCTGATTGCTGACAGACCATCTGAACTGTGGGGCACGGGCGCGCAGACCGGCTTCCAGATCGGCATCACGGTCCGCACCGGCATGGGTTCGATCAAAGTACAGCACGTCGATATCCGCATCGCGGCAATCGCTGCGCCTGCCGTGAAAATGGTCCCAGACAAGGTTGCGGACGAACCCGGCACCGATGCATCCTTCGGGCAGCGCAAGCACTTCGACCAGACCAAGAGCTTGCCATCGCAGCGCATCCTGCCTGAGCAGGTTTGCAATCTTGCATGATTCAGCCACTGTCATCTGAATACCGTCGCAGAAATCACGGTCACCGCCAATGCAAGCAACCGGGCCAGTTGACCAGCAATTCACTGCGCGCGCACCATGTCCGCGAAAACCCCGCCCGCGAAAACCCCGCCGGTGTGGCGCGGGCGGAATACGGCTGAACCGTGCCCGCGCCGGTTCCCGCCGCCATCCTCAGCCGTGGGTTGCCCGGCTGTCTGGCGGGGCCTCCTGACGGTCGGTCATGCCGTAGTCGCGCAGGACATGCGCAATGCGCAACCGGTAGTCGCGAAATACGCCCTTGCGGCCCCGCGCCTGCGTCGTGCGATGCGCGGGCCTGTTGCGCCAGGCTTCCACCGCCGCCTCATCGCGAAAGAAAGACAGCGACAGGATCTTGCCGGGCTCGGTCAGGCTTTCGAACCGCTCGACTGAAATAAAGCCGTCGATCGCTGCAAGGTCGCTCTTCAGCGCGGCGGCAAGGGTCAGGTAGGTGTCGCGCTCGCCTTCCTCTGGCCAGACCTCGAAAATCACCGCGATCATGATTTCACCAGCGGCGAAAGCGGGGCAGGGACGCGGCGCAGAAACAGCCTGTCCTCGCGGCGGATGAACTGCTCGCGCTGCGCGAAGCCATAGTTCTCGCGGCCTGCCGGATCGGCGGCAAGACGGGTGCGATAGGCCTCATAGGCGGCCAGATTGGCGATATGATAAACGCCATAAGCGACGGTGCTGGACCCTTCGTGCGGGGCGAAATAACCGACAAGATCGGCACCGCTTCGCGGGATCGCCGCGGCCCAGATTCTTGCATAGGCCTCGAATGCGTCGCGTTTGAAGGGATCGATTTCATAGCGGATAAAGCAGGTGATCACGCAGGGCTCCTTTCTGAACGCAGCCCCGACGGGGGCCGCCAGCACGTGCTACCATGCCGCCCATCGCCGATGCTTCGGCGGGGGCCGAACTGTCCATGGCTGACGAAACGCAGTTGGGGTGGTATCGTGCAGGCATGGGAAACATGGCATCCGGCAACACAATAGCAGAGGTCGCGCAACTGATCGGTGACGCGGGACGGGCGAATATGCTGGCCGCACTGATGGGCGGACAGGCGCTGACGGCGGGCGAGCTGGCGCGCCATGCCGGGGTGACCGCGCAGACCGCCAGCGGGCATCTGGCAAAGCTGACGGCGGCCCGTCTGCTGGCGGTGGAAAAGCAGGGGCGGCACCGGTATTTCCGGCTTGCATCCCCCGAGGTCGCGCAGGCGCTACAGGCCCTGATGAGCGTCGCCGCTGACGGACCGAAACGGCACCATCCGGTTGGCCCGAAAGATCAGGCCCTGCGCCTTGCCCGCACCTGCTACGATCACATGGCCGGGCGACTGGCGCTGGCTGTGGCCGATGCACTGGTGCGCGACGGGTATCTGGTTCTGTCGGATGGTGCCGGGATCGTCACCGATGCGGGGCGACACTTTTTCACGGATTTCGGAATTGATGTTGACGCGCTGCGCAAGCCGCGCCCGCTGTGCCGCACCTGCCTCGACTGGAGCGAACGCCGCCCCCATATCGCCGGTCAACTGGGGGCGGCACTGCTGGCGGCGTTGCTGGACAAGGGCTGGGTTGCACGATCTGCCGACAGCCGGGCGCTGCGCCTGTCGCGGGCTGGCGAGCGAGGCTTTGCCAAAGTATTCGGACTTGAGAAAGACTGGCGCGATGAGCCGTCCTATAACTGATGTCCGTTGCAAAGGAGGTTTGGGATGAAAGAATTCACCGGCGGGTGCCTGTGTGGCAACATCCGTTTCACCGCACGGGGCCAGCCGTACCGGGTTGGTCTGTGCCATTGTCTTGAGTGTCGCAAGCATCACGGGGCACTGTTCCATGCCTCGGCGGTCTTTCCGCAAGAGGCGGTGACAGTTGAGGGTGACGCGCAAGACTATGCCGGGCGGTATTTCTGCCCGCGCTGCGGCTCGCCGGTGTTCGGGCGCTCAGGCGATGAGGTCGAGGTCAATCTGGGCGCGTTGGATGCGCCGGATCAGTTTCAACCAAGCTATGAGCTGTGGACCGAGCGCCGCGAAAGCTGGCTGCCGCCATTCCCCCTCACGCGGCGCTATGCGCGCAACCGCGATGAGGGCAGCCGGTCCGAGAAATAGGTGACAACAAGGCCGGTTCTGCCCGCAAACGGCTTCCCCCTCGCGCAGTCACTGCGTATGACGGGGACCATTCCTGCGGTGTTCGTTCGGCGTCCCCATGCGTTTTGCCCTGTTTCTGACCCTGAGCGCTGTTGCCCTTCTGGCAATCAGCCTTGCGATCCCCGGTTTTAGCGACCTTGCCCTGATGGCGGCCGTTCTCGGCCTGTCCGGGGCGTGGCTGCTGCTGCGCTGGTTCCTGCGCCGACCCCGGCAATGGGTGGTCATCGATGGCTCTAACGTCATGCACTGGCGCGACAATCAACCCCGGCTGGACACCCTGCGAGAGGTTCTGGCGCTGGTCAAGGCACGTGGATTTGTGCCCGGCGTCGTGTTTGATGCCAATGCCGGGCACCTGATTGCCAATCGCTATCTGCATGACCATGCGTTTGCAAAGCTGCTGCGCCTCCCGGCAAGCCAAGTCATGGTGGTGCCCAAAGGCTCGCCGGCAGACCCGACGGTGCTGGCGGCCGCGCGCGATTTTGGGGCGCGGATTATCAGCAACGACCGCTTCCGCGATTGGGCCGGGGCGCATCCAGAAATCGGTCAGCCCGGGTATCTGATCCGGGGCGGCTACCGGGACGGCACGCTCTGGCTGGATCTGTGACCGCAACGGCGCGCACAAGCGCCGGAATCCGGGTCAAGGCCGGGGTGCGCCGGGTTACTGGATTGTGCCTACCCCTGATGTTCCGCGGCCCTGTTCACGGGTAGAGCGAAGCTGGTTTCCCTGCAACTCGATGACCTGGCAATCGGTCCCGGTCTCCTGCCCCTGACCCACCCGCACATTGCGACACCAGAATCCCTGATGCCATTGCCAGCCACCGACCATTCGGTGCCCCTGCCATGTCCCGGTCACCCGGCCATCGGCATGGCTGGTGTAGGTATTGCCCTCATCCGTGACAATTTGCCGATCGACAACACGGTCACGGAACTGCTGTTCGGTTGTCACGCGCTCCCAGGCCAATGCAGGGCCGGAAGCAAGGACGACGAGGGCCGATGCGGCGAAAACGGATTTCATCATGAGTTTACCCCTGAACGGAATCAATTTGTCCAGCGGCAGTGAAGCATAGCGCCGATGCGCGTGCATGATACCGACGGATCATGCGCACGGGGGGCGGGTGCCGTGCCGGTCACACCAGTGGCGGAAGGGTGCGGATGATCTTGCGGACCAGTTCGAAGCGGGTGCGCGCGCCTGCCTTTGTCAGCAGCCGGGTGATCTGATTCTTGGCCGTGCTCTGCGCCGTTCCGCGCCGTTCCGCGATCTCGTCAACCCCGTGGCCGTCTAACAGCAACCGGCAAACGTCGCGCTCGGCTGCTGAGAACCCGTGCAACTGCGCGAACCGCTCGACATTCAGCCGGCGGGTGCGGTCAGGATCAATCAGGGTGATCAGCGCGCCTTTCAGATGCATGTCAAGCTCATGTGCGCTGTCGTGCAAGGGCGTGATGTCGAGCAGCAGGGGCGAGGGGTGATCACGGCGTTTCAGGTTTATCCGGGTCTCTGTATCGCAGCCCTCACCGCCTGCGGTGGCCGCCGCCGCCGCAATGCCGCGCCGGATCACCAGTGAATCAGCGTATGACGCCGCGTGAAGCCGCCGCGCGCGATCCAGCGTTACCCCGTCGCGTGTCGCCAGAATGCGTTCGGCTTCGGTGTTGCAGACGATGACCTGCCCGTCCGGCAGGGCAATCGCCAGCCCGGCGCTGACCCGGTCCAGCACGCCCAGAACCGCGCGATACCGCGCGCGCAACGCGGCAAAGGTGCGCCCCATCTCGATTGCGCGGGCGAGATGCGGCACCAGCGGCTCAAGGGCGGTGATGGGCAGCGCCTCCAGCCCGGGGCGAAACCCCAGTGTCATGCCGTCAAACCAGACCGGGGTGTCGTTCAGCCGCACACCCAACCGCCGCCGCAAGCCGACATGGCGCTCCAGCGCGATGCAATCCGGCCGGGTATCGAGGCAGGCGCGGGTGATGCCAACCGCCTCGTCCGGGAAGGTCTGGCCGACCGGCTGCCGGGCGAAGGCGTCCCAGTCCGGTGCCTCGAATGCGCGTAATTCACTGAGATAGTGCTGACCTTCAGGGCGGGCGACAAAATCGCGGTAGGCGCTGCTGAGCGCGTTGATGTCATAGGGCAGGTCGTCGGTGCCACGCACCAGAAGCGCACAGGCTCGCGCGCCCACTGCCTCGGCGACCGCATCAAGTGCGACCCCCCAGCGGTCAGGGTCCACGGCTGCATCGTAGATCGCGCCGATCGCGTTGAAGGCAGTACTGTTCAAGGCTTCATCGGACATACCATGGTCAACTCACATCGAACACATCCCGGGAACTGGCACGCCTCAATGGGCCATCTCGGGGCTCAGGCCTCCAACTCGGCATCCCAGTACAGAAAATCGGCCCAGCTTTCGTGCAGATGGTTGGGCGGAAAGCGGCGGCCGATGTCGATCAGTTGCTGAGCGGTGGGGCGCGTCGGTCTGCGGCGCAGGGTTAGCCCTGAATGTCGCAGGGTTTTCGAGCCCTTTTTCAGGTTGCACGGCGCGCAGGCGGCCACCACATTTTCCCAGCTTGTCACACCCCCCAGCGCGCGTGGGATCACATGATCAAAGGTCAGATCATGACGCGCACCGCAATACTGGCAGGCGAATTCGTCGCGCAGAAAAAGATTAAAGCGCGTGAAGGCCACGCGCTTTCTGGGTTTGACAAAGTCTTTCAGCACCACGACCGAGGGTATTTGGATCTCCATGCGCTGGCTGCGCACCGTGGCGTCATATTCGGCCACGATATCCACCCGGTCCAGCCAGACGGCCTTCACTGCCTCCTGCCAGGGCCAGAGCGACAGCGGCATGTATGAGAGCGGTCGGTAATCGGCATTCAGAACCAGCGCCGGAAACCGTTTCAGCGCCACCGGTTCGTGCACAAAGTCCTGCCTGAAATCGCCGTCCATCCGCCGTTGCTCCCTAGTTTGCACATCTGTGCCGGGCCTTCCGCGATCAGACTATATCCAGCGTTCGCGGTGTGGCAAGCCTCTTGATGTGGGGGTATAGCCTGCGCGGGTAACAGTTGCGCGACACGGGCGCTCAGTCCGGCAGCTTGTCTTTCAGAAATCCCAGTGCCAGCGACAGCCCGTCAGGGGCGATGCCGTGGCCGGTTCCTTTTGAGACATGAGCATAGGTTTCAAACCCTGCCGCCACCAGCGCATCGCCGGCCTCGGACAAGGCGGCGATCGGTACCATGTCATCGGCATCGCCATGGATCAACAGCACGGGCATGCGGTTGACGGTCTCATCGGCCAGGGCTTCAGGCACCAGAAGGCGGCCCGAAAAGCCCACCACCGCCGCTACCGGCTCTGCGCGGCGCGGGGCGACATGCAGGGCCATCATCGTGCCCTGCGAAAAGCCCACCAGCGCCAGAGCTTCAGGTTCCAGGCCTTCTTCGTCCAGCACCTGATCGATACAGGCGTTCAGATCACTGACCGCCGCGCGCATGCCGGTTTCGGCATCCTCCTGGCTGGAGCCATCCAGCCACGGGATCGGAAACCACTGAAACCCATGCGGATTGTTGGTGCAACGCTCTGGCGCGTTGGGGGCGTAAAAGGCGGTGTCGGGCAGATGCGGGGCCAGCACATCGGCCAGACCCAGCAGATCGGCACCATCCGCGCCATACCCATGCAGAAAGATCACCGCCGAGCGGGCCTTGCCCTTTGCGACGCCCTTGCGGGCCATATCGAGTGTGCGGACCATGTGTTTCCCCTTCAGACCACGCCTTCGCGTTCCTTTGCCACGCGGTAATAGGCCCAGAGCAACCCCGCCGCAACCGTGCGCCATGGCGACCAGTCGTCGGCCATGCGCCGCAATGCGGCCTCGCGCGGGCGCTCGGGCAGGTCAAACAGGATCCGCGCAGCCTCCTGCAATGCCAGATCGTTGGGGGCGAAGACATCGGCGCGGCCAAGGCTGAACATGGCGTAGATCTCGGCGGTCCAGCGGCCCACGCCGGGCACGACGATCAGCTGCTCCACCACTTCGGTGTCAGGCGTGGTGCGCAGCGCGTCAAAATCGATCCCGGCTTCGGCCAGTGCGCGGATATAGCGGATCTTCTGGCGTGACAGGCCGCCTGCGCGCAGGGCCTCGTCATCGACAAGGGCGATGGCTTCGGGTGTGATCAGGCCTGCGGCTTCCAGCCGTCCCTGAATTGCGCGGGCGGCGGCGACAGAGACTTGTTGACTGACAATCGCCGACATCAAAGCCTCAAACCCGTCTGCCCGGCGGCGCAGGGGCACCGGGCCGCAAAGCTCAAGCGCATGGGCAAAACGCGGCTCGCGCGCGCCCAGCCAATGCGCGCCTTCGGCCATGCAGGCGTCGCTGTGCAGAATCCGTCCGATCATCATGGGCGCATGGTGCCCCGCCGATGCGTGGATCGCAAGGGGGGCTGCCGACGGAGCCGGGGAGGAAGGTGTTGCCCGGGAACGGCACCCCGCAGCATTGCGAACTGCACGGGCTGCTTTTACTCTGGGCAATGTGGGCGCTTGCTGGCATGAAGGGGCGAAGAAAGAAATTCAAGGCTCGCCATGGACAGCTGGACGGCGCTTGCTGCGCGGCTCGAAACGGTCTCGGACCGGACAATCGCTTCCCTTTTCGATGACCCCGCGCGCGCGGAGAGTTTCAGCGTTTCGCTTGCAGATGAGGCTGTTGGCGAGATATTTCTGGATTATTCCAAGACCAATATTGATGCCGAAATCCGCGATCTGCTGCTGGCACTGGCTGAGGGCAGCGGGCTGGAAGCGCGGCGCGAGGCCATGTTCACCGGTGCGCGCATCAACGAGACCGAGGATCGTGCGGTGCTGCACACGGCGCTGCGCAATCTTGATGGCGCGGTGACGCTTGACGGCGCCGATATCATGGACGGCGTGCGCGCCACGCTGACGCGGATGGAGGTGTTCGCCCGCGATCTGCGCGACGGGCGCATCCGTGGCGTCGGTGGGCGGATCAGCGATGTGGTCAATATCGGTATCGGTGGCTCTGATCTGGGCCCGGCCATGGCGGTGCAGGCACTCAAACCCTATCTGGACGGGCCGCGCTGCCATTTCGTGTCCAATGTGGATGGTGCGCATATCCATGACGTGCTGGAACCCCTGAACCCCGAAACCACGCTGATCATCGTCGCCTCCAAGACCTTCACCACGCAAGAGACGATGGCCAATGCCCAGACCGCGCGCGACTGGATGTCACGTGGCCTCAGCGATCCGACGCGCCAGTTTGTGGCGCTGTCCTCGGCGCTGGACAAGACTGCGGCATTCGGCATTGACCCGGCGCGGGTGTTCGGTTTCGAAGACTGGGTGGGCGGGCGCTTTTCCGTCTGGGGGCCGATCGGGCTGAGCCTGATGATCGCCATCGGGCCTGACCATTTCCGTGCCTTTCTCGGTGGCGCTGCGGTGATGGATCAGCATTTCCGCACGGCCCCGCTGGCGCAGAACCTGCCGGTGATGCTGGCGCTTTCGGGGCTCTGGCATCATCAGGTCTGCGGCTATCCGACGCGTGCGGTCATTCCCTATGACCAGCGGCTGGCGCGGCTTCCGGCCTATCTGCAACAGCTTGAAATGGAATCGAACGGCAAGCGGGTGGCGATGGATGGCAGCGATCTGAAGCGGCCCTCGTCGCCCGTGGTCTGGGGTGAGCCGGGCACCAACGGGCAGCATGCGTTCTTTCAGATGATCCATCAGGGCACGGCGACGGTGCCATGCGAATTTCTGCTCGCGGCCTGCGGGCATGAGCCCGCTCTGGCCCACCAGCACCGGCTTCTGGTGGCCAATTGTCTGGCTCAGGCTGAGGCGCTGATGCACGGTCGCCCGCTCAAAACGGCGCGTGCGATGATGAAAGCCAGGGGGCTTACCGGCAAGGAACTGGAGCGACAGGCACGCCACCGGGTCTTTCCGGGCAACCGTCCGTCGGTCATGCTGCTCTATTCGCGCCTCACGCCCGCCATGCTGGGGGCGCTGCTGGCGCTCTATGAACACCGGGTTTTTGTCGAAGGGGTGGTGCTGGGCATCAATTCCTTCGATCAATGGGGCGTTGAGCTGGGCAAGGAACTGGCACAACAGCTTTTGCCGATGATCGAAGGGGGCAGCGGTGCCGAGGGCCGCGACAGTTCAACCCTGCGCCTGATTGAGACGATTTCACGGATCGCGGGCTGATATCGGGCAGGGCGGGAAGCGCCTTTGAAGGCGCTTCAACGCGATTGCTTGTTCACATTCCCCGGCGCGTGGCTCAGGCAGCGCCAAAGACCCGCGCGAAGATCGTATCGACATGTTTGGTATGATAGCCCAGATCGAACTTCTCTTCGATCTCGGCGGGGGACAGGGCCGCTGTGACCTCGGCATCCGCCAACAGTTCGGTCTTGAAATCCTTGCCCTCTTCCCAGACCTTCATCGCATTGCGCTGCACCAGCCGGTAGGCATCCTCGCGCGACACGCCTGCCTGCGTCAGCGCCAGCAGCACCCGCTGACTCATCACCAGCCCACGGAATTTGTTCATGTTGGCCAGCATGTTATCAGGGTAAATCACCAGCTTCTCGATCACACCTGCCAGCCGGTGCAGCGCGAAGTCCAGCGTCACCGTCGCATCCGGTCCGATCATCCGCTCGACCGAGGAATGCGAGATATCGCGCTCGTGCCACAACGCCACATTCTCCATCGCCGGCACCACCGCCATGCGCACCAGCCGCGCCAGCCCCGTCAGGTTCTCGGTCAGCACCGGGTTGCGTTTGTGCGGCATGGCCGACGAGCCCTTTTGCCCGGCGCTGAAGAACTCCTCGGCCTCCAGCACCTCGGTGCGCTGCATATGCCGGACCTCGGTGGCGATATTCTCGATTGACGAGGCAATCACCCCCAGCGTGGCAAAGAACATCGCATGCCGGTCGCGCGGGATCACCTGTGTCGAGATCGGCTCAGCCACCAGCCCCAGCTGCGCGCAGACATGCTCTTCCACCCGCGGGTCGATATTGGCAAATGTCCCCACCGCGCCTGAAATCGCGCCCGTCGCCACCTCGGCGCGCGCCGCTTCCAGCCGCGCGCGACCGCGCGCCATCTCGGCATAGAAGCGCGCGAAAGTCAGCCCCATGGTGGTGGGTTCCGCATGTATCCCGTGGCTGCGCCCGATGCGCACGGTATCCTTGTGCTCATGCGCGCGGGTTTTCAGCGCCGCCAGCACCCGGTCCATACCCGCCAGCAACAGATCCGTCGCGCGCACCAGTTGCACGTTCAGCGTGGTATCCAGCACGTCGGACGAGGTCATGCCCTGATGCACGAAGCGCGCCGCGTCGCTGCCCACGATCTCGGCCAGATGGGTCAAAAAGGCGATGACGTCGTGCTTGGTGACGGCCTCGATGGCGTCAATGCGCGCCACGTCAAATTCCACATCCTTTGCTTTCCACAGCGCCTGCGCATTCTCGCGCGGGATCACGCCCAGATCGGCCATCGCGTCGCAGGCATGCGCCTCGATCTCGAACCAGATGCGGAACTTGGTCTCGGGCGACCAGATGGCAACCATCTCGGGGCGGGAATAGCGGGGGATCATGGCAAAAACCTCGGGAATGTCAGGGTTGAGGCCTGATAGACCGCGCCCGCCCCCGGTGCAAGCGCCGCTCAGCCCTTTGGTATGTCGAACGCGGGTGGTGCCAGCTCAAAATGCTCGAACCGGAAGGCGGGCGAGACAAGGCAGCTGACCAGCGTCCAGTCGCCGAGGCTGCGTGCGCCCTGCCAGTGCCGCGCGGGGACGATCACCTGCGGATGATCGCCCGCAGCCAGATCCGGCCCCAGCCGCCAGTCGCGTGCCGGGCCCGCATCCGTGGCGGCGATGGACAGCGTCAGCGGCGCGCCTGCGTTGAAAAGCCAGATCTCATCGACATCGATGCGATGCCAGTGACTGCGCTCGCCCGCCTGCAACAGGAACAGAATGCAACTTCCTGAGGGCCGCGCATCCGCCTCGGCGGGGGCCAGCCAGGTCTGACGAAACCAGCCGCCTTCCGGGTGACGCTCCAGATCGAATCGGCTGATCACATCTTCTGCACGTGTCATGGTCGTTGTCTCGCTGCCGGAAAACCCGTGCAAGGTTAGCCGCGCCTGCGGCTTTCAGTCCAGTGCGAAGACCGTCAGCGGCAGAAGCTGCGTCAGCGGGGCCTCCAGCGCGCGGATCGCGGGCAGCGAGATCTGGCTGCCTGATCCCGGCGCATTGCCCGAGGGGCGCAGTTCCAGCCGGACCGAGGCGCCAGCGGCTGTTTCTACCCGGCCCTGTCGCGTGCGGTCCACCAGCCCGGTGCGCAACCAGAAGCCCGGCTCTGTCGGCGGGCCCAGGCCCGCCAGTGTCTCACCCAGGGCCGCACCGGAGGGGCCTGAAGCGACCTCGGTGGCGGCGGCGCGTTCGGTGTCGGTGGTTGTGTCCAACGCCGCTGCACTGCGCCCCAATGCACGCATGGTGGTGGCGGGTTGGCGCGCACCGTCTGTGCCGGGGCGCGCGGCGGGGCGCACAACGTCCTCGCCCGGTTCCAGATTGACGGAAACCGGGACCTCGGGCGCGGGCGGGGCAAAGCGCAGCGAAAAGCCTGCGCCACAGCCGGAAAGCACGAGAACCAGAAGGGGGATGATCACTCTCATGGCGCAAACCTAGCCCCCTGCCGCGAATGTGGCAACGCCTTCCCTTGTCAGCCCCCCTGCTTCTCACTAGCTTGTCAGCCAAAGAGGAGGCAGACCCATGCACGCGCCCCTGGCCACGCACGCGCCCTTGATCGACCCTTTCCAGCGGCCGATCAGTTATCTACGGGTCTCGGTGACCGATCGCTGTGACTTCCGCTGCACTTATTGCATGGCCGAGCACATGACCTTTTTGCCCAAGAAAGAGCTGCTGACGCTGGAAGAGCTGGACCGGCTGTGCACCGCCTTCGTCGGGCTGGGGGTGGAAAAACTGCGTATCACCGGGGGCGAGCCACTGGTGCGCAAGGGTATTCTGACCTTTTTCGAGGCGATGGCGCGGCATCTGGATAGCGGCGCGCTGAAAGAGCTGACACTGACCACCAACGGCTCGCAACTTGCGCGCTTCGCACCCGATCTGGCGGCGCTGGGGGTGCGGCGGGTCAATGTTTCGCTCGACACGCTTGATGAGAAGAAATTCGCCGACATCACCCGATGGGGCCGGCTGCCGCAGGTTCTGAAAGGGATCGAGGCGGCGCGGGCGGCAGGGCTGCGGGTGAAGATCAATGCGGTCGCGCTGAAGGGCTTTAACGAGGATGAGTTGTTCACCATGATCGAATGGTGCGCGCGTGAAGGCCATGACCTGACCTTCATCGAGGTCATGCCAATGGGTGAGATGGGCGAGGAGTTGCGGCTGGATCAGTACTGGCCGCTGAAGGAACTGCGCGCGCGACTGGCTGAACGCTACACACTGAGCGAGTTGACCGAGCGCACCGGCGGCCCCGCCCGCTATGTGCGGCTGGAGGAGAGCGGGCAGAAGATCGGCTTCATCACGCCGCTGACGCACAATTTCTGTGAAAGCTGCAACCGGGTACGACTGACCTGCACGGGCGAATTGTATATGTGTCTGGGCCAGGAAGACATGGCCGACCTGCGCGCACCGCTGCGCGCCAGCGGTGATGACGCGGTGCTCGTCAGTGCGATCCGCGATGCGATCGCCCACAAGCCCAAGGGGCATGATTTCGACTACTCGCGCCAACGGGTCGACGGGCAGATGAGCCGTCACATGAGCCACACCGGCGGCTGAGCGTCCCTGTGGCGTTACGCGCGCACACCCTCAGCAGGAGGGCGGGCCTCGCCCCCATCGAGGGGGCTCGGCCCGCTTGGGGGGCGCTGCCCCCAATCCGCTCTGCTGCGCAGACCGGCTTTCCCCCGGGATATTTGTAAGTAAATGAAGGCGTAAGCGATGCGCTTTCATCTTGCTGCAAATACGCACTGCGAAAAGCGTCCAAAGGGGCCGCCGTCCGGTCATGATGCAGATCAAGGTGCAAGCGGGCGAATCACGGCAGGCTTTGGGTGGTTCGGCGTTTGCAGGCGCAAGGGCATGCCCCCGCCTGCTGCCGGGCATTTCCGGCGCAGCAGGGGGGTACATGGGCGATATCGGCAATCAGACCATCCGTTTTGAGGATCTTGGGCGCGACGATGTTGCGCGTGTGGGGGGCAAGAACGCCTCGCTTGGCGAGATGGTGTGCCATCTGGGCGCGCGCGGGGTGGAGGTTCCGCCGGGGTTTGCGACGACGTCGCATGCCTATTGGCAGTTTGTTGATGCAGGCGATCTGCGCCGCGTGGTCGCCGGGGAGCTGGACGCGATGCACGCGGGCAAGGCCACGCTGGCCGAGACCGGGAAAAAGCTGCGCGCGGCGTTCCTGCAGGCCGACTGGCCAGACGAGACCGCCGCCGCAATCCGCGCTGAGTATGCCGCGCTCTGCGCGCGCATCGGGCGCGCGGAGGCCGATGTTGCCGTGCGCTCCTCGGCCACTGCCGAGGATCTGCCGGATGCCAGTTTTGCCGGCCAGCAGGAGACATTCCTGAATATCCGCGGGCCTGAGGCGCTGCTGGAGGCCTGCCGGCGCTGCTATGCCTCGCTCTTCACCGACCGGGCGATCAGCTACCGTGAGGCCAAGGGGTTCGACCATCTGAAGGTGGCGCTGTCGGTTGGTGTACAGGTGATGGTGCGCTCGGATATCGGCGGCTCTGGCGTGTTGTTCTCCATAGATACCGAGACCGGGTTTGAGGGTGTGGTGGTGATCGATGCCGCCTGGGGTCTGGGCGAGACCGTGGTGCAGGGCACTGTGGACCCCGATGAATATCAGGTGTTCAAGCCGCTGCTGGCGCGCGCGGGTGCGGTGCCGATTGTCGAAAAGCGCCTTGGCGCCAAGGAACAGAAGATGATCTACGCGCGCGCGGGTGCGGGCACCACGCGCACCGTGCCGACCTCTAAGGCCGAGCGCGCGGGCT
>JAFIEK010000012.1 GCA_020832545.1 Pararhodobacter sp. | reverse complement strand
ACAGGTCAGGGGGGCTTTGCAGCCCCCTCTTCGGCTGCGCCGAATTCACCCCCCGCAGGATATTTTCAGACACAAAATGAACGCGGTGCGCCTTGGTGGGGCGGCACCGCGTCATGCGTTTGCGCAGGCGTCAGAGGAACGATCTGATTGTCTGGATTGCGCCGTCCAGTGCCTCGCCGTCTTCATCTTGCAGCGCGGCCTCGCGCAGGCGGCGCGTCCAGTCGGCGGCATCATCGCGCCCTGTGAGAAGGGTCGCGCCCTCCAGCGCGCGGCCGAATTTGGACAGGCCGCGGGCGTGCGTATCTGAATATCCCTTCACAAGCCTTTGAAGGCGCAGGATTTCAACGCCGTGGGCATAATCCGTTTTTGCCTGGGTCAGGGCGGTATCCAGCCAGTTTTCCAGATGTGCCACTTCGACAGCATGGCGCAGCGAGCGTAGACGCCAGCGTTTGAGGCCGCCGAGGATATAGAGTTGCAGGAAATGGCGCAGGCTGTCCGAGCGCAGCCGCCGCCCCTTGTTCACCCGCCGGTCGATCCAGCCCATGAGGCGGGGCCGGGCCTCGGTCCAGCGGCCGAGGCGCGCGGGGAACAGCGACACCACCTCGACAGCGCGGGGGTGGGTGTATTCGGTCAGACGCAGGATGCGTTCTTCGCTCACCCCCATCTCGGCGCGAATGCGCTGGAAGCGGGCGGCACGGGTTTTGCGGTCAGCGACGCGGATCATGTCATCATAGGCCATTGCGTTGGCGATGTATTTCGCGGCCTCGGTGGTCAGTTCAAAGCCATTTTCGGCGCTGTCCAGTTTCAGAACGTCTTTCAGCCGGTCCAGATAGGCGTGGCCATAGGCGAGGTCCTGAAAATCAACCACCTTGCGCAATCCCGCCCGCGCCATTTCGCGCGCGGGTTCGGGCAGGGCGGTGGCCCGCGCTTCCAGCGCTTCCCAGTCGCGCGACAGTTTCTCGGGTCCGAGGGGCACCGGCAGCGCGGCAGGGAGGGCGGGCTCGTCGGTGAGGGGGGCGGGAACCGGGCCGCGCGCGGCGTCATAGCCGAGTGCGAAGGCGCGCAGCGAGGCGTCCACCCCGCGGCCCGAGGCGCGAATCGCCTCCTCGAAGCTTTCGCGCGGGAAGGGAAGCGCGCCGGAACCTGCCAGCGCCCCGAAGAGCGACGACGAGATGACCGAGCCCGCGCCAACCGCCATTGCCTCAAGATCATGCATGATCAGCTGCTGCGCGGCCACTTCGGCGGCGCGTTCCACCTCGTCGGCATTGGCGATCCCGTCGCCGGGCGCCATCTTTTCGCTGACCGCCAGCGAGCGGTGGGTGGAGGCAATGAGCGTGGTGCGGTCGGGCGTGACAAACCCGCGCAGGATGGCGCGCCCGGCCTCCATCATCTCGGCAGCGATCAGGATATCGACGTCACCTGCGGCGGGGGCCAGTGAGAAGATCGGCACGCCGCCATCCATCGGCGCCATTTCGATGTAATAGATCGTCGCACCCGTGCGCTGCGCCACCCCGGCGACCGATGTCGCCTGCACCGCATAGCCATTGGCGCGCGCCACAGCCTCGATCCAGCCAGACAGCACGCCGCCGCCCTGACCGCCCACGGCCATGACCGCCAGCTTGATGATCGTCTCCATCCGTGCGTCGCGCTTGCGGGGGTCAAGCCCCTGAACATGCTCGTTCATTCTGCCGCCACCCCTTGAATTGCGTCAAATGACAGGCGCTTGCGGTCGCGCCGGGCTTGAAGCCATTGGATAACCCCTTGCCGCCAGCGGTTCAGCCGCTGCTCAAAGGCTGAGGGGTTGTGCACCACCCGCGCCTCATAAAACGAGGGGCAGAGGATGGCGGCATCGGCCACCTCGCCGCAATTGCCGCAGCCAACGCAGGTCTGATCGATCGAGGCTATGGGGTCATCGCGCAACGGGTCATCGAGGCGCTTGAGGCTCAGCGACGGGCAACCGGACAGGCGGATGCAGGCATGATCGCCGGTGCAGATATCCTCATCCACGCCGAAGCGCGGCTTCTCCACCCGGCGGCCCTCCTTGATCGCCTTTGCGACCAGCGGCTTCTCGCGCCGTTGCTTGTTGAGCATGCATTCCGACGAGGCCACGATCACCTTGGGCCCCTTGTAATCTGTCGTCAGCGCCTCACGCAGCGTGTCGCGCATGCGTTTGACGTCATAGGTGCGGTCGATCTGGCGGACCCATTCGACACCGACGCCTTTGAGCGCCTTTTCAATCGGGTTGCCGGTGGATTTGGTGTCATTCTTCGCGCGTGAGGACAGGATATCCTGCCCGCCGGTGGCCGCCGAATAGTAGTTGTCAACGATCACCACCACGCTGTCGGCCTTGTTGAACACCATGTTGCCGATGGAGGAGGACAGGCCGTTGTGCCAGAACCCCCCGTCGCCGATTACCGCAATCGCGCGGCGCTCGCCCCCGCCGTCAAACGCCCCGTTCGAGGCCGGGCCGAGGCCGTAGCCCATGGTTGCGCCGCCGATGTTGAACGGCGGCAGCGACGCAAACAGGTGGCAGCCGATATCGGCCGAGATCTGATGTTCGCCCAGTTCCTCCTGCACCAGCTTCATGGCGGCAAAGATGGGGCGTTCCGGGCAACCGGTGCAGAAGCCGGGCGGGCGGATGGGCACGGTTTTCGACAGATCGGGGATGGCCGGTGCGGGCGCGTTGGGCGCGCGAACCTGCGCGGGCAGGTATTGGGGGGCGGCTTTGCGCAAAAAGCCTTCGATCCCGTCAAGCATGATCTGGCCGGTGTATTCGCCCGCCATGGGGAACACATCCTTGCCGTGCAGCTTGGTGGTGCTGGCGGCGCGGAACATCAGGCTGCCGAGTTGCTGCTCGATGAATTCTGGCTGCCCCTCTTCGATCACCAGAACGGCATCCTTGCCCGCGCAGAATTCGGAAAATTCTTCTGTCACAATGGGGTATGTGACGTTCAGGCAATAGATCGGCACCTCGGTCTTGCCGTGAATATCGGCCAGCCCCAGCCGCTGCAGGGCGCGGATCACGCCGTTATACATGCCGCCCTGACAGACCAGGCCGATGGGTGCCTTCTCCGGGCCAAAGACCTCGTTCAGCCCATGCTCGCGGATGTATTTCATCGCGGCCGGCCAGCGGTTGTTGATCTTGTCATGCTCCTGCAAGTAGCTCATCGGCGGCAGGACGATGCGCGAGACATCGCGGCGCGGGTTTGACAGTGCGTCGCGCACGGTCAGGGGCGGGCGCTTGTTGGCGCGGGTCTGGAACTGGCCGGTGACATGGCAGGAGCGGATGCGCACCATCAGCATCACCGGCGTGTTCGAGGCTTCTGAAAGCTCAAACCCCTGTTCCACCGCCTTGACGATGCAGGGCAGGTTCGGTCGCGGGTCCAGCATCCAGAACTGTGATTTCATGGCAAAGGCATGGCTGCGTTCCTGCATGATCGAGGAGCCTTCGCCGTAATCCTCGCCCACGATGACCAGCGCGCCCCCCGTCACGCCCGAGGACGCAAGGTTCGCCAGCGCATCCGAGGCCACATTGACACCTACCGGCCCCTTGAATGTCACAGCACCCCGGATGGGATAATGGACCGAGGCCGCCAGCATCGCCGCCGCCGCAGCCTCAGACGCATTTGCCTCAAACCGTACACCCAGCTCGCCCAGTATCTCCTCGGCATCGGCCAGCACATCCATCAGATGGCTGATCGGTGCGCCCTGATAGCCGCCGACATAGCCCACGCCGCATTCCAGAAGCGCCTTGGTGATCGCCAGAATGCCCTCGCCGGTGAAGGTCTCGCCATCACCCAACTTGAGGTGCTCAACTTCCTTCTTGAAGGATCTTTCGGCCATGGTGTGTTTTCCGTTTCTCAGAAATCGTGTTTGCGGATGTTGCCGAGGATGGTTTGCAGCGTGCGCACGAAAGCGCGCTTTTCCTCGTCGTCTATCCCTTGGAACATCTGCGCATAGGTTTCGGACATGCGCGGCCACAGCCGCTCGAATGCGCCTCGGCCTGCGGCGGTGATGTGGATGCGCGTGGCGCGGCTGTCGTTGGGGTCTGGTGTGCGGCTGATCAGCCCTTCGCTGACCAGCGCATCCAGCGCGCGGCTGAGCGTCGATTGCTCGGTCACCGCATAGACCGCCAGTTGCCGGATCTGGATGCCGTCGATCACCGCCAGCACAGCCAGCGCGCGCATCTTGGGCGTGGTCAGGCCCATCGCGGCCATCTCGGCGCGCAGGGAGTTGTTGTAGCGGCCCATGATGCGGTTCATCAGATAGGGCGCGAAGTTGTTGAGACCGATCTCGCCAAGGCGCGGGGCCTCGGTCTCGGTCTGGGGGGTGAGGTCATTCATGCGCCCAGCCCCTTAGCCGCCAGAAAGCCGGACCCGCCGCCAAGGCCGGGGCCGGGGTGGGTGGAGGCACCGATATGGGTGAGGCCGCGCACCTTCAGATCGCCGTTGCCGGAGTGCGAAAACGGCCGCCAGATGAAGAACTGATCGATCGAGCACGCCCCGCCATAGGGGTCGCCGCCGACAAGGTTCATGTTCATTGCCGCCAGATCGGCGGGGGAATAGGCGCGCCGGGCCAGCTTGATGGCGCTGAAGTCCTTGATATGGCGGCCGAGAATGGCCTCGATCCGGTCAGCGAATGCCTCGCGCGTGGCGTCATCCCAGTCACGCCCCGTGATCTCGCCAGCCGCATCGCCCTTGATCACGCGCGGTGCATCGGGGATTTGCAGCCAGAGCACCGCTTTGCCTTCGGGCGCGCGCGTCGGGTCCAGCCGGTGGGGCTGGCCCACGCAGATGGTGGGGGCCTCAGGGAACATGCCGCGTTCGGCCTCGTTGGCGGATTTCGACACCGAATCGATGCTGTCCGCCAGATGGATCAGCGCCACATCGTCCAGCCCCTTGGTCAGCCATTCGGGGTGCCGGTCCAGCGCGAAATGCAGCTGGAAATTGCCGCGCCCGTGGCGGAAACTTTGTGCGGCGGCTTTGTCTTCGGGCAGGTGCAGGTCTTGCAGCAGCCGCCCATACAACTGCCCCGGCGCGACCGAGGCCAGCACCGAACCTGCCATGATCTCTTCGCTTGAGGTCAGGCGAACGCCGGTCACCTTGCCGTCTTTGACCAGAATGCGCTCGACATCAGCATCAAGGCGGATCTCGCCGCCCTTCTCGGTGATCAGCGACGTAAACGCCGCCACCGCCGCCGCCGACCCGCCTTTGACCACCGGCGCGCCAGCGGCCTCCAGCGCAAAGGCAATGACCTTGCCCATCTGGCCGCCGTAGGTGCTTTCCGGCGTCAGACCGGTGTGCAGAACCCAGGGTGCCCAAAGCGCCTGCACGAGAGGCGATTGATAGGTCGTCTCCAGCCAGCCCCGCGCCGGGGTCAGGGCTGACCCAAACCACGCAGCCAACCCCTGAAGGCCGCGCTTGCGCGCCTGACCGATCACCAGTTTCAGCGTAGGCCATGACCAGAGCTTGCCGCCCAGAAGGCCAAAGAGAAACGGCGCGTCAGCCGCAATCCCGCCGACATCAAGCGCATGGCGGTCGCCATCACCCGTGGCCTGTGTGTTGAACGCGGCCACATTCGCGGCGCGGTCGGTTTCCAGCACCAGCGCCGAGCCGTCAGGCCGCAGCACGGCTGTGGGGTGCTTGGTATGGCAGAATTCCAGCCCATGCCGTGCCAGATCGGCGCCCAGTTCGGCATAGGCTGGCGATGTCAGGAACAGAACGAAGGTGGCGGCCATCACATCATGGCGAAAGCCGGGCAGGGTGCATTCCTCGGTCCGCATACAGCCGCCCGCGACCGATTCGCGCTCAAGCACCAGCACCCGTTTGCCCTTGCGCGACAGCATCGCTGCCGCAACAAGCGCGTTGATGCCCGATCCGATGATGATGTGATCGACCGCCATTTTCCGTCAGCCCTTCGGAACCAGCGCCAGCGCCCGGATGGGCGAGCCGGTGCCGTTTTCGATCTTCAGGGGTGCTGCAATCAGGATCGCACCCTTGGCCGGCAGTTTGCTCAGGTTGGCGAGACTGGCCAGACCGAAGCAGTTATCGCGGTGCAGGAAGTTATGCGCCGGATAGGGCGGGGTCATGCCACCGGCCGAGCCCGCGTCGGTGCCGATGCACTGCGTGCCCCAGCCGACAATGCCCTTGGACAGCAGATATTCCACCGCCTCGGGCGTCGGTCCGGGCGAGTGGGGGCCGTTTTCATCGGCGTTCAGGAACTTGGCTTCATCATGCGCGCGCTTGTCCCAGTCGGTGCGCATCACCACCCATTCGCCCTTGCCGATCTCGCCGTGCTCGGCTTCCCACGCCTTGATATGCTCTGGCGTAAGCAGGAAATCGGCATCCGCCTCTGCCTCTTTTGAGCAGTCGATCACGTTGACCGGGGCTACCACGCGCTGGATATTCAGGCTGTCGGTGTAGCCGTCCGGATAGTCCTTGCCGGTAATCCAGTGGTGCGGCGCGTCGAAATGGGTGCCGGAATGCTCGCCCAGCACCATCCAGTTCCACGCAAAGAACGGGCCGTCCTCATCGTATTCCGAGATCTTGTGGATCTCGATCTTGGGCGTGTTCTTTGCAAAATCGGGCGGCAGTTGCAGAAGCGGCGTGTTCGGGCCGAGGGTGCCGGAGCAATCCACCACCTCGACATTCCCGTTGAGCAGCGCCGCGCCAAGCGACTGGAGGGTCTGGGCTGAAGTCATCACAAGTCTCCCTTTGGTTGCGTGAGTGTGTTTGCAGATATCGACCAGCAAACATTTTGAGCCTGAAATTATGCTGGACAGGTTTGAATGTATATGCAAGTAATTTTTTCAACAGGGAGACGCAACAATGAATCGCAGCGTTGATGCAGTGATCGTAGGGGCAGGGCATAACAGCCTGGCCTGTGCCCTCCATCTGGCGTCAAAGGGCTGGTCGGTGGCGCTCTTTGAGCAGGCTGCCGAGGCGGGCGGTGCCGTGCGCTCGGGCGACTACACGCTGCCCGGGTTTCGCCATGACTGGGCGGCGATGAACCTGTCATTGTTTGCCGGATCAGCGTTTTTTAAGGCGTATGGTGACGTTTTGGCGGCCCGCGGGCTGGAATTTGTGCCTGTCGCCAAGCCCTTCGCCAGCGCGTTTCCTGATGGGAAATGGTTGGGGGTCTGCACTGATACAGCCGCCACCACCGCACGCATCCGCGGCTTCTCTGAACGTGACGCCGGGACCTGGAACCAGCTTCTGGCTGCCTTTCCCGGCGAGGCTGAGCAGATCTTCGCGCTGCTGGGCAGTCCCATGCGAAATCATGCATTGGCCGGTTTCCTGTTCCGCCTCTGGCGCAAGCGGGGGACTGGCGGCGCGCTGGATATGGGGCGTTTCCTGATGCAGACGCCGCGCGCCTGGCTGGGGCAGACTTTTGAGTCTGAACATCTGCAAGCCATGCTCGGTGCCTGGGGCATGCATCTGGATTTTGCGCCCGATATCGCGGGCGGCGCGCTGTTTCCATACCTTGAAGGTATGGCGGGGCAGAGCTTTGGCATGGTGATCGGCAAGGGCGGGGCGGATACGATCATCCGCGCCATGCAGTCCGAGATCGAGGCGCGCGGCGGCAGCGTGGAGTGCAACGCGGCTGTTGCGCGTATCCTGCATGCGGACGGGCAGGCGAGCGGGGTTGAACTGGCCGATGGTCGCCAGATCACCGCGCGCAAGGCCGTGATTGCCAATGTCGCGCCCTCGGCCCTTGTGCGGCTGACGGGCGGCACCGGCAACGAAGGGTTTGACCGTGCGATGACCGGGTTTGAGCATGCGCCGGGCACCATGATGATCCACCTCGCGTTGGACAGCTTGCCCGATTGGGCGGCGGGCGAGGAGTTGAAGACCTTTGCCTATGTCCACCTCGCCCCCTCGCTGGACCAGATGGCACAGACCTATGCGCAGGCAAAGGCCGGGCTCTTGCCCGATGAGCCGGTGATCGTGGTGGGTCAGCCCACCGTTTTTGACCCCTCGCGTGCCCCGGAGGGCAAGCATGTGCTGTGGTTGCAGGTCCGCATGGTGCCGGGCACCATCAAAAGCGATGCAGGCGGCACAATCACGGCGAATGACTGGGCACAGGCCGCTGAACCCATGGCCGTACGCGCGCTGGATATTCTGGAACGCTATGCGCCCGGCACGAGAGGCAAGATCCTTGGCCAGCGCATCGTGCCGCCGACGGAACTTGAAGCCGAGAACCCCAATCTTGTGGGCGGCGATCAGGTCTGCGGAAGCCACCATCTGGCGCAGCATTTTCTGTTCCGCCCTGCGCGTGGCCACACCGATGGCAGCACACCACTGACAAAGCTGCACCTGACCGGCGCTGCCGTCTGGCCCGGCGCGGGGGCCGGGGCAGGGGCCGGATACCTGCTGGCCCGCAAACTGGCGGGCAACTGAGTAACAATTAACCAACCGGGAGACTACTCATGAAACTGTCACGCAGAAGCCTTTTGCAAATGTCCGCGGCCTCGGTCGCGCTGACCTTTGCCAAGCCGGTGCTGGCGCAAGCCATCGACGATCTGGTCATCGCCTATAACGTCAACCTGCCCAGCTGGGACCCCACCACCGGCCCTTCGGCTGTGAACCCCACCATTCAGGGCCTCTATCAGGCGGTGTTTGATCAATACATCCTGCAACAACCTGACCTCTCACCCGCGCCCGGCCTGCTGACGGACTGGGGCTGGAACGAGGACAACACGCAGGTCTGGATGGATGTGCGCGAGGGTGTCAAATGGCATGACGGCTCGGACTTTACCGCCGAGGATGTGCGTTGGTCGCTTGAGCGCGTCTCGCGCGAGGAAACCGGCAGCCCCATGCAGTTTGTCTGGGGCACCCTGGCCAATCACCGGGTCGAGGGTAACCGGGTGATTGCCGATGTCGTGCAGTTTGACCCGACGATCTTTAAATGGATGTATTTCCTCACCGGCTATGTGCTGCCCAAGGACTATTACGAGCGTGTGGGCGCTGAGGGCTTTGAAGCCGCGCCGATCGGCACCGGCCCCTACATGGTCGAACAATATGAGCGCAACGCCTTTGTGCGGCTGAAAGCCAACCCGGATTACTGGGGCGATGCGCCCGAGTTTGAAACGGTGACCATCCGCTTTGTCACCGATGCCTCCAGCCGGGTGGCCGAGGTGGAATCAGGCAACAGCCATGTCACCCTTGAAGTGCCCTATGAGGAATATGACCGTCTGCGCGCCCGGTCGGGCCTTGCCGGAACCGACGCGCCGATTTCCGATATCGCGATGATCTTTTTTACCAACCGCGATGCGATGGCAGATGAGAATGTGCGCAAGGCCGCTGTGCATGCGGTGGACAAGCAGTTGATCATCGACCGACTGCTGTCAGGCTACGGCGTGCCGCTGCACACGCTGGAGACGCCGGAATACCTGGCATTCGACCCGTCGATTGAAGTGGAGTTCAACCCCGATCTGGCGCGCGAGTTGCTGGCGGAGTCCGGCTATTCCACCGACAATCCGGCGCGCTTTACCATCCAGACCACGCGCGGCTACAAGCCCAAGGATTATGAGATGATCCAGGCGATTGTCGGCATGTGGCGCCGGGTGGGCATCGAGGCCGAGATCGAGGTTTATGAGGTTGCGCGCCATTTCGAGCTGCGCGCGGCGGGCGAGCTGGCACCGGCGGCGTTTTACAACTGGGGCAACTCGGTCGGTGATCCGACCACCTCGACCGGATTTGCCATGTTCGGCCCCAGCCCGCATTCGGCCTGGAACAGCGATGATCTCAACGAGATGATCGGCCCGCTCTGGGGTGAAGCCGATGAGGACGCGCGCATTGAGGGCTGGAAGGCCGTCAGCCGCCATATCGCCGACAACGCATATGTGCTGCCGATCCTGCAGTATGTGCAGCCGGTTGTGCATTCGGACCGCGTGCGCGTTCAGCAGCATGCCTCGGGCGCGCTGTTGCCACATCTGATCACCCGCGCCTGAGGCGCCTTGCCCCGGCGGTGCAGGCCATCGCCGGGGCGGACCTGTTTTCATGATCCTTCGCAGATTACTTTCACGGCTTGCCACCACGCTGGTGACGCTTCTGGGCGTCTCGGTGATTGTGTTCGTCACCATCCGCGTGGTGCCCGGCAACCCGATTGCCATGATGCTGCCGCCCGGCGCGACCGAGGCCGATATCGACCGGCTGCGCGCGCTCTACGGGTTCGATCGCTCGATCATGGAGCAGTATTTCATCTGGCTCTGGGGGGTGGTGCAGGGCGATTTCGGCACCTCTATCCAGTCACGCCAGCCGGTGCTGCGGCTGGTGCTGAACCGACTTCCCGCCACGCTGGAGCTGTCGATCATGGCACTGGTGATTGCCGTGGTGATCGGCGGTTTCCTGGCGCTGACCGGCACCCGGCTGCGCGGCACACGCACGGAGGGGGCGATCGATGTCACCAGTGGCATGGCGCTGTCGGTGCCGGATTTCCTGTGGGGGCTGGTGTTGATCCTGCTGTTTGGCGTGCTGTGGCCGGTGTTTCATATCTCGGGCCGGATCTCACCGCAGCTGACATCCGAGTTCACGACCAATTTCTTTCTCTTTGAAAGCGTGGTCCGGCTGCGCTTTGACCTGTGGCGCGATCTGGTCAGCCATATGTTCATGCCCGCCTTGGCGCTGGCCATTCCGCTGGCCGCGATCATCAGCCAGCTTCTGAAGCAAAGCCTCAAGGAAACCATGCATCTGGACTATGTGACCCTCTCGCGCACCAAGGGCTATGGCGAGAACCATGTCATCATCCGCGAGGCCCTGCCCAACGCCGTTCTGCCCACACTCACGCTGGTCGGCGTGCAGTTCACCTTTCTGATCGGTGGCACCGTGATCATCGAGCGTCTGTTTTCCTATGAGGGGTTGGGCAACATGGCGATTGACGCGGTGATCAATCGTGATCTGCCGCTGATACAGGGCATCGTGATCCTGTTTGCGGTGCTGTTCACGGTGGTGAACCTGTTCGTGGACATGCTTTATGCCGTCCTCAACCCCCGGCTTCGCCATGCTTGATGCCCGCGCAATGGTAAAACGCCGCCTTGGCTTGCGGCTGTGGCTGTCCGGTGGGTGGTTGGTGGTGCTGGTGGTGGCCGCGACCTTTGCGCCGTGGCTGGCCCCGCATAACCCGCTGGAGCAGGATCTGTTCACCTCGCGTCTGCCGCCGTTCTGGATGGCGGGGGCCGAGCCGGGCTATTGGCTGGGCACCGACAGTCTGGGGCGTGATGTGCTCAGCCGGATCATGTATGGCGCGCGCATCGCGCTGGTGGTGGCATTGATTGCGGGCACGGCGACGGCGCTGATCGGGGCCACGCTGGGGCTGATTGCCGGGTATTTCCGGGGCTGGGCCGATCTGGTGATCTCGCGGCTTGTCGATATCTGGATGGCCTTTCCACCAGTTCTGTTTGCGATCCTCCTGATTGCCGTAATGGGGCCGGGGCTGGTGTCGGTTATCGTGGCGATCATCGTCATTGACTGGACGCGCTTTGCCCGTGTGGTGCGCGCCGAGGCGATGGCACAGGGCGCGATGGACTATGTGGCCTCAGCCCAGGTGGCCGGGCAGAAACGCCTTGGCACCATGCTGACCGAGATCCTGCCAAATGTTCTGCCCACCATCGTGGTGCTGCTGACGCTTGAAATGGGGATTGCGGTGATTGTCGAGGCGATCCTGAGTTTTGTGAACCTGTCCATATCCACCGACTTTCCCACTTGGGGCGGCATGATCGCCGAGGGGCGGACCTCGGTCCATCAGGCGTGGTGGGTGCTTGTGTTTCCGCTGGCCACGCTGTTTCTGACGGTTCTCAGCTTCAGCCAGTTGGGCGAAGGTCTGAAAGACCGCTTCGATCCGGTGCTGCGATGAGTGCGTTTCTGTCGATCCGCAACCTGTCGCTGGTGCTCAAGGGCGGGCCGCGCCTGCTGCGTTCGGTCTCATTGGATGTCGAGGCCGGGGAGGTGCGCGGGCTGGTGGGCGAATCCGGCGCGGGAAAGTCGATGATCGGCAAGGCGGTGTTGGGTATACTGCCGCGCTCGGTCGAGGTGGTCGAGGGCGAGATCTGGCTGGATGAGGTGGATCTGCTGAAATTGCGACCATCGGAACGCCGCCGCAAGATCGGTGCGACCGCCGCGCTGATCCCGCAAGACCCGCTGACCGCGCTCAACCCCTCACGCCGGGTGGGGCCGCAGGTCACCGACCGGCTGGTGGATATTCTGGGCTGGAAGCGCGCGGATGCGCAGGCCCGCGCGCTGGAGCTGCTGGCCGAGGTGCATATCCCTGACCCAGCCCGCGTGATGCGCAGCTATCCGCATGAATTGTCAGGAGGCATGCGCCAGCGTGTGCTGATTGCCTCGGCCTTCGCCGCCGAGCCCAAGCTGATCGTTGCCGATGAACCCACCACGGCGCTGGATGTGACGGTGCAAAAACAGATCCTGCACCTGATCGCCCGAATGCAGGCCCGCCACGGCACGGCGCTGTTGTTTGTCACCCATGATCTGGGTGTGGTGTCCAAGGTCTGCGGCTCGCTGGCGGTGCTCTATGGCGGGCTGGTGGTGGAGCAAAGCCCGGTGCGCGATTTCTTCCGCCAGCCGGCGCACGCCTATTCACGCGCTCTGCTGGCCGCGACACCGAAATACACCGATCCCATGGCCGGGTTGAACCCGGTTCCCGAGGCCGTCATCACCGCAGTGCAAGCCGAAGTTGCACAGGCAGATGCGAGTTGGCGAAATGGAGGCTGGCGTCATGACTGACCTCTACACCGTCACTGATATGCACCTGTCGCTGGCCGATATGGTCAACAAGCCGCTCTTTGGGTCCGCGCCGCGCATCGACATTCTGCACGGGCTGTCTTTCAGTATAAAACGCGGCGAGGTGCTGGGGATTGTCGGTGGCTCGGGCTCAGGCAAGTCGACTTTGGGCCGGGTTCTGGTGCGGCTGCTGGAGCCCTCGCGCGGGCAGGTCCTGTTCGACGGGCAGGACATTACCCATCTGAATGAGGACGCGCTGCGCCCGCTGCGTCGCCGCTTTCAGATGATCTTTCAGGACCCGATGTCCTCGCTCAACCCGCGCCGGACGGTCGGCAGCATCATCGCCGCACCGCTGAAGCTGCACGGGTTTGACCGGATTTCGGTGCGCGTCGATCAGGCGCTTGACCATGTGGGGCTGCCGCGCAGTTTCCGCACCCGCTACCCGCATGAGCTGTCGGGTGGCCAGCGCCAGCGCGTGGGGATCGCCCGCGCCATTGCCATGGAACCGGAATTCATTCTGGCCGATGAGATTGTCTCTGGCCTTGATGTATCCAGTCAGGCGCAGGTGCTGAAACTGCTGGCCGATCTGGTGGCCGATCTGGGCCTGACGCTGGCCTTCATCAGCCATGATCTGAGCGTGATCCGGCGGCTCTGTGGCACGGTCATGGTGCTGTATCAGGGCCGGATCGTTGAACACCGTGCCAGTGATGCGCTCTTTGCCGCGCCCGAGGCCGCCTATACGCGCGAACTGCTGGGCGCCATTCCCCTGCCGGACCCGGACCAGCCCTGGGGCGCGCAGGCGGGCTGAGCGCAGGGGCACATTGACGCCTGGTTGCGGCCCAGCTTGGTGCATTTGGGGGTCTGCCTCGGCACGCGTTTCAGACAGGGGGGGCGACCTTCAAGTGCAAAAATGCACAATAGATCGTTTTTTTCGTTGCCAAATGAAATTTTCATGGAAATCTTTGATCTCTTGATATCCACAATGAGGAAGGTTTGATGAAGATTGCGAGTGTTATGGAAGGGTCGCGGCGCATTGGCGCGGGGTTGGTTCTGGCGGCGGGAATGATGCTGGCAGGCGGGGCAGAGGCCTCGACCGAATGGCGCGGCGGCGGTTTTGTATCCGATTTCCAGAATTGTGAGAACAATGGCTGGCCAACTGGCTTCAGTGAACCGGTCCGGGCCCGCTACCGCCCGTCGGATCTGCCCGGCAACAGCGATTTTACGCGCTTGACCTTGCTGTTCCACAATGGTGCCGACAACTACCGCACGCGTGGGGGCCGCTTTGCAAACCAGTTTCGTGAAGTGGATGGCGTTGCCATCTGGTCCGGTGGCTGGGTGTATGACCCCCATCCGATGCTGCGCCTACAACAGCACCAGCCGCAAAACATCAACGAACGCACGAACAGAATCCGGCTTGTCGGTCAGATCCGGCATTTCAACGGATTGCGTGGGTGCAGGGTGCGGTTCGATCTGACGCTCACCCGCCGCCCGCAATAACCACAGAGCGCATATCCGGCCCGGCGCAGGGATTCTTGCGCCGGGACTGGGGTATGTCAAAGTTGCGCGCCGCATTGTTGCGATCGGTCGAAGCCATTCAATCTGTCATCCACTCTTGCTCCCGGCACGGAGAATCGTTATCTCATGCGCACTGGGCGGGTATGGTGTAATGGTAGCGCCTCAGCCTTCCAAGCTGATGGTGCGGGTTCGATTCCCGCTACCCGCTCCAGCCCCTTTCCTCCGTGTTTCCCTCCGCGTCATATTGAAAAGCATGTGGACAGGCTGGCGCTTCCGGGTCAGGAATGAACAGCTGTTCAATTCAAGCGCATGAGGGGGAGAGAGCCATGGACATGAAAGAAACCGCTGCAATCATCACCGGAGGGGCCTCAGGGCTGGGGGCCGCGACCGCGCGCGCCTTTACCGAGGCGGGCGCGATGGTCACCATTTTTGACCGCGACGCAAAGCTGGGGCAGGCGCTGGCCGGGGAACTGGGCGCCGATTTCGCGCAGGTCGATGTGACCGATGAGGCCTCGGTCGCAGCCGGGCTGGCCATTGCGCTGGAGCGGATGGGCAAGGTCAATGCGCTGGTCAACTGCGCGGGTATCGCCTATGCGATCAAGACACTGGGCCGTGACGGCGCCCACCCGCTTGATGCCTTTCGCCGTACGATTGACGTGAACCTTGTGGGCAGTTTCAACTGTATCCGGCTGGTGTCCGAGGCGATGGCGCAGAACGACACTAACGCCGAGGGTGAGCGCGGCGCGATCATTAACACCGCCTCCATTGCAGCCTTTGACGGGCAAAAGGGGCAGGCGGCCTATACGGCCTCGAAAGCCGGGGTTGTCGGCATGGCGCTGCCGATTGCGCGCGATCTGGCGCAGGTGGGCATCCGCATCAACACCATTGCGCCGGGGCTGTTTCTGACCCCGATGCTGGAGGGATTGCCGGAAGAAGCGCGCGAACAGTTGGCCGCCGATGTGACCTTTCCCAAACGCCTGGGCCGGCCCGAGGAATACGCGCGCCTTGCGCGGTTCATGGTGGAAAGCGCCTATCTGAACGCCGAATGCGTGCGCATTGACGGGGCGCTGCGCATGCGATGAACGGTCAGGGGGGGCAGCCCCCCGGCCTGCGGCCTCACCCCCGGGATATTTGCGAGTAGATGAAGGGATAGGATCAGCGCGCGTCGCTGCCCTGTTGCCAGGCCTGCACCAGATTGCTGAAGCGGGTGAAGCGGCCCTCAAAGCTCAGTTCAACCGAACCGATGGGCCCGTGACGCTGCTTGCCGATGATCACCTCAGCCTTGCCATGGACCTTTTCCATGATGTCCTGCCACTTCGCCATGGCCTCCAGATCATGATCGCCCGGCTTTTCGCGCTCGCGGTAGTATTCATCGCGATAAACAAACATCACCACATCCGCGTCTTGCTCGATCGAACCTGATTCGCGCAGGTCGCTGAGCTGCGGGCGCTTATCATCGCGGTTCTCAACCTGACGCGACAGCTGCGAAAGCGCGATTACCGGGATGTTGAGCTCTTTGGCGATGGCCTTCAGCCCCTGAGTGATCTCGCTGACCTCCTGCACACGGCTTTCCTTGCTGGAGCCCTTGAGCAGTTGCAGATAGTCCACCATCAACACATCCAGCCCATGTGTGCGCTTGAGCCTGCGTGCGCGCGCCGCGACCTGGCTGATCGGCAGGGCAGGCGTGTCGTCGATATAAAGCGGGCAGGCCTCAAGCGATTTGGCGGCCTCGACAAAGCGGCGGAATTCCTGCTCGGTCATGTCGCCGCGCCGGATCTGTTCCGAGGGCACTTCTGACGATTCTGACAGGATCCGCGCCGCCAGCTGCTCGGCCGACATCTCCAGCGAATAGAACCCCACCACGCCGCCGTTCACCGTGCCCTCGACGCCATCCGGGCGCATGCCGCGCTTGTGGGCCTTGGCGATGTTGAAGGCGATATTGGTCGCCAGCGAGGTTTTCCCCATCGAGGGGCGCCCGGCGAGGATGATCAGGTCGGAGGGGTGCAACCCGCCCAACTTCTTGTCCAGATCGGCCAGCCCGGTGGAAATGCCCGCCAGCCCGCCGTCGCGCTGATAGGCGGCATTGGCGATGTTCACGGCCTCGGTCACGGCTTTCAGGAAAGACTGGAAGCCACGCTCTGCGACCCCTTGTTCGCCCAGCTTGTAGAGTTTTTGTTCGGCGTCGGTGATCTGTTCCTTTGGCTCGCTGTCCACATCCACCTGGGCGGCACGCGCAGAAATGTCGCGGCCCAGCTGGATCAGGTCCCGGCGCACCGCCAGATCGTAGATCATCTGCGCATAATCGCGCGCCGCATAGGCCGAGATCGCTGCCCCCGCCAGCCGCGCCAGATAGGCCGGGCCACCCAGTTCCTTCAGCCCGCTGTCATCCTCCATGAACGCCTTGAGGGTGACCGGCGAGGCGAGAGCGTTCTTCTGGATGCGTGCCGCGGAAATCTCAAAGATACGGCGGTGGACGGGATCAAAGAAATGGTCGGCCTTGATCAGCGAAGAGATCCGGTCATACACATCATTGTTGGTCAGAATCGCGCCAAGAAGCTGTTGTTCAGCTTCGATGTTATGCGGCAGGGCTTCCGGCTCGGCCGGGGTGGGGGTGTTGGTTCGAAGTGCGGTGATTTCAGTCATTTACGCTTCGATCCTCTGATGTTCCGGCCAGATCGCGCGCTGTTTCGCCGGAAATGTAAGACAATTCGCGGTGACATTGCTCTGCACCAAGCTGTCACCGATGGCAGCACGCGCGCCGATTCCTCTATGCCAAATCATTGCCGTCAGTGCAATCTGGGTAACCCTGTGGATAATTCCGGGATAACTGCGAAACCGCAACATATCGCGGACAAGCCGGGAAATCTTCCCTATATCTTGCGCGCGAACATTTGCTTGTGGTGAAAGAAATTTGTCTTACATTTTCAGGCGGCCGGGTGCCAGTCGCGCGGAGACTTGAGAAAGCCCTCGACAGCATCCAGCGTAGCCGCATCAAAATCACCACCGCGCCGGGCCTCTGCCAGAACGTCCCACCAGGTGCACAAATGGTGCAACCTGACCCCGTGTTCTGCCAGCCGGGGCTCGGTCTCGGGGAAGATGCCATAGTAAAAGATCACCGCCGTATGCGCGCAACTCGCGCCCGTCTCACGGATCGCATCGACAAAGCTGAGCTTCGATCCACCGTCGGTCGTCAGATCCTCCACCAACAGCACCCGCTGCCCCTCAGACATCGCGCCCTCGATGCGCGCATTGCGCCCGTAGCCCTTGGGCTTCTTGCGCACATAAGTCATCGGCAGCGCCATCCGCTCGGCCACCAGCGCGGCAAACGGAATGCCCGCCGTCTCGCCGCCCGCAATATTGTCGAAGGCCTCGAACCCGGCATCCTCCATCACCCGGCAGGTCAGGAAATCCATCAGCGTGGAACGGATGCGCGGAAAGCTGATCAGCTTGCGGCAATCGATATAGGTGGGCGCCTTCATCCCCGACGCAAAGGTAAACGGCTCGCGCGCATTGAAATGCACGGCCTTGATGTCCAGCAACATGCGCGCGGTCAGGCGGGCAACGGTGGCGCGGTCCGGGAAACTTACGGGGATCATGGGAAGGGCTCCGGTTCGGTGAAGGGCGCAGGCGATTTACCGCCTTTCTGCGCGCCATGCAATCGGCCCGGCACCCCCCCATTTTGTGTCTGAAACTATCATGGGGGGTGAGCGGTGTCTCGGGGGCCCTCCAGTGGAAGGCCCCAGCCGTGAACGCCGAGCCCGTGGCGAGGCCGGGGAAGGGGCCACAGGCCAATAGGGGGCAAAGCCCCCTCACCAGTGCCCGGTATTGCCCATTGAGGCCCATGGCTCGGCCGGTGCCTTTGCCCCACCCTTCTGCAACAGCTCCACCGATATATTGTCGGGCGAGCGCACGAAGGCCATGCGCCCGTCGCGCGGCGGGCGGTTGATCACCACGCCATTGTCCATCAGATGCTGGCAGGCGGCATAGATATCATCGACCTCATAGGCCAGATGCCCGAAATGGCGGCTGTCCGAGGGCAGGCCCTCGTCGCCATCCCAGTTATACGTCAGCTCCACCGGGCATTCCGGCTGTCCCGGCGGCGCCATGAAGATCAGGCTGAAGCGCCCCTCATCACTGTCAATCCGCCGCACCTCTTCCAGCCCCAGCAGCCGGTAAAACGCCATCGAGGCGTCCAGATCCTTCACCCGGACCATCGTATGCAGATATCGCATCTTGCGTCTCCCTTGCTATAGACCCCAAAATAGCGCCAAACCGGCGGCCCGCAACCCGCCCTTCATGCCAAGGATCACTCCATGCCCCTTTCCCCCGAACAGCAAGCCGAAATCGACCACCTGCGCGCCCGCGCCCGGCCCACTTTGCGCGCGGTGTCCGAGGGGATGGAGAAACACCTCTACCGCGCCCATCCGGTGCTGGACCACGGCTTTGTCCGCGCCATCGACTATATGGGCGATGACAGCGCCATCGTGCAGGCCGCGCGCGTCAGCTACGGGGCGGGCACCAAGCATGTGCAAAACGATGAGGGGCTGATCCGCTACCTGATGCGGCACTGGCACTCCACCCCGTTCGAGATGTGCGAGATCAAGCTGCATGTGAAACTGCCGGTCTTCGTGGCCCGCCAGTGGATCAGGCACCGCACCGCCAACGTCAACGAATACTCGGCCCGTTATTCGATCCTTGACCGCGAGTTCTATATCCCCGCGCCCGAACAGCTTGCCGCGCAATCGAGCATCAACAATCAGGGCCGGGGCGCGGTGCTGGAAGGGGATGAGGCTGTGCGCGTGCTGGAGATGCTGAAATCCGACGCCTCGCGCAGCTATGACAGCTATGAGGCGATGCTGTCACAGGAAGGGCAGGCGGGGCTGGCGCGTGAGCTGGCGCGGATGAACCTGCCGATGAACATCTATACCCAGTGGTACTGGAAGACCGACCTGCACAACCTGTTCCACTTTCTGCGGCTGCGGGCGGATTCGCATGCGCAGTATGAAATCCGGGTTTATGCCGAGGCGATAGCGGGCATGGTGGCCGATTGGGTGCCGCTGGCCTATGCGGCGTTCGAGGATTACCGGATGGGCGGCGTCAACCTTTCTGCGAAAGGAATTGCTTGCATCCGGCGGATGCTGAAGGGTGAGGAAGTGACGCAGGAGACCTCGGGCATGTCCAAGGGGGAATGGCGGGAGTTTATGGGGGTGATTGGGTGAAAGTATCCGACCGCGCAATTGATTTTTTAGTCGGATTGGTTACCGGAAATGAATTGGGCGGATACCGAAGCGGCCCGGCGCTGGTCGATTTCTTTAATTCTCTTGGTGAAGAAGATTTATATGGCCAAGGATTTCCTAGTAGGCATGTCTATGTCAGAGATAAATTGCAATCGTTCAATGGTTCAGATCGAATTAAACCTCTGATTGAGAAGGCACTAGGAAATTCGTTTGGAGACGACGAGGGTGCGGCGGAAAACGCGGCTTTTCAGCTTTCACGTTTAATATCAGCTGGTGGGTACAAGATTAAAAAAAATTACGATAAAGGTTTCTACCACAACGGAGAATACATAGATGGACCGATGTTCTTTGAGGTTGTACGAAATGCTCAATTGATCCAGCCCGTCTCCAAAATTCTTCTCACTGACGCATCTCTTGCCGAGCATATACACAAGTCACGTGATCGATTAGAAAAACGTGACTTCTCAGGCGCAATATCGATTTGTTACACGATTGTTGAAGAGTTTTTGAAACTTTCTCTTAAGGAAGAAAGTGTTAAATTTAAGGACGAGGAGGGTGACATAAGGCGTTTGTACAAGCTTTACTCATCATCTCGTTCCATGAATATTACGGAAGAGACACCAGAGCCATTGAAGCCACTATTGAGCGGCTTAACTACCTTGATCGGGGGGTTTTACTATGTCGCCAATAAAGCGAGCGACCGGCATGCCGCAAAATATCGAGCTGATAGCCACCATGCACGTCTGGTGATCAATCTCACACTCTGTTTTTGCGAGTTCCTTCTCGAGTCGCGTGGAAAGCAAAACCAAAGCTGAGTGTGTTCTCTGAATGCTGGGTTTGAAAAGTCCGGGCCTCTTGGCCCGGGCAGCGCCCGACCCGCCCCCCGAGGGGCGGGCGCTGCCCTCTGTTCCAGACAGCACCATCCGCGCGTCGTTTGAGGGCAGGCAGAAGCGCCGCAGCCTCCATCCCTCACCGACAGACGCGCCCCTCAAGCGCTTCAACGCAATTGCTTAATCGCGTTCCCCCACTCACCAACACGCCATTTGCCTCCCCCCGCACAATCCGGCATAACCCTCCCATGATCGACGTGCTCAGAACCCTCTTCCGCCCCCGTCCCTCGGCCCCTGACCGGGACATCGCGCCGGATCTTGCCGTGGCTGTCCTTCTGGTCGAGGCCGCAAAGGCCGATGGCCACTACAACGACGACGACCGCCACGCCGTCACCGCCCTTCTGGACGAGATGTTTGACATCGAACCGCCCGATACCGCCGACGCCCTGCGCACCCGCGCCGAAGCCGCGCAGGCCGAAGCGCCCGACCTCGTGCGCTTCACCCGTGTCGTCAAATCCGCCATGGACCATGACGAGCGCGTCACGCTGATCGAGGCGCTGTGGCAGGTCGTGCTGGTTGATCACCACCGCGACCCGCATGAAGACGCCCTGTTGCGCCATCTTGCCCCCCTGATCGCGCTCGATGACCGCGACAGCGCTCAGGCCCGCCAGCGCGTTCTGGCGCGAAACGGGCAGGGCGCCTGACCCGGCCCCGCTTGCCCCCATGCGCGAAACCTGCTCCAGTCCCAAGGGACCCGGAGGCGCAGATGGACGACACACCCGACACCCGACAACAGATGAACTGGGACAGCTTTGCCCATTGGGGCGCGCAGATCGCTGAATGGGGCGCGGACTATCACCGCACATTGCGTGACCGCCCGGTCCGCGCGCCGTTGACCCCGGGCGCGACCCGCGCGCAGCTGCCGCAGACGCCGCCAGAGCAGGGCGAAGACATGGCGGGTATTCTGGCCGATCTGGATGCGCAGATCATGCCCGGCCTGACCCATTGGCAGCACCCGCGCTTTTTTGCCTATTTCCCCGCCAATGCCGCGCCGCCGTCGATGCTGGCCGAATTCGTCACCGCCATTCTGGCCCCGCAATGCATGCTCTGGCAGACCTCACCCGCGGCGACCGAGCTGGAAGGCGTGATGCTGGACTGGCTGCGCCAGGCGCTTGGGCTGCCTGAGGGGTTCACCGGCGTGATCCAGGACAGCGCCTCATCCGCCACGCTGGCCGCCGTTCTGGTGATGCGCGAGCGGGCGCTGGACTGGGCAGGGAACCGCGCGGGGCTGACGGGACAGCCGCGCCTGCGCATCTATTGCTCGGACGAGGTGCATACCTCCATCGACCGCGCCATCTGGATCGCCGGGATCGGCGCGGACAATCTGGTGCGCATCCCCGTCACCGGGCCCCGGCGCGGCATGGACGCGCGCGCCCTGCACGCTGCCATCACCACCGACCGCGCGGCGGGAATGCTGCCTGCGGGTGTGATCGCCTGCACCGGCGCGACCGGCGTGGGGGCCTGCGATGACCTGCGCACGGTGCTGGGTGTTGCGCGCGATGAGGGGCTTTACAGCCATGTCGATGCCGCATGGGCCGGGGCTGCGATGATCTGCCCCGAGAACCGCGCGCTGTGGGAGGGGATTGAGCAGGCGGATTCGCTGGTTCTGAACCCGCATAAATGGCTGGGCGTGCAGTTCGACTGCTCCACCCATTACCTGCGCGACCCCGCCGCGCTGGTGAAGACACTGGCGATTGAACCGGAATACCTGCGCACCCACGGGGCCGAGGGGTTTGTGAATTACTCGGAATGGTCCGTCCCGCTGGGCCGCCGGTTCCGGGCGCTGAAGCTGTGGTTCGTCTTGCGGTTTTACGGGCTGGCGGGGCTGCGCGCGATGATCCGCGACCATATCGGCTGGGCGCAGGGTCTGTGTGAAAAGCTGCGGGCGGATGCGCGGTTCGAGGTGATGAGCGAGCCGGTTCTGTCGCTCTTTTCGTTCCGGCTGCGGGGGCGCGATGAGGCGGCGCAACTGGATTTTCTGGCGCGTGTGAATGATGACGGGCGGATCTACCTGACCCAGACGCGGCTGGACGGGCAGATGGTGATCCGGTTTCAGGTGGGGGCGTTTTCAACGCAGGCCGGGGATATGGAAACCGCTTTTGCCGTGCTGGACGAGCTGGCGGGCTGAGACCGGGGAAGGGGGCGCTGCCCCCGGGCCGTACCGCCCCCCCCCCGGCGTATTTCTGGCAAGATGAGGGAGCGTGATGGAGAATGCATTCAAAGCAGCCTTGCAGAGTGGCACGCCGCAGATCGGCTGCTGGCTGGGTATGGCCGAGCCCTATGTCGCCGAGATTGCGGGCGAGACCGGGTTTGACTGGCTGGTAATCGATGGCGAGCATGCACCGAACGATCTGCGCCGCATGCTGGCGCAGTTGCAGGCGCTGGGGCGCTCATCCGCGCATCCGGTGGTGCGGGTGCCGGTGGGTGAGGCGTGGATGCTCAAGCAGGTGCTGGATATCGGCGCGCAGACAGTGCTGGTGCCGATGGTGGAGAGTGCGGCGCAGGCGGCAGAGCTGGTGCGGGCCGTGCGCTACCCGCCTGCGGGGCGGCGCGGGGTGGGGGCGGGCATGGCCCGGGCCTCGCGCTTTTCGGGCGTGTCGGATTGTTTCGCGCGCGCCGATGCCGGGATCTGTTTGCTGCTTCAGATCGAAAGCCGCGCCGGGCTGGCGGCGCTGGAGGATATTCTGGCGGTCGAGGGGGTGGATGGCGTGTTCATCGGCCCCGCCGATCTGGCCGCCGACATGGGTTTTGGTGCGCGCAGCGATGCCCCGGAGGTGCGGGCCGCGATTGCCGGGGCGATTGGGCAGATTCGCGCTGCGGGCAAGACGGCGGGCATTCTGGCGACGGATGCGGGCTATGCGCGCGAATGCCTTGCGCTGGGGGTGAACCTGCTGGCGGTGGGAATTGATGTGCTGGTCTACCGGCAGGCGATGAGCGCGCTGGCGGCGAGCTTCAGGGCGTGACGGCCATGACGTGATGGGCGGGGCTTGACGGCAGGAAGCGCAGGGGGTTGATGGGCAGATGCGGATCGCCACGTTCAATGTGCAGAACCTCAGGCTGCGGCGCGGCGCGTCCGGCCTGCGCTACGACGGCGCGCGCGACCATGACATGCCGGAGGATCAGACAGCGCGCGCCGCCGCGCTTGATCTGGCGGACCGGCGGTTGACGGCGGCGGTCATGGCGCGCGCTGACGCGGATGTCTTTTGCCTGCAAGAGGTCTTTGACCGCGCCACGCTGGATCATTTTCATGACCACCTGCTCATGCGCGCCGGGGCCGCGCCCTGGCCGCACCGTGGCTGCCTGCCGGGCAATGACGGGGCAGGGCGCGATCTGGCGGTGATGAGCCGGTTGCCGCTTGACCGGGTGGAAAGCCACGCCAGCCTTGGCGCAGACGATCTGGGGCTGGCCGGTCATCCCGGCGCGCGGCCCGGTCGTCCGGTGTTTTGCCGCGATTGCCTGATGGTGCGGATCGGCGCGCTGACGCTTTTTCTGTGCCATTTCAAGGCCCCCTGGCCTGACCCGGCTTTTGACCAGCGTCAGTTGGAAGCCGAGGCCGTGCGCCGTCTGATCGGGCGGTATTGCCCCGGTCCGGATGCGCTGTGGCTGGTGTTGGGTGATCTGAACGAACCGCTGGAATCCGGCGGAAAGCCGCGTGCGATCGCGCCGCTGATCGGTGACTTCTCGGTCGATCTGGTGGCGCGCATGCCTGAGGATGAACGCTGGACATGGGCCAGCCCCGACGGCACGCTTTACTCGCGCCCCGATGCGCTGCTGGCCTCGCCCGCGCTGGGGACGCGATTTGCCTGCGCCCGGCCGCGCGCCCTGCGGGAGGGGCTGGGGCAAGAGGTCGCGCGCCATGACGGGCCGCGCCTGCCCGATGTCGGCGCACATCGGCCCCATGCCAGTGATCATGCGTTGTTGATGGTGGATTTCCCGGGATTGTGAGCACCCGGTGGGCCGTGTCATAATTCTGTTACACAGCCTTGGCACAAACGCCGGGAACCCGGGTCAGACGGGTGTGGGGCGGATCGCATATGGAAGACATCGACAACGCACCGACACTGCCCCCGGCGCCTGTGCCCGCCGACAAGGCGCGGCTGCGCGCATTCCTGAACGCGCTGCCAGAGCCGGTGCTGGTCATCGGGGCAGAGCGGCGCATTGAACTGGCCAATCCCGCCGCCCTTGAGCTGCTGGGGCCGGGGCTGGAGGGGGCGCAGGCGCTGGCCCAGATCCGCCAGCCTGAGCCGGTGGCCATGCTGGAGGCCGGGTTCGCGCATCTGGCCAACCCCGCCGCGCCCGCAGGCCCGTTCGAGGCGCGCAAGATCGTCGCCTCTGCCAGTTCCGAGACCATCTACCGCATGACCGTTGCCCCGCTGGCCCCCGAGGCCGGGTTCGCGGGCCTTCTGGTCTGTTTTCACGATGTCAGCCATGTCGAAGAGGCCGAGCAGCAGCGGCGCGATTTCGTGGCCAATGTCAGCCATGAGATGCGCTCGCCGCTCACCGTGCTGGCAGGCTTTATCGAAACCCTGCGCGGCCCGGCCAAGGATGACCCGGTTGCGCGCGAAAACTTCCTGTCGATCATGGAGCGTGAGGCGCAGCGCATGACCCGGCTGGTCAGCGACCTGTTGTCGCTGTCCAAGGTGGAAAGCGCCGAAAAGGTGCGCCCGCGCAACCCTGTGGCGCTGTCGGAGGTGCTGCGTGCCACGCTCGCGGCGCTGCGCCCGTTGACCGAGGATGCCGGGATCACGGTGAATTTCACCGACCTGCCGGATGCCGCGCCCATTCCCGGTGATCGCGACCAGCTTGTGCAGGTGTTTCACAATCTGATCGAGAACGCCGTGAAATATGGTGCCAGCGGTGGCCGCATCGAGATCGAGATGGCGCAGACCGACAATGTGCCGGGCATGACCGGCCCCGTGCTGCGCGTCAGTGTGCGCGATTTCGGCGACGGGATAGACCCGATCCACCTGCCGCGCCTGACCGAACGGTTCTACCGGGTTGACGGCCACCGCTCGCGCGCGAAAGGGGGCACCGGGCTGGGGCTGGCGATCGTCAAGCATATCATCAGCCGTCACAGGGGCAAGCTGGCGATCCGTTCGGCGCGCGGTGAGGGCAGCACGTTTACCGTTTTCCTGCCGGGCGCGCCGCTCTGCGCCACGGCCTGTCATACAACCGTCACACCACCCGCATAAGGTGCATTCAGAGACAATGGAAATCTGAGCCATGAGCAAACCACATACCCTTTCGGCCTTCGACGAAGACCTTAACCGCATCCGCGAACTGATCCTGGGCATGGGTGGGCGGGTTGAGGAGGCGATCAATCTGGCCTCGCGCGCACTTGAAAGCCGCGATGAGGAACTGGCCGCTGAGGTCGTGCAGGGCGACAAGGCCATTGATGCGCTGGAGGATGAGATCAATCAGCAGGTTGTCGTGCTTCTGGCGTTGCGCCAGCCGCAGGCGCAGGACCTGCGCGCGGTGATCGCCGTGATGAAGATGGCCGCCGATCTGGAGCGGATGGGCGATTACGCCAAGAACATGGCCAAACGCGTGCCGGTTCTCGCACCGGGCCCGCAGATTGAAGGGGCGGGTGCGGCGATCCGGCGACAGGCGCGGCAGGTGGGGCAGATGCTGAAAGACATGCTGGACGCCTTTGCCCGGCAGGATGTGGCGCTGGCCGAGGACGTGATCGCCCGCGACGCCGAGATCGATCATATGACCAATGCGCTGTTTCGTGAGTTCATCACCCATATGATGGAAGACCCGCGCATCATCACCGCCTGTCTGCATTACACCTTCATCGCCAAGAATACCGAGCGGATGGGCGATCTGGTGACCGGGGCGGCCGAGCAGGTCATCTATCTGGCAACCGGCCAGAAACCCGGCGACCGGGTCAAGGGCGCGTCCACCGCCACGATTGACGTGCCGGTGGGCGACGGGGACTGACCCATGCGCAAGACCGACAAGCCGCTGGTTCTGGTGGTCGATGACGAACCGGCACAACGTGCGCTGCTCAGCTATAACCTTGAGGCCGCAGGCTTTCGCGTGGCCACGGCGGGGGATGGAGAGGAGGCGCTTCTGGTGATGGCCGAAGAGGCGCCTGACGTGATCTTGCTGGACTGGATGCTGCCGCGTCTTTCTGGCATCGAGGTTTGCCGACAGATCAAGTCGCGCCCAGATGCGCGCGACACTGCCGTGATCATGGTCTCGGCGCGCAGCGAAGAGGGGGATCGCATTCGCGGGCTGGAAACCGGGGCGGATGACTACATCATCAAGCCCTATTCGATCAACGAGTTGCTGGCACGGGTGCGTGCCAACCTGCGCCGGGTGCGCCCCACGCAAAGCGGGCAGGTGCTGGAGGTGGCCGATCTGCGCCTTGATCCGGAAGCGCACCGCGTCTACCGATCTGGGCAGGAGCTGCACCTTGGCCCCACCGAGTTCCGGCTGCTGGCGGCGCTGATGGAAAAGCATGGCCGGGTCTGGAGCCGCGAGGCCCTGCTGGACAGGGTCTGGGGGCGTGACATCTATGTCGATACCCGCACCGTGGATGTGCATATCGGCCGGTTGCGCAAAGCACTTGGAACCCATGGCGGCGATGATCCGATCCGCACAGTGCGCGGGGCCGGCTACGCGATGGGCTGAGCGCCGGGGCTTTATTCGGGGCTGGCGGACATGCTGCGACCCCCTTGCAGGCGTCAGATTTCTGTCACCATCCGGTAGCCTGGTGCGTAAGTCAGGGTCACTGCGGTGATCGGCTGGGCCTCGGAAAACGTGGTGCGGTCGATGGCGAACAGCGCGGCCCCCGGCGCACACTCCAGCAGCCCGGACAGTTCCGCATCAGCCAGCGTGGCATAAAAGCTGAACCCCCCGCCTGAAAACGCCAGATTGCGCACCAGCCATTCGTTGGCGCTGACAGTGTCAAAGCGCACGTCATCCCCGGCAAAGGCCGGGTTGATCCAGCGCCGCTCCAGACAAAACGGCTTGTCATCTGCCAGATGCAGCGCCGTCAGTGCGCGCAGCGGGGCCGGGCCGGTCAGTTTCAGCGCTGCCCTGACCGGCGCGGGGGGCGGTTCCAGCGCATCGGACAGCAGCCGATAGCCATAGTCCTGCCCGCGCCCCTCGACATCCTGACGAATGATCGAAATCTCGAAGGTTGCCTTGCGCACCGGGGTCAGCGCCACGCGAGTGCCCCCCTTGCGGCGGCGTTCCAGATAACCCGCCTCCGCCAGATCGCGCAGTGCCCGGTTTACCGTGGCCCGCGCGCAGCCGAACTCGGCGGCCAGATCGGCCTCATGCGGGATCTGCGCACCCGGCGGCCATTCGCGTGTGCGAATGCGCCGCTGCGCCTCGGCGCGGACCGATTGCCAGGTGGTCGGGCCGTCCATCACAGCGCGGTCAGCCGCCGCAACACCTTGCGATAGGCATGTGTAATGGCCTCGTGCTGCATATGTTTCCCCCCGCTGACCAGATGCCGCCCGGCGGCCCAGACTTCGCTGATCGCGCGATCATCGGCGGCGAAGATGAAGGCGTCAAGCAAGGTGTCGCCGTCGCGCCCCTCAAGGTCGATATGGCTGGTGTCGAGCGCCATGAGATCAGCCAGCCGCCCCGGCGCGATCGCACCCGCGTCCCGCGCGGCTGCCTGCGCGCCGCCCCGTGCCGCGCCCTCAAAGAGCACCCGCCCGGTGGATTTTTCAGCCGTGGCAAGTGCCGCGCGCGAATGGTCGCGCAGGCGCTGCGAATAATCGAGCGTGCGCAGTTCTTCCGACAACGCGATGCGGATATTGCTGTCGGACCCGATGCCCCATACCCCGCCCGCGCCCGTCCATGCGACGCCGTCAAAAATGCCGTCGCCAAGGCTGGATTCGGTGATCGGGCACAGGCCCGCCACCGCACCCGTTGCCGCCAGTGCCAGCGTTTCATGGCGCGCCATCTGGGTGCAATGGATCAGGCACCAACGGGCATCAACCTGCGCATTGGCCAGCAGCCAATCCACCGGGCGGGCACCCCATGCCGCCTGCACCTCTTCCACCTCGGCGATCTGTTCGGCCAGATGCATATGCAGCGGCGCATCGGGGCGCAGGGCGATGGCCGCTTTCAGCCCCTCGGGCGAAACTGCGCGCAGGCTGTGCGGTGCCACGCCAAGACGGGCATCGGCGGGAAGGGCGGCCAGCGCCGTCGCTGCCCTCTCAACCAGATGCGCAAACCGCTCAGGGTCATTGCCAAAACGGATCTGCCCCGGCCCAAGCGCTCGCCGGTCGCAACCGCCGAACTGATAGAGTACTGGCAGTAGGGTCAGGCCAATCCCGCTCTGATCCGCCGCCGCCACGATCCGCGCGGACATCTCGGACAGATCATCATAGGCCATGCCGCCCGGCGCATGGTGCAGATAGTGAAACTCGGCCACCGCTGCATATCCGGCTTCCAGCATTTCCATCTGCACGAAGGCGGCGATGGCCTGCACATCATCAGGGGTCAGCTGGTCCAGAAAGCGGAACATCAGCTGCCGCCATGTCCAGAAACTGTCGCGCGGGTCCGGCCCCCGACGCTCTGTCAGGCCGGCCATGGCGCGCTGGAAGGCGTGGGAATGCAGGTTGGCGGGGGCGGGCAGCAAGGCACCCACGCGGGTGGCCCCGGCCTCGGGCAATGTATGCGCCTGCACCTCGGTGATGCGCCCGTCCTCAATGGTCAGGCTGACATCGCGTTCCCATCCGCTCTCCAGAAGTGCCGTCTCCGCCCAGATCCTGATCATGGCATTCCCCGTTGACTCAAAAATTAAGTATAGACATAATGCGGCAAGAGCGAGAGGGAATCAAGATGGAAACGCTGCCGCCAAAGGTTCTGACAAACGCCCGCCTGGCCACTATGGCTGACCCGGTCGCGGGGCGCGGCGCGGTGGTGATGGGCGGCGAAACCGTGCTCTGGGCCGGGGCTGAGAGCGCGTTGCCCACTGATTTCTCTGCGGCCGAGACGCAGGATATGGGGGGCAGGCTGATCACGCCCGCCCTTATCGATTGCCATACCCATATCGTCCATGGCGGCCACCGGGCGCGCGAGTTCGAGATGCGGCTTGAGGGGGCCTCGTACGAAGAGGTCGCGCGCGCCGGGGGCGGAATTGTCTCGACCGTCACGGCCACGCGCGCGGCGTCAGAGGATGAATTGCTGGCGCAGGCGCTGCCCCGAATGGACGCACTGATCGCCGAGGGCGCAACGACCATCGAGGTCAAATCCGGCTATGGGCTGGATATCGACACGGAACTGAGCATGCTGCGTGTCGCCCGGCGGCTGGGTGATGCGCGCCCGGTGCGGGTGCGCACTAGCTTTCTGGGCGCGCATGCGGTGCCAAAAGGGCAGGGCGCTGATGCCTATCTGGATGACGTCTGCATCCCCGCCCTGCGCGCCGCCCATGCGCAGGGGCTGGTTGATGCGGTGGACGGCTTTTGCGAGGGGATCGCCTTTTCGCCCGACCAGATCGCCCGCGTCTTCGATGTGGCGGTTGAACTTGGCCTGCCAGTCAAGCTGCATGCTGAACAGCTCTCGCATCTTGGCGGCACCGCGCTGGCGGCGCGGTATGGCGCACTGTCGGCAGATCATGTGGAATACGCGACTGATGACGATGCCCGCGCGCTGGCAGCTTCCGGCACCGTGGCGGTGTTGCTGCCCGGTGCCTTCTATTCGATCCGCGAGACACAACAGCCGCCGGTCGCCGCGTTTCGCGCCCATGGCGTGCCAATGGCGCTGGCCAGTGATTGCAACCCCGGCTCCTCGCCGCTGACCTCGCTTTTGCTGACCATGAACATGGCCTGCACCTTCTTCCGCCTCACACCGGATGAGGCGTTGCGCGGCGTCACCGTGCATGCCGCCCGCGCGCTGGGGTTGACCGATTGCGGCGTGATCGCGCCCGGCAAGCGTGCCGATCTGGCGGTCTGGAACGTGGAAACCCCGGCCGAGCTTGCCTATCGCATCGGCTTCAACCCGCTGCATCAACGCATATTCGGAGGCCGCACATGCTGACCCTGACCCCCGGTGCCACCACGCTGGAGCAATTGGAGCGACTGTGGCGTGACGGGGTGCCCGCCCGGCTGGACCCTGCGGCGCGCGCCGGGGTCGATGCCGCCGCTGCTGCCGTGAAACGCGCGGCGATGGGCAATGAAGCGGTTTACGGGGTGAACACGGGCTTTGGCAAACTGGCCTCGGTCAAGATCGCGCCCGGTGACACGGCGACGCTGCAGCGTAACCTGATCCTCAGCCATTGCTGCGGCGTGGGCGAGGCGCTGGAGGTGCCCGCCACCCGGCTGATGATGGCGCTGAAACTGCTGAGCCTTGGGCGCGGGGCGTCCGGTGTGCGCTGGGAGGTGATCGCCCTGATCGAGGCGATGCTTGAGCGCGGTGTCACGCCGGTGGTGCCCGTGCAGGGCTCGGTCGGCGCATCCGGCGATCTGGCGCCATTGGCGCATATGACGGCGGCAATGATCGGTGCGGGCGAGGCGCTGTATCAGGGCCAGCGCATGTCAGGCGCGGCGGCGCTGTCCGCGGCGGGGCTGGAGCCGGTGGTGCTGGGCGCGAAAGAGGGGCTGGGGCTGATCAACGGCACCCAGTTTTCCACCGCGCTGGCACTGGTTGGGCTGTTTGAAGGCTGGCGCAACCTGTTGAATGCATTGATCACCTCCTGCCTTTCAACTGATGCGATCATGGGCTCCACCGCGCCGCTGGAACCTGAGATCCATTCTCTGCGCGGCCATCGCGGCCAGATCGAAGTGGCGCAGGCGATGCGCGATCTGATGGCGGGTTCGGTGATCCGTGAAAGTCACCGGGACGGTGACGCCCGCGTCCAGGACCCCTATTGCATCCGCTGCCAGCCGCAGGTGGCAGGCGCGGCGATGGACCTGTTGCGCTTTGCCGCCACAACGCTGGAGGTAGAGGCCAACGCCGTCACCGACAACCCTTTGGTGGTCAGCGCGGGCATCATATCCGGAGGCAACTTCCACGCTGAACCCGTTGCTTTTGCTGCCGATATCATTGCTCTCGCTCTCGCCGAAACCGGCGCGATCGCTCAACGCCGCGTGGCGCTGATGGTCGACCCCACGCTCAGCCATGATCTGCCCCCCTTCCTGACGCCTGATCCGGGCCTGAACTCGGGCTACATGATCGCCGAGGTCACCACCGCCGCTTTGATGAGCGAGAACAAGCACCTCGCCAATCCGTGCTCCACTGACTCCACCCCCACCTCGGCCAATCAGGAAGACCATGTCAGCATGGCTGCTCATGGTGCGCGCCGGCTGGGGCGGATGAATGCCAATCTCTCGGTGATACTTGGGGTCGAGGCGCTTTGCGCATCGCAAGGCATTGACTTCCGGGCACCACTAGCCACCTCGGCCAAGCTGCAGGCCGCCATGTCGGTCCTGCGCGAGAGGGCGCCGGGGCTGGGTGCCGATCGCTATCTCGCGCCGGAGATCGAGGCCGCCAGCGCCCTGATCCGCGATGGCAGCCTGCTGCGCGCCGCCAGACTGGAGATCGTGCCATGACCCCATCATCTTGCCAAAAATACGCCGGGGGAGTCGCCGCATCGCGGCGGCGGGGGCCGCGCCCCCAAACCTGCCGGGGCCCTATAACCTGCCGGGGCGTGCAATGACCCCGGTCGAGGTCATCCGCGGCGACAGCCCCGTGGTGCTGGGCCTGCCGCATACCGGCACGCATGTCCCGCCGGACATCATGGCATCCCTGAATGCGCGTGGGCAGATTCTGGCTGATACCGATTGGCATATTCACCGTCTTTACAACGGCTTGTTACCTGGCGCGACCACTGTGCGCGCTACCTTCCATCGCTATGTCATTGACGCCAACCGCCCGCCGGATGGGGAAAGCCTGTACCCCGGCCAGAACACAACCGGGCTGGTGCCGCTGACCGATTTTGACGGAGATCCCATCTGGACCCGCCAGCCGGATGCCGCCGAAGTTGAGGCCCGGTGCGCCGCTTTCCACACACCCTACCATGCCGCCCTGCTGGCTGAACTGGAAAGGGTCCGCGCGATACATGGCGTGGTGGTGCTTTATGATTGCCACTCTATCCGATCAGAAATTCCATATCTGTTCGACGGCACCTTGCCGGATTTCAACATCGGCACAGCCAATGGCCTGAGCTGTGATCCGTCCTTGCAAGCTTCAACGCTGCAAATTTGCGCAAAAGCAGATGGTTACACGCATATCCTCAATGGTCGCTTCAAGGGTGGCTGGACCACGCGGCATTACGGCCGTCCCCGCGCCGGGTATCACGCGATCCAGATGGAACTGGCGCAATCCACGCATCTGGAAACCGAAGCGCCACCCTTTGCCTATAGCGAGGCCAAAGCCGCGCGGCTGCGTCCGGTGCTGGGCGAAATCCTGCAAACCCTCGCTGTTAAAGCACTGGAGCTTCGGCCATGAAGCCCTTGGAAGGTATCAGAATTCTTGATCTGACGCGGGTGCTGTCCGGGCCGTTCTGCACCGCCCTCATGGCCGATCTGGGCGCGCAGGTGATCAAGCTGGAGCCGCCCCAGGGCGATGACTACCGTCATATCGGGCCGTTTGTTCAGGGCGAAAGCGCGCTTTTCGCGCTGACCAACCGGGGCAAACAGTCGCTGGTGGTTGATCTGAAAAACGCCGAAGGTCAGTCACTTGCGCGGCGTCTCGCGGCAAGCTGTGATGTGGTGGTAGAGAATTTCCGCCCCGGTGTGGCTGACAAGCTGGGAATTGGCGCCGACCGGCTGCGCGCGGAGAATCCGAACCTCGTCTATTGCTCGATCTCGGGTTTTGGCCAGTCCGGCCCGTTTGCTCAGCTTCCGGCCTATGACATCGTTGTGCAGGCCATGTCCGGCCTGATGGATGCAACAGGCGAGGAAGACGGCGCGCCCCTCAAGGTGGGTGAGGCGGTGGGCGATCTGATGGCAGGGCTGTATGCCGCATGGGCGATCTGTGCGGCCCTTGTGGGGCGCGAACGCCACGGAACGGGCAGTACACTTGATGTGGCGATGTTCGATGCCCTGTTCGCGCTTTTGCCCACCAGCCACGCGCTGCACCTTTACGCGCAGCGGCCCATCACCCGCACCGGCAACCGCCATCCGCTCTCCACCCCTTTCGGCGCCTACCGCACCCTTGATGGCCATGTCATCATCGCTGCCCTTGGCGCGCGCCAATTCGCCGCCCTTTGCGCGCTGGTCGGCCAACCGAATGCCGCGAACGACCCGCGTTTCGCCAGCGATGAGGAACGCACCCGCCATGAGCCGCAGGTCCGCGCACTGATCGAGGGCTTCACCGCCACCCGCCCCACGACGCAGTTGATCGACGCCCTGCGCACCGCGCATATCCCGGCGGCCCCGATCCTGACGCTTGCCGAGGCTGCACAAAGCCCCCATGCGCAGGCCCGCGATCTGGTATCTGCGCTGCCGCATCACCGGCTGGGCAGCGCGCCCGTGGTCGGCCAGCCGGTGCGCTTTGACGGGGCGAAACCGATGGCGGAAACTGGCGCGCCCGCGCTTGGTTCCGGCACCCGCGCGACGCTCAACGCCCTTGGCCTGACCGCAGCGCAAATCACCGGATTGCTGGATGCAGGGATCATCATGGAGGCCACGGATGGCTGATCTTTACCACATGCTGGACGACACCGAAGCCAGCTTCATCACCATGCTGGAGCGATTTGCCGCCGAGAAACTGGCCCCCAGAGCCGCCGCGACCGATGAGACCGGCGCTTTCGTCCATGACCAGCTGACTGCCCTTGCCGAGACTGGCATGATGGGCGCGAACCTGCCGGAGGCATGGGGCGGGGCCGATATCTCGGCGCAGGCGCTGCTCAGGGCGGTGTCGGTCATTGCGGGCGGCTGCGGATCGACCGTGTCGGCGCTGACGGCGCATTATCTGGCAACCGATTCCCTGCTGATCGGCGGCGACGACGCTTTGCGCGCGCGCTACCTGCCCGATGCCGCCACCGGCGCGAAACTGGGGGCCTTTGGCCTGACCGAACCCACCGCCGGGTCAGACCCCGCCGATATGAAAACCCGCGCCACGCGCGAGGGCGAGGGCTACCGCATCAAGGGCCGCAAATGCTTCATTTCCAACGGCGGCGTGGCCGACTTTGTGGTGATCTATGCCGTGACGGATGCGGCCGCGCGCCACCGGGGGATCTCGGCTTTTGTCGTCGACAAGGGCACCGAGGGCTTCACCCCGGGCCGGGCCGAGAACACGATGGGCCTGCGCGGTGGCCATGTCTGGGAGCTGGATCTGGATCTCTGGGTAACTGAGAGCCAGCGGCTTGGGGCTGAGGGCACGGGCTTTCGCACCGCCATGAAGGTGCTGGATAACGGGCGGCTAGAAGTGGCCGCCATGTGCATCGGAATCGCCCGCGCCGCGCTCACGGCTGCCAGCGACTGGGCGAAAACCCGCATCATCAGCGGCGAACCCCTGGCCGAGAAACAGGGCATCCGCTGGATGCTGGCCGATATGGCGCTGGACCTGCGCGCGTCCGAGCTTCTGGCGCTGGAGGCCGCGCGCCTGCGCCAGCAAGGCACCCGGTTTTCAGAACAAGCCAGCATGGCCAAGTTGCACGCCAGCGAGATGGCCCACCGCGTCACCGACAAGGCAATCCAGATCCACGGCGGCTATGGGTTCACCCGTGATTTCCCGCTGGAACGCTACGCCCGCGATGTGCGGATCATGCGCATCTATGAGGGTTCATCCGAGATTCAACGCAACATCATTGCCGGCCATCTGCTGGCCGCCTGAGGAGGCAATCATGACCAATCCGCGCCACAATACCCGCGATATCTACCCCGCCACCGGCACCGAGATCACCGCGAAAAGCTGGCTGACCGAAGCGCCGATGCGGATGCTGATGAACAACCTGCACCCCGATGTGGCCGAGAACCCGCATGAGCTGGTGGTTTATGGCGGCATCGGCCGCGCGGCGCGCACCTGGGCGGATTTCGACCAGATCGTCGCCTCGCTGAAAGAACTGGAGGAAGATCAGACGCTTCTGGTCCAATCGGGCAAGCCGGTGGGTGTGTTCCGCACCCACAAGGACGCGCCGCGCGTCTTGATCGCCAATTCCAATCTGGTGCCGCACTGGGCCAACTGGGACCATTTCAACGAGCTGGATAAGAAGGGTCTGGCGATGTATGGCCAGATGACCGCCGGATCGTGGATTTACATTGGAACTCAAGGCATTGTGCAGGGAACTTATGAGACATTTGCCGAGGCCGGACGCCAGCACTACGGCGGCGATCTGACCGGCAAATGGATCCTCACCGCCGGTCTGGGCGGCATGGGCGGCGCGCAGCCGCTGGCCGCCGTGATGGCCGGGGCCTGCTGTCTGGCCGTGGAATGTGATGAGACCCGCGCCGATTTCCGCATCCGCACCCGCTATTGCGATGAAAAGGCCCATACGCTGGATGAGGCGCTGGCGATGATCGACCGCTGGACCAAAGCGGGCGAGGCAAAGTCGGTCGCGCTGATCGGCAACGCGGCAGACGTGTTCCCCGAGCTTGCCCGACGCATGAAAGACGGCGGCCCGCGCCCTGATATGGTCACCGACCAGACCTCGGCGCATGATCCCATCCATGGCTATCTGCCGCTGGGCTGGTCGGTCGCCCAGTGGCGCGCAAAACAGGAAACCGCCCCCAAGGAGGTCGAAAAGGCCGCGCGCGCCTCTATGAAAACCCATGTCGCCGCGATGGTCGATTTCTGGAATGCGGGCGTGCCGACGCTGGACTATGGCAACAACATCCGCCAGGTCGCCAAGGAAGAAGGGCTGGAGAACGCCTTTGCCTTCCCCGGTTTCGTCCCCGCCTATATCCGCCCGCTGTTCTGCCGCGGCATCGGCCCGTTCCGTTGGGCCGCGCTCTCGGGCGACCCGGAGGATATCTACAAGACCGACGCCAAGATGAAGGAGTTGTTCCCCGAGAACACCCATCTGCACAACTGGCTCGACATGGCGCGCGAGCGCATCGCCTTTCAGGGCTTGCCCGCGCGGATCATGTGGATCGGGCTGGGCGACCGGCACAAGGCGGGGCTGGCGATCAATGCGATGGTGCGCTCGGGTGAGTTGAAGGCCCCGGTGGTGATCGGCCGCGACCACCTTGATTCGGGCTCTGTTGCTTCACCCAACCGCGAAACCGAGGCAATGAAGGACGGCTCCGACGCCGTCAGCGACTGGCCGCTTCTCAATGCGCTTCTGAATTGTGCATCCGGCGCCACCTGGGTCAGCTTGCATCACGGCGGCGGGGTCGGAATGGGCTTTTCGCAACATTCGGGCATGGTCATCTGCTGCGATGGCAGCGAGGATGCCGACCGGCGCCTTGCCAATGTGCTGTGGAATGACCCTGCAACCGGCGTGATGCGCCATGCTGACGCAGGCTACGACATCGCCATTGATTGCGCGCGTGAACACGGGCTCAATCTGCCGGGCATTCTGAAAGACTGATCGCATTTTGTGTCTGAAAATATCCCCGCCGGAGGCTTCCGCACCCTCAATCCTCACCCCCGGCGGGACAAGAACCAACCACCAACCAAAGGGAGCTTCCCATGAAAAGACGTGCATTTCTGACCACCGCGACGGTGGGTGCCGCAGCGGCATCGCTGGCGACGCCCGCCCTGTCGCAGGACACCCGCCGCTGGCGTCTGGTTTCGGCTTGGCCGCGCAATCTGCCTGGGCCGGGTATTGCCGCACAGATGCTGGCTGACCGCATCACCACGCTCTCAGGCGGGCGCATCGAGGTCGAGCTGTTCGCGGCCGGTGAGATTGTTCCCGGACCGGGCGTGTTTGATGCCGTCGGCGAGGGCACGGCTGATATCTACCATGCCGTTCCCGCCTACTGGGGCTCCAAATCCAAGGGCATTCTGCTCTTTGGCTCGCAGCCGCTGGGCCTGACCGCAAACGAGCAGCACGGCTGGATGCTGCATGGCGGCGGGCAGGAGCTTTATGATGAGATGTATGCCCGCTTCAATCTCAAGCCTTTCCTGTGCGGCAACTCGGGCCCGCAATGGGCAGGGTGGTTTCGCAACGAGATCACCTCGGTCGATGATATCCGCGGCCTGAAATACCGGACCACCGGCCTCAATTCCGAAGTCATGTCAAAACTCGGCGTCGCGGTCGAGGCGATGTCAGGCCCGGCGATGTTCCAGGCGCTGCAATCAGGTGCGCTGGATGCCGGGGAGTTCATCGGCCCGTGGTCGGATTCAGCGCTGGGTCTGCAGCAGGTGGCGCCCTACTACTACGACAACGGCGTGGGCGAGCCGTCTTCTGCCGAGGAATGCGCGATCAACCTTGAGACCTGGAACGCGCTGGAAGATGACCTGAAAGGCGCGGTGCAGATGGCGGCGGAAAGCCTCTATAACGTGGTGCATACCGAGTATAACACCAAGCACGCGCTGGCCTTGCGCGAACTGGTGGCCTCGGGCACGCAGGTGCGCCAGTGGCCGGAAGAGATCATCATCGCCATGGGCAATGCCATGGGCGAGGTGCTCGAAGAGATGCGCAATGACAGCGATGAGTTGGTGGCACGCATCACCGAAAGCTTCATCGAGTATCGTGAACTGATGGCTGAGTACCAGCCGCATGCCGAGGCCGCGCAACTGGCCTCGCGCAGCCTTGACTTCACCTACGCCCGCTAAGAAGGGTGTCCCGGCCGGGCGGTCCGCCGCCCGGCCTTGACTTGCAAGGGGGTGGCGGATGGCACGCGTGGCCGATGCTCTGGACTGGATCAACCGTGCCGTCGGCGCGGTGGTGATGTGGCTGGCACTGACCATGGTCTTGGTGCAGTTCGCTGTTGTGCTGATGCGCTATGTGTTCGGCTTCTCCTCGATCTTCATCAACGAGAGCGTGCTCTATCTGCATGCTTCCATCTTCATGCTGGGCGCGGGCTATACGCTCTGGGCGCAGGGCCATGTGCGGGTGGATATCTTTTATGGCAAGTTGACAGCGCGCGGACAGGCGCTGGTTGATATCTTCGGCCATCTGGCGTTGCTGGGTCCGTCGCTTGTGATGCTGCTCTACTGGTCCTGGCCGATGGTGCGCCGCTCCTGGGCGATCCTGGAGGGGCCGATATCGGTGGGGGGCATCCCGGCCTCATATCTCTTGAAATCACTCGTGCCCGCGTTCTGCGTGCTTTTGCTGATCCAGGGGCTGTCAGCCCTGATCCGCGATGTGATCCGCCTGCGGGAGGCTCGCAATGGCGCTTGATCTGTGGATGTTCGCAGCTCTTATCGTCTTTATCCTGATGGGCTATCCGGTGGCGTTCACCATCGCCGGGGTGGCGACGGGCTTTGCGCTCATCGGCTGGTGGTTCGATGTGTTCTCGATCAACCTGATGGGCGCGCTGGGGCAACGGTTTTTTGCCGTGATGACCAACCCGGTGCTGACCGCCATTCCGCTCTTCGTGCTCATGGGGGTGGTGCTGGAAAAATCGCGCATCGCCGAGGATCTGCTGGAAACGATGGGCCGCCTCTTTGGCGCCATGCGCGGCGGGCTTGGGGTGTCGGTGGTGCTGGTGGGGGCGCTGCTGGCGGCCTCTACGGGCATTGTCGGCGCGACCGTTGTGGCGATGGGCATGATCGCGCTGCCCGCGATGCTGCGCAATGGCTACAACCCGCGGCTGGCGGCGGGCACGGTCGCCACGGCGGGCACACTGGGGCAGATCATCCCGCCCTCGACGCTTTTGATCATTCTGGCCGAGGTCATGTCTTCGGCCTTCCAGCAGGCGCAATACCAGCAAGGGCGGTTCAGCATCGAGACCATCTCGGTGGGCCAGACCTTCGCCGCCGCACTGGTGCCGGGGTTCCTGCTGGTGGGGATTTATGTGCTTTATGTGCTGGGCCGCGCCTGGCTGATCCCGGGCGACGCCCCGGCGATGCGTGAGCGCACCCAAAAGGTTTCGCGCATCGAGGTGTTCGGCGCTGTGGTGCCGCCGGTTTTGCTGATCGTGGCCGTGCTCGGCGCGATATTGGGTGGCGTGGCTTCGCCCAATGAAGCTGCGAGTGTGGGCGCGGTCGGCGCGATCCTGTTGGCAGGCTACCGGCGCGGCGCGCCGCGCGGGCTGATTCTGGCGGGCGCGGGCGCGCTTCTGGCGCTGGCGGTGGCGGCGGGGATCGCTCCAGTGCGGCTGCAACGCTCTGACACCGGGCTGGTGCAGTATGCGATGGCCAGCGGCTATGCGATGCTGGGCATTGTCGGGATTGCGGCCATTGCTGCCGCGCTCTGGGCACTGACGCGCGAGCGGCTGATCAAACCGGCGCTGGCGCAGACACTGATCGTCACGGCGATGATCTTCGCCACCATCCTGATGGCCTCGTTCTTCAGTCTGGTCTTTGTAGGGCTGGGCGGTGAGCACCGGGTGGCGGCAATACTTGAGGCACTGCCGGGCGGCGCAACCGGCGCACTGATTTTCGCCATGCTATTTGTCTTTGTATTGGGCTTCTTCCTGGATTTCGTCGAAATCTCGGTGATCCTGCTGCCGCTGCTGATCCCGCCCCTGATACTGATGGGGCATGACCCGATCTGGCTGGCGGTGCTGATCGCGGTCAACCTGCAAACCTCGTTCCTGACTCCGCCGTTTGGCTTTTCGCTGTTCTACCTGCGCGGCGCAGCCCCGCCCGAGGTGACGACCGGGATGATCTATCAGGGTGTGGTGCCTTATATCGTGCTTCAGGTGGCGGCGATCCTGATCATCTGGATGATGCCGGCCATCGCCACCTGGCTGCCGCGCGCGGTGTTCTGAGCGGGTAAAGGGGGGCGTTGCCCCCCTCGCGGCTTGCGCCGCTCACCCCCCAGGATATTTTCAGACACAAAATGGCGCGGATCTTTTTGCCTCATTTTGTGTCTGGAAATATCCCGGGGGAGTCGCCCGGAACGGGCGGCGGGGGCAGCGCCCCCTCTCTTTGTCAGATCAACCAAGATGCGCCAGCCGGGCCTGGGGGAAACTGGTGAGAGTGCGCGCAATTCCGGCGCGGTCCATCAGGCAGAAAGCCGTTGACAGCGCATCTGCCAGCGCGGCGCGCGGCGCGGTGACACTGATCAGGCGCCAGCGGGCGGGGGCGGGCTGGCCGGTCAGCGGGTTGAGGATATGGCTGATCCGGCCTGCCTGATCGAAGGTGATGCCATGCGGGGCGGAACTGGCAAGCGCCTCGTTTTCCAGTATCACCGCGTCGCGGTGCAGCCGCTCGCCGTCATCAAGCGTGACCGGCCAGGCGCCGCCCTGTGGCTGCCCGCCGATGGCCTGAAACTCGCCGGTGTTGACCAGCACGTTTTCCAGCCCCTCGGCGCGCAACAGATCTGCCACACGGTCGGCGATATAGCCCTGCGCCACCCCGTTGAGGCTGAGCGCCATACCCGGGCGCAGGCTGGCTGTTGTGGTGTCAAAGATCAGCCCGGTCCAGCCGGTGCGCGCACGGGCCGCGACCAACGCCGCGTTGCTGGGTGCGCGGTTGATGGCGTGATGTTCGGCATAAAGCGCCCAGAGTGGCTGGATTGTGGGGTCAAACAGCCCACCACTGGCGGCATGAACGCTGCGGCACAGGGTCAGGCATTCGAGCAGTTCGAACGGCGGGTTTGTCAGCCGCCCCCCGGAGTTGAGCTGCACCAGAGCCGACTGGCGGTCATGCAGTGAGAAAATGCGCTCCAGCCGCGCGATCTCGGCCAGTGCACTTTGCACGATGCCTTCGGCCTGCGGATGGGCCAGCGTGATCGAGGCATCGGCCCCCAGCGCGGTGCCACGCCACTGATAGAGCGGGGCGGTGTGGGCCGGGGCAACCGCGAGCGGCGTCGCGGCAGCTGCAGCGGCGATGCTCAGGAAGCGGCGGCGGGTGATGGTGGTCATGCTCAGCCCTCCGGTTCGTGGGTCAGGGCGCGCAAACGCTCTTCAAAATCGCTGTCGTCTTCCGCCCCGATATCATCATCAAAGGTGACTGGCGCCAGAACCTCGCTGTCAGGAATGTCGGACAGTGCCAGCACCGTGCCGCCATGCGCCTGCGCAAACTGTTCGGCGGCGCTGCGTGTGGAGAACGGCACCAGTTCCGGTGCGCCCATCCCGCCTGCGATCTCGGCGCCGACCACATAAAGCGCGCCATCGGCGGCTATCCAGTTGTCCGCGCCGGGGTTGTCCCAATGCGCGCCTTCGCCCCCCATGTCCGAGACATAGATCACGCTGATCATATGGCTTTGCTCAGGCATCCGCTGATAGGCCACCGCGTCGCGCACCTGACTGAAGAACAGCGGCCACGGCAAGCCATCGAGATGGACTTGCGCCTTGGGGCCGGGGTGTTCCAGCAGGTTCATCTGGCAGTAATGGCCCACCGCCTCGGCTGTCATGGTGACGGGGGCGGGGGGCGCGTTGGCGCTGTCTTCGCGGCAGGCGACCAAAGCCAGAAGCGCGAGGACGACGAGGGCAGGGCGGATCATGGCGTCACCTTTCGGAATGCCAGTGTGGCAAGGCCCAGCCCGACCAGCGGCCAGAGCAGGATCGAGGCCAGCGCCTGGCCGGGCGGAATGGTATTGGCGGCCCCGCTGATACCGGCAGCGGCGGCCGTGGCCTCGGAGGCGGCGAGGTTGTAGAGGCGGAAGGCATCGGCCGGGTTGCCGATCAAGAGCCAGGGGAACACATGGGTGGTGAAGTATCCGCCGCCATCAGCCACCACACCGGCCAGCAAGCCCAGATCGTAGAGCACGATCATCACCAGCCAAAGGCCGATCGCCAACCCGGCGGCGGCACCCGGGCGACGGGCAATGGCCGACAGCGCATAGCCGATCGCCAGAAAGGCCGCGCCCAGTAAAAGCGAGGTCCAGAACAGCCGGAACAGCGCGGGAAGCCCGGCGCTGGCGCGCGGATCAAAGTAGAATGCGGCACCGGCAGCGATGCCGTAGCCCACCGCCACGGCCAGCGCGAGAATGGCGAGATGGGCAACGAACTTGCCCAAAAGCAGCTCGGCCCGGCTGACGGGATAGGTCAGCACCAAGGGCAGGGTGCCCCGCTCGACCTCGCCTGCGATGGCGTCAAACGACATTAGAAGCGCCACCAGCGGCACCAGATAGACGGCAAGGCTTGTCAGGCTGGCGACTGTGACTGACAGCTTGTCCACCCCCAGCGCGCCGGTGGGGGCACTGCCAGCGGCTGAGAGCACCATCGAGAAAAGCGCCATCATCGCCACCGCGATGGTGACCCAGCGGTTGCGGAGCGCAATGCGGAATTCGGCCCCGGCTGAGGCGGAGATGCGTGTCATGGCTGGGTCCTCGTGTCGGTCTGGCGGCTGAAATGGCTGTAGAGATCTTCCAGCGAGGGGGGGATCACCTCGACGTCTTCAATCATGGCCCCAAGGGCGGTGATCTGGCCCAACCGCGCAAGTTTCTGGTCATGGCCGCAGGTCAGATCGACCGTGACACCATTCATCCGCGCGCCATCAAGGCTGCGCGCCACGGCGTCGGCCTGATCGGGGCGGGTGGTGACGTGCAGGTGAATCGGCAGCGCGGCCTGACGGCGCAGGGCGGCCAGCGTGTCATTGGCGACCATTACTCCTTTGGACAGGATGACAATGCGGTCGGTCCGGGCCTCGACCTCGGTCAGCGCGTGGCTGGACAGCAAGATCGCCGCACCCTCGGCGGCGAGTCCGTCCAGCATGGCGTAAAACTCACGCCGCGAGACCGGGTCCAGCCCCGAGGTGGGTTCATCCAGCACCAGAAGCCGGGGGTTACCGATCAGCGCCTGTGCCAGCCCCACGCGCTGCCGCATGCCTTTGGAATAGGTGCCGATGCGACGCTTCGCGGCATCTGCCAGCCCCACACGCGCCAGCAGGTCCATGGCGGTAGCGGGCCTTTCGCCGCGCAGGCGCAGGTAGTAGCGCAGTTGTTCCAGCCCGGTCAAAGAGGGGTGAAAGGCCACGTTTTCAGGTAGATAGGCCACCTTACGCCGTGCCGCATGGCTACCGGGGGCCGCACCCAGAACGGTGATCGCACCGCTGTCAAAGGGGATCAGCCCAAGGATGATCTTCATCAGCGTGGATTTTCCCGCACCGTTATGGCCCAAGAGCGCCACCCGTTCGCCGGGCGCCACGGTGAAGCCGACGCCATCAAGTGCGCGGTTTGCACCGAAGGTTTTAGTGACTTGTGAGAGGGTCAGCGATGTCATCAATCTGTCTTCCATAGCGCCAGGCGGGCCGGGCTTCGGCCTCCATCCTTGCGATGTGTTCAGGAACCGCGATCTCCACGGGGCGGGTGAGGGGGTAGCTGTCGAGCACACCGCCCGGCAGGGTGGCGGGGAAATGTGCCTGGCTCCAGCGGATCAGTTGCACAGCGGGTGAGCCCAGCAAGAGCGCGGCGGCGGGCTGGGACCAGAGAATATGATCCATCAGATCGTTGGGGCGAAAGCGGCTGTCGGCGATGCCGTCGCCATCCAGATCATAGGCGGGATGGTCGGACCAGAAATTGCCGCGCCCGTCATGGCTCCACTCAATGTCACGGGTGCCGACGTATTTGACCTGCGTCTGATTGGCGATGAAGGCGTTGCCGGTGATGGCGTTGCGCTCGGACCCGGCGGTGAAGTGGATGCCGATCTCGCAGCCCTCGAACCGGTTGCCATGGATCAGGTTGCGGTGCGCGTTGTAGATGAAGGTGCATTTTTCCTGCGTGCCGCCACGCACCAGATTGCCGCGCACATCGGCATTGTTGGCGTAGTTCAGCATCAAGCCGTGGCTCATGTCACCCAGTGACATGTTGTCGGCGACCACCACGCGGTTGGAAAACATGATGGCAAAGCCCAGCCGGTTGCCGATGGAGATGTTGCCGGAAACCTCGCTCATGTTGGTATACATGAAATGCACGGCAAAGCGCAGGTCGCGAAACAGGTTGTCGCGGAAGATGTTGTCGCGTGAGGCATTGGAGAAAATCCCGTCGCGGCCAAAGCGCACATCGTTGCGTTCCACCACGGTGCCGGGCGCGTTCCAGACATAGATGCCGTTGCCGCGATCGTTCATGCGGTGGTCCTGACGACCGATCACGATATTGTCGCGCACCAGGCTGTCGCGGGCGCCGAAGACATGCACGCCCACCAGATTTTCGATCAGGGTATTGTGTTCAATCACTGCACGCTCGGCGCTGCGGTCCAGCTTGATGCCCGCATCCACCACCGGGTGCTCGGATCCTGAGCCGCTGATTTCCAGCCCGCGCACGGTCACATCCGCGCCGGTGACGGTGACGACCGAGCCGCGCCCGTCGCCCACAAGCTGTGCTGCGCCCTGCCCGTCAAGGGTCAGGGGCAGGTCCAGCACCACCGGGCCATCGTGTCGGCCCGGCGCAAGGATCAGCACATCGCCGGGGCTGGCCCCGGCGATGGCCAGCGCCAGCGCCCCCGGTTCGGCAGGCACCAGCCGTTCTTCGGCGCGGGCCGGGCCCGCAACCGAGACGGCGAAGAACAGCGCCAGAACCACAACCAGAAAATGCAGGCGCCGCATGATCAGGCGTCCTTCGGTTCAACAAACATCCGGCCGCGCATCTCCATGTGGAGCGCATGGCAGAACCACTGGCAATAATACCAGTAGACCCCCGGCTTGGCGGCCACGAAGGTGACCGAGGCCGTTTGCAGCGGGCTCAGTTCGATCGCTACGCCATGATCGCCCATGCAAAATCCGTGGCTCAGATCCTCGATGTCATCAAGGTTTGTGAGGATCACGGTCACCTCGTCGCCCTCCTTCACCGTGAAGCTTTCAAGGCTGAAGTTCGGCGCCATGGAAGACATGTAGACGCGCACCTTGTCGCCGTCGCGCACCACGGTTTCCATCCAGTCGTCGATATCCACGCCATCGGCCTCGGCCTGTGCGCGGGTCTCGGCCCAGCTGGGGTCATTGCGGTCATAGACATGGACCGGGTTGATCAGCGAGCGGTGCACGATGATCGAGTCATGCGGCTCGGCGAAGGTGGGGCCGTCATGCAACAACCGCAGATTGTCACCGTCGATGGCGAAAAGCTGCTCGTTTTCAGGCTTCAGCGGGCCGACATTGAGGAACCGGTCCTTCGAGAACTTGTTCATCGACACGAACCACTTGCCGTCTGCGTCCAGCGTTTCGCCCATCGAGGTGGAGTTGTGGCCGGGCTGGTAATGCACATCCGTCTTCGAGATGATCGGATCGACATCGGCACCGTTATAAAGCTCAACTGCCCGTTCGATGTTCCAGAAGACGATCTGGCTGTCGAGGAACAACGTGGTATAGGCGTTGCCTTTGCCGTCAAACGCGGTGTGGAGGGGGCCAAGGCCCAGTTCCGGTTCGGCGACCACGGGAAAGCGCGGGTCCAGATCGTCGTTCTCAAAGTACTCATCGAGTTTGCGCACGTCGATCACGCTGACGGTCGGTGACAGCTTGCCGCCGATGCACAGGTGAATCTTGTCGGGCGCCATGTTGCAGCCATGCGGGTTGTTGGGGATCGGGATGTAGCGGGTGTATTTCTTGTTCACCCCCTTGCGCCCGTCGATCACCTTGACGCCGTTGAGTTCGATATAATCGCCCTCTTCAATCCCTTTCTCGATCTCGGCGATGTTGAATACCACCACATGGTCCATGTCGGCGGCCGTCATCTCGGGCAGGTTCATCCCCATTTCCGAGTTGTAGCTGGTCGAAAACGCCCATTTGCCCTCGTAATCGGCATCGGTGTTGTCAAGGTTGCCTGAGACCATCACCTGCCACGCCACTTCCATCTCGTCGGCGGCCACAGCTGTGAAGAAGTTCACATACTGCTCGGGCTCATCGAGGATGGTGCCGTCATTGACCATCGGGCCTTCATCCTCGCCATTGGCAAAGACGTAGTTGGTGCGCGGCCATTTTTGCGGGCGCAGTCCGTGGATGGCCTTGGCGTTGGGAATTTCCAGGATCGAATCGCATTTCATGATGTCGCAGCGCACCCGCGCGACGCGGGTATTGGCCTTGTCGTTCATGAACAGAAACCGGCCGTCATAGCGCCCTTCGGTAAAGGACATGTGGACGTGGTGAAGATCGCCGTTGTCGTGGATCTTCTTGCCGTTCGCGGCCAGAAAATGGCGGGTGCGGTCACTCATCGTGCGCTGGTGAATGCGCAGCGATTCATTGGTCTGGCCCCAGCCGGTGGCCGAGCAACGGTTGAACACTGGAATGCGCATCAACTCGCGCATGGAAGGGATGCCCAGAATGCGCATCTCGCCTGTCTGGCCTGAAGACCAGAAACCATAGTATTCATCCAGCTGGCCCGGCTCGACATGGGCATCACTGACCGAGGCGCCGGCGCGGCTGGTGGATGCTGCGCCCAGCGTGGCGGCGGTTCCTGCCAGCATGGCCGCGCGGGGCAGTCCCATGCCGCCCAGCATCGCAGTGCCTGCCGTGGCGCCCAGAAGGCCCCGCCGGCTGATGCCCGGTTTTTGCGTTCTGTCAGACATTGTCAGTCTCCTTGGTTGCAGATTTGGTTTTCAGAACCCGGTCCAGCGCCTCGGCAGAGCGATGCGTGGTGTCGCGCCGCTTGAGTTGGCGAATGACGACAGGGCATTTGGTTTTTGACTGGTAGAGCACCTGACAATTCATGCAGTTGAGGCATTCATTGGGGTTGATCTCACCAGTCGGGTGGATCGCTTGCACAAAGCATTCGTTGGCGCAGGTCTGGCAGGGGCTGCCGCATTCGCGGTAGCGTTTCAGCCAGTCGAACATCCTCATCCGTGCCGGGATCGCCAGCGCCGCGCCCAACGGGCACAGGTAGCGGCAATAGAAGCGCTCGATGAACAGGCCGATACCCAGCAACACCAGCGCAAAGGTCACGAAGGGCCATGCGCGGTCGAATTTCAGCACGATTGCTGTCTTGAACGGTTCGATCTCATGCAACTGGCTAGACCAAGGCACCCCGGCCAGCGTGGCGGCAAAGAGGACCAGAAAGATCATGTATTTTACCGGCCACAAACGCTCATGCAGACCCCAGGGCAGGGTGAATTGCGGCACCTTCAGCGCCCGCGCAATCTGGTTGGTCAGCTCTTGCAGCGCGCCAAACGGGCACAGCCAGCCGCAATAGGCCCCACGGCCCCAGAAGATCAGCGCAGCCGCCACAGCCCACCACAGGATGAAAGTCAGTGGGTCCAGCATGAAAGCCTGCCAGCTGAAGCCGTCGCGCAGGCTGTCCACCAGCGCCAGCAGGTTGACGACAGACAGTTGCGCGGCGGCATACCAGCCCAGAAAAACCAGTGTGAAGGTCAGGAAGGTCATGCGGAACCAATAGGTTGCGCGCGCCGAGCGGGTGAGGAACATCTGAAAGAAGAATGCCGCCGTGAGAACCGTCAGCATGATCACAAGGCCCGCGATCTCCAGCCGACGGTCATGCCAGATGCGCTCGATCAGGGCCATTTGCGCCGCGCGCTCGGCTTGCGCGTCATGGACATCGGCCATCGCCACCGGCGCAGGCCGGGCAAGCTCGGTCAGATAGGCGCGTGGCAACTGGTAGGCCAGATCGAAGGTGGTAAAGACCCGTTCCAGCGCCGCCACATCGCGTTGAGCCAGTAGCTGGATGCGCCAGGGCTCGGCGGGGTCAAACCCGGCGTCTGCTGGGATGCGGAAGATATCCAGCTCATTGAACCGGGGCGCGCCGGGGGTGGCGATGTCGCCCAGCCGCCGGTGATCACGGTCACGAAAGCGCAGCGAGCTGTCGCCCTGGATCAGCACGATCCGGTCAAAGATGCCACCGCGCACATAGCCCGAGCCCTTGAAGGAATAGAGGCCGCGCCCGGCCAGCAGGATCGCGTGCTCTCCCTCGTTGAGCCAGTTTTCCAGATTGGCGTATTCGGCTCCGCCCATCAGTTCACGTCCGATGGCAGGCACGCTGACCGGCGCTGCGTAAAGGTCGATATAGGTGGCGTCATCGGGTTCATTGATCGGGCGGCGGGCTGCGCGGGGGTCTTCCATCCGCTCAAATGCGGAGTTGACCTCGGCCACTTCCAGCGTCATCCGCCGCACCGTGCCGTCGCCGACCATGACCGACCAGCCCTCTGGCGCTACGGCCTCGGCGTTGATTTCGAACCGGGGGCCGGTGGGGGCACTGGGGGCCTGCAACCCGCCCAGCCCCAGAAGCCGCGCCACCCGGATGCCCGAGCGGATGATGGAATCGTCGATCACCATGATCGTGACCGTCACACCCGAAATGATGTTCAGCTCGGCCACCGCGCCGCCCGCCGCCGCGACGGCGGCCAGATCAAGGCCGATATGTCCGGCCATCAGATCGCGGATGCGCGATTCTGGGATGCCGATCAGGACAATCGGTTCGGAATGGTGCACCAGGCTCAGTCCAAGGATGCGCGCGTCGTCATCCAGCGCGATCATGGTGTGGATGGGGCGGCCGGAATAGCCGGTGGTGCCCACGAAATCGCTGGTGATGAACACCCAGCCGATCTGTTGGCCGCCCTGCAGGATCGGCGCGACCGGCGCATCTTCGCGCATGGCCCCAAACCCGTCTGCGCCCTCGACGATGGTGGCGGGGTCCACTTCGGCCAGAAAGCGCGACAGATGCGGCGACTGGGCGGCGGCCGTCACGGGCAACAGCATCGCCAGGGCCAGCAACAGCACCCGGACCAGCGCCCCTGTGTTTGCGGCCAGAGTTGCCCATTGGCGGCTGCGCCCTGCGGATGTGCCCGCCGTATCGCGACGGGCCGCATGGATGGCCAGCACGAGGGGGATGAGAGGGGATCGATAAGGACTATACATGATGGCACTTAAACAGGAGCGCCATCACCAAACCTTGATTTGGGTCAAGTTAAATAACTCTTTTACCCGGCGTCACCCGGTTTTTGATCACCGCGCCCTGTCGCGCGGGATATAAACAGCGCAGGGGTGTTTTTTTGCTTTACCACACTGTAGTCGGGCACTACCTCGCTTGTACGGCATCGCGAAACTGAGCCGTAAACGGGGGTTAGCCGTGCGATTGACGAAGTTTACCGACTATTCGGTGCGCGTGCTGATCTACGCCGCCATGCATGCTGAGCGTCTGGTCACAATCGATGAGACCGCCGAGGTGAACACGATCTCCCGGTCGCATGTGAAAAAGGTTGTTCTGACCCTCACCCAGCTGGGCTATCTGCGCGGCCAGCGCGGGCGCAGCGGTGGTTTTACGCTGGCAAAACCACCTGAAGAGATCAATATCGGTGAACTCATTCGACGAACTGAACCAGATTTCAAACTGGTTGAATGTCTGGGCCCGAACAACGCCTGCGTGTTGACCCCGCATTGCCGGCTGCCACCGGCGATGGACCGGGCGTTGGCGGCCTTCCTTCAGGTGTTTGACGAATACACGCTGGCTGATTCCGTGAGCGGCAAGCTCACGCTCTGACGCGCGCCTGACTGTCCAATCGGTTCAATCCGTCTGCGGGGAGCAGTCCAGCCGGATTTCCTCGGCGAAATGGCGGCCGACAGCGGGAAAATCCTCTTCGATATCGACAACGCCCCCAGCATACAGTTCGTCGATCGCGGCATCAAGCTGCGCACGCGCCGCGCTGAGGTCAGGCACAAAGATCCGCGCGCGACAATCCTCGCGCCCGTCGATCGCGGTCTGGGCGGCGATGGTGTAGGCGATGTAGTATTCGGGGTCATAGACCTGGATAACCAGCGGGCCCTGCGCCGGATCGACGGGGGTGAGCACCGGGCGGATATGGCGCGAGATGATCTGCCCGTCTTCCATAACGGTCGCCACCGGCTGCGGCGGGCCCAGGGCAATCGGCACCTCGCCCTGCGTCGGCCACAGATCGCCCTCATACCCCTCCATCCAGTTCAGATCGAACCCGTCCAGCAACGCCTCTTCCTCGGGGCTGAGGGTCTCAGCGGCGGGGTTGAGGCCCATATCGCCGAGGATCAGCATGGTGGTGAAGGCGTCATAGCGCCATTCCACGCCGATATCGGTCAGCGCGCCATCGGCGTCAAAGCGCAGCTCCAGCGCGGCGTCGATGAATTCATGCGGATGGGCGCGCGCGGTAACGGCCGGCAGAGCCATCGCTGTGGCGAGGGCTGCGGCCAGCAACAGGCGAAAGCGGGGCATGGTGGCAAGACGGGTCATGCCATTGCAGATAAGCAGGCGCAGCGTGCGGCTCAAGTCATTGCGCCCAATGCACGCTTGCCTGACCGAGAAGTGCCGCAACCGGGGCCTCCAGCGGGTCAGCATCTTCAGCCCGCGCCAGTGCGGCACGCTTGTCGGCACCGGTGATCACCAGATGCAGCGCGAAGGCCTTGCGCAGCACCTTGGCGGTGAGGGTGAGGCGCGGCTCTGGCTGACCCGGCACATCAAGCGCCATGACCGGCGGCGCATCATCGGCCAGCGCCAGATCAAGACGGGGCGCGTCAGGAAAAAGCGAGGCGGTGTGCATATCCACCCCCATGCCCAAGAGGGCGACATCGATCGGCAGCAGCGGCGCGATCTCGGCAGACACGGCGCTTGCCGCCTGCTCAGGCAGCATACCCCTGCGCCACATCGGGATCAGTCGCGCGGCTGATGCCCGGTCCTGCAGCAGCCGCCCGCGTACCAGTGCGGCATTCGAGCGGGCGTGATCCTCGGGCACAAAGCGCTCGTCACTGAGCACGATATCAACATTCGCCCAGTTCAGATCAACGGCAGCCAGCATGTCAAAGACCGGCCCCGGCGTGGTGCCGCCGGGCACGCAGAACACCGCCCGTTCGCGCCGCCCCAACGCCGCGCGCAGATCGCGCGACAGGGCCCCGGCCAGCGAGATCATCATCATGTCGGTATCGGCATATTCAATCAGTTCCATCACCGAACCTCTCGCCATTGGCGCTCATCACGCTGCAAAAGCCGGGCCGCAGCCTCTGGCCCGTCGGATCCCGCCGGATAGGACAGCGGCGCAGTCGCATCGGCCGTCCATGCGCCGATCACCGGGTCTGTCCAGGCCCAGGCGGCCTCGACCTCGTCGCCACGCATGAACAACGTCTGGTTGCCGCGGATCACATCCATGATCAACCGCTCGTAGGCATCGGGGATTTGCATATCATCGCCAAGCGCCTTGGCAAAGGACATATCCAGCGCCACATCCTTCAGCCGCATCCCGCCCGGTCCGGGCTCTTTGATCATCACCCGCAGCGTCATGCCCTCGTTGGGTTGCAGCCGGATCACCAGCACATTCTCGCGCCATTCGGCATCTTCGCCAAAGATCGAATGCGGCGGGTCGCGGAATGTCACGGCAATCTCTGAGGTGCGTGCGGCCAGCCGCTTGCCGGTGCGCAGATAGAACGGCGTGCCCTTCCAGCGCCAGTTGGAAATACCAACCTTCAGCGCAACATAACTTTCAGTGTGCGAGCGCGCATCCCCCACCTCGTCGATATAGCCGGGCAGGCCCGCCGCCGCGCCATACTGACCGCGCACCACGTCTCCCGGCGCCACCGGGTCCAGCGCGCGGATCACTTTCAGCTTTTCATCGCGTACCGCATCAGGGTCAAACCTGTGCGGCGGTTCCATGGCGATCAGGCACAAAAGCTGCATCAGGTGGTTCTGCACCATGTCGCGCATTGCGCCGCTCTGATCATAGTAATCGGCGCGGCCGCCCACGCCCACGGTTTCAGCCACGGTGATCTGCACATGATCGACAAAGCGGGCGTTCCACAGCGGCTCAAACAGGATATTGGCAAATCGCACCGCCATCAGGTTCTGTACCGTTTCCTTGCCCAGATAATGGTCAATGCGGTAGATCTGCGCCTCGGTGAAATGTTGCGCAAGCATGGCGTTGAGGGCGCGCGCGCTGTCCAGATCATGGCCGAACGGCTTTTCCACAACGATCCGGGTTTGCGGCGTGGCCAGCCCGTGTTCGCTGACCCGCTGCGCCAGATCGCCGAACAAGGCGGGCGCGACCGAGAAATAGAAAGCGCGTGTAATGTCCGGGCGCAGCCGTGCGCCCAGTTCCTGCCATCCGTCACCGGAACGGGCGTCGATGGTGACATACTCAAGCCGGTCCAGAAAGGCGGTGATGTCGTCGGCACTGATGCGCGCGCCGCCCCTGTCCGCTGCCAGATTGTCGGCCACCATCTCCTTGAACGCCGCCAGCGACAGCGCGCTGCGCGCCGCACCGATGATCTGCGCCTCGGGGGGCATCTGGCCCTCGGCCAGACGGCGGCAGAGTGCGGGCAGAATCTTGCGCTGCGCCAGATCGCCGGTCGCGCCCAGCACGACCAGATCGAAAGGATCAACGGGAATGACGCGTGCGACCATGCGAACCTTCTGTTGCCCGAAATGGGGCGCTGATAGCGGTAACTGCGACCGGTTTATGCCGGTTCCGAAAAAACCGCAATCAACTCCATACGCCGTTGCACGGCATCGCTGCAATGTCTGTGGATCAGTCCGGTCGTTCCTGTTTGGGTCAAGTGGCCATGTTGCGTGTCACGCCGGGCAGGGCGCACAGCATTTCGTAAAGCAAGTTCGCCCCAATCAGCGCGGTGTTGCCTGAGGGGTCATAGGGCGGCGAAACCTCGACCAGATCACCGGCGACGATGTTCAGCCCCGCCGTACCGCGCACGATCTCAAGCCCCTGCCAGATGGTCAGCCCGCCAATCTCGACAGTGCCGGTGCCGGGCGCGAATGCCGGGTCAAGACTGTCGATGTCATAGCTGATATAGACCGGCGCGTCACCGATCCGGGCGCGGATATCGGCCATCAGGGGTACTAGCGACTTGTGCCAACACTCCTCAGCCTGAACCACCGTCCAGCCCCTGTCGCGCCCCCAGTTAAAATCATCGGGGCCGTAGCCGGTGCCGCGCAGACCGATCTGGAACACCTTGTCACCGATCAGGCAGCCATCCTCCCATGCGCGGCGAAACGGGGTGCCGTGAGCGATCTTTTCGCCGAACATCTCGTCGTTGATATCGGCATGGGCATCGACATGGATCAGCGCCACCGGGCCGTGGCGCTGTTTCATGGCACGAAGAACGGGCCATGTCAGCGTGTGATCGCCGCCAAGGGTCAGGGGGATGCAGCCCTGTGCCAGAATGTCGTTGTAAGCGCGGGTGATGATATCGACACTCTTTGCCAGATCAAAGGTGTTGATCGCCACATCACCGATATCGGCCACCTGCAAACTGTCGAACGGCGCAGCCCCGGTGGCCATGTTATAGGGGCGCAGCATGCAGCTTTCCGCGCGGATCTGGCGCGGGCCGTGCCGGGTGCCGGCGCGGTTGGACGTGCCGATATCCATGGGAATGCCGATGAAACAGGCATCCAGCCCCTCGGCGGTGGGTTGGGTCGGCAGGCGCATCATCGTGGCGGGGCCACCGAAGCGGGGCATGGCATTGCCGCCGAGCGGCTGGTTGAATGGCTGCTTGGGTGGCTGTGGCATCAGGCCTCCGGAAATGCGTCCGGCGCGGTGCGCGGGCGGCGGTCAATGGTCAGGTTGAACATTTCAGGTTGCGCAGAAAGACTTGCCATTTCAAGCCTTTGTTTCGCGCGCGGATCGGTCACCCGCTTCACCGCCACCCGGGCGCGCTGTGTGATCTTGCCCAAATGTATCCTGTTCAATGTCACTCCGGGTGATTTCAATGTGAATGCCGCGCGGCCCCTGCGCCCTGGTGATGCTCAAATGCAGGCGCGGGCCGGAATGCGGCTGAGATGCTCTCGCATCCGGCAATTCCTTCTGCTAGCAAAGCCTGATCGTGTTAGGGGGGCGGGAACAGGATGCGCAGTGCCGGACATCTTGAAAGGCACGAAACGCCCCTGGCGATCGTGACGATATGCGCGGGCGTTGCCTTTCTGGTGACCAATGATGCGCTGGCGAAACTGCTGACAGAGCGGTATCCGCCGATCCAGATCCTGTTCTTGCGCAACCTCATTGCCGTGCCGATCATCGCCGCGCTGGTGGTGGGCCTTCTGGGGCCCGCGGCCCTGCGTACGCGGCATCTGCGCCTGCATGCGCTGCGCGGCCTGATGATGGTCACCGGGGCGTGGCTGTTCTTCACCGGGTTGGTCTATCTGCCGCTGGCCGAGGCAACCGCGCTGGTGTTTTCGGCGCCGATCTTCATCACCGCACTGTCGGTTCCGCTTCTGGGCGAGGCTGTCGGCTGGCGGCGCTGGGGCGCGGTGTTGCTGGGGTTTGTTGGTGTCATGGTGATTGTGCAGCCCGGCGGCGCGGCATTTCAGATGGCCTCGCTGTTGCCCATCGCCACCGCCGTTCTGTATGCGCTGTTCATGATCAGCGCGCGCTGGATCGGACGTGCCGAGCGGCTGTTGACGATGATGCTGTTCGTGATGATGTTCCCGATGCTGTACGCCGCTCCCATGGCCATTGCGTTCTGGGTTCCGGTCCTGCCCGGCGATATGGTGTTGTTTGTTGCCATCGCCGTGCTGGGCAGTCTGGGGATCACGCTGATCGGCCACGCTTTCCGGCTTGCCCCGGCGGCGATTGTCGCGCCTTTTGACTATACCGCGCTGATCTGGGCCACGGGGCTGGGCTGGCTTATCTGGGGCGACATACCGCTGGTTTGGACGGTGGTCGGTGCGGCGATTGTGGTGGCCAGCGGTCTGATCATCATTTTGCGTGAGCGCAGCCCTAATCGCTAAGGCGTTGTGTCTTCGGTCACATTGACCGCCACATGCATCCCCAGCAGTTTCGCGTTCTCATGCGCGAATGTCCCGCTGATCGGCAAGGCCTGCGATGGCGTGCGGGTTGTCGCCACGCGGATCAGGTTGCGGCTGGCAACGATGCGGTTGGTGGGGTCAAATTCCACCCAGCCCGCACCGGGCACATAGACATCCGCCCAGGCATGGGTTGCACCGCCGCCGGTCATGTCCTCGCCAGAATCCGAGGCCGAGGCCTCGTCATGCAGGTATCCGGTGACGAACCTGGCCGCAAAGCCAAGGCTGCGCGCGGCCTCCATGAACAACAGTGCAAAATCGCGGCAGGTGCCGGTGCCCAGCGTTATGGTTTCCAGCGGTGTCTGCACCCCCTCGGCCTCGCGCCGGGCATAGCGGAAGGCCTCATGAACAGCCGTGCCAAGCGCGCCCAGCACCTGCAGGCTGCCGGTGGGCAGATGCGGCAAGACCTGCGCGATCCATGCCGCCAGTGCCTGTTGGTCCTGCGGCTGTTCGGCAAGCAGAAAAGGGCGAAGGTCGATCAGTTCGTCGGCGTCATACTCCACCGGATACGCGCCCGCATAGCGCTCAAAACGGGCCAGCGGTTCATCCAGACCGTAGCGCCGCAGTAACAATTCGCTTTCAATCACCAATTCGTCGGCTTCATCATGGAACGAAAGCAGCGCGACAGAGTTGCCAAAGGTGTCGAAGGCCCAGTGCACATCTGCGCGGGGAGAAACGGTCAGACTTGAATCAAGGATTCGCATGTCATGTCCGTCCCGGGGCCGGATCATCAGGCGATGCTCGCCAAAGGCAACGGGGCGATCATAAGTGTAGCGCGTGCGGTGAAGGATGCGCAGGGTTCGCATAGGACTATCCTTCATCTTGCGAGAACGGGGTGACGGATCGCACCTGAGACCCCATGTAAGATGTGACGCAGGGTGCGAGAGCAGCTTAACCCTTACGTCAGGCCAGGAAGGGCGGCAATGTTCATACGCATCGGATACGAGATCGTTATCGACAGCAAGGCAGATACTGTGCTGATCCTTGCGCTGTCGCCACATTCCAGCTTTGCTGGACGTATCATCGGCTCAGGCGCCGTGCAGGCAATCCCTGATCTGCCGCTTGAGAAATTTCTGGACAGCTTCGGCAACCAGCTGACCCGGTTGCGGGCGCCGTCAGGGCGTACGACGCTTTGGTCTGATTGTATTGTCGAGGTGGACGGAGCGCCGGATATCTTTGCCTGGGGCGCACCGGAGCACCAGGTGGACGATCTGCCGCCCGAGACGCTGCAATTTCTCACCGCCAGTCGCTATTGCGATTCGGACGCGCTTGCCCCTGAGGCGCAGCGCCTGTTTGGCCAGACCCAGCCGGGTTGGGAGCGGGTGCAGGCGATCTGCAACCATGTCCACAACCACCTGACCTTTGGTTACGGCTTTGGCCGGCCCACCAAGACCGCCAGTGATGCGCAGCGCGAAAAGACCGGCGTCTGCCGGGACTTTGCGCATCTCTCCATCGCGCTGTGCCGGGCGATGAACATTCCCGCGCGCTACGCGAGCGGCTATCTGGGCGATATCGGCGTGCCATATTCCGGCCCCGGCGATTTTTGTGCCTGGTTCGAGGTTTGGCTGGGCGGGCGCTGGTACACCTTTGATGCGCGCTACAACAAACCCCGGATAGGGCGGGTTCTGATGGTGCGCGGCCGTGACGCCGCCGATGGGGCCATGATCACCTCTTTCGGTGCCTATGACCTCAAGGCATTCAGGGTCTGGACAGATGAAGTGCCGGGCACACACACGGATGCCGCCATGCTGGACATGCTGAAAACCCGGCCAGAGACCGAGGCCCTGACCCTCGCACCGACTGGCTGAGGGCAGAAAAATTGCGGGCCGGGGCGCCGATTCAGGCCCCGGCACCTTTCAGCGCTGAGAAAAGCCGCGCAACAGCAGGGCACCACCGGCGATGACGCCGACCACCCCGCCCACCAGATACCACATCGTGTTCTCGGTGTAGCGCCCCGTCAACGCCTCGGACAACTGCTCGACCGGGGCGTTGGACGCCCGCCATCCGAAGTAAAGCAGAACGACACCCACCGCGAGCACGACAACGCCGAGAATACTGGATTGAGACATGATCTTGTCCTTTGCGATGATCGATGAAAGCCTACCACATCCGCGAAACCGTGAAAGGCGTGATCGCCATTCTGGCCATGAAACGCGCCGAAAGGCGCGGAGGCGGGCATAAAGTGCCAAGATGATGTTTTCCCGGCTTTGCGTACTGATCTACGTCAGTCCCGGCGCGGAAATGTTCGCACAAACAGACTGATCCATGTTGTGCCACCCTGACAGGGAACGCGTATCCTTGCGCCAAGCATCGGCGATGAGCCGACAACGCCAAGGAGACACAAAAAATGAACCAGATCATATGGATCGTGGGCTTAATCGTGATCGTCATGTTCGTGCTTGGCTATTTCGGACTGCGGTGAACCTCACAAACGTGTCCGCTCACTGATATGCATCAGTGTCGGCTCGCCTCACCACTGACAAAGTCACTGTCGCGATCGAACTTTTGAGCGCGACGCCGTTTATCCCGAAAATCGGAAATGCTCGCGCCAGACCCGTGGTGGTTTGCCTGCAAGCTTCTGTCCGACGGTTCGGGATAAGCCTGAAAGGAATACCTCCATGACTGTCAAATTCACACTGGGTGCTACTGTCGCTGGCTAGCTTTTCGCCACATCAGCCTATGCTGAAACCACGGCGACCGCCGCGACGGACCTTAATCTGCGTGCGGGCCCCGGCCCGATGTATGAAATCCTGTCAGTGATCCCCGCCGCGCAAACCGTCACCGTCGATGGCTGCCTGGAAGACTCCAACTGGTGCCGCGTTGCACATGGTGACATCAATGGCTGGGCGTCAGGTGATTATCTGACCGCCAGGGTCGATGCGCCGATCCACACCTATCGCGACCGACTGGCCGTGCGCACCATCACCTACGAATCAAGCCCTGAAACCACCCTTGGTGGCGGCGCGGTCGGTGCCATCGCTGGTGGGATCCTGGGCGGTCCGCTTGGTGCCATCATCGGTGCCAGCATCGGCATGGGTGTCGGCGCGGCAGCAACGCCTGACGAGCGTGTAACCACCTATGTACGCACCAATCCGGTTGATCCGATCTATCTGGACGGCGAAGTGGTTGTCGGCGCGGGCATTCCTGAAACGGTCACCCTGACTGAAGTGCCTGAAAGCGAATATTACTATGCGTATGTCAATGGCGTGCCAGTTCTTGTGGAACGTGAACAGCGCCGGGTCGTTTATATAGTTCGGTAACCCGGTTGCGCTAACCACAAAGGTAAAGCCAATGGACAAGAACAAGAAGAAGCCCGGAACCGGCGTGCCGAAGGGTGCAAAACAAAAGAGCGACTACAAATCCCGCGAGGCCGACGGCAAGCCCGGCCAGACCGACGCGGCGTTTCAAAAAGCATTCGGCAAGAAGGATGCGCCCCGCAAGGGCTGATCATTGCCGTATGGCCCCGCCGCGAGTTCCCTCGCGCGGCGGGGTCACGACATCCATGGAAAGGATATCATCATGCCCAGTACCATTCTGCTTATCGTGCTCATTCTGGTTCTCGTCGCCGTGTTGCCCACGTGGGGTCACAGCCGGTCTTGGGGCTATGCGCCAAGCGGTACGATCGGCCTGCTTCTGGTAATCCTGATTATTCTGGTGCTGACCGGGCGTTTGTAACAGCCTGATCCGCAGCCGAATCTCGCGCGCGCGTGTTCAACGCCGCCGTACCGAGTTGCCACCGGCAAGGATGCCGTTGATCAGCGCGGCCACGGCGGCGTTCAGTGCATCGTTGTCGCCGACTGCCGCGTTCTCATGCGCGGCCGCCGCATCCTTGAGCACGCCGACAATCTCACGCTCGGGCAATATGTGGTGGTCGTTCAGGGCGAGCAGCAACGACTCGCAGATGGCGAGGGCGGCGGTTCCGGCAATGTCATTGGGGGCGGTCATGTTCGGTTTGGCCTTCAATCCGTGTGGCAGGGGGCAAGCCGCATTTGGCCGGAACCCCTCGTGATCATAGGCGCAATCTGTTACACTATCCTGATACAGAGCAGTCTCCAGCGCCCCTTTCCCGGCTATCTGCGTCAGCGAATCCGCAGCTGTCGGCCAATTTTCGGTGTCACCATGCCCCACGCGCTGAGCCCCCTGACGCAGAAGTTGTCTGCCTTTGTCGCCCTTGCCGACGATGATCTGGAGACGCTGGCGCGCTTTGACCGGCGTCGACGGAGCTTTGAGGCCGGGCACGAAATGATGCATGAGGGCCAGACGAAAGCCTCGGCCTTTATTCTGGCCAAGGGCTGGGCCTGTGCCTTCAAACTGCTGCCGGATGGTGATCGGCAGATCGTTGATTTTCAGATTCCGGGTGATTTTCTGGGCCTGCGCAGCATCCTGTTCCGCACCGCCGACCACAGTGTCGAGGCCATCACCCGGATCGAGGCGTCCGAGGTTCTGACGTCAGACCTGCTGACTGCATTCGAAGACGCGCCGCGCCTTGCCGTGGCAGTTCTCTGGGCAGCCTCGCGCGATGAGGCGATGGTGGTGGAGCATCTGGTCAATCTGGGCCGACGCTCGGCTGAAGAGCGCATGGCGCATTTCCTGCTTGAGATTGGGGCGCGGCTGAGCCTTGTGGGGATCGGCGACAAGACGGGCTACCACTGCCCGCTGACGCAGTATCACCTGGCCGATGCGCTGGGTCTGAGCGCGGTGCATGTGAACCGCGTCCTGCGCCATCTGCGTGAAGAGGGGCTGCTGACGTTTCAGAAAGGCCGCGTGGCGTTTGATGATTTTGACCGGCTCAGGGCGCTCGCCGGGTTCGACCTGGGTTATCTTGATCAGGACGGTCCGCTTTTGCGCTGAGTGACGAAGCCTGCAACCGCAGCGATGCCGCCGGATGCGCCCAAAAAGAAAACGGGGCGGCTTTCGCCGCCCCGTATGGTCTGAAACACGATTGTGCCGGATCAGAACCGGAACGATGCGCCCAGTGCAACGCCCGTGCCGTTGACACCGGCTGTGCCACGGCTGCGGCCGTGCAGCAGCTCACCGGTCAGGATCACATTGTTCTGCATCAGGTGCGAAACGCCGACGCCTGCAACCCAGCCGTTGTTGTTCTGGCGGTCACCGCCACCGACGGCATCATGACGCACATGGGTCAGACCAACGGTGCCGAAGCCCCAGTTGCGGCCTTCCGCGCCGAACTTCGGGCCAGCGCGCAGGCGTGCCCCGGCAGCCCAGCTGATTTCACGGTTGCCGATGGTCTGATCGAACCCCGGTGCAATCGACAGCTCGCCACCGGCGACCCAGTTGCCCATATCCATGTTGTAGCCGCCGTGCAGCGCAGCGCCGCCACCGGTGGTGTTGTCGGTGCCGCCGCCAAGGGTGTCCCAGGTTGCGCGGCCAAACCCGAGGGTCGCACCAGCGTAGAAACCTGTCCAGTTCACACTGGTGGGAACGGGGGCGGGGGTGTGAATTTGCGGCTCGACAACGGGCTCGGCAAAGCTGCCAGCGAATGCAGGTGCAGCAAATCCAGTGAACAGTGCGATGGCAATCAGCTTTTTCATCGGTCTTCTCCTTCGGCTCGGCCTTACGTCAAGGCCGCTTCGTTTGTGTAAGTTCAATGCGTGGTTCCCGCTGAGGTTCCTGCATCTTCCACCTGATGCGCAGAACTGTTGCCCGGCCGCAACATGGTGAACGATCACGAATCTGACAACAGCAACTTCTTGCGCAGATGTCCGCCACGGGCGCTTGCCGACTGTCAGACAAGGCGACGCAGGCCACGCTGCCTGGCCCGATTTCAAGGCCGGGTCTGGCCGGGGAGCAATGTTTCGCGGTTGGGGATCTGGCGCGGATCTCTTGTCAGAGAGCCGTCTGAAAGGCCATGCAACCCTCTGGTGTCAATATCTTTCAGGTGGGCGCGGCATCCACCCTGTCGGCATCCCAACGGCCCGCGTTCTCAAGTATGCGCTCGGGGTTGCGGTAGGCCTTGCGCAGGATGCTCTCATACAGGGCACCCTCTTCGGCGCGGGTCACCGACGTGGTCTTGCCGGTCAGTTTCTGCAACGCCCCTTCAAGGGCGGCAACCGTGCCGGACCCCTCATCAAACTGGGCCTTTTTGCGCCAGACCAGATCATCCGGCAGCAGATCGGCGCAGGATTTGCGCAGGATCCATTTCTCGGTGGTCGCGCCGGTGGCCTCGGCGGCGGAAGCGTCGGTGCGGCACAGCTTCCACGCCGCCGGTATGGATTGCGCGAAGTCGATCAGATCGCGGTCCAGAAACGGGGTGCGCGCCTCAAGGCTTTCGGCCATCGTGATTCGGTCCACCCGTTGCAGGTTGATGTTGTGCATGGTGCCCAGGCTGCGGGTCAGTTCATCCGCCAATGCGCGCGGGTCGTCGACATAGGCGTGGTGATAGGTGTAGCCCGCAAACAATTCGTCCGCGCCTTCGCCGGTCAGAACGGCCTTGACCGCACGCCTGGCCAACCGGGCGGCGAAAAGGGTGGGGATTGCGCTGCGCACAAGGTCCACATCGGCGCTTTCCAGATGATAGATGACATGCGACAGGTTTGCGGCCACATCCTCGGCGGTAAAGGCGTATTCGTGATGATCCGCGCCGATATGGTGGGCCACGCGGCGCGCTGCCAGCAGATCAGGCGAACCTTCGGTGCCGACAGAGAAGGTCTTCAGCGGCCCTTTCCCGGCCTCATGCAGCACCTTCTGGGCAATCGCCGCGATGATCGAACTGTCCAGCCCGCCAGACAGAAAGGACCCTACCTCGACATCGGCGACCATCCACTTGGCCACCGCCTCTTCCATCACCAGCCGCAGTTCATGCGCCGTGCGCTCGATATCGGCGCCGGGTTCCGGCGTCGCTGCGCCGTGCGGCGTGCGATACCACTGCCGCCAGCCGTCGCGGCTGTCATAAAGCGTGCCGGGGGGTATGGCCTCTATCTTGTCAACATCGACGCCATCGAAGGCCTTCAGCTCTGATGAAAACGCATGCCCGCCGTCGATATGCGCGACATAGAGCGGCTTGATCCCCAGCGGGTCCCGGGCGGCGATGATGCGGTCGCGGGTGGCCAGCACAAAGGCAAACATCCCGTCCAGCTTGCTGATCCACCGGCTTTCGCCTGAGCGGAACAGATGCAGGATGGTTTCGCTGTCGCTGGCGGTCTGAAACACGCTGGGGCCAAGGATCGCGCGCAGATCGGTGTGGTTATAGATTTCGCCATTGGCCACCAGCAGATCATCGGTCTGATGGATCGGCTGCGCGCCGTCCTGCGTGCCGATGATCGACAGGCGGCAATGGGCCATGATCACCGGGGCATCGGGCAGGCGCGATACCTGCACGGCATCGGGTCCGCGGTGGGCGATTCGGGTGATCATGTCGGTCGCCAACGCCTCGTCGCCGACATTCCACAGGCAGACAAACCCACACATCGCAAATCCTCCCACGATTAGAAATTACGTTGCACGGGTTGTGCTGCCCGCGCTGCGGCATTGGCGCGAGGGTTGACCATATGCCGTCACGGATCAAGGCGTTTACCGCCGGTTCCGGCGTGGATGCCCGGGCGGGGCGGTTCTGGCAGAGGTGAAGTGTTGAGTTATATTTGCTTAAAAACAGTAGGTTGTATGGCGATATTCGCGCGTGACATTAACTCGATTTCCGCAAATCGGAAACGACATTTGCCATCCGGAAAAGGCTTGACCCAGCTGCAGTGCGCTCCTTATCTTTTGCATAGATGGAAATTTCTATAATCGGAAAAAAGATGAGCGAGCAATACGGCCTCAAGACTGTCGGACGGGCCTTTGCGCTGTTGCGGGTCGTCGCTCAGGCGGGGGCGCCGGTAACCTTGTCCGAGGTTTCGGCGGCCTCGGGGCTGGGCACGACCATTGCCTTTCGTTTTCTGCGCACGCTTGAGGCCGAGGGATATCTGCGCCGCGATGCGCACAAACGCTACACGCTCGCGCAGGGCGAGGCCGGAGAGCTGGGGCTGGCGGCGGGTATGGCGCTGCTGGACCGTGTCGCGCAGGCCGGTGGCCGGGGGGTGACTGTCGCGGAACTGACCGCCGTCGCCGGGCAGAGCGAGGGGCAGGTTCTGCGCGCGCTTACCACCCTGCGTGCGGCGTCGGCGGTGGATTTTGACGCGCAAAGCGAACGCTGGATCGTGGCCTCGGCGATGATCCGGTTTCTGCGCCCCCTGATGAACGATCATGCGTTGACCCGGTTGATCCGCCCGATGATGGCCGAACTGGCCGCCAGCTACGCTGAAACGGTCAGTTGGTTTGTCCCGGCTGGTTGGGATCAGGTTGTGGCCGAGGTGGTCCCAAGCCCGCATCCCGTGCGTTACGTGCTTGAGGTCGGCAGCCGCTATGCCAGCTATGCCGGTGCCGGTGGCAAGGCCCAACTTGCGGCCATGCCTGAAGCCGTGGTGGCGGCATGGCTGACGACACTGGAACCCGTTCAGCAAACCGATTTCGTGGTCGACCCCGCGCAGCTGGGGCGCGAATTGCGCGAGATCCGCGAACGCGGGTTTGCCATGTCCGCCAACGAGCGGGTGGCGGGCGCGGCCTCGGCCGCGTCAGCGGTGATTGGCCCGGCGGGCAGCTTTCTGGGTGTGGTCAGCGTGATGATGCCCGAATACCGCAGCTCGCCCGCGCTTCTGGCGCAGATCGGTGCGGATATTAGCGCCCGCTCAGCCCGGTTGTTTGGTCATGCGCAGTCTGAAGAAACAGGAGCAAGCTATTGATACGGGATGAAAAACGCCAGAACGCGTTGCTGAAGGACGTGCATGACTGGGTGCGCGCTGTCGCCCATCCGAACGAGGACCGCGTGGCCGCGCTGGATGAGGTGCCCACCGAGATCGTGCAGGATATGGCGGCGCGCGGCTATTTCGGCTGGTCGATCCCTGAGGCCTACGGTGGGCTGGGCCTGACCACCGAAGAACTGGTGCAGGGGGCGATGGAATTGTCGCAATGCGCCGTGGCCTACCGCGCGCGGGTCGGCACCAATACCGGCATCGGCTCTGAGGCGCTGGTGGCCGATGGCACCGAGGATCAGAAACGCCGTTTCCTGCCCGAACTTGCCAGCGGGCGCGCGACCGGCTGTTTTGCACTGACCGAGCCCAACGCCGGGTCCGATGCCACCGCTGTGGAAACCACGGCGCGGCGGGACGGCGATGATTACATCCTCGACGGTATGAAATGCTACATCACCAATGCGCCCATCGCCGATCTTTTTACCGTCATCGCCCGCACCGATCCTGATCAGCCCGGGGCGCGCGGGCTCAGCGCGTTCATCCTTGAGCGGGGCATGACCGGGCTGCGCACCTCAAAGCCATACAAGATGATGGGGCAGGCGGGCTCTCCGGTGGGTGAGGTGCATCTTGACGGCGTGCGTGTGCCTGCGGCCAACCTGATCGGCGGGGTTGAGGGGCAGGGGTTCCGCACCACCATGCGGGTTCTGAACAAGCAGCGTATCCATCTGGCCGCGCTTTGCACCGGCCCGGCGATCCGCATGTTCGACCTGGCGATGGACCATGCCGAGACGCGCCAGCAATTCGGAAAACCGGTGGTGGATTTCCAGCTGGTCGCCGCCCTGCTGGCGGATTGCCAGACCGATATCCACGCCGCGCGCGCGCTGGTGCTGGAAACCGCGCGCGCCCGTGACCGGGGCGAGGATATCGCGCTTCAGGCCTCGATCTGCAAATACTTCGCCTCAGAGATGTGTGGGCGGGTGGCGGACCGGGCGGTGCAGGTGTTCGGGGGGGCCGGGTTCGTGGCCGATCACAGCCCGATCGAGCGCTATTACCGCGATGTGCGGCTGTTCCGGCTCTATGAGGGCACCAGCCAGATCCATCAGCTCAACATCACCAAACAGACCCGCGCGCTCCGTGCTGCCGGGGGCGCGCCATGAAAGACCTGACCGCCGCACCCTTCCAGCCGCTCTTCTCGCCGCGCGCCGTGGCGGTGATCGGTGCCAGCGAAACACCGGGGTCGGTGGGGCGCGACGTAGTGGAGAACCTGCAACGCAAGGGGTTTTCGGGCACGATCCTGCCGGTCAATCCCAAGTATGAAACGCTTCTGGGGCTGCCCTGCCATGCCCATGTGTTTGATCTGCCCGATGGCGTGGACCTTGCCGCCATCGCGCTGCCCGCCCGCGCCGTGGCCGAGGCCGTGCGCGCGGTGGGGGCGGCAGGCATCCCGTTTGCGGTGATCTTTGCCTCGGGCTTTTCAGAGACGGGAGAGGCGGGCGAACGGCTTCAGCGTGAGATCACCACCATCGCGCGCCGCGCCGGGGTGCGGCTGATCGGCCCCAATTGTCAGGGGTTCATGAATGTCGCCGATGGCGTGCACATCGGCTTCGGCCCGGCCTACCGGGAAACCTACCGGCGCGGGGCGGTGTCGGTGGTGTCGCAATCGGGGGCGTTCGGCAATTCGATCCTGATGGGGCTGGACAGCGAGGGCGTGGGCACGCGCCACTATATTTCCACCGGCAACGAGGCGATGACCGGTGTGCTTGATCTCATGGACGGGTTGCTGGATGACCCCGGGACCGGGGTCATTTCCGGTTATGTCGAGGGGCTGCGCAATCCGGCCCGGCTGCGCAGGGTGGCGGCCAAGGCCCGCGCGCGCGATGTACCACTGGTCATGTGGAAAGTGGGCCGCTCGGACGCGGGCGCGCGCGCGGCTGCGTCACATACTGCAAGTCTGGCGGGCGATGACCGGCTTTATCGCGCGGCCTTCGCACAGCTCGGCATTGTCGAGGTGAGCGATATCGGCGAGATGGCCGATTGCGTGCGCGCATTGGAAAGCGGGCGGCGCGCGACCGGGCCGCGTATGGCGGTGGTGACGGTGTCCGGCGGGGCGGGGGTGGCGATGGCCGACCGCGCTGCCGATCTGGGGCTGGAGCTGCCGCCCCTGCAACCGGACACCGAGGCCGCGCTGCGCGACATCCTGCCCGCCTTCGCCAGTGTCGCCAACCCGCTGGATGTGACGGCGGGTGCGGTGATGCAGGCGGATTCGCTGGTCGCGGCGCTGGACTGCGTGGTGCGCGATCCGGGGGTGGACATGCTGGCGCTTGCCTTTGCGGCGGCCACCGGGTCTGCGGCGCTGGCGATCGCCGAGGCGCTGGAACGGCTGGCCGCGCAAAACCCGGTTCCCATCACGATTGCATGGAACGCCCCGCGCGCGGCCAATGCCGAGGCCTATGCCCGCATCGAGGCCGCAGGGGTTCCGATCTATGCCACACCCTCGCGCGCCGTGCGCGGGCTGGCGGCGATTTGGCACGGGCGCGGCCCGCTGTCCGAGATTGCCACGCCGGACTGGTCGCTGCCTGCGCAGACATGCCTGTTGAACGAGGTCGCGGCCAAGGCGCATCTGACCGGCACCGGCATTCGCGCCCCGCAGGAAGCTGTGGTGCACAGCGCCGATGATGCCGCCCGCGCGGCCGCTGACATCGGCTATCCGGTGGTGATGAAGCTGCTGTCCAGCCGGCTTGCGCATAAGTCTGACATCGGCGGCGTGCGGCTGGGGCTGGCGGATGACGCAGCGGTGCGGGCGGCGTTCACAGATTTCGCCGCGCTGCCTGCCCGGCTGGACCTGCCCGCCGAGGGGGTGCTGGTGCAGGCGCAGATCACCGGCGGGATCGAAGTGATCCTGGGCGCGCGCATCGACCCGGGCTTTGGCCCGCTGGTGGTGTTCGGCGCAGGTGGGGTGCTGGCGGAACTCATGGACGATGTCGCCATTCGGCTGGCCCCGGTCACGCTGGATGAGGCCCGCGCCATGATCGCGCAGACCAGCATCGCGCGCCTGCTGGCAGGGCTGCGCGGGCGCGCGCCCGGTGACACCGAGGCGCTGGCACAGGCTATCGCCGCGCTGTCGCAGCGCATCGCTGACCCGGCTGGAACGGTATCCGAGATCGAGATCAACCCGCTCTTTGTGCATCCGCCGGGAGGCGGAGTCACGGCGGGGGATTGCGTGGTGTATGCCGCGCAGCCGGGTGGGGAACCCGGCAATTGAGCGACAAGACCATCAACTCAGGGAGAGAGAACCATGAAAAACTCACGCAACTTTACCCGCGCCACGCTGGCCGCAACCCTTGCCTTGCCGTTCATGGCAGGGGCGGCGTTGGCTGACTATCCGACCCGGCCGGTTACAGCGATCGTGCCGTTTCCCGCCGGAGGCAGCACTGATCTGATGGGCCGTGCCGCCGCGCAGGAATTCGCCCGCATCCTCGGCACTGACATGCCGGTCACCAATGTCGGCGGCGGTGCAGGCACGGTGGGCACTGCCCAGATCGCGCGTGCGCGTGCTGATGGCTACACCATCGGCGTTATTCCGGCGGCCCCCTTGATCAACCAGCCGCATATGCGCGAAACGCCCTATTCGATTGAAGATTTCGACTATATCTGCAAGCTGTTCCACAGCCCGCAGGCACTGGCGCTGGCACCGGATTCACCCTTTTCCGACCTTGCAGAGCTGGTGGACTACGCGCGCGAAAACCCCGGTGAGCTGACCTATGGTTCGCCCGGTCCCGGCTCATTGCCGCATCTGGCGATGGAACTGTTTCTTGAGGAAACCGGCGTGCAGATCGAGCATGTGCCGTTTCAGGGCGACGGGCCGGGCGTGACCGCGCTGATGGGCGGGCATATCGACATGTACATGGCGATCTTCTCGAATGTAGGCCAGTATGAACTGGATGCCGTGGCGATCTTTACCGATGAGCGGGTCGAGGCCGCGCCCGACCTGCCCACATCGATCGAGCAGGGCTTTACGACCACCGCCTCATGGTGGGGCGGCATCTTTGCACCCGCAGGCCTGCCCGATGAGGTGCGCACCACGCTGGAAGACGCCTGCGCGCAAGTCGCAGAAAGCGCGCATTTTCAGGAAACGCTGGCGCGCTTTGGCTCGTTCACAGCCTATCTGGACAGCGCAGGTGTACGCGCAGAGGTCGAGGAAGGCAGCCGCGTCAATGGCGAAATCCTCGCGCGCGTGCTGGACTGATCCATGACGCCACGGCTGATCAACCTGATCGGAGGGGGGGCCATTATTGGCCTCTCCGCCCTGTTTTATGCGCAAACCCTCAGCGAGCGCTTCGCCAGCGCGCCGTTGGCGCGCAACCCCATGGCCTTCCCCCGGTTGCTGACGATCCTTCTGATCGTCGGTGGGTTGGTGGTGATCGCGCAGGCGGTGTTCACCCGGCGCGGCGCGCTGCCGGGCGATGTGGCGGCAGATGTGAACTGGCCGCGCGCGGTGCTGATCGCCGCGCTGGCGGGGGCGTATTTCTGGGCGTTCGAGCCTTGGGGCTTCCTGCTTGCCACGGCGCTGTTTCTGCCGCTGGTGATTGTGGTTCTGGGATACCGGCGGGCGCTGGTGATCGTGCCGGTGAGCGCCGTCACGGTGGTGGGGCTTTGGTATCTGTTCGCTAGGGTCTTTCAGATCCGCCCGCCGGGCACGGGCATGGATGAGGTGTTGCGCATGATCGCGGGGGGCGGGTGATGGACGGTTTTCTACTGGCGCTGAGCAAGCTCTCAGACCCCGGCGTGTTCCTTCTCATGCTGGGGGGCACGGCGGCGGGTGTGCTGATCGGCGCGATGCCGGGGCTGGGTTCGGTGCTGGCGATCACGCTGGCGCTGCCCCTGACCTTTGTGCTGGCGCCCGAACCCTCGGTGGCGCTGCTTCTGGGGCTTTATGCGGGCTCGGTCTATGGCGGCTCGCTCTCGGCCATTCTGATTAACACGCCCGGCACGCCGCAAGCCGCAGCAACGGTGTTTGACGGCTACCCGATGATGCAGAAGGGGCAGGGCGATCTGGCGTTGGGCTGGGCCACCACGGCCTCGGTCATTGGCGGGCTGATCTCGGTTCTGGTGCTGATCGTGGCCGCGCCGACGCTGGCGCGTTTCGGCCTGCGCTTTGGCCCGATGGAGTATTTTGCGTTGGGGCTGTTTGCGCTGACCTGCGTGGTCAGTGTCTCGCAAGAGAACCTTGCCAAGGGGCTGATTGCCTGCGTGCTGGGCCTGCTGGTCGCCACCATGGGGCAAGACCCGCTGACCGGCGATGTGCGGTTGCATTTCTCGTCGTTTGATCTGATGGCTGGGATTGCGCTGGTGCCGTTTCTGGTGGGCCTTTTTGCTTTGTCTGAGGTGCTGTGGCGGGTGGCCGAGCGCAACGCCGGCAAGATCGAAATCCATGGCCGCACCGGCTTTCGCTTTCCGCCCTTGCGAGACATCCTCTCGCGCTGGCGGGTGTTTGGCAAATCGGCGATGATCGGCACCTGGATCGGCACCTTGCCCGGCATCGGGGCCACGGCCTCGTCGATGGTCAGCTATGCCGAGGCCAAACGCTCCTCGCCCAATGCCGCCAATTTCGGTAAGGGCGAACCGGACGGCGTGATTGCAGCAGAATCGGCCAACAACGCCGTGACGGGCGGCGCGCTGGTGCCCACCTTGTCGCTAGGCATTCCCGGCGATCCGATCACGGCGGTGATGCTGGGCGCGTTGATCATTCAGGGCATCACGCCCGGCCCGCGCCTGTTTGTCGACAATGCCGATCTGATGACCTTCATCTTTGTGGCGCTGTTCTTTGTGAACCTTGCGCTGCTGGTTCTTGGCCCGCTTCTGGGGCCGATCTTTGCCCGCGCGGTGCGCGCGCCGGAACCCGTGCTGCTGGGGGTGATCCTGGTATTGCTGGCCATCGGCACTTTCACGGTGAACTACAACGCCTTCGATCTGAAGGTGATGCTGGTGGCCGGGATTGGCGGGTTCCTGTTGCGCTATGGCGGCTTTCCGCTGGCGCCCGTGGTGATCGGCTTTGTGCTGGGGCCGATGATCGAACTGAGCTTGCGGCAGGGGATGGTGATCGCGCGCGGCGATTTTCTGGTCTTCTTCCGCCAACCCATTGCGCTGACACTGTTTATCGCCTCTGCGGCCTTTCTGCTCTGGTCGGGCTGGCGGTTCTGGAATGACTGGCGGCGCGCGGCAAAAGGAAAGAACGCATGAAAGCCTATCGGATCGAACAGGATGGCAAGCTGGGCCGGGGCGCGATTGTCGAGATGGAGGTGAGCGCGCTTGATCCGGGCGATGTCACCATCCGCACGCAACTTGCAGGCGTCAACTACAAGGATGCGCTGGCCGGGCTGGGGCGCGCGCCGATCATTCGCCGCTACCCCTGCAACGGCGGGATCGAGGCGGTAGGCGCGGTTGTCGAGAGCCGTGATGCCCGCTTTGCACCCGGCGACCGGGTGATTGTCCATGGTCGCGGCATTGGTGTGTCGCATGACGGTGGCTTTGCCGAAATGCTGCGCGTGCCGGGCGACTGGGTTCTGCCGCTGCCTGACGGGCTGAGCGCATTGGAGGCCGCAACGCTGGGCGTGGCAGGCTATTCCGCCGCGCTGGCGGTGGACCGGCTGGAAACGCTGGGCGTGACCCCTGAAAGCGGGCCGGTTCTGGTCAGCGGGGCCACGGGCGGTGTGGGGTCGCTGGCTGTGGCGATGCTGGCGCGGCGCGGTTATGCGGTTACCGCGCTGTCGTCCAAGCCCGATGACGGCTTCCTGCGCGGGCTTGGCGCACAGGCGGTCATTGCGCTGCCTGAACCCTCGGGCAAGCCACTGGAGCGCGAGCAATGGGCCGGCGGGATTGATGCCGCAGGCGGGCCGGTGCTGGAATGGATGCTGGCCACAACGCAGGCAGGTGGTGTGGTGGCCAGCATCGGCAATGCCGCCGGGATCGCGCTCAACACCAGTGTGCTGCCCTTCATCCTGCGCGGCGTGACCCTGACCGGCATTAACGCCGACAGCGACATGCCGCTGCGCCGCCGCATCTGGGCCCGGCTGGCGGGTGACCTGAAACCTGCGGGGCTGAGCGCGATGGCGCGGCTGATCGGGTTGGCGGATCTGCCGGGCTATATGGATGAGATGCTGGCAGGGCGGATCACTGGACGCACGCTTGTAAGGTTTGATGACTGAATGACCAGAACACCGCTTTTCACCTTCGCCGTCATCGCCGACACCCATATCAACCCAGAGGACGGTATCAGCGGCTCACCCTGGCCCGCGAACCGGCTGGCCAATGACCGCGCCCGCTGGGCGGTGGCCGCGCTCAATGCCGATGCGCCGGCCTTTGTGGTGCATCTGGGCGATATGGTGCACCCCATCCCCACCCAGCCCGGATACGCCGCCGCCGCTGCGCGCTATCATGCCATGATTGCCGGTCTGCAACCGCCGCTTCACTGCCTGCCCGGCAACCACGATCTTGGCGACAAACCGGTGGACTGGATGCCCGCCCACCCCGTCACCGCGCCCTTTCTTGATGCCTATGTCGGTACCTTTGGCCCCCTCTGGCAGGCATTTGACCATGCGGGGTGCCGGTTCATCCTGCATGCCAGTCCGATCCTTGGCGCCGACCTGCCGCAGGACGCCGAACAATGGGCGTGGCTGGAGGGCGAACTGGCGGCCAACCGGGGAAAACGGGTGTTCTTTCTCACCCATTACCCGTTGTTTCTGACTGATGCCGGTGAGCCTGAGCATTATGACAACCTCGCCCCCGCACCTCGCGAACGGCTGCGCGCGCTGTTGGTCGAACACGGGGTAGAGGCAGTGTTTGCCGCGCATGTGCATACGATCTTCCACACCCCGCTCGCACACGGCGGGCCGATGCAGCATGTGATCCCGGCGCTGTCGGCGATGCGGCTGGACTACAGCCACCTGTTCAAGACCCCGCCGCGCGACTGGCAGGAACACGGGCGCAATGATGCCGCCAAGCTGGGGTATTATCTGGTCGATGTCTTTTCCGATGGTTACGCACTGCGCCTGCGCCGCAGTCATGGGGCCTGCCTGCGCGAGGGCGAGGCTGCGCCGCCCATCGCGTCGTTACCTGCAAGCCCGCTGCCTGCAAGACCGGGCCGCGCGGAAGGCGAGATCGGCGTGGACCTGCGGCAAGGCTGGGCCGAGCCGCGGATCATACCGTATACTGGCGTGGTCGATGAATTTCGCCGCAAGGCCGCGCGCAATGATTACCTGATCACCGCATTGCAAGAGGCCGGTTTGCGCGATCTGCGCGTGCCGCTCGATGATCTGGTCAACCCCGCAAGCCGCGCGCGCATCAGGGATCTGGCGCGCATGGGGCACCGGTTTCAGCCCTTCGCCTTTGGCCCGCCCGATGCCGAGGCCCGCGCGGTCGTGGCGGACCTGCCCGAGGCGCTCGCCCGGATCGAGGTCATTGCCCGCGCAGATCGGCTGCCCGGCCTGATCAGTGACTGGCGGGACCTGTCCGAGTTGGCAGGAGTGGCGCTCATCGCCTCCAAACTCTGGACATCAGCGGATGTGCAAGGCAGCGGCGCGGCGTTCTCGCATTTCATCGGCCATGGGTTCACCGCGGGCGATACCGCGCTTCTGGCAGAGGTGCGTGGGGCCGGGGCCGATGGCGTGGTGTTCCGCATCGCCCCGGATGATGACCCCGAGGCGGTGATCGGTGCCCTGCCCGAAGGCGGGGTGATGGTGATCTATCTGACTCTGTGCGATGCCAACCCCGCGCGGATCATGAATGACGATGCGGCGATCAAGCGGCGGGTGTTGGCGGCACTGCGCGCGGCACAGGCCCATCCGGCGCGCCCGGTGGTTATTCTGGACACGCTGGAAGACCTTGATCGCGGCTATTACCCGCGCAACGGTCTTTACGATGGCCAGTTCAATCCCCGTCCGGCGGGGCTGGCACTGGCGGCCCGCGCGGGTGGGGCGCGGTGAACCGGGCACCGGTTTTCAGAACGGCAGCACCATCGGCACCAGCGCCACGCAGGCCACCAGCGCCACCAGCGCGAAGGGCACGCCGATGCGCAGGAAATCGATGAATCGGTAGTTCCCCGGCCCCACCACCAGTGTGTTCACCGGCGACGAGACCGGGGTCATGAAGGCCGCCGAAGCCGCCAGCGCCACGGTCATCGCGAACGGGTAGGGCGAGGCGCCAAGCGCGGCTGCCACGGCCAGCGCCACGGGGGCCATCAGAACCGCCGTTGCGGTATTGGAAATAAAGAGGCTCAGCGCCGCCGTGGTTGCAAAGATCGCCGCCAGCACCATACGCGGCGAGGCACCGTCCAGCGCATCCAGAAGCGCCTGCGCCGCGATTTCCACCCCGCCGGTGCGTTGCAGCGCCAGCGAGAACGGCAACATGCCAACGATCAGGATCAGGCTCTGCCAGTGGATCGAGCGATAAGCCCCGGCCATGTCGATACAGCGAAAGAGCCCCAGCAACAGGCAACCAAAGAGCGCCGCCTGAACATTCGGCACCACCCCCCAGACCATCAGCACCACCACCAGCGCCAGCACCCCCACCGCCAGCGGCGCGCGGTGGCGGGCGGGCACCGCCTCATCAGCCTCGGCGGGCAGGTCCAGCAGCAGCAGGTCGCGCCGCTCGTCCGTCAGCTTGCGGATCGCGCGCCACGGGCCGACGGTCAGAAGCGTATCACCCGCGCGCAGCGGTTCATCAATCACCCCGTCGGCCACCGGTCTGGTGCCGTGCTTCATGCCGATCACCGCCAGATCATGCGTGGACCGGAAGCGCGCCCCGGTCAGCGTCTGCCCGATCAGGCGCGAGTTTGGCGGCACAAGGATCTGCGCCATGCCGATTTCCTGCGCTGTATCTGTGAACCACTGGCCAGAGACCGGTAGCTCCACCAGATCATGGGTGCGCGCAAAGCCCTCCAGGTCAAAGCTTTCGGCGCGCTGGTCGATCAGCAGAATGTCACCGCCCTCCAGCACCGTCTCGGCGCGCGGATGGATCAGATTTCGGCGAAAGCGCGAGCCGCGCTCGATGGCGATGATGTTGATCCCGGCACTGGCGCGCAGGTCCAGCGCATCCAGCCGTTTGCCTGCCAGCCCCGAGGCCGGGCGCAGCCGCAACCGGTGTTCGCGCCCGGCCAGATGATAGTCTTCCACCCAGTTGGCCAGTGCCGCTCGGTCGGGCAGTTCAGGCGCGGGGCCGGGGGCCAGAAACCGGCGCGCCACCAGCATATACAGGATCGCCAGCACCAGAATCGGCACGCCAAAGGGGGTAAAGGCGAAAAAGCCGAACCCCTCATGCCCCTGCCGCATCAGTTCGGAATGCACCACCAGATTGGGCGCGGTGGCCACGAGGGTCATCATGCCGCTGATCAGCGCGGCCATGGACAAGGGCATCATCAGCCGCCCCGCCGGAATCCGCGCCTTGCGGGCAATGCGCAATACGATGGGGATGAAAATGGCCACCACCCCGGTTGACGACATGAACGAGCCCACGCCCGCCACGATCACCATCAGCAGAAAGATCAGCTTCGCCTCACTGGCCCCGGCGCGCGCCGTCAGCCAGTCACCCAGTCGCTGCGCGACGCCGGTGCGCACCAGCGCCTCGCCAATCACAAAGAGCGCCGCAATCAGCACGATATTTGGGTCCGACAGCCCCACCAGCGCCTCGGACATGGTGATCACGCCGGTCATCGGCAGGGCGACCATCATGATCACGGCCACCACGTCCATGCGCGGACGGTTGAGCGCAAACATCACCACCGCCGCGACCAGAAGGCCCAGAACCATCGCAAGGGGAGTGATCAATTGAGCCTCATTCAGGAGCGGTGTTGACGGGAAGGATTGCTGCGTGTGCGCATCATTGGGGCATTATGACAGGTGACACCGGGCAGGAAAACCCGCCCTTCGCGCACCGCCTGCGACACGATTATGCGTTGACTCACCCACCCCCATCGGCCCTATTCATGCGAACTGTCCGCAACCGCAGCGCCAGCCGCCAGGCAGCGGACACCCAAAGGAGGAGAATTTCAGATGACTGTACAGAAAACCGCTCTCGCAGGTGCCATTCTCAGTGCCCTTGTCGCAACCCCGCTTGTGGCGCAGACCGAAATCAAGATCGGCTATGCGCTGGCCCCGGATTCGCATTACGGCGTCGCCGCCGAACGCTGGCAGGAGGTCGTGGAAGAGCGCACCGACGGCCGCTTTACCTTCCGTCATTTCCCCTCGTCCGGTCTGGGCGGTGAGCGCGAAGTGATCGAGGGTGTGCAGCTTGGCACTGTCGAGGCGACCATCGTGTCATCGGGCACGCTGGCCAATTTCGTGGCCGAGACCGGGGTGTTCGACATCCCCTTCCTGTTCCGTGACCTTGGCCATGCGCGCCGCGTGCTGGATGGCCCCATTGGCCAGGACATTCTGGAAATGTTTGATGCCGAAGGCCTTGTCGCGCTGGCTTGGGGCGAGCAGGGGTTCCGCCACATTACCAACAACCGCAACCAGATCGGCAACCCCGGTGACATCTCTGGCATGCGCTTGCGCACGATGGAAAACCCCATCCACCTGACCGCCTTCCAGACGCTCGGGGCGGCCCCCACGCCGATGGCCTGGCCCGAAGTGATCGGTGCGTTGCAGCAAGGCACGATCGACGGGCAGGAAAACCCGCTCTCGGTGATTGTCTCGGCCAGCCTGAACGATGTTCAGCAGTATCTGACCATCTCGGGCCATGTCTATTCGCCCGCGATGCTGCTGGTGTCGCCCATGGTCTGGGAGGGGATGAGCGAGGAAGATCAGCAGATCTTCCGCGAAGCCGCAGCTGAAGCGGTGGTGGCGATGCGCGGTTTCGTCGACAATGTCGAGGAAAGCGGGCTGGAGACCCTGCGCGAGCGGGGCATGGACGTGGCCGAGCTTTCGGCCGAGGACCGTGCGGCATTCCAGGAGGCGCTGGCCCCGGCCTATGAGGAATACTACACCACCTATGACCGTGACCTGATCGACGCGATCATCGCCACCGAGTGATCAGGCGCATGATCTTCGCCTGACACCTGCCCCGGCGGTTCGCCGCCGGGGCCCACCGCCGGACCCGCGCCACATGTCGTTTTTCCGCAAAGCCGAACGCGCGTTTGTCGCCCTCAATGCCTGGGTCGTGATCCTGTGCATGGTGGCCATGTCGGGCGTGGTTTTTACCAATGTCAGCCTGCGTTATCTCTCTGGCCAGTCGATCCCCTGGGCCGACGAAGTGGCGCGCTACCTGATGATCTGGATGACCTTTCTGGCTGCCGGGCTGGTGCTGCGTCAGGGCGGGCATGTGGCGATCACCAATCTGCATGACCTTCTGCCCAATCGGGTGCGCATGGCGCTCAGGGCCGCCATCGTGCTGCTGCTTCTGGGCTTTTTCGCCTACATGGTCTGGGTCGGGCAGCAATACATGAACCGGATGGGCCGCCAGCTGACCCCGGCAACGCGCGTGTCCTACTGGTATATCTACCTCGCCATGCCGGTGGGGTTTTCACTTTTGATGGCCCATCTTCTGCTGATTGCACCGCGCTTTATCCGGTCAGGTGAACACGCGGGCGAGGATGAGGGCGCGGCAAGCGGGGGCCAGCATGGCTGAGATCTTGTTCGCGGCGCTTTTCCTGCTGCTGGTGCTGGGCGTGCCGGTGGCCTTTTCCATCGCCATCGCCGCCTTCATCGCGCTCTCGCTGGGCTCACGCTACCCGGCGATCGTGATTGTGAAAGAAATGTTCTCGGGCATCGACAGCTTCCCCCTTCTGGCGGTGCCGTTCTTCATTCTGGCGGCAGAGTTGATGACCGGTGGGGCGATGACCCATGCGCTGCTCAGAATGACGGTGCGCTTCATGGGCCATCTGCGCGGCGGTCTGGGTTATGCCAATGTGGTGTCATCGACCATGTTCGCGGGTATCTCGGGCTCGGCGCTGGCCGATGCGGCGGGGCCAGGGGCAATGATGATCCGCATGATGGAGCAGGGCGGCTACCCGCGCGCCTATGCCGGGGCGCTGACCGTCTCGGCAGCGGTGGTGGGGCCGATCATCCCGCCCTCGATCATCATGATCATCTACGCCATGCAGGATGAGCGCGTGTCGGTTGTGGCGCTGTTCATGGCGGGCATCCTGCCGGGCCTGTGCATCGCCGGGGCGATGCTGGGCGCGAACTGGTGGATGAGCCGCCGCCGCGGCCTTATCGGGTCAGAGCCACGCGCGGGCTGGGCCGACCGCGGGCGCGCCACGCTTTATGCTCTGCCCGCGCTGGGGTTGATCGCTCTGATCATCGGCGGCATTCGCGGCGGTATCTTCACGCCGACCGAGGCCTCGGTCATGGCGGTGGCCTATGCGCTGCTCTGCGGTATGTTTGTCTATCGCACACTCAAGCTGCGCGACCTGCCCACAATCCTGTTGCGCGCGGCGATGGTCAGCGCGGCGGTGCTGTTGATTCTGGCAGGCGCGCGCGCATTTGCATGGATGCTGATCATCGAGGGTGTGCCGCAGGCCTTTGCTGACTGGATCGTGGCGCTGAACCTCAGCCCGATCCTGTTCTTGCTGGCCATCAACGTTCTTTTGTTGCTGTTCGGTCTGTTTCTGGACCCGCTGCCGGGCGTGATGATTCTGGTGCCGATCCTTGCGCCGGTGGCTTTCGCACTGGGGATAGACCCGATCCATTTCGCCATCGTGGTGATCGTCAACCTGACGATCGGGTTGACGACTCCACCGGTGGGCAGTCTGTTATTCGTGGTCTCGGCGGCGGTGAAGCTTAAACCCACCGCCCTGATCCGCGAACTGCCGCCGTTCTTTCTGACCAATATCGTGGTGCTAATGTTCCTTACTTTCGTTCCGGCCATTTCCACCTGGCTGCCGCGCGCGAGCGGGTTCTGAGAGGGGCGGACGGGGTCAGGTCGCGGGCCGTGGGAGAGAGCGTACAACCGCAGGCGCTGGCTTGGCATCGATGCATCCAATGACTGTTACCTATGAGGTCACGCTCAGATGGCTGCATAACAGCTTAAGTGCGGGCGGCAGCAAACGTCCCTTGGGGTAATAGATATGCCAGCCGGGGTAGGGCTCGGACCATTCTTCCAACAAGGGAACCAGCTGACCGGATTGAAGATGGTGCTCAATGGTGCCCTCGGTCACGATGGCGATGCCGCACCCTTCCACAGCGGCCTCAATCAGCAAATCCGCATCGCTGCTGGCAAGGGGTCCGACCTCGCTCAGCACAATAGTCTCGTCGCCGCGCTGAAACTCCCATGGCAGCAACCTGCCCCCGGACAGACGGAAATTGAGCAACCTGTGGCGGCGCAAATCTGCCGGGGTATCCGGTTTGGCATGGCTGGAAAGATAGTCTGGCGAGGCCACGACGATCCCGCGCAGCGGCGGTGAGATGGGCAGGCTTTCCATATCGCTCCGCAAGGCTTCGCCCAGCCGGATACCCGCATCGAACCCTTCTGCGACAGCATCAATGAGGTTGTCGTTCACGTCCACTTCAACCCGGATTTCGGGATAGCGCCGCAGGAACGAGGGCAGGTGATGCGCCAGAACCATCTGCGACGCCACCCGCGGTGTCGTCAGTCGCACTGTGCCGGTCGGCATGCGCGCTTGGCTGGCGGTCTGCGCCACCGAATACGCGATACTCTCGAAGGCAGGCGCGATCCGGTCGCGCAGCACGGCCCCTTCTTGCGTCAACGACACGCTGCGCGTGGTGCGGTGGAAAAGGCGGACCCTCAGCCGGTCTTCCAGTGCTCGGATGGTATGGCTGATCGCCGACGGCGAAACCGTCAATACCACCGCTGCCCTCCGGAAGCTGCCTTCCCGGGCAACGGCGAGAAACGCCTCCAGCTCTGCGTATTCGACCCCGCGCATTGATGAGCAATCTTCATCTGTATCGTGAAAAACTAACGGATTATAAAACAATATTGAACAGCTATCTACCCTCTCGACAGCAAACCAAAGATGAGATCATGACAGAGGGAAACAGGCGGTTAGAGGGCAAGGTCGCACTGCTGACACGCGCAGGCAGCGGCATCAGTGAGACTGGTGGAACCGCGATCTCAATCGTGGCCGATGTCGCGGACGAGGCTGCGGTCAATGTCGCCGTCGACAAGATCATAGCCTTCTTCGGCAGGCCGGATGTCGCGTTCAACAACGCCGGGGCGCTTGGTTCCGCGAGCCCGGTCGCGCAGATGGAGACATCGGATTTTGACGCCATCATCGTCACCAGTCTGCGCGGTGTCCGGCTGATGGCCCGTGCGGAAATCCGGGCGATACTGGCCTCAAAAACCAAAGGCTCCATCATCAACACTTCATCCTTCGTTGCGCGCGCAGCCGGTGCGGGAACCAGCGCCTATGCGGCAAACAAGGCCGGGGTGGATGCCATGACCCGCGCTCTGGCACTGGAGGTCGGTGGCGCCGGAATTCGCGTCAACAACGTGGCGCCCGGCGTGATTGAAACACCGATGTTCGATGGGTCCGGCGTGCCAGAGGAGTTCCGGCAGGCGCTGGCGAACCATGCGGCCCTCAAACGGCTGGAGCGCCCCGTCGACCTTGCCGAGGCGGTTGCATGGCTTGCCTCGGATCAGGCGGCATTCGTGACCGGGCAGAGCATCCTGATAGATGGCGGCATCACCATTCCCGGTCTGCGATAAGTTTTCCGGTTTTGGCGAGCTGAGCGGTGGTCATGAAGGGATACGGTATGAGAAAACTGGCTGTAGTAACAGGCGCCTCCGGGGGGTTGGGGGAGCAGATCGCCCGTCAGCTTGCGGCGCGTGGGTATGACCTGGTGATGGTCGCGCGCGACCAGGTAAAAATGGAGCGCATCGCCAGCGAGTTGGTCGCGGCGCATGGCATATCGGCGATTATTGAACCAGCAGACCTTTCACAGCCGGGGAGTGCGGCCATGCTCTATGAGCGGCTGACCGCGCGCGGCGTCGTGCCGGATGTGTTCATCAATAATGCGGCTTTCGGCATGACGGGGTCACTGATTAACAGTGATCCTGACCAGCTGCGTGGGATGCTTCAGCTTGATGTCATCAGCATGACCGAACTGACCTTATTGTTTGGTCGCGCGATGCGGGCGCGTGGTCAGGGCCACATAATGATTGTCGGCAGCTTGTCCGCGTTCCAGCCCAACCCGAACATGGCCGCCTATGGCGCGGCCAAAGCCTATGCCCTGTCGTTCGGCGAGGCGGTGCATGTCGAGCTGGCGCCGAAGGTTATTGTCACGGTTCTGACGCCCGGCCTGATGGATACCGGCTTCAATGCGGCCTCGGGCTTTCAGACCCCTCCCGGCCTGCGGCGCACGATGTTGGCCCCAGAAGAGGTTGCCCGAATAGGGCTCGATGCCCTGTTCGCGGGCAAGTCCGGCGTCGTGGCCGGTCGCATCAACGCGATCATGGCATTCGGCAGCCGGTTTCTGTCGCGGCACGCGGCGGCAAAGGCCGCCCACCGCATGGGACAAAAGACGACGCAGCAGATCAATGGCTGAGCTTGTCTGAGGACGAGAAGACAAGGAGGCGATTTTCGCCGCCCTTCTTCTGCGAGGCTGGGGCGACGTTGTCGATATGCCGGAAACGATCTTCGCAGATCATACCGATCATGAAGGTGGCCCGGCAGTTGTCTTCCTCAGTGCTTATGTGCCTCATCTTGTCGAGCATCCAGAGCGCCTGCGGCTGGATGCGCAGAGGGGCATGTTGGAACGCAATCTTGGCGCGGAGGACCTCAAGACGGCTTTCCTCGCCCGACGTGGGCACAGCGTCACTACCGCATGACTTTGCCACCGATCTGGCCGAGGCACTGGCGGAATGACGGTGCAGTGTAGCGCTGGGAAAGCTTCGACGTTGACGCGGCCCGTCTGCGGCGTTTCTTAGTGAGCGGGGTGCCGGTTATCGGCGTCGGACTGGAGCGTGCCAAGAACACAGTCCCATACCGCCGCGCTTTGACTGGCGGGCGCGAGTAGAGGGTTGATGTCAGGCCGGGACGGCGCGTTTTGCATTCTTGCGTATAGGCAGGAGTTACAGGCGGAGAGTCGAACAACATTCGCCTGAACGCGACCTGTGAGCGAGTCTACAAGCCGTCCGCAAGATATTCAAACTTACAGCAATGTTGGACAAATGGCAGCCCGTAGGGGAATCGAACCCCTCTTTCCAGGTTGAAAACCTGGCGTCCTAACCGATAGACGAACGGGCCGCGTTTGGCGTGAGGCGGTGTTTAGGCCAGCGGCGTTGCGGGCGCAAGGGGGTTTTGACGCTCGCGCGGTGATTTTTTCCGCCGCCCGGCAACGGCTTCCGGCGGGGTCGGAAAATCAGGCCGGGGCGGCGTCATCAAGGCGCAGTTGCACCGTGTTGCGGCCCCCGTAGCTGTTGATTTCCAGCCGTCCGGCAAGGTGAAACAGCCCGCGCCCGGTCTGCTCCAGTGCCGGGCCAAGGGGCGTGTCGAAGGCCCCGAAGGCCACGCCCTCCAGTTGCGGGCCGCCGGTGTCGCCAAAGCGCAGCCGCAGGTGGTTGGTGCCGATCCGCCGGGCGCTGGTGATCCGCATCGACGGAAACACAAAACGCGGGGCAGGGGCGGCCTGCCCGAAGGGTCCTGCCTGGTCCAGCGCCTCGATCAGCTCGGGCGTGGCGGCTCCGGGCATCATCAGCCCGTCCAGCCGCAGATCCGCGGCCCCGCCCAGGCCCGCGCCCTGCCGCGCCAGAAGTTCGGACAGACGTGACATCGCCTCCTCTAGCCGGTCGGTGACCACCGTCAGCCCGGCGGCCATCCGGTGCCCGCCGCCCTTCACCAGTAATCCCTCCGCCGCCAACCGCTGCACCGAGGCCCCCAGATCAACCCCGCTGACCGAACGGCCCGAGCCCTTGCCCTCGGCCCCATCGAGCGCGATGACCACGGCGGGGCGGTTGGTGGCCTCTTTCAGGCGCGCGGCGACAATGCCGATCACGCCGGGGTGCCAGCCTTCGCCCGCCGCCCAGACCAGCGGGCCGTCCACGCCGCGTCGCTCTGCCTGTGCCAGCGCTTCTTCGCGCACCAGCGCCTCGACAGCGCGGCGTTCTTCATTGAGCGCATCCAGTTGCTGCGCCAGTTGCAGCGCCTCGGCGGCACTGGTGGTCGACAGAAGCCGCGCGCCCAGATCGGCGGCGCCGATCCGGCCCCCGGCATTGACACGCGGGCCCAGAACGAACCCCAGATGATAGGGGCTGGGGGCCTGATCTATACGTGCCACATCGGCCAGCGCGCGCAGGCCGGGGCGCTGGCGCGCGCCCATGACCTTCAGTCCCTGTCGCACGAACGCCCGGTTGACACCGATCAGCGGTGCGACATCGGCGACCGTGGCCAGTGCCACAAGGTCCAGCATGGCCATCAGGTCCGGGCCCTGGGTGCCTTGCCCGCGCAGCCTGCGGTTCAGCTCTACCAGCAGCAGAAAGACCACCCCTGCGGCACACAGATGGCCCAGATCACCGGGCTCGTCCTGTCGGTTGGGGTTGACCACGGCCAGCGCGGCGGGCAGCGTTTCAGACCCCAGATGGTGGTCCAGCACCACCACATCCGCCCCTTTGGCTGCCGCAATCGGGCCGTGGCTGAGGGTGCCGCAATCCACACAGACGATCAGCGCGTGGTCTTGCGCCAGCGCGGCCATGGCGGCATCATTGGGGCCATAGCCCTCTTCAATTCGGTCCGGGATATAGAGGGTCGCATCATGTCCCATCGCGCGCAGCCAGGTCAGCATCAGCGCGGCCGAGGCCCCGCCATCGACATCGTAATCGGCAAAAACGGCGATCTTTTCGCGCCGTTTCAGCGCTGACAACAGCCGCTCGGCTGCCGGTTCCATGTCGCGCAGGGTCATCGGGTCAGGCAGCAGCGCGCGCAGCGAGGGGGCCAGAAAATCTGCCGCCTGATCAGGGGTGACAGCGCGGCGTGCCAGCACCGCGCAAAGCGCGGGCGGCAGGCGGGTGGCCTGCGCCAGTGCCTCGGCCTGGCGCTCGTGCTCCAGACCGGGGCCGACCCAGCGCCGCCCGGTCAGCGATCGCGCGATGCCCAGATAATCGGCGATGCCCGCGCTCATTTCACCGGCGTTCGATAGGTCATGCGGCGCACCGAGTGGGTCTTTGAGCGCATCAGCAGCGTCTCGGTGGTCAGCCAGCCGGGCTCGCGCTTCATGCCTGACAGGATCGAGCCGTCGGTGACCCCGGTCGCGGCAAAGATCACATCCGCGGTGACCATATCATCGCGCGTATAGACCCGGGTCAGGTCGGTGATCCCGGCTTTTGCGGCGCGGGCGCGTTCATCGTCGTTGTAAAACTCCAGCCGGCCATAGATCTGCCCGCCCATACACTTCAACGCGGCGGCGGCCAGCACCCCCTCGGGCGCGCCGCCAGAGCCCATATACATGTCGATACCCGTCATCTCGGCTTCGGCGCAATGGATCACGCCCGCCACATCCCCATCGGTGATCAGCCGGATCGCGGCCCCGGTCGAGCGCACATCCCGGATCAGGTTTTCATGGCGCGGACGCTCCAGAATGCACACGGTGATATCTTCATTGCGGCAGCCCTTGGCACAAGCCAGCGCGCGCACCCGCTCGGCGGGGGGCATGTCCAGCGTCACGGTGTCGGGGGCAAATCCGGGGCCGATCGCCAGCTTGTCCATGTAGACATCGGGCGCATGCAACAGCGTGCCGCGCGGGGCCATGGCGATCACGGTCAGTGCGTTGGGCATGTCCTTGGCGGTCAGCGTGGTGCCCTCCAGCGGGTCTAGCGCAATGTCCACCGCGGGGCCATTGCCGTTGCCGACCTCCTCGCCGATGAACAGCATCGGCGCCTCATCACGCTCGCCCTCGCCGATCACCACGACGCCATTGATATCGAGCATGTTCAACTGCTCGCGCATCGCATTGACGGCGGCCTGATCGGCGGCTTTCTCGTCGCCGCGTCCGACAAAATCGGCCGAGGCCAAAGCGGCCGCCTCGGACACGCGGGCCAGTCCCAGTGACAGCAACCGGTCATGAAACTCGGGCATTTCGGGCATCGCATGGTCCTTTCAGCGAACGGCTCGACACCTTCTAACCAATCGCACTGGCGCCGCCAAGTCTGCAGGCCAGGGCCAGACGCGGCCCGGAGGCTTCATTTTGTGTCCGAAAATATCCCCGGGGGTGGGGGGGGGGGGCGCCCCCCCCCCCCCCCCCCCCCCCCCCGCCCCGCGCGCCCCCGCGCGCGGCCCCCCCCCCCCCCCCCCCCCCCCCCCCCCCCCCCCCCCCCCCCCCCCCTCCGACACGGGCCAGACGCGGCGCGCTCAGACCTCTTCGATCCGCATCGCCACCGGCTCTTCCACCAGCACGCCGGTGGCGGCAAACCGGTCCAGAGCATGGCGGATATCGTCGCTGGCGGCCTTGTGGGTGACAATCAGCACCGGCGCATGCGCGCCATCATGCGAATATTGCCGCATCCGGTCGATCGAGATCCCGGCATCGCCCAGTGCGGTGGCGATCTTGGCCAGCGCGCCGGGCTTGTCCAAGAGCACCATGCGCAGATACCAGGGTGCGGCGGATGAGACCACGGCGGCGGGTGCTTCGATCAGCGTGTCGGCGGGCGCGCCAAAGGTGGGCAGGCGGAAGCCACGGGCGATGTCGATCACATCGCCCATCACTGCGCTGGCGGTGGGGCCTTCGCCCGCGCCCGCGCCGCGCAGCACAATCTGGCCGACGCTGTCGCCCTCGATCACCACCATATTGGTGCCGCCGTCCAACTGGCCCAGCGGGTGGGCTTCGGGCACCAGACAGGGCGTCATGCGCTGCTCCAGCCCGCGCCCGGTCATCTGTGCGACGCCCAGCAGTTTGATGGAAAAGCCCATGTCTCGTGCCAGCCGGATATCATCGAGCGAGATATCGGTGATGCCTTGCAGCTCCACTGCGCTGAACTTCACTTGCGTGCCAAAGGCGATGGCAGCCAGCAGGCTGAGCTTGTGGCCCGCATCGATCCCGCCGACATCAAGGTTGGGGTCGGCCTCCAGAAAGCCCAGCCGCGCACATTCTTCAAAGAGCGCGTTATAGCCCTGTCCGGTCGCCTCCATCCGGGTCAGGATATAGTTGCAGGTGCCGTTCATAACCCCCATCACCCGCTCGATCCGGTTCCCTGCCAGCCCCTCGGTCAGCGCCTTGATCACCGGGATACCCCCAGCCACCGCCGCTTCAAATCGCAGCGCCCGGCCCTGCGCTTCCGCCGCCAGCGCCAGCGCATGGCCGTGATGGGCCAGAAGCGCCTTGTTGGCGGTGACCACATCCTTGCCATTGGCAATCGCGGTTTCTGCCAGCGCCTTGGCGGTGCCGTTCTCGCCGCCAATCAGCTCAAGCACCAGATCGACATCATCGCGCCGACCCAGCGCGACCGGGTCATCCTCCCAAGCGTAGGCCGAGATATCGGCGCTGCGTTTCTTGGTGCGCGAACTGGCCGAAACGGCGACAATCTCGATCGCGCGCCCGGCGCGCCGGGCAAGCATTTCGCCATGTGTCTGCACAATCTTCACGACGCCAATACCGACGGTGCCCAGACCGGCGATGCCAAGGCGGAGGGGGGTATTCATCAAGGTTCTCCGGCTGCGACGGCGCGCAACCCGGTTCAGCCGCACGCGCGTGTTCGCGAAACAGTTAGCCTGTCAGCGGGGCGGGTGCAATGCGTCCTGCCCGCCACTTGCCGCCGTTTATTGCTGCGCGGGGGCCAGACGCTGCGCGCGGCGGCGCAGATCGTCATTTTCAGGTGCAGCCCCGGTCTGGCTGCGCTGCGCGGCGGCGCGGGCGCGCAGCGCGGCGGCGCGGGATTCCAATGCGCCGGCGGGGGCGGGTGCGGCGGTCCGCGCGCTCTCAGTGGCGCTGTGCAGCTCTTGCGGGCTCAGCAGGCGCGGGGTGAGGTCATCAGTGGCGGGTGAGCAGGCGGCCAGCGCAAGTGAAAGCGCCATGCCCAGTGCCGGAATCACCTGTGCCGGAATCGCCAGAGCCGTAACATTCCGGCGCGATGAGCGGCTGGGGGCGGCGGTGTGTGACGTGGCGGGCATGGCGGTGTTCCGGTTGCGGCTGGGGCACTTTAGGCCGGGTGCGGCGGCGAGAAAAGCGGTTTCATCGGCTCGGGCGCAGACATGGGCGCAGACACGGGCGCAGACACGGGTCCTGACAGGGTTTCTGTCACGGGATCAGGGCTTGAATTGAACGCTCGTTCATTCCATGCTGCGCCATGGCCCGAAAACCCGGTTCCCGCGCAGAAATCACCGGCCCGCGTCTGCGCGACGCGGCGCTGATCTTGTTTGCGCGTCATGGCTTTGCTGCCGTGTCGATGCGCCAGATCGCGGCCGAGATTGGGGTGCAAGCCGGGGCGCTGTATCTTTATATCGATGACAAGCAGAGCCTGCTGTTTGATCTGATGCGCGACCATATGGAGGCTTTGCTGACTGCCTGGCAGGACAGTCTTGCCAAGGCCGGGCAGGGCGCGAACCCGCAGACCGCGCTGGACCGGCTGGAGCATTTCGCGCGCTTTCATATCCGCTTTCACGCCGCACGCCGGGACGCGGTCTTCATCTCATACATGGAACTGCGCAACCTTACGCCCGATAATTTCGCGGTGATCGAGGGGCTGCGCCGCCAGTATGAAACCGAGCTGGAGACGATTTTGCGCGCTGGTCAGGCCGAGGGCAGTATGGTTTTGCCTGACAGCAAGCTGGCGGCGCTGGCGATCATTGCCATGCTCAACGGGGTCAATACCTGGTTTCGCGAGGGCGGGCGGTTAAGCCGTGACCGGGTAGAAGACATCCATGTTGATATGGTCCGCAAGGCCGTCACACCCTGATCGCGCCGCTTGCGCGGCACCAAGGCACTCTTACCAGCCGCAGGCGACATGCCCCTGCTGGCAGGGGGTCAGCGCGATCTGCCCGCCGCTATCCGGCAAAAAGACGATCTGCGGCGCGAAACGCGGGCGGGTCACGACAAAATGCGCGAAGGTCTGGTTGCCGAGCGACTCGACGATCGGAGCGCTGTAGTGCATCCGCGCTTCCATCAGGATCACCGTATCGGCACGCGGGATGATCGGCAGTCGATCGGCGGCTTCGTTGAGTTCTGCGGAGCTCAGCGGCGTGCCATTGCGCGTTCCATACGACCAGACGACCTGATATTCCTCTTCCAGCACGTTCCAGTAGACGCTGGACACCCGCAGGCTGGTGGGATGGGTGGCGCGGGTGATATAGTCATAGATGTTGTGCAGCCCCTCCAGATAGCCGGGGGTGACCGGGTCCACCTTGCGCGAGATCAGGTCCGACAGCGTGTAGCTGGCCGTCACATTGACCTTCTGCATGCGAAAGGCGTCATAAAAGATCAGAAGCGCCAGAAAGGACATGATCAGAACGGGCACCACGATCACCGCTTCAAGGGTGAGCGCGCCGCGCGTATCGGCAAGCCAGCCGTGCAACGTGCGCAGCCATGTGGCGGCAGGGCGGGGGGTGTTTTGTGTTCGCATGAGCCTGCCCCTAGCGTGGTTCATTGACATAGACCGAAGCGGCGGTCATCCGGAACCCGCCTGACTCGTCCAGCGGCAGCCCCAGCCCGTGGCCTGACGTCGGAAACAGCGGGTCGACGATCAGGCACAGCCGGACCAGCATCAGGTCATGCTCCACCCCCGGCGTCAGGCTGACCGCAGGCACGGTTTCTTCCGAGCGGTTGACGCAGGGCGCGTTGCCGGCGGGCAGCGCGACATTGTTCGGATCCAGCCGCCGCAATTCGATCAGCAGATTCTCTCGGCAGTTCGTCAGCATGACAGAATTGTTGCAGACGTTTTCGCGCAGGCTGTCCAGCGTCACCGGCTGAATCCGGCCCAGCCGCAGCGCGCGCATGGTCGATTCCATACCGCGCTCCAGCATAGCCTGCCGTGCGGTGATTATCCCCGCCTCGATCCCGGCGAACAGGATCATCATGACAACGGGCACGAAGATCGCAAACTCAATCGTCGCGCTGCCGGTCTCACGGCGAAAGAAGCGGCGCAGGAAGTGGCGGCGGGTGGCGGGTTTGCCGCAGGTGAGGATACGCGCGCTCATTCGGTCAGCCTCAGCTGGCGGATATGCGAAGCGATTGCACGGAAGGCCTCGGAGATCTCCACCCCCTCGACATCAAAGAAATGCGCAGGCGTCGTGGCGCATTGCCGCAACCCGTTGATCCCGCCGGTATCGGCCTCGAAGGCAACCGAGAACACGGTGATCCCGGCCTCGCGCGCGGCATTGCAGATCTGCTGAAGACGCTGATCCTTGGTGCTCATGGGCACGATATTCTGCCAGCTCAGCGTCAGGTTGCGCGCATAGTTGTTCTGCTGCGTGTTGGTTCCGCCGTTGGCCGGGGCAAAGATCTGCCGCGCGGCCCAGTACATCTGCGTGCGGTTGAACAGCTCAGGCCAGTCCAACTGGCGGGAATTGCCAAAGCTGATGGATTGGCACGATGTTTCGATCGAGCTTGTGCACTGGCCCCACCAGTTGGTGGCCACGCAGGACGTTGTGCAGTTCTGACCTGACCCGCCCCAGGGGTACGCATGCCAGTACCCGTCACGCCGGTGCCAGTAGCGGTTGGTTGAGGGATTGTAGAGCGAATAGGTGCCCAGCGAATTATCGTTGGTGTTTCGCCACACCGGTGAGGGGCCAGAGCGTACCGCATTCGTCAACCGCCGCTCCTCGAAATTCTCGCCATCGGTCATCAGCACCACGATCTTCATGGTCTCAGGATCGCCGTGCGGGGCAGGGCGGTCGGCCAGAGTGCCGGGGATCTCGCCGGCCGCCGCCATCGCCGCCGCCATCGGCTGTACACTGGGGTCAACCAGCGCAACACCCCAGCGCATACCGATCTCGATCGATGTCGCGCCAAGCGCCCGCATCGCGCGCACCCGGTTGATCAGCAGCTGGGGATCGGTGCTGAAGGGCACGATCTCAAGGCCCGCATTGCCGGGCGCAACCGGGCAATCATAGAACCCGGCTACCAGCGGGTTGCTGGCGTTGTAGTAGCCGGTATAGGGCGGCGATTCCCACGGAAAGCCATGGCCTGCCCCGGTCAGCGTGCTGCCGGTGGGCAGCGCCGTGGTGGTGTAATGCGCGGCGTCAAAGTCGATGCAATGCGAATATTCCTGCCGGTGCAGCACGTCGTAATGGTCCAGAATGGCTGGCCCGGCGTTGACCTGCCCGGTATAGGGGATCAGCGACATGGATGTGCTGCCCTCCTCCGAGGCCCCGAAGATGGTTTCGATGAATTCTTCGGCTGCAACCTGAAGGTTCTCCAGCCGGTTAAAGTTGTTCATTGACCCCGACAGGTCCACCACAAGCGAGATTTCAAGATTGGGCACCCGTTCCTCGGCGGCAGAGATCACCTCCATCGCCAGTTGGTCGATGCCGACCATATGCATCAACAGGGTGGGCACCGAGCCACGGGTGGTGACCCGCGCCTCGCGAAAGTTGATGCCCTGATCGGTTTCGATCGTATGAATCAGATGTTCCAGGTTTTCGCGCGCCAGATAGTCGCGGATCACGGTTTCCACATCCTGCGTCTGGCGCAGCGAGGTTGCCGCCAGCACCGCCCGGTCGGTCGCCCCCTGAAGGCGCATGCGCTCCTGCTCATATCGCATGATATCGATGCCGACTGCCGCCATCAGCACAAGGCCGACGAACAGAAACAGCGAAAAGATCGCCAGCGAGCCATCCGCGCGCCGGGCAAAGGCGCGCAGCCGGGCCAGCGAAAGGGACGCAGTGATTTTGGTTTGTCTTCCAGGCATCGCCATTCCCACTCACACAGATAGAAGACGCAGAAATGAGCGCGCTCCGTCACGACATCTTAAGATGTGGCGTGGTCTATTTAGGGCGCGATTGGTGCAAAACTGTGGCCATTCGGGCCGTTTTGACCCGCACCGTTCTGCCCCCGCCTACGGCCTCGCACAGGTGCGGCAAAAAAATATGCGAGGGGACAGAAGCGCAGGTTTTGAAACTGCACATAAAATGAGCTAGCGTCAAACTGTCACAGGACTTAGACCAGTTATCAGCGGCATGCAGGCCGCCCGGGCAAAGGTGATACAATGCTTCAACACAACGAACCGAGCTTTCGCGAGAATGTCGATATCATGTTCAACCGGGCCGTGGCCCTGATGGATCTGTCGCCCGGTCTTGCCGAAAAGATACGGGTCTGCAACGCCACCTATACAGTGCGCTTTGGCGTGCGCCTGCGGGGCCGGATTGAAACATTTGTCGGCTACCGCTCGGTTCATTCTGAGCATATGGAACCGGTCAAGGGCGGGATCCGCTACGCGCCCGTCGTCAACCAGGACGAGGTTGAGGCACTGGCGGCGCTGATGACCTACAAATGCGCCCTTGTCGAAACGCCTTTCGGTGGCTCCAAGGGCGGGCTGTGCATTGATCCGCGTCTTTATGAAGAGCATGAGCTGGAACAGATCACCCGCCGCTTTGCTTATGAACTGGCCAAGCGCGACCTGATCCATCCGGCGCAGAACGTGCCCGCCCCGGACATGGGAACGGGTGAGCGTGAAATGGCCTGGATCGCCGATCAGTATACGCGGATGAACACAACCGACATCAACGCCCGCGCCTGCGTCACCGGCAAACCGCTCAACGCGGGCGGCATCAAGGGCCGGGTCGAAGCCACGGGACGCGGCGTGCAATACGCGCTGCGCGAGTTCTTCCGCCACCCCGAGGATGTAAAAAGGGCTGGGCTTTCGGGCAAGTTGTCGGGCAAGCGCGTGGTGGTGCAGGGCTTGGGCAATGTGGGCTATCACGCGGCGAAGTTCCTGTCCGAGGAAGATGGCTGCGCGATCATCACGGTGATTGAGCGTGACGGCGTGGTCCGCAACGCCGAGGGGCTGGATATCGAAGCCCTGCGCGACTGGATCGCTCAGAACGGCGGTGTGCGCGACTTCCCCGGCGGCACCTATGAGGAACGCGGTATCGAGGCGCTGGAGGATGAATGCGAAATCCTGATCCCGGCGGCGCTGGAGGCTGTGATCAATATGGGCAACGCCGGTCGCATCCGGGCGCCGCTGATCATCGAGGCCGCGAATGGCCCGGTGACCGCTGGCGCGGACGAGATCCTGCGTGGCAAGGGCACGGTGATCATTCCGGACATGTATGCCAATGCCGGCGGTGTCACGGTGTCGTATTTCGAATGGGTCAAGAACCTCAGCCATATTCGCTTTGGCCGCATGCAGCGGCGCAACGAAGAGGCGCATGCGCTGCTTCTGATTGAAGAACTGGAGCGGCTGTCAGCAGACCGGGGCCTTGGCTGGGAGCTGAAACCGGACTTCAAGAACCGGTATCTGCAAGGCGCGGACGAGCTGCAACTGGTGCGCTCGGGCCTCGATGACACCATGCGCACGGCCTATCAGGCGATGAGCGAGGTTTGGCGCACGCGCGACGATGTGCCTGATCTGCGCACGGCGGCCTTTATCGTTGCCATCAGCCGTGTCGCCGCCAGCTACCGTGCCAAAGGGCTCTGACCGGCGGGGCGACACATCGGCTAGCAGGGGGCTTGCGCGCGCGAATGTAGCGCTTGGGTGACGGGAAAGGCTTGCATCCGGCCGGGCCTGCCGCCATGCAAAGAGCGTGACACAGGACGCGCCCATGACCTCACCTTTTCTGGAAAGCCTCGGCTGGACCGGGTTCTTTGCCGAACAGCTTGGCCCTGATGACGCCGGGCTGGTGCCGGTGCGTATCGCCTCGGTCCATCGCTCGCGGCTGGTGGCAGAAACCGAAACCGGGCAGATCCGGCTGGGCGCGCAGGGCAATACGGCGGATTTTGCGGTCGGTGACTGGGTGCTGATGGACCCCGCCAACCGGGTGGCCACCCGCAAGCTGGCGCGCAAGACCCTGCTGCGCCGCCGGACGGAAGGGGGGCACGCCCCGCAACTGATCGCCGCCAATGTCGATACGCTCTTCATCGTCACCTCGTGCAACGACGATTTCAATGCCGCGCGACTTGAGCGCTATCTGGCGCTCGCCAATGAGGCCGGGACCAGGCCGGTGATCGTGCTGACCAGGATCGATCAGGTGGTGGACGCCACCACTTATCTGGAACAGGCCCGGGCCTTGCAGCGCGGGCTTGAGGTGGTCGCGTTGAATGCCAAAGCGCCCGAGGCCGCCGCTGTCCTCGCGCCGTGGTGCGGGCCGGGGCAGACCGTGGCCCTCGTCGGCTCATCCGGCGTGGGCAAATCAACGCTTCTGAACACGCTCGCCGACAAGGCCCCCGATGCCGCGCAGGCGACCGGCGGCATCCGTGAGAATGACGCCAAGGGGCGGCATACGACAACCGCGCGCTCGCTGCATGCCATTCAGGGCGGCGGCTGCGCGATCGATACGCCGGGCATGCGGACGCTGCATGTCAGCGATGTCGCCGGGGGGCTGGAGACGCTCTTTGCCGAGATCACCGAACTGGCCCCGAACTGCCGGTTCCGCGATTGCACCCATGCGCATGAACCGGGCTGCGCAGTGCGTGCAGCAGTTGCGGCGGGTCACTTGTCCGCCGAACGGCTGGAGCGTTGGCGCAAGCTCAATGCGGAAAATCTGGCCAATACCCCGGTCCAGACCGGCCCGCGCGGCAACAAGATCGAACACCCGCGCGGCAAACGGCGCTGAACGGGGCCTGCCGGGCGACTGAGCTTACTCCTGCGCGGCGGGCGCGGGCGCCGAAACCTCCCAGTCGAACGCCTGAGAAAGCTGGTTGCCAAAGCGATCCGCAAAGCCCGGCTGAAGGCGCGCGATATACGCTGTGTCAGGTTCCAGCGGCTGGTCCGGCCAGATCGACAGCTGCCTGCCATCCGGCGACAGCGCCGCGCGGTAGCCGACCGCGCCATCGGGGCCAAGAAGCGCGATATGCTCCAGGCTGCCTTGCGCAACTGCCCGGTCAAAACGCGCGGCAATCGGCGTTGCGGTGACAAGGACGGGTTCTGGCGCGCGCTCCAGCAACACCGGGATTGTCACGCTGGTTTGCGTCAGCCCGTCGCGGACGGTCAGGCGCAGCGTTGGCGCAGGCCCCACGGGCAGGGCCGCCGGGTCAATCCGCACGCCGGTCACCAGTTGATCGATCAGCAGGAAGTCCCAACCGGTCTCGGCATCGGGGCTGTATTGCAGATCAACCCGGGGCCGGTGTCCATGCAGGTGCCAGTTCAGCTCCGCCGGACCTGTGCGCAGATCCAGCACCTCGGCATCGGGTTCGACCACCGGCGCGGCCTCAGGCATGGTCAGGGCGGCAAGGACGTTGTCACCGCGCCGGATGATGAGGTCCGTGGCCTCTGGGTGATAGGGCAGGGTCAGCGCGAAATCCTGCCACCATGCGGGATCATCGGGGTCGTGCGCATCGGAATGAACCGCAATTTCCGGCGTCGCGTCATGCGAGTGCATGTTGTGATAGCCGTCATCATGCGGGGCCGGGAGGGGCACGGGCTGGAACCGCGTGGCAAACAGGGCCTCACCGGCGGCGTTGCGCAATTCGGCCGTATAGTCCCCCACCGGGGCCTGATGCGACACATGGGTGCGCGCTACGTGGTCGATGCTGGCATCCAGCCCGTCAGGGTGCAATGCGCCCAGAACGGCAAGCTGCTCTGGCCCTGGGCGGTCCCCGGCGATCAGCCGTGCGATCATCGCCGGGTCCGGGCGCTCGGCCGAGGCCAACTGGATCGGGCTGGCATCACGAAGCAAGGTTCCGAAGAACCGCACCCCCGGGGCTGTGGCAAAGCTGCGCATGAGCTGAATATACTCGCTCTCGTTGAGCCAGATCCAGCTGGTCGGTGTCACCGAGGGCCACATCAGGGGGGCCAGAACCCCCTGCACTTCGGCATTGCCATCCTCGGCAGATTTGTTCCAGCCGTGGCTGCCGTCCAGCGCAAGGCGGAACCCTTCGATAGAGGGGTCATGATGGGTGCTGGGATGGATATGGCCGTATTCGCTGAAATGACCGGGGTTGTGGTGCAGGCCGAAGGCATGACCCAGCTCATGCACGATTCCCATGGCCAGGGTGTCTGCCTCGATACCGGTGTCAATCGCCATGCCGATACCACGATCCATCTGATGCGGTTCAAAAAAGTCGCCCAATGACGTTGCCCGACCGATCTGCGCAATGTCGAACGGATACAGAAGCAGGATGACATCGCCTTGTTCGCGGTGCAGGTTCATCAGCCAGCGCAGGCGCTCGGCGGCGCGACGGATGGCCTGTACCGCGCGTGCGTCAGATTCCCACAGGATATTGGTTCCGAAGAGCGCATTCAGATCCCAGACTGCGCTGCGCCAAGTCCTGGAGTAGGCGCCGACCTCGGTCTCGTCGAAATCCATGAAGAGGAACTCGCGGGTAATGGTGCCATCGACACCGGGCACGCGCAGGGGCGTGAAATGCGATGACAGGACGGGGAACAACTGCGTGGACAGCTCTTCCGCATCACGAAGGGCGGCAATCGCATGTGCGCGATCTGCCGGGGGCACGCCATCTGACCAGGAGCCGGCCTCAAGAAACACATAGCGCAGACGCAGTGTGGGCGCCTGTGTGCCCCAGGTCAGAAAGCGCTCCTCACCGTCGAACATGGTTTCTTCCAGTGGCTCGGGCCAGGGGTCATGGGGCAGAATGCGCAGCGTGACCTCCATCCCGTCTGCCGACCAACTGGGCAACCATCCAAACAGGTTGACGGTATCCACGGCCATGCGCCGGTCGTGATCGGTGAATTCGTCCTCGTGACGAATGCGCAAAACGCCCTCGCCATCCACAGGCAACCCTCGTTGGGCAACCGTGCGCAGCGAGGCGATGTTCGGCTCTAACGTCGCGGGGAAGTCATTCACCCGCCAGTCCGGGTGGACATCATCGCGATGATTCCAGCGCGGAGTGGCGCGCAGCAAGGCAGGCTTGTCGGTGATCAGCGGTGCATCGCGCATCGTCTGAAAGGCTTCGAGCGTGATCTGTTCGTCATCGTCCATCGCCCCGCCCTCGGGGTTGACGAGCGTGGAGAACCGCCATGTGCGCCCGTCTTCAAGAAACTCCTCGCCATCGCGTGAGACCACGCCATCCGGCCCGCCGGTCAGCCGGGCCTCATAGCGGGTGGCGTCAAAGAGGGGGTCTTCGGGGATGAAGGCATATTCCATGTCCCCGCGCTGCACGATCTCGCCCTCAACCTCGATCCGGGCATTGGTGGGGCCGTGGGTGTGCAGGGTGAAGGCGTCTTCAAGGCTGGACAGATCGACCGGGTCGCTGAAGGTGAAGGTGATCTGCGGGTTCTCGTAATTAACATTCTCGCGCTGGCTTTCCGGCGTGACCTCGATCAGCTCCAGCGGGTCATAGAGGCAACTGTCCGGGTCCGCCTCATAGGCTGCCTCCTCGCAGATCCAGCCGCTGATGCTGCCCACGTTTCCGGTGGGGCGGCGGCCATCGCTGTGGTATTCAACGACCCGCGCGCCAAAGCTCAGCCGGTAGGTGCCGTGGCGGGTATCGATGCGGACAAAGCCGCCATCGACCTCGGTATACAGATAGTCGTCCTCAAGCTCGCTGAACCCCGGCGTGCGCATGCCCAGCGGCGTGGCATAACCGACAAGGCGTTCGCGCTGGAACATATGGTTGGTGATCGCGCCAACCCCGGTGCCACCTGAACCCATACCGCTGCCAGTGCCGGAAAAGCTGTAGCGCGTCACCTCTGGCGCACTGTCAGGGACAAAGGCGAAGACCTGAAACGGCCAGTTGCGCGCATCAGAATCCAGCATGCTCTGAAACTGCCGCCCGCTGGCCCCCAGCGCCTCCATCTTGATCACGTTCAGCATGCCGGTGCCGGACAGCGTTTCATTCCACGACCCTGAGGCCTGAATCTCCCACACCATGCGGGAATGCGCCTCGATCGGGGTCATGCCGCGCACCATCTCGAACACGCTTTCCGGCAAGGTTCCGGTCCAGTCTGTGCGCGAGATTTCCTCGATCGACCTGATCATCCCTTCCGGGGTGGACAGGTCGAAATTGAACTGGGGAACCGGAAGGTCCGGCAATGCCTCGATCTGATCACGCGGGATCTCGATTGTCTGCTGCGCCGCAAGCGGCGCGCCCAGGATCATTGAGGACATCAGGGCGAGGGTGAATGCCAGGTTGCCACGCACAGTCAGCTCCGTATTGCAGTACAGCGGGATTCAGTGGAACTGCGTCAGTTCCGATAGGGCTCTTCTTCCACCAGCGCGGTGTCGAAGCGCCCTTCAACGTGGATGCAGTCCGACAGATCGGGGCCAGAGATCAGGTTCGCCCCCTCCATCTTGCACAGTTCGGCGCTGAAACTGCCCTCGGCATGGCCACCGCCCGGCGTCAGGTCCAGCCGGTCAAAGGTCACGCTCGCCTGGGTGTCGGTATCGCTGGACGTATAGAACAGCCGCGGAATGAACCCGCCCGATCCATCGACGACATAGGTGATATCCGCATCCATGGTGGTCCCCGGTGCGATATCGGCGCTGTTGAGGTGAACATCCAGCGCCAGCACCTGATCGGTCAGGATGTTGGGGCTGGCCGGATCATGGCCGCTGATCGTCAGGTTGATGGATTGAAACCCGCCCATTGCCCGCTCGGTCACCTGACCCATCAACTGATCAAGGGCTTGCACCTGTGCGCGCTCTTCCTCCGACAACTGGCCAGCCATTGCCCCCAGCGTATCGCCGAAAGTGGGCACCGAAATCTCGATGCGTTGCCAGTTGGCGCTGGCCCCGGTCTCTCCGCGCATCTCGCCCGAAATCGTCACCCATTCGCGCGCGTCCCCGTCCAGCGTGGCAGTCAGCGCGCCCATGACGGTCATTGTGACAGAACCGCTATCCTGCGCCGATCCCGGCGCGGCCGGGGCAATGACAAGCGCTGCTGCGAAGAGCGGTGGTATCATCATGCGTATCATCATCGTGGAACTCTTCTTGAAGAATGGTCCGGAGCGGGGATCAGCCCGCTCCGGCGTAGTGTCATGACTTAGCGAACCTCGATCACCGAACGGCCCATCACTGCCTGTTCAGAGATGTCGAGCAGCCGGAACTCGTAGAACCCTGCACTGGACGGCATGGTGAACACGGTTTCCGAACGATCACCCACCGGCTGCGCCTCGATCCAGCTGAACAAGGGCTGATCGGTCCGCGCCAGCACGATACGACGGTCAACATCGGCGGCCGGGGCGGTCCAGGTCACGCGCACCTCTTCGCCCGGTGTCGCGCGCTCCGGTGCCTCCAGCCCGGCCCCGGCATCAAGGGGCGCGGTTTCCGGCAGAACCTCGAAGCTGTGGCTGGCCAGCGTGCCGCGCCCCTCATCAAGCACATAGCGCGCTTCATAGAGGCCCGGCTGTTCCGGCGCGGTAAAGTCATGCTCGGTGTTTGAGCTGCGCGTCCGAGTTGAGTCACCCAGCGTGCCTTCATCCGCGCCCATCGGTACGATGGCGATTAAGTCGCGGCTGTCGATGGTCTCGGACCAAGAGATGCGCAGCCGGTCGCCGGCGCGGACCTCGTCAGGGCCGGTGATTTCGACCGAGGCGGCGGTCACTTCGATGGGCGCACTGGCCAATGTGCTGCGGCCCTCGTCAAGGATATAGCGCAGTTCATACATCCCCGGCTCGGAGGGTGCGCGCAATTCGGCAGAAGAGCCTGAGCGCACGCGGGTTGAGGTGCCGAGTGTGCCCTCATCAGATCCCATCGGCACGATGGCGACAAAATCGCGGCTGTCGATACTGTCAGACCAGTTGATGGTAAACTGCTCGCCCATCCGCACGCTGTCAGGCCCGCTGATCGAGGTTTCGGCCCCGGTCACTTCGATGGGCGCACTGGCCAAAGTGCTGCGGCCCTCGTCAAGGATATAGCGCAGCTCATAAAGCCCCGGCTCAGATGGTGCGCGCAACTCGGCGGAAGAGTCAGAGCGCACGCGGGTTGAAGTGCCAAGCGTGCCCTCATCAGCCCCCATCGGCACAATGGCGACAAAATCGCGGCTGTCGATATTGTCGGACCAGTTGATGGTGAAGCGCTCGCCCATCCGCACGCTGTCAGGCCCGCTGATCGAGGTTTCAGCCCCGGTCACCTCAATGGGCGCGCTGGCCAAAGTGCTGCGGCCCTCGTCAAGGATATAGCGCAGTTCATACATCCCCGGCTCGGAGGGTGCGCGCAA